>JBHSCB010000003.1:0-188142 GCA_042650965.1 Novosphingobium lubricantis | reverse complement strand
GCGGCTCGATCCGAGCCCACTGCGCATCGGAAAACCAAAAGAAATCAGACATATCAGCGCCTCCTCGCCGAGGCACTGAATCACAATCTGATCACCGTGGGAATCCAGTTATTGGGTCCGGACCCTACTACTTCTCAAAGTACGGTGAATATTCGTTTCGTTGAATGCCCTGGAATATCGTTGAAATTGGTGCGCGACGTGCACCTTTGCAAAATCTCCCACTTTGCAGCGGGTGTTGGTGTTTCATGGTAATCGATACCGCTGCTGCCTGTGATGCCTCGCAGCATTCCCGGCTGGACAAACCTGTGCGCGCTGGCAAATGGAAAGAAGATGCCAACGATTTCGTGCCATAAGCGTGCGCGACGGTCCCGGAAACGGGCATAGCAGGATCAAGCAGCAGCATGTGTGGAATCATCGGAATCGTCGGCAAGGAACAGGTCGCGGATCGGCTGGTCGATGGCCTGCGCCGGATGGAATACCGGGGGTATGACAGTGCGGGCATCTGTCTGGTCGAAGGTGGGCAACTGGTGCGCCGCCGCGCCGAAGGCAAGCTGGGCAACCTGGTCATCGAACTGGCGCGCAACCCCGCGTCCGGCCTGATCGGGATCGCCCACACCCGCTGGGCCACGCACGGCGCACCGACCACCAGCAACGCCCACCCGCACGCGACCGATCATGTCGCGCTGGTGCACAACGGGATCATCGAAAACTTCAAGCCGCTGCGCGATGCGCTGACCGCGCGCGGGCGCCGCTTCGAAAGCGAAACCGATACCGAAGTGGTCGCGCATCTCGTGTCCGAACAGGTGGAAGCGGGGCTTTCGCCGCAGGATGCGGTCAAGGCGGTGCTGCCGCAGTTGCGCGGGGCCTTTGCCCTGGCCATCGCGTTCCGCAGCCATGACGGCATGCTGATCGGCGCGCGGCTCGGCTCGCCGCTGGTGGTCGGCTATGGCGAAGGGGAAACCTATCTGGGTTCCGATGCGCTGGCGCTGGCGCCGCTGACGCAGCGCATCACCTATCTGGAAGAAGGCGATTGGGTGGTCATCACCCGCGATGGCGCGCAGATCTTCGATGCCGAAAACCAGCGGGTGGACCGGCCCATCGTGGCTTCGGGGGCAACCGCCGCGGCCATCGAAAAGGGCAATTACCGTCACTTCATGCAGAAGGAGATCTTCGAACAGCCGGTGGTCGTGGCGCAGACGCTGCGCAGCTATCTGCGCCGGGTCGAACAGACCGTGGCGCTGCCGCAGATCGACTTCGATCTGGCACGCATCAACCGCGTGACGATTGTCGCCTGCGGGACGAGTTATTACGCCGGGATGGTCGCCAAGTACTGGTTCGAACAGTTCGCGCGCCTGCCCGTGGATATCGATGTGGCCAGCGAGTTCCGTTACCGCGATCCGGTGCTGGAGCCGGGCGGCCTTGCGCTGTTCATTTCGCAGAGCGGCGAAACCGCCGATACGCTGGCGGCGCTGCGCCATTGCAAGGCGGCGGGGCAGACCATCGCGGTGGTCGTCAACGTGCCCACCAGCACCATGGCGCGCGAAGCGGACCTGCTGCTGCCGACCCACGCCGGGCCGGAAATCGGCGTGGCATCGACCAAGGCGTTCACCTGCCAGCTTGCCGTGCTGGCCGCGCTCGCGGTGCATCTTGCGGTCAAGCGCGGGCGGGTTACCCGCGCGGAAGAGGCGGCGATTGTCGAACAGCTTGTCGAAGTGCCCGCCGCGCTCAACGCCGCGCTGGCGTTTGACGAGGAAATTGCCGCCATGGCGCACCTGATCGCGCCGGCGCGCGACGTGCTCTACCTGGGGCGCGGGCCGGATTATCCGCTGGCGCTGGAAGGGGCGCTGAAGCTCAAGGAAATCAGCTATATCCACGCCGAAGGCTATGCCAGCGGGGAAATGAAGCACGGCCCCATCGCGCTGATCGACGAAGCGGTGCCGGTGATCGTGCTGGCGCCATCCGGCCCGCTGTTCGAAAAGACCGTGTCGAACATGCAGGAAGTGCGCGCGCGCGGCGGCAAGGTCGTGCTGATTTCCGATGCGGCGGGCATTGCCGAGGCCGGTGAAGGCTGTCTTGCCACGATCGAGATGCCCCGCGTCCACCCGCTGATCGCGCCGCTGGTCTATGCGGTGCCGGTCCAGTTGCTGGCCTACCACGTGGCCGTGGCCAAGGGCACCGACGTGGACCAGCCGCGCAACCTGGCCAAGTCCGTCACGGTGGAATGATGCGCCTTGCGCTGTATGAACCGGAGATCGCCGGGAATGTCGGCGCAGTGCTGCGGCTGGGGGCCTGTTTCGGCGTCGATGTCGATCTGATCGAACCGCTCGGCTTTGCGTGGGACGACCGCCGCGTGCGCCGCGCGGCGATGGATTATATCGACCACGTCCGCTTTGCCCGCCACGCCGGGTTTGCGCCATTCCGGGCGGCGGTGGCGCCGCGCCGTCTCGTGCTGTTCACTACGAAGGGCGAAGGGCTGCTCCACGATTTCGCCTTCGCGCCCGATGACGTGCTGCTGTTCGGCAAGGAAAGCGGCGGCGTGCCCGATCCCGTGGCGCAGGCGTGCGATGCCCGCGTGCGCATCCCGATCCGGGCAGAGGTCCGCTCGCTCAACCTCGCCATCGCCAGCGCGGTGGCCCTGGGCGAAGCCCTGCGCCAGACTGGCGGCCTGCCGGTCGGTTGATGGCGATGATGGGCCGGCGATGATGGAGAAGTGGTCGGGGAGATAGGATTCGAACCTACGACCCTCTGGTCCCAAACCAGATGCGCTACCAGGCTGCGCTACTCCCCGACGGGCTGCCTCCTAGGCGTTCGCGGACGATCCGGCAAGGCCGATTTAGTTGAATAGCGCCGGCCAGCTTCGCGCCAGCATATAGAGCGCCACGATCACGATCAGTCCGGCAAAAACGCTGTTCAGCGCGCCCTTGCGTGTGGCCAGCCGGGCCGATGCGCGGGTGCCGCCGACCGACCCGGCGATGCCGCCGAGGATGAAGGCGATGGCCAGCGGCCAGTCGATCAGCCCGGACGCCGCATAGTTCAGCGCGGTGGCAAGGCCGAAGGCGAACACCGCAACCAGCGATGTGCCGATGGCGCGGCCGATCGGCATCGCCGTGGAGGCAACCAGCGCGGGCACGATCAGGAAGCCGCCACCGATCCCGAAGAAGCCGGAAAGCGCCCCGGTGCCAAAACCGAACACGGTCACGCGCGGCAGGTTTTCGCGGTTGCAGACCACGCCTTCCACGCCCTGATCGCCGCGCCCGCGCCACATCGCAAAGGCCACGCCCAGCATCAGCAGCGCGAACAGGGCGAGCAGCCGCTGGCCGTCCATGGCCTTGCCCAGCGTCGATCCGGCCAGCGCGCCGAATACGCCCGCCGCCGCGAACATGCCGCCGCAGCGCCAGTTGACGTTGCGCGCGCGGGCGTGGCTGGCCAGCCCCGACAGCGCATTGGCCGCCACTGCCAGCGCGCTGGTGCCGATGGCGATATGGGGGCTGGCGACACCGACCAGATAGACCATCAGCGGCACGGCCAGGATCGACCCGCCGCCGCCAACCAGCCCCAGCACGAACCCCACCAGCACGCCCGAAACGGCGGCCAGCAGGTGTTGCAGATCGAGCAGGATCACAGCAGGTCCAGCGGCAGCTTGAGGTAGCGCACGCCGTTGGCTTCGGGTTCGGGCAGGTGGCCTGCGCGCATGTTGATCTGGATCGACGGCAGGATCAGCCGCGGCATGCCCAGGGTGGCATCGCGTGCTTCGCGCATGGCGACAAAGGCATCTTCGGCAACGCCATCGTGGACGTGGACATTGGCCGTGCGCTGCGCACCGATGGTGGTTTCCCAGACAAAGGCATCGCGCCCTGGCGCCTTGTAATCGTGGCACAGGAAAACCCGCGTCTGTTCCGGCAGTTGCATCAGGCGGCGGATCGAACGGAACAGCGTGCGCGCATCGCCGCCGGGAAAATCGGCGCGGGCCGTGCCATAATCGGGCATGAACAGCGTATCGCCGACGAACAGCGCATCCCCGATGGCATAGGCAAGGCACGCGGGGGTATGGCCCGGAACGTGCAGGGCAATGGCCGGTATGCTGCCGACTGCAAAGCGATGCCCATCGTCCATCAGCGCATCGAACTGGCTGCCATCGCGGGCAAAGGCCGGGCCTTCGTTGAAGACCTTGCCGAATACGTCCTGCACTGTGCGGATGGCCGTGCCGATGACGATCGTGCCGCCAAGCTGCGCCTTGAGATAGGGCGCGGCGGAAAGATGATCGGCGTGGGCGTGGGTTTCCAGCAACCAGTCCACGCCAAGGCCCAGTTCGCGCACATAGGCAATCACCGCATCGGCCCCGGCGTGGCTGGTGCGGCCCGACGCCTGATCGAAATCGAGCACTGAATCGATGATCGCCGCGCGGCGCGTTGCCGGGTCGTGGACGACATGGGTGGCGGTGAAGGTCGCTTCATCAAAGAAGGTGCGGACCACCGGCGCGCTATCGCTGGCGCTGCTTTCGATCTGCGCGGTGGCGGCGGCGAGGGGAAGGTCGGTCAACGGGATGCTCCTTGCCGGAATGACGATACCGGATATATATTCGAACATACTTATATAAATTGAAAGCGATGTATTCAAGGAAATTGCGCGCCGCGCGCCCTTGCAAGGCCGGTTCCGGGCGTTATCTCCATGGTATGACGAAGCCGACCGACCTTCAGGTGCTCAAGGCCAATGCCGCGATGATGGCTGGCCGCATGCGCACGATGAGCCATCCCGAACGCCTGCTCATGCTGTGCCGGATGGACGAGGGCGAGGTTTCGGTCAGCGAGCTGGTGGAACTGACCGGCCTTTCGCAATCGGCGGTGTCGCAGCATCTGGCGCGCCTGCGCGATGAAGCCGTGGTCGATAGCCGTGTGGCGGCGCAAGTGCGGTTCTACCGGCTGACCGACGAAGTGGTGCGCGCGATCATCCATGCGCTGTGCGACATCTGCGAAAGTCCGGCGCCCGCCATCCCCTGATCCGTTTTGCGGCAGGAAGCATCGTACCGGTACCATATTCGGGTTCCAAACCGCGGCAAAACCGATAAGCTTCCAGTCCATCGCAAAGCCGCCGGGAACAGGTGGCGTGCGGGAGCAGGAGTCACGAGATGGACGATCTTCCCCTCGCCACGTTCCACACCATGACGGACGGCACCCAGCAGGACTGGGACGCCATCATGCAGCATGTCCTCCCCTATGCGCGCAATGGCGGGGCGCGGGTGCTCGATCATCTGCGCCTGCTTGAAGGGGATTGCGGCGGCTTTGCCGTAGACCGGCTGACGCATTGCCTGCAGACCGCGACACGCGCGCACCGCGATGGGCAGGGCGAAGACTATGTCGTGATGGCGCTGCTGCACGATATCGGCGATACGCTGGGCGCTTATAGCCACCCCGATATCGCGGCGGCGATCCTCAAGCCGTTCGTGTCCGAAGAACTGCACTGGATCGTGCAGCACCACGGGATTTTCCAGGGGTACAATTTCTTCCACTACATCGGTCTGGACCGCAACATGCGCGACCGGTTCCAGGGGCATGAACACTATGCCGCAACGATGGCGTTCGTGGATCGCTACGATTGCCCGGCCTTCGACCCGGCGTATGACACCGCGCCTTTATCGTTTTTCGAACCGATGGTGATGCGGTTGTTCGAGGCGCCGAGCAGCGGGGTCTATCGCGCGTCGATGGAATAGGCCGCGTAAGGTCTGCAGTGCCGGGGCGGCGATGCGCCGGAGCGCAACTGCGGTTGCCGGGGTGCTGGTGTGCGGGAAGGCAGTGCGCGGGAATAGTACCGGCGCCGCGCGCGCCGCAGGCCGTCGCCCGGCACCTGTGTTGCAGATGCCGGGCAGGAACGGTTCAGCCGTTGAGCTTGTCCTTGACGGCCTTGGCGGCAGAGAAGGTCAGCTTGTTCGATGCTGCGATCTGGATGGTCGCGCCGGTCGAAGGGTTGCGGCCTTCGCGGGCCGGGCTGTTCTTGACCTTGAACTTGCCGAAACCGTTGAGCGAGACTTCCTCACCCTTGGCGGCAGCGTCGGCAATTGCGGCAAAGACGCTGTCGACCGCCTTGCGGGCATCGGCCTTGGACATGCCCTGGCTGGCGGCGATTACATCGGCGAGGTCGCTGTTGTTCATGGTATTCTGATCCTCAACTGGAAACGGGATGGCACGGCTAACGCATGGATAACGCGGAAAGCCATGGTGTTTTCCCGACTTTCCACTGAAATCGGCGCCTGCGCAAAGATTTTACCTCGAAAACGGGTGTTGCGGGTCTGCGAATCGCCGGTTTACGGGCGATACGCGGCCAAATGTATCATTGTGTCGCGCACCCGCTTCCGGTCCATCAAGGAAGGTGCGCAGGTGCAGCAATCTGCTAGACACTCGCGCAATTGTCGTGCCGCAAGACGTGAAGGTGGCGAATCGCGTATTGCACCGCACCATGCGGTGGGCTTGTCCGGTGCGGCAAACGTGTTGTTTCGAATACAGAGAGATCGTCCTTGCCGAACAGCCTCAGAACGCTGCTGCTCCTGTGTGCTGCCTCGCTCGCGCTTGCGGGATGCGGCAGTGCAGAGGAAAAGAAAGGGAAGCCTGCGCCGACGGTGGGGGTGATGATCGCCAAAACCCAGCCGGTCGAACTTTCGACCGAACTCGCCGGGCGTACAGAAGCATCCGAAATCGCGGAAGTTCGCCCGCAAGTGGCGGGTATCGTCATGGCCCGCCTGTTCCAGGAAGGGTCGTATGTCCGCGCCGGGCAACCGCTCTACCGCATCGATTCGCGCATCTATGCGGCCGGTCAGGCCCAGGCATCGGCCACGCTTGCCTCGGCCCGCGCGACGGTGGAGGCGAACCGGCTGCGCGCCGAACGCTTTGCCACGCTGGCCGAACAGGGCGGGGTCAGCCGTCAGGATGCCGCCGATGCGCAGGCCGCCTACAACCAGTCGCGCGCGGCGGTGGAACAGGCCCGTGCCGCGCTGGCATCGGCGCAGGTCAACCTTGGCTTTACCCGCCTCACCTCTCCGATCAGCGGGCGCATCGGGATTTCGATGATCACCAAGGGGGCGCTGGTCACGGTCGGCCAGGCCAGCCCGCTGGCCAAGGTGCAGCGGCTTGACCCGATGTATGTCAATATCCGCCAGTCGGGCGCGGATTTCATCGCGCTGCGCCGGGCGATCGAAAGCGGAAAGCTGGTGGCGGGCGCCGCCAGCGTGCAGGTGATCCTGCCCGATGGCACGCCCTATCCGATCGCCGGAAAGCTCAACCCCGCCGATGTTGATGTGAACCCGGAAACCGGCACGATCACGATCCGCGCGGTGGTTCCCAATCCCAAGGGCGATTTGCTGCCGGGGCTGTTCGTGCGCACCCGGATCGGCCAGGGCACGGTGCCCGATGGCATCCTTGTGCCGCAGGCCGCCGTCAGCCGCGACCCGCGCGGCCGCGCCAGCGTGCTGGTCGCCAACGCCAGCGACGAACTGGAACGGCGCCAGATCACTGCGGATACACCGGTCGGGCAGAACTGGCTGGTCACCAGCGGGCTGAAGGCGGGCGACCGGGTCGTGGTTGAAGGCCTTATCAACGCGCGCGAAGGGCAGAAGGCCAAGGTCGTGCCCGCCGGGCGCGCTGCTTCCGGCGCGGAAAAGGCGGTGGCCGGGGAAGGTGTCGCGCCGCCGGTGCTGATCAAGCCGGTCGGGGCCTGATCGCCGATGATGTCGCGCTTTTTCGCTCGTCGGCCGATTTTCGCGTGGGTGCTGGCGATCGTCATCATGGCCGCCGGGCTGCTGGCGGTTTCGACGATGGCGGTCGAACAGTTCCCGGATATCGCCCCGCCGACTGTCTCGATCAACGCAAGCTATGGCGGCGCGGATGCGCAGACGGTTGAAAACTCGGTCACGCAGGTGCTGGAACAGCAGCTCGGCGGGCTGGACGGCATGCTTTATTTCAGCGCCAGTTCCAGCAACGGGTCGTCGCAGATCACGGTGACGTTCGACAAGGGCACCGATCCCGATACGGCCCAGGTGCAGGTGCAGAACGCGATCTCGCGCGCGATCAACCGGCTGCCTGCCGTGGTCCAGCAGCAGGGCGTCAACGTCAACAAGGCGCAGACCGATCAGTTGATGGTCGTCTCGATCTTCGACACCACCGGGCGCACGTCGAACGCCGACATTTCGGATTACCTGACCACTAATTTCCAGGACCCGATCTCGCGCGTCGAAGGGGTGGGCAACACCAATGTCTTCGGTTCGTCCTATGCGATGCGCATCTGGCTGGACCCGCTGAAGCTGGCGGCAGTGCAGCTCAACCCGGCCGATGTCACGGCCGCCCTGCAAGCGCAGAACGCACAAGTTGCCGCTGGTGAGATCGGCGGCAACCCCGCGCCCGAAGGCCAGCGGCTGAACGCCACCGTCACCGCGCGCGGGCGGCTGCAAAAGCCCGAAGAGTTCGCCGAAATCGTCGTCAAGACCAACGTCGACGGGTCGGTGGTGAAGCTGCGCGACGTGGCCAGGGTGGAACTGGGCGAAGAGAACTACGGTTCGGTCAGCCGCCTCAACGGCGTTCCGGCGACCGGCCTTGCCATCAATCTGGCGTCGGGCGCCAACGCGATGAAGACCGCCGATCTGGTCAAGGCCAAGATCGCGGAGCTTTCGAAAAGCCTGCCGCCCGGCTACACCGTCGCCTATCCGCGCGACACCAGCACCTTCGTCAAGCTGTCGATCGAGGAAGTCGCCTGGTCGCTGGCCGAAGCGATCGCGCTGGTGGTGATCGTGATGTTCGTGTTCCTGCAGAACTGGCGCGCAACGCTGATCCCGGCCATCGCCGTGCCGGTCGTGCTGCTGGGCACCTTCGGCGTGCTGTCGCTGTTCGGCTATTCGATCAATACCCTGACCATGTTCGGCATGGTGCTGGCCATCGGCCTGCTGGTCGACGATGCCATCGTGGTGGTCGAAAACGTCGAGCGCGTGATGCACGAGGAACGGCTGGACCCGCTCGCAGCCACGATCAAGTCGATGGACGAGATCACCTCGGCGCTGATCGGGATCACGCTGGTGCTGACCGCGGTGTTCGTACCGATGGCATTTTTCGGGGGATCGACCGGGGCGATCTATCGTCAGTTTTCGGTCACCATCGTTTCGGCGATGACTCTGTCGGTGCTGGTCGCGCTGGTGTTCACTCCGGCGCTGTGCGCCACGTTGCTCAAGCCCGTGGCCGAGCATGAAAAGCCGCAAGGGCGGTTTTTCCGCACCTTCAACAGCGGCTACAGCAACCTTGAGCGGCGCTACCGCGGGCGGCTGGGCGGGATCGTTGCGCGGCCATGGCCGTGGGTGGCGACGTTCGTTGCCATCTGCGTGGCGATGGCGGCGCTCTATGTCCGCTTGCCGACAAGTTTCCTGCCGAACGAGGACCAGGGTTCGCTGTCGATGAACTTCCAGTTGCCGGTCGGTTCGACTTCCGAACAGACGCGCGCCACGGCGATGGAAGTGACGCGCTACATCCTCGACACCGAAGCCGACAACGTGCGCGCGGTGTTCGTCATCATGGGGCGCGGGCAGGCCGGGACCGCGCAGAACGCGGGCCAGGGCTTCATCCTGCTCAAGGACTGGTCGGAACGGATCGGCGCGGAGCGCAGCGCCTCGGCCATAGCCGAACGGTTGAGCGGCCATTTCCGCAAGTCGTACAAGGCGCAGATCTTCGTGCTCAATCCCCCGCCGATCCGCGGTCTTGGCAGTTCGGCCGGTTTCGACATGTGGCTGCAGGACACCAGCAGCGCCGGGCGCGAGGCGTTGACCGCTGCGCGACGCTACCTGTTGCAGATGGCGAACGACGACAAGCGGCTGGCGCAAGCCCGCCTTTCCGGGCTGGAAGACACCCCGCAGCTCAAGGTCGACATGGACGACGATGCGCTGACCGCGTTCCAGATCAACCCGGCCACCGCCAATTCCACGCTGTCGATCGCCTGGGGCGGCCTGTACGTGAACGATTTTGTCGACCGTGGCCGGGTCAAGCGCGTCTATGTGCAGGGCGATGCGCCCTACCGCAACGAACCGGCCGACCTTGGCCAGTGGTTCGTGCGAGGCAGCAACGGCCAGATGGCACCGTTTTCCGCTTTCGCATCGTCGAGCTGGACGCGCGGCCCGGTGCGGCTGGACCGCTTCAACGGCATCGCCGCGCAGCAGATCCAGGGCGGCGGCGCGCCGGGGGTGAGTTCGGGCGAAGCGATGAAGATCATGGAGGAAAATGCCGGAAAGCTGGACGGCGGCTTCGGCGTGGCGTGGAGCGGCCTTTCCTATCAGGAGCGCGCCGCATCGAGCCAGTCGGGCCTGCTGTATACTGCGTCGATCTTCTTCATCTTCCTGTGCCTTGCCGCGCTGTACGAAAGCTGGAGCGTGCCGGTGGCGGTCCTGCTGGTCATTCCCCTGGGCATCGTCGGCGCGGTGCTGGCGGTGACCCTGCGCGGCTTTGACAACGACATCTATTTCCAGGTCGCCTTGCTGACCACCATCGGCCTTTCCGCCAAGAATGCGATCCTGATCGTGGAGTTCGCGCAGGCCGCGATGGACCGGGGGACCGATCCGGTTACCGCTGCGCTTGAAGGCGCGCGCCTGCGCTTGCGCCCGATCATCATGACCAGCGTGGCCTTTATCGCCGGGGTCATTCCGCTGGCGCTGGCCAGCGGCGCCGGGGCGAACGGGCGTCAGGCCATCGGCACCGGGGTGATGGGCGGCATGCTTTCCGCGACGGTCCTGGCGATCTTCCTCGTGCCGCTGTTCTTCGTGCTGGTGAAGCGGTTGTTCCGGCAGGGCGCAGCCGCACCGCAGGCGATGCCTTCGGCTGCGGAGGAACCGGCATGATCGCGCGCCGCGCCGCTCCCCGCCGGACCTTGGCGCGGGCTGCCTTGCCGCTTGCGGCCCTGCCGCTGCTGGCCGGATGCAACCTAGCGCCCAAGTACGTGCAGCCTGCCGCGCCCGTGCCCGAAGCCTTGCCACAAGGCGCGGCCTATCCGGTGCTGGGCGCGGGCGAGAGCGCGGTCGATACCATCGGCTGGCGCGATTTCTTTACCGATCCGCGCCTGCAGCAGGTCATTGCCACGGCGCTGGCCGAAAACCGCGATTTGCGCGCTGCGCTGGCCAATGTCGAACGCGCGCGCGCCCTGTACCGCGTGGACCGGGCGGCGCTGTTCCCGGTCATCAACGGCGGCGCGACCCTTTCAGCGGTGCGCGGCAGGGCGGGAGTCGTGACCGACAATTTTCTGGTGCAGGCCGGGGCCAGCGCGTTCGAGCTGGATCTGTTCGGGCGGTTGCGCAACCAGAGCGAGTCCGGCTTCCAGAGCTATCTTGCCACCGACGAAGGCCGCAAGGCTTCGCAGATCGCGCTGGTTGCCGAAACGGCCAGTGCCTGGCTGACTTATGCAGCCACTGCCGATGCCTTGCGCATCGCCGAGGAAACCGTGGCATCGCGCCGCGCCACGCTGGCGGTCAATGTCCGCCGCGAAGCCAACGGCATCGGTACGAAGCTGGAAGTCGCCACTACCACCACCTTGCTCAATCAGGCGGAAACGGCGGTCGCCAATTTCAGGACGAGCCTTGCGCAGGCACGCAACGCGCTGGACTTGTTGGCCGGCAAACCCGTGGCGGCCGATCTGCTGCCCACTACGCTGGGGCAGGGCGACCAGATGCGCGATGCCCTGCCCGAAGGACTGTCGTCGCAGGTGCTGCTGCGCCGCCCCGATGTGCTGGCCGCCGAACACGCCCTGCGTGCGACCTATGCCGATATCGGTGCGGCCCGCGCGGCCTTCTTCCCGGTGTTTTCGCTGACCGGTCTGTTCGGCTTTGCCAGCCAGGGGCTGACCACCCTGTTCGACAGCAGCGATTTCCAGAAAACCATGAACGTCGCCGCGCGCCAGCGGATTTTCGATGGTGGCGCCACAGCCAACAATCTCAAGGCGGCCAAGGCGGCGCGCGACGCGGCGCTGGCAAATTACGAAGGCGCGATCCAGACAGCGTTCCGGGAGGTCGCCGATGCGCTGGCGCGGCGCGGCACGGTGGGGGACAGCATCGCCGCGCAGACATCGCTCGAAGCCAATGCCGCCACGGCGCTCCGCCTGTCGCAATTGCGCTATGACGCCGGTGTCGCTGCCTATCTGGAGCCGCTGGATGCGCAGCGCACCTATTATGCAGCGCAGCAAAGCCTTGTTTCGGCGCGGCTGGCCAGGGCTGCCAACATGGTCGAACTCTACCGTGCGCTGGGCGGCGGGTTGCGCGAGGAATCCGGCCCGGTGCAGACGGGTACGACCGGGCAATAGCCGGGTCGGAAAGTCCCTCTTCGTTCAGGCGCGTTCGAAGATCGCGGCGATCCCCTGGCCGCCACCGATGCACATCGTTTCCAGCGCGTAACGCCCGCCCCGCCGCGCCAGTTCGCGGGTCAGCCCGGCAAGGATGCGCCCACCCGTCGCGCCGATGGGATGGCCGAGCGAAATGCCCGACCCGTTGACGTTGAGCCGGTCAAGGCGGCTGTCATCGTCTGACCAGCCCCATGCCTTGAGCACAGCGAGCACTTGGGGGGCAAAGGCTTCGTTCAGTTCGATCAGGTCGATATCGCCCCAGCCAAGGCCGGTGCGGGCAAACAGGCGTTCGGTCGCGGGCACCGGGCCGATGCCCATGCGGCTGGGATCGCATCCTGCCGCCGCCCAGCCATGGAACCACGCGACCGGCGCAAGCCCCAGCTCTGCCAGCTTGTCTTCCACCACCAGCAGGCAGGCTGCCGCCGCATCGTTCTGCTGGCTGGCGTTGCCGGCGGTCACCACGCCGCCTTCGATCGGTTTCAGCGCACCCAGCGATTCCACCGTCGCGTCGGCGCGATAGCCTTCGTCCTGTGTGAACGGCAGCGGGTCGCCCCGCCGCTGCGGCACCGGAACCGGCACGATTTCATCGTCAAACAGGCCATGTGCCCAGGCGGCGGCGGCGCGCTGGTGGCTGCGCACGGCATAGGCATCGGCCTGTTCGCGGGTGATGCCGTAATCGCGGGCAAGATTTTCCGCCGTTTCGATCATGCCGCTGATCACCCCGAAGCGTTCGGACGGCTGGCTCATCAGGCGGCCGCGGGTCAGCCTGTCGTGCAGCGTCAGGTTGCCCATGCGCACACCGCGGCGGATGTCGGTGGTATAGTGTTCGACGTTCGACATGGATTCCACGCCGCCCGCGACGACCGCATCCGCAGCTCCGGTCTGGATCATCATCGCCGCGTTGACGATGGCCTGCAGGCCCGATCCGCAGCGCCGGTCAAGTTGATAGCCGGGCACTTCCACCGGCAGTCCCGCCGCCAGCCATGCCCAGCGTCCGATGGCAGGCGCTTCGCCACTGCCATAGCCTTGCGCAAACACCACATCATCGACCCGCGCCGGGTCGATGCCGCTGCGTTCGACCAGCGCCTTGAGGATTACCGCGCCAAGCTGCCCGGCGTTGACATCGCGCAGCGCGCCGCCAAGCCGCCCGACAGCGGTGCGCAGCGGGGATACGATGGCGACACGGCGCAGGCTTTGGGTCATCGGCGGTTTTCCTGCATGCGGCGGGCGCGTCAGCCTTGTCCCCCGGCGGCAAAATCGCGCAGCATCTGCTTGGCGATCACCAGTTGCATGATCTGCGTGGTGCCTTCGTAGATGCGGTAGATGCGGCTATCGCGGAAGAAGCGTTCGGCTTCGTATTCGGCAAGATAGCCTGCGCCGCCGTGGATCTGCACGCAGCGGTCGGCCACGCGCCCGCACATTTCGGATGCGAACATCTTGAAGGCGGCAGCTTCGAGCAGGATCTTGCGCCCTTCGTCGGCCTTGCGGATGGCATCGCGCATCATGCATTCGGCAGCATAGATTTCGGCGTGGCTATCGGCCAGCATCGCCTGGATAAGCTGGAAATTGGCAATCGGTTCGCCAAACGCCTTGCGTTCGTTGGCATAGCGGATCGCGGTGTCGAGCGCGCGCCGCGCATAGGCGGTGCTGGCCGCGCCCACCGAAAGACGCCCGTTGTCGAGACTCTGCATGGCAATGGCAAAGCCCTTGCCCTCTTCGCCGCCCAGCAGTGCATCGCCGGGAACATATACGTCGTCGAGCATCACGTCGCCGATGTGGCTGCCGGGCTGGCCCATCTTCTTGTCCGATTTGCCGCGCGTCACCCCCGGCGTATCCAGTGGCACGATAAAGGCGGAGACATGGCCGTTGCCGGGCAGGTTTTCCTTCGCCGTGCGCGCCATGATCAGGCCGACATCGGCAAACGGCGCATTGGTGATGTAGCGTTTCGTCCCGTTCAGGACATAACCGTTGCCCGAACGCACCGCCGTGGTCTGCAACCCGGCAGAGTCCGATCCCGAACCCGGCTCGGTCAACCCGAAGCAGGCGATTTCGCCCGCTGCCAGCCGGGGAAGCCATTGTGCCTTTTGCTCCGGCGTTCCGGCGTTCTTGATGGCCGAACAGACCATGCCGAGATTGATCGAAATGATCGAACGGAACGCAGGCATCGCATAGCTGAGCGTGTGAATGGATTCGATGTACTGGCTGATGTTCATTCCGGCGCCGCCGTATTCTTCCGGCATGGTCAGGCCGAACAGGCCCATGTCGCGCATTTCGGCCAGTAGGTCTGCCGGTATGGCGTCACCGGCAATGACTTCGGCTTCCGCCGGGATCAGGCGTTCACGGACGTAGCGTTCGAGCTGGTCCAGAAACTGGGCAAAGACATCGGCGTCCATGCCGGTGGCGCGGGAAGTGGGGGCAGGGGGCACGGCGATCTCCTCAGGCCGGAGTGGAGGAGGGCTGACGGTCTGTGTCCCGGATGCCATGCGCGAATCTCCCATCCCTGCCGGTTTCGACCTCTTTAATTGATTGATTAAATCAATTCAAGCGAGCGTTCCGCCAGCGGGGAAGGGAACGTGCGGCGGCGGAGCGGCAGGGCGGGCAGAGGCATTACATCCGTAAAATACGGGGCTGCAGGCGCGCCATGTCTGGAAAGAGTGGCGTTCTGTTCAGGCCGCCTGGCGCGCCGCGGTTGCGGTGATCTGCCCGGCCAGCGCGCGGCCTGAAACCCAGGCGTTTTCGACCCGTGGCCCCAGCAGCCAGTCGCCGCAGATGCCGATCCGCGACGTTTCGCTCCACATCGCGCCAAGGTTGCTGCCGGTCGACATCGCATAACGCCAGCGGTGGGAAGCAGCGATGACCGGTTGGGGCAGGGCGACGCCCAGTGCGGCGCTCAGGGCTTCGGAAAGGTGGGCGGTCACTGTATCGGCGGAATCGTCGATGTGGGCGCACGACCATTGCGGGTTGGCCTGAATGACCCAGGATTCCAGCCCCGTGCGGCCCGGCTTGGCCGAATTGCGTGCGGCCCAGCTTATCAAACCGGTGTCGCGCACCGTGTCCTGCCGCGCAGGCAACCGCTGCTCGAACGCCAGCATCGTGGTCCAGCACGGTTGCGAGCGGGCCGCCAGCGCCGTCGACGCCAGCGAAAGATCGTGCAGCGCGACGATGGCGGCGGCCTGTTCCGGCGGGATCGAAACGACGACGGCATCGAACGGGCCGATCTGCACCCGCGCTCCGTCCGGCGCATCGCCGACCAGGTGCCAGGCGTTGTCCTTGCGCACAAGGCCGCACACATGCCAGCCGAAGGTCACGTCATGCTGCGCAGCAAGGTCGCGGACTACGGCGTTCATGGCGGGTACGCCAACCCACGCGCCGGTTCCGGCAGCGGGCCACGGCGCGGCCACGCCGCTGGCCGACCAGCGTGCGACCTGCGCCATGAAAGCCGGATCGCGCACGGTGAAGTACTGCGCGCCGTGATCGAACTGGACATCGCCGTGGCCGCTGGTCATCCGCCGCGTGGACATGCGCCCGCCGGGGCCACGCCCCTTGTCGAACAGGCGCACGGCATGACCATGGCGGACAAGCTGGCTGGCACAGGAAAGCCCCGCCATGCCGGCCCCGACAATCGCAACATTCATCTTCATGGTTGCGGGACGATCAACCACGGCCCATGAGCGCGAGCACTTCCTTCCGGCTGCTCGGATCGTCGAGGAAGCACCCCAGCATCCGGCTGGTGACCATGCCGACGCCGTGCGTGCGCACCCCGCGCCCGGTCATGCAGCCATGCTGCGCCTCGATCACCACGGCAACGCCTTGCGGATGGAGGTTGTCCCAGATGCACTTGGCGACTTCGGCCGTCAGCCTTTCCTGCACCTGCAGGCGGCTGGCATAGCCATTGAGCACGCGCGCCAGCTTGGAGATGCCGACAACGCGATCGCGCGGCAGGTAGGCAATGGATGCCGTGCCGATGATCGGCGCCATGTGGTGTTCGCAATGGCTCTGGAAGGGAATGTCGCGCAGCAGCACCACTTCGTCATACCCGCCCACTTCCTCGAAAGTGCGCGAAAGGTGGACGCCGGGATCTTCGCCGTAGCCGCGGCAATATTCGCGCCATGCGCGGGCAACCCGGCGCGGCGTATCGATCAGCCCTTCGCGTTCGGGATCGTCGCCCGACCATTCGATCAGGGTGCGGATCGCTTCTTCGACATGACCCGGAACGACAACCTTGCCGTCTTCGTCAAACACATCGGCGGCGTTGGCCGATGCGGCGAGCGTGGGGGAGAAAATGTTCATGGGCAGGACAGCTCCGGTTTCTTGATGACAGATGCGGTTTTGCCAGGCCCGTGCTTCGGCCCCGTTTTGCGGCCTTCCCCGATTGCGCGCGGGCACCTTTCCGAACAACACGGACCAAAGGGCACGCAATTGAAAACCGCGCAAAACGGTCTATATGTGCCCTATGTCCATAGCCGAGATGATCGCCTCCAGCCCGACGGCCGCCGTCATCAGCAATCCGCGTTTGCCGGACAATCCGATCGTGGCGTGCAATGATGCCTTCGTCGAATTGACGGGGTACAAGCGTGAGGAAATCATCGGCCGCAACTGCCGTTTCCTGCGCGGCGCGGCGACCGAGGATGAAAAGGCCAAGGTGCTGCGCGACGGAATCTGGCGCAAGCAGCCGGTGATGGTCGAAATCCTGAACTACAAGAAGGACGGTACTCCGTTCCGCAATGCGGTGATGGTCGCGCCGATTTTCGATGCCAGCGGCGAACTGGAATATTTCCTCGGCTCGCAAGTCGAAATGGCCGAAGATCAGGGCCAGGCCAACGATGCCCGCCGCAACGAAGCGGCGCAGCGCGTGGAGCGATTGAGCCGCCGCCAGAAGGAAATCCTCGTGCTCATGGCGGCGGGCAAGCTCAACAAGCAGATCGCCTACGAACTGGGGTTGAGCGAGCGGACGGTGAAGATGCATCGCTCCGCCGTGCTCAAGGGGCTGGAGGTCAAGACCAGCGCCGATGCAATCCGCGTGGCTATCGAAGCGGGCTTCTGATTTTCATCTGACGACTTCGGCAGGCCGTCCGGTCAGGCGGCTTCCGGCACGATTATCGTCGATGGTGGCGCAAGGCGCAACGCATCGGCAATCCCGATGACGTCTGCAACCGCCCGCGCTTCTCCCGGCGTCAGCCCTTCGAACCCCGGAAGGAACGCCCGACAGGTCTGCAGCAGATTGGCAGGCGTGCGTTCCAGTTCCGACCGGTACTGGTCGAGCGTGCGGCAGCCGTCGATGTCAGCCCATGCAATGCCGGTGGGAGAAGGGCGTTCATGGTAGGCCCACAGCGCAAGCACTGCCCGCTCAACCGCAAGACGCGCCTGATCGACCACCGCAGCGCCCGACGCACGCGCCTTGAGGCGTTGGCGGTAGCGGCGTTGGCGTTCGGCGTTGGTCAGCGGCATGGGGCAAGGATATTCCTTGCCGCGGCGTGCAAACAGTCCGTTACGTTACCTAGGCCGACGGTAACACCGTCGGTGCGGGCTGCGGCGTTTTTGCACGCGGAGCAGGTGCCGTCTGGAATAGGCGAGGCTCTTGCCGTCCTTCGGCAAATGTAATCCCCATTACCGAATCGCCGTTGGCGGCGAGGCCTGGGATTGGTTAATGCAAAGTAAGCACGACGGGCCTGGTGGCAGGTCGTTTGCGCGGCCAGTGCGCTGTCGAATCCGCAGAACCCTGAGCCGATCCGGGACGTATTACCCGGATTGGAAAAACTTGCGTTTTGATGCAGAAGGTTAAGATAAGGGAATGGACGGTTCCCTGTTGGTCGCAAAATGCCGGGGGGCGGTAAGGCAATGATGGTGGATGCGGATCTGGTTGATAACCCACTTCTCGAATTGACAGCCAAACAGCGCGAAGTGCTCGATCTGCTGATCCAGCACAAGACCTCCAAGGAGATCTCGCGCATCCTCGGCATTTCCCACCACACCGTGGACCAGCGGATCATGCTGGCCCGCGCCAAGCTCGATGTTGCCACCAGGGGCGAGGTCGCACAGGCCTATCGGCGGCTGATCGAGACATACGAACAACCCGTATATGAACTTTCCCATGTAGGCTTTCCGCCGCTTCCCGCCCCACAAGAGGGGCAGGGAAACGCGGAAGTCGATCGCTCCACGGCAACGCCCCAGCCACAACCGTCACACGATGTGCGGCGCACTGGCGAAGGCGAAGTCACCCGGCAAGCCGGGACGGAAGCGACCGATTACCACCACGTTCTCCCGGAGATTTTCGACGGGCCAAATGGGACCGTGTTGCGGCTGGGTTATATTGCCGCGATCACGGTGTTCCTGATTCTGATCGTGCTTGGCGGGTTGAGCATGTTTGCCCAACTGTCTGCCATGCTGGATCGCTGACCGGGCTCTGTACCGGTCCGGGCCTGGTCGACAGTCTCCACCATCAACCGGGTGCAAGGCGCGAGGGCGCGCCTCCACTCAGATAAAAAGGGGGCTTGTCGCGGCAACGCGGCAAGTGGGAGCTACGATGAACCAGACCAACATTGCCGTCGCCCATGGTATCCGCATCACGCGCGATCTGCACGAAGCCGAAGCCGCCATCGACGAAGCCCTGATCCGCCAGGCCAACCTGCTGGCCACCATGGTTCGCGCCCGGCGTGAAGCCAATGTCGGCGCCTTTACCGGCCAGGATGCCCTGTTGCGGCTTGCCGCCAGCCAGAAGGCCATGCTCGATGCAAGCAACGAAATTGCCCGCGTCCATGGCAAACTGCGCGACGTGAACCGCGAAATGGGCGATATCATGAACGACGATTGCCCGCAGGCCGGCGCAAAGCCCGATACCGCCACGCCGCTCACCGCTGTTCGCGCGGCCTGAATGCCGGCGCCCATACTGCGCAGGCCGCGGTTGCCGGGCGGGGGGACTCCATGATGTTCTGGATCATCCGCCTGGCGATCCTGATGGTTCTGGTCTTCGCCGTCCGCAAGGGCGGGGAGCCGGAACGCCTGGTAACGGCGGTTTTTGCGACATCGTTCGTGCTCGACGGAATCAACCACGCCGTGTTCGGGGAGCCTGCGTTCTACGCCGTCAACCCTGGCCATCTCGTGATTGATTCCTGGGCCGCCATCGCCTTCCTGTGGATAGCCCTGCGGGCGAACCGTGGCTGGCCGATGTGGGTATGCGCGGCGCAGATCATCGTGATGCTGGGCCATCTTGCCAAGGTCATCGACCTTTCGCTGGTGCGCTTCGGCTATTTTGCGATGACGACCCTGCCGATCAACGTCCAGGCCATGGCGCTGTTCCTCGGAACCGCCGCGCACGTCCGCCGGGAAGAGCGCATTGGCCAGTACCACGGCTGGCGGCTGGCATGATCGTGCCTGCCGATGAATGCACCAGGGCGTTTCGGCCCGCATCGTAATCCGTAACCGGGACCGTCAGGCCCCGTCTGTGGAGCACTTCAATATGACCGTTCGTTCGATGCGCGCGATGAGCGTGCGTGGCGAGGCACTGTGTGCCAGCCGGACAGGTGACGCAGCAATGGATAGAGCCGCGATGAGCAACATGATGAGTCTGGCGCACAGCGCGACGGAGGCGTTTTCGTCCCGCGACATTGCCCGCCATGCAGCGATCGCCAGGGAAATCTACGCCGAGCGGCGTCGGCGCCACAAATACCTGCCGGCCGACCTTTTCGGGGAGCCGGCGTGGGATATCATGCTGGACCTGTACATCGCCGCGCGCGAGGACCGGCGCGTGCCGACCACCAGCGCCTGCATTGGCGCGCATGTCCCGCCCACCACGGCGCTGCGCTGGCTGCGCATCCTCGAAGCGCGCGGGCTGGTCGAACGCGAAGACGATGGCCGCGACGGACGCCGCACATTCGTTTGCCTGACGCATCGCGGGGTGGCGGCGATGGATTCCGCCCTTGCCAGCGTCGCGCAGGGGCACGACCGCCTTGCGCAGGCAGCAGAGCGCGTGCAGGACTGACCGCCCGCGTCCGGCGCTCTGGCCGCAGAACGCGCTGCGTCTGCGGCTATTGCTTGACCGCACCGGCGAATCCCACTAGGGGCGCACACTTCCGTGACCGGTCCTGCCGGATCGCGGCATAGAGCTGAACATTGGCGGCGCGTGCGGCGGGGCTTTTGCCGGAACCGTGCTGACCGTCAAAGTAACCCGGCCCAAGTGTCCGGGTGGAGCGTTTCGGTTCGTTGTGCAACGGTCGCGGGGCCTCGTGTCCCGCCCTTCGCATTGGCGAAACCTGCAATTCTTCACCTTGCCGTCTGGGTCACAACCAAGGTGAAGAGTACTTCATGCCTACGATCAACCAGCTGGTCCGCAAGGGCCGCGAACCGCAGAAGGCCAAGTCCAAGGTTCCTGCGATGGAACAGAACCCGCAAAAGCGCGGTGTCTGCACCCGTGTCTACACGACGACCCCGAAGAAGCCGAACTCGGCGCTTCGCAAGGTTGCCAAGATCCGCCTGACCAACAGCCGCGAAGTCATTTCGTACATCCCCGGCGAAGGTCACAACCTTCAGGAACACTCGGTCGTGCTGATCCGTGGTGGCCGCGTCCGCGACCTTCCCGGCGTGCGCTACCACGTGCTGCGCGGCGTGCTCGATACGCAGGGCGTGAAGGACCGCAAGCAGTCCCGCTCGAAGTACGGCGCCAAGCGTCCGAAGTGATTCGCGCGCCCCGGCGTCGCGCGGCCTCGATGGCGGCGCAGCGCGGACGGGGCAGCGCCTGCAGGTAACCTGAGGGCCAAGGCTCGATCAGAAGGAATACAAGATGTCACGTCGTCGTCGCCCGGAAAAGCGGGTCATCCTGCCCGATCCCAAGTTCGGTGATCAGGTTCTGTCGAAGTTCATGAACAACCTCATGCTCGACGGCAAGAAGTCGGTTGCCGAAAGCATCGTCTATGGTGCGCTCGACACCATGCAGACGCGCGCCAAGGCCGATCCGGTTCAGCTCTTCCACGATGCGCTGAACAATGTGAAGCCGCACATCGAAGTGCGTTCGCGCCGCGTTGGCGGTGCCACCTATCAGGTGCCGGTCGAAGTCCGCCCGGAACGCGCCCAGGCCCTGGCCATCCGCTGGCTCATCAGCGCCGCGCGCAACCGCAGCGAAACCACGATGGCCGCGCGTCTTTCGGCCGAGCTGCTCGATGCCGCCAACAACCGTGGCAACGCGGTCAAGAAGCGCGAAGATACCCACCGTATGGCCGACGCGAACCGCGCGTTCAGCCACTATCGCTGGTAATATCGGCGCCTGGTAATACCGGCCAGGAACGTGCCAGAGGTCTTCGGGCCGCAGTGTATCGTCATCCGGCTGTCACAACGCTAACCCAAAGGGCGGGGCCGTCCCATCGGCCCCCTCCCTTGCTCTAAGGAATGCAACATGGCCCGCAGCCATCCGCTCGAGCGTTATCGCAACTTCGGCATCATGGCGCACATCGACGCCGGCAAGACCACGACGACCGAACGCATCCTCTACTACACCGGCAAGTCCTACAAGATCGGCGAAGTCCATGACGGCGCCGCGACCATGGACTGGATGGAGCAGGAGCAGGAGCGCGGCATCACGATCACGTCGGCTGCCACGACCTGCATCTGGAACGATCACCGGCTGAACATCATCGACACCCCCGGCCACGTCGACTTCACCATCGAAGTCGAACGTTCGCTGCGCGTGCTCGACGGTGCGGTTGCCGCGTTCGACGGGGTTGCGGGCGTTGAGCCGCAGTCGGAAACGGTGTGGCGCCAGGCGGACAAGTACAAGGTTCCGCGCATGTGCTTCATCAACAAGCTCGATCGCACCGGCGCGAACTTCTATTACTGCGTGCAGACGATCATCGACCGTCTCGGCGCGGTGCCTGCGGTGCTGTACCTGCCGATCGGTGCGGAAGGCGATTTCAAGGGGCTGGTCGACCTGGTCGAAAACCGCGCGATCATCTGGAAGGATGAGGCGCTTGGCGCCGAGTTCTTCTATGAAGACGTTCCTGCGGACATGGCCGACAAGGCTGCCGAATACCGCAACAAGCTGATCGAACTCGCCGTCGAACAGGACGACGAGGCGATGGAAGCCTACCTCGAAGGCAACGAGCCGGACGTGGCGACGCTCAAGGCGCTGATCCGCAAGGGCACGCTGGGCCAGGCCTTCGTGCCGGTGCTGTGCGGTTCTGCGTTCAAGAACAAGGGCGTCCAGCCCCTGCTCGACGCCGTGGTAGATTATCTGCCTTCGCCGCTCGACATCGAAGACGTGCAGGGCGTTCACCCCGACACGGACGAACCGGACAGCCGCGCAACGGCCGACGACGCTCCGTTCTCGGCGCTGGCGTTCAAGATCATGAACGACCCGTTCGTCGGTTCGCTCACCTTCACCCGCATCTATTCGGGCACGCTGACCAAGGGCAGCTACCTGAACTCGGTCAAGGGCAAGAAGGAAAAGGTTGGCCGCATGCTGCTGATGCATGCCAACAGCCGTGAAGACATCGATGAAGCCTATGCGGGCGACATCGTGGCGCTGGCCGGTCTGAAGGAAACCACCACCGGCGACACGCTGTGCGCCGAACGCAGCCCGATCATCCTGGAACGCATGGAGTTCCCCGAACCGGTCATCGAGCTGTCGGTCGAACCCAAGACCAAGGCCGACCAGGAAAAGATGGGCGTCGCGCTGCACCGCCTGTCCGCCGAAGATCCTTCGTTCCGCGTGTCGACCGATCACGAATCGGGCCAGACGATCATCAAGGGGATGGGCGAACTCCACCTCGAAATCATCGTCGACCGCATGCGCCGCGAGTTCAAGGTCGAGGCCAACGTCGGTGCGCCGCAGGTGGCCTACCGCGAATACCTCGCCAAGGCCGTGGACGTGGACTACACCCACAAGAAGCAGTCGGGCGGTACCGGCCAGTTCGGCCGCGTGAAGGTCAAGGTCACGCCGGGTGAACGCGGCAGCGGCATCATCTTCA
The DNA here is from genome assembly GCA_042650965.1 of Novosphingobium lubricantis. Classification (GTDB taxonomy): domain Bacteria; phylum Pseudomonadota; class Alphaproteobacteria; order Sphingomonadales; family Sphingomonadaceae; genus Novosphingobium; species Novosphingobium lubricantis. Next base: position 164,842 of record JBHSCB010000003.1, on the reverse strand, counting down.
CCGACGAGATCAAGGGCGGCAACATTCCGAAGGAATACATCCCCGCGATCGAAAAGGGCATGCGCGAAACCGCTGCCACCGGCTCGCTCGTCGGCTTCCCGATCATCGACTTCGAAATCAACCTCTACGACGGCGCCTACCATGACGTCGACTCGTCGGCGCTGGCGTTCGAAATCGCGGGCCGCGGCTGTATGCGCGAAGTGGCGCAGAAGGCCGGGATCAAGCTCCTCGAACCGATCATGAAGGTCGAGGTGATTACACCTGAAGAGTATCTTGGCGACGTGATTGGCGACATCAACTCGCGGCGTGGCCAGATCCAGGGCACCGACAGCCGGGGCAACGCCCAGGCCGTCACCGCAATGGTGCCGCTGGCCAACATGTTCGGCTACGTGAACCAGCTCCGCTCGTTCACGCAGGGACGCGCGAACTACTCGATGTTCTTTGACCACTACGACGAGGTTCCGGCCAACGTTGCAGCCGAGGTCAAGGCGAAGCTTGCCTGATTGAAAAGATCAGGCTAGGGGCGGCGCCTGATTTTACGGCGCGAGTCCGGCAGGTGCCGCCTCCTCAGAAATCAACACTTATAGAGAAGAAGGTTTGAACCATGGCTAAGGCTAAGTTTGAGCGGACCAAGCCGCACTGCAACATCGGCACCATCGGTCACGTCGACCACGGCAAGACCACGCTGACTGCCGCGATCACCAAGGTGCTGGCGGAAACCGGCGGCGCGACGTTCACCGATTACGCGAACATCGACAAGGCTCCCGAAGAGCGCGAGCGCGGCATCACCATCTCGACCGCACACGTCGAGTACGAGACCGCCAACCGCCACTACGCGCACGTCGATTGCCCCGGCCACGCTGACTATGTGAAGAACATGATCACCGGTGCTGCGCAGATGGACGGCGCAATCCTGGTCGTGAACGCTGCTGACGGCCCGATGCCGCAGACCCGCGAGCACATCCTGCTTGCCCGCCAGGTCGGCGTGCCCGCACTGGTCGTGTACATGAACAAGGTCGATCAGGTCGATGACGAGGAAATCCTCGAACTCGTCGAACTCGAAGTGCGCGAACTGCTGTCGTCGTATGGCTTCCCCGGCGACGATATTCCGATCGTCAAGGGTTCGGCTCTGGCCGCTCTCGAAGGCCGCGACGATGCGATCGGCCGCGATTCGATCAACGCCCTGATGGCCGCTGTCGATGAATACATCCCGCAGCCGCCGCGCCCGACCGACAAGCCCTTCCTGATGCCCGTCGAAGACGTGTTCTCGATTTCGGGTCGTGGTACGGTTGTGACCGGCCGCGTTGAAACCGGCATCGTCAAGGTGGGCGAAGAAGTCGAAATCATCGGCCTCAAGGACACCCAGAAGACCGTCGTCACCGGCGTCGAAATGTTCCGCAAGCTGCTCGACCAGGGTGAAGCCGGCGATAACATCGGTGCACTGGTGCGTGGCATCAAGCGTGAAGACGTGGAGCGCGGCCAGGTGCTGTGCAAGCCCGGCTCGGTCACGCCGCACACCGAGTTTTCGGCTGAAGTCTACGTGCTGTCGAAGGATGAAGGTGGCCGTCACACGCCGTTCTTCGCCAACTACCGCCCGCAGTTCTACTTCCGCACCACCGACGTGACCGGCGAAGTCGTTCTGCCCGAAGGTACCGAAATGGTGATGCCGGGTGACAACGTCTCGATCGGCGTCAAGCTGATCGCTCCGATCGCGATGGATCCGGGTCTGCGCTTCGCCATCCGCGAAGGCGGCCGTACCGTCGGTTCGGGGGTTGTCAGCACGATCACGAAGTAATATAGGCCGCGCTCCGGCGGGGAGATTCGCTCTTCCCGCCGGTCGGTTTTACGGTTCAGTCGGCCCGCTTTCCCCGTGCAACACACGCTGGGGCACAGGTGAGAGGGCGGGGCGACTGGATTTTTTGTTTCAAGCTCTTTCGCATCGGTAAACGGACATGGACGCCCAGAATATCCGCATTCGCCTCAAGGCCTTTGATCATCGTGTGCTCGACCAGGCCACTGGAGAAATTGCAGATACCGCCCGCCGCACCGGCGCGCTGATCCGGGGTCCGATTCCGCTTCCGACGCGCATCGAAAAGTTCACCGTGAACCGCGGGCCGCACATCGACAAGAAGTCGCGTGAGCAGTTCGAGGTTCGCACCTACAAGCGCCTCCTCGACATCGTGCAGCCCAATGCGGCCACTGTCGACGCGCTGATGAAGCTGGACCTTGCGGCCGGCGTCAATGTCGAGATCAAGCTGGCCTGATCCAGCGATCCCCTCGCTCCGGCGGGGGTCTGACCGGCCGGATCGTCCGTCATCGATCCAGGATTTCGGTCGGTTAATTCCGGCCAGAAGCCCCCGCCGCGGTGGGGGTCCAGAGTTTCCGGGGTAACAAAAGCCCTGTTGACAATGGGATACCTCCGGCCTTGCCAGAAATGGCGCATGGTCGGGCAAGCGTCCCCCGATTGCTTCTGTGTCATGCAGGGGTATTCAGCCCGGTCGGGGGCATGCTTCACATACGGGCTGAACACGCCTGTCGGGATGGGCCCGGCAGGCCTCTGTTATGGAGTATGGATCATGCGCACCGGCGTGATCGCGAAGAAGGTGGGGATGACCCGCCTTTTCCAGGAAGATGGTCGGCACGTGCCGGTCACTGTCCTGTCGCTAGAAAATTGCCAGGTGGTTTCGGTTCGCACGGAAGATCGTGACGGTTACGTTGCGGTTCAGCTCGGTGCGGGCGAAGCCAAGCAGAAGAACGTTGCCAAGCCGCAGCGCGAGCATTTTGCCAAGGCAGAAGTTCCGCTGAAGATGGAAGTCGCCGAGTTCCGCGTCGCTGACGATGCGCTGCTTGATGTCGGCTCGACCATTGCCGCTTCGCACTTCGTTCCCGGCCAGTATGTCGACATCACCGGCAACACGCAGGGCAAGGGCTTTGCGGGTGCCATGAAGCGTTGGGGCTTCGGCGGCATGCGCGCCACCCACGGTGTTTCGATCTCGCACCGTGCACACGGTTCGACCGGTAACCGCCAGGATCCGGGTCGCGTCTTCAAGAACAAGAAGATGGCCGGCCACATGGGCGATCGCCAGCGCACCCAGCAGAACCTCGAAGTCGTCCGCACGGACGACGAGCGCGGCCTGATCTTCGTCAAGGGTTCGGTCCCTGGCTCGAAGAACGCATGGCTGCTCGTGCGCGATGCCGTCAAGGTCTCGCGCCACGCTGAAGCGCCCTATCCCGCCGGTCTCAAGCAGGCCGCCAACAGCAATGACTCGGCAGCGGCCGACACCCCGGCGCAAGACGTCGCGGCTGTCGACGCCACCGACGGTCAGGAGGGCTAAGTCGTGAAGGTCAAGGTCCTCAATCTCGATGGCACTGCCGCCAGCGGCGAAGTGGAACTGTCAGAAGACGTGTTCGGTATCGAACCGCGCGCCGACATCCTGCACCGCGTCGTTACCTGGCAGCTCGAAAACCGTCGCGGCATCGCCCGCAAGGCGCGCGAACGTTCGGACGTTGCCCGCACCGGCAAGAAGTTCGGCCGGCAGAAGGGTGGCGGCACAGCCCGTCACGGCGATCGCAAGGCGCCGATCTTCATCGGCGGCGGCAAGGCTCACGGTCCTCGCGTCCGTGAGTTCAATGTCTCGCTGAACAAGAAGATCCGTTCGCTCGGTCTGCGCATGGCGCTTTCGTCCAAGGCGCAGGCTGGTCTGGTTGTTGTCGACACGCTCGATGTTGCCGAAGGCAAGACCAAGGCTCTTGTCGGACAGCTCGCCAAGGCGAACTGGGGCAAGAAGGTGCTGGTGATCGACGGCGAAGCGGTGAACGACAACTTCGCCCGTGCTGCGCGCAACATCGTCGGCGTCAACGTGCTCCCGGCCATCGGCGCCAATGTCTACGACATCCTGAAGCATGATACGCTGGTGCTCACGCGCGCCGCGGTCGAAAAGCTGGAGGCGCGTTTCAATGGCTAATGTCGCAATCGACACGCGTCACTATGACGTGATCGTGGCTCCCCACATCACCGAAAAGTCGACGCTGCTCAGCGAGCACAACGCCGTGGTCTTCAAGGTTGCCGAAAAGGCGACCAAGCCGGAGATCAAGGCAGCGGTCGAAGCCCTGTTCAACGTCAAGGTCACCAAGGTGAACACCCTGACGCAGAAGGGCAAGACCAAGCGTTGGAAGGGCAAGCCCTACCGTCGTTCGGACGTCAAGAAGGCAGTTGTGACCCTGGCCGCCGGCCAGTCGATCGACGTGACCAGCGGGATCTGAGGCGCACCATGGCACTCAAGAGCTACAATCCGACCAGTCCCGCCCGGCGCGGACTGATCCTCGTCGACAAGTCGTCGCTCTGGAAGGGCAAGCCTGTAAAGGCGTTGACCGAAGGCAAGAGCAAGACCGGCGGCCGCAACAACAAGGGCCATGTGACCAGCCGCGGCATCGCGGGCGGTCACAAGCAGAAGTACCGCTACATCGACTTCAAGCGTCGCAAGTGGGACATGCCTGCCACGGTCGAGCGTCTGGAATACGACCCGAACCGCACCGCGTTCATCGCGCTGGTCAAGTACGAGGACGGCGAGCAGGCCTATATCCTCGCACCGCAGCGTCTGGCCATCGGTGACACGGTTGTCGCCGGCGAAAAGACCGACGTGAAGCCTGGCAACGCCATGCTCCTGTCGCAGATGCCGGTCGGCACGATCATCCACAACGTGGAGATGAAGCCGGGCAAGGGCGGGCAGATCGCCCGTTCGGCAGGCACCTATGTCCAGCTCGTCGGTCGTGACCGCGGCATGGTCATCGTGCGCCTGAACTCTGGCGAACAGCGTTACCTGCGCGGCGATTGCATGGGTACGGTCGGTGCTGTGTCGAACCCCGACAACGCCAACCAGAACCTTGCAAAGGCCGGTCGCAACCGCTGGCTCGGCAAGCGTCCGCTCACGCGCGGCGTGGCCAAGAACCCGGTCGATCACCCGCACGGTGGTGGTGAAGGCCGCACCTCCGGTGGCCGTCACCCGGTTACGCCGTGGGGCAAGCCGACCAAGGGCGCCCGCACCCGTCACAACAAGCAGACGGACAAGATGATCATCCGTTCGCGCCACGCGAAGAAGAAGAGGTAAGACCCCATGGCACGTTCCGTCTGGAAGGGCCCCTTCGTCGACCTGCATCTCCTGAAAAAGGCGGAAACCGCCCAGGATGCCGGGTCTCGCGCGGCCCCCATCAAGACCTGGTCGCGTCGTTCGACCATCATTCCGCAGTTCGTTGGCCTGACGTTCAACGTCTACAACGGGCACAAGTTCATTCCGGTTTCCGTCTCGGAAGAGATGGTTGGCCACAAGCTTGGTGAATTCGCGCCGACGCGCACGTTCCCCGGCCACGCCGCTGACAAGAAGGGCAAGCGCTGATGAGCAAGCCAGCAGCCCCGCGCCGCGTCGGTGACAAGGAAGCCCTGGCTGTCGGGACCACGATCCGTGGTTCTGCCCAGAAGCTCAACCTCGTCGCCGGTCTGATCCGCGGCAAGAAGGCCGAAGAGGCCATGAACATCCTGTCCTTCTCCAAGAAGGGCATGGCGGTTGATGCCCGCAAGGTTCTCGCCTCGGCGATCGCCAATGCGGAAAACAACCACAACCTTGATGTCGATGCGCTGGTCGTGGCCGAAGCATCGGTTGGCAAGTCGGTGACGATGAAGCGGTTCCACACCCGTGGCCGCGGCAAGTCGACGCGCATCCTCAAGCCGTTCTCGCGGCTGCGGATTGTCGTGCGCGAGCAGTCTGACGAAGCAGGGGAGGCCTGATCATGGGTCATAAATCCAACCCGATCGGTCTGCGCCTGCAGATCAACCGCACCTGGGACAGCCGCTGGTACGCCGAAGGGCGCAACTACGCGCAGATGCTCAAGGAAGATCTCGCGATCCGCAAGTTCATCGTCGAAAACCTGCCGCAGGCAGCGATTTCGAAGGTGGTGATCGAGCGTCCGGCCAAGCTGTGCCGGGTGTCGATCTATGCGGCCCGTCCCGGTGTCATCATCGGCAAGAAGGGTGCGGACATCGAAAAGCTGCGCTCGAAGCTGGCCACCATGACCAGCAGCGACGTGAAGCTGAACATCGTTGAAATCCGCAAGCCGGAAATCGATTCCAAGCTGGTTGCCCAGGGTGTTGCCGATCAGCTCATCCGCCGCGTGGCATTCCGCCGGGCGATGAAGCGCGCGGTGCAGTCGGCGCTGCGTCTTGGCGCCGAAGGCATCAAGATCACCAGCGGCGGCCGTCTTGGCGGCGCGGAAATCGCCCGCGTGGAATGGTATCGTGAAGGGCGCGTGCCGCTCCACACGCTGCGTGCCAACATCGATTACGCCGAAGCCGAAGCCCACACCGCCTATGGCGTGATCGGGATCAAGGTCTGGATCTTCAAGGGCGAGATCCTTGGCCATGATCCGATGGCGCAGGATCGCCTGATGATGGAAGCCCAGACCTCCGGCGTCCGTCCGGCGCGTTGAGCCTTGAGGGTAGAGAAGCACCATGCTGCAACCGAAGAAGACCAAGTTCCGCAAGACCTTCAAGGGCCGTATCCACGGCCTGGCCAAGGGCGGCACTGACCTGAACTTCGGCTCCTACGGCCTCAAGGCCCTGGAACCGGAACGTGTCACCGCGCGCCAGATCGAAGCGGCCCGCCGCGCGATCACGCGTCATATCCGCCGCCAGGGCCGTCTGTGGATCCGCGTGTTCCCAGACGTGCCGGTTTCGAAGAAGCCTGCCGAAGTCCGCCAGGGCAAGGGCAAGGGTTCGATCGAATACTGGGCAGCGCGGGTCAAGCCCGGCCGCATCCTGTTCGAACTGGATGGCGTGCCCGGTCCGCTGGCGGCCGAAGCGTTCAGCCGCGCCGCGATGAAGCTGCCGATCAAGACGAAGGTCGTCGCCCGTCTGGGTGATACTTCGCACCTTGGCGGCGAGTGACGGGAGTCGAAATGATGGCCAAGATCGAAGACCTTCGCGTCAAGACCGACGACCAGCTCGCTGCTGAGCTCGCCGAGCTGAAGCGCGAACAGTTCAACCTGCGTTTCCAGTCGGCGACGAACCAGCTTGAGCGCCCCGCGCGCATCAAGGAAGTTCGCCGCGACATCGCACGCATCAAGACGCTGCAGACTGAGCGTTCTCAGTCGGCCCAGGCGTAAGGAAGCTAGTATGCCCAAGCGTATTCTGATCGGCACGGTGGTGTCCGACAAGACCGACAAGACCGTGGTCGTGAAGGTCGAGCGCAAGGTGAAGCACCCGCTTTACGGGAAGATCATCCGCCGCTCGAAGAAGTATCACGCCCACGACGAGGCGAATGCCTTCAAGACCGGCGAGACCGTGCGCATTGAAGAAACCGCGCCGATCTCGAAGCTGAAGACGTGGAAGGTCATCGACCGCGTCCAGGCCGGCAAGGGCACCGCCATCGAAGCGGACGTCTGAGCTTTAAGCGACAATTTGGAACTGCCGGACTGGTTCCGGCAAGCCAGTGAGAAGGAACCGGATCAATGATCCAGATGCAATCCAATCTCGACGTTGCGGACAACAGCGGCGCCAAGCGCGTCCAGTGCATCAAGGTGCTGGGTGGCTCGAAGCGTCGGTTCGCAAGCGTCGGCGACATCATCGTGGTGTCGGTCAAGGAAGCGCAGCCGCGCGCCCGCGTCAAGAAGGGCGACGTTCACCGCGCCGTCATCGTGCGCACCCGCAAGGATGTGCGTCGCGCTGATGGCAGCGTGATCCGCTTCGACAGCAACGCTGCCGTGCTCGTCGGCAAGAACGAGGAGCCGATCGGTACCCGTATCTTCGGCCCCGTGGTCCGCGAACTGCGTGGCCGTGGCTTCATGAAGATCATCTCGCTTGCGCCGGAGGTGCTGTGATGGCTGGTGCCAAGATCAAGAAGGGTGACACCGTCGTCGTCCGTTCGGGCAAGGACAAGGGGCGTACCGGCACGGTGCTCCAGGTTCTGCCCAAGGATGAAAAGGTCGTCGTGGCCGGCGTGAACATCGCCGTGCGCCACCGCAAGCCCAGCCAGCAGAACCCGCAGGGTGGCATCGACCGCAGCGAAGCGCCGATGCACATTTCGAAGGTTTCGGTTGCCGACAAGGATGGCAAGCCCACCCGTGTCCGCTTCGAGGAACGCGACGGCAAGAAGGTCCGCGTGGCCGTCAAGTCGGGGGAGACGATCGATGGCTGATAAGTACATCCCGCGCATGAAGTCGAAGTACGACGCCGACATCGCCAAGGCGATGCAGGCCAAGTTCGGCTACAAGAACGCGCTCGAAATCCCGCGCATCGAAAAGATCACGCTCAACATGGGCGTGGGCGAAGCGAGCCAGGACAAGAAGAAGGTCCAGACCGCTGCGGCGGAAATGGAACTGATCGCCGGCCAGAAGCCGGTCATCACCAAGGCGAAGAAGTCGATCGCGCAGTTCAAGCTGCGTGAAGGCATGCCGATCGGCTGCAAGGTCACCCTGCGCCGCGAACGCATGTACGAGTTCCTCGATCGCCTGATCACCATCGCCATGCCGCGCATCCGCGACTTCCGGGGCCTGAACCCGAAGTCGTTCGACGGTCGCGGCAACTACGCGATGGGTCTGAAGGAGCAGATCATCTTCCCGGAGATCAGCTACGACCAGATCGAAAAGGTGCGGGGCATGGACATCATCGTCACCACCACCGCGAAGACCGATGATGAAGCGCGTGAGCTGCTTCGTCTCTTCGGTTTCCCGTTCCCGCTCGAAGCTGCTGAAGAGCAGCAGGCCGCCTGAGCCAGTTTTAGGAAAGAGCTTAAGTCCATGGCGAAACTGAGTTCGATCAATAAGAACGAGCGTCGCAAGAAGCTTGTTGTGAAGTATGCGGCGAAGTACGCCGCGCTCAAGGCCACTGCGGCCGACCAGTCGCTCGACGAAACCGAGCGCCTGATCGCCCGTCTCAAGATGGCCGAGCTTCCCCGCAACGCGAACCCCACGCGGGTGCGCAACCGTTGCAACACCACCGGCCGCCCGCGTGGCTACTACCGCAAGTTCGGCTTGTGCCGGATTGAGCTGCGCGATCTCGCCAACAAGGGGCTTATCCCCGGCGTGACCAAGTCGAGCTGGTAAGGATCATCCGATGGCTATGACCGACCCCCTGGGTGATATGCTCACCCGCATCCGCAACGGCCAGCAGGCAAAGAAGGACTCGGTCCTTTCGCCTGCTTCCAAGCTGCGTGCACACGTGCTCGAAGTCCTTCAGCGTGAAGGCTACATCCGCGGTTTCACGGAGGACGCCACTGGCGCCCACCCGCAGCTGCGCATCGAGCTGAAGTATTTCGAGGGCCAGCCTGCGATCAAGCATGTTGCCCGTGTCTCCAAGCCTGGCCGCCGCGTCTATTCGGGTTCCAAGGAACTTCCGGTGATCCGCAACGGCCTTGGCATCACCATCGTCTCGACGCCGCGCGGCGTGCTTTCGGATGCCGAAGCGCGCGCTGCCAACGTCGGTGGCGAAGTGCTTGCGGAGGTGTTCTGATGAGCCGCATCGGCAAGAAGCCGGTGGCGATCCCAAGTGGCGTCACCGCGAACATCGCGGACGGCGTGCTGACCGTGAAGGGGCCGAAGGGCACCCTGACGCTCACCCTGCGTGAGGAAATCAGCTACACCGTCGAAGGCGAGACCATCGAGGTCAAGCCCGCGAACGACACCAAGGCCGCGCGTGCCTTCTGGGGCATGCAGCGCACGCTGGTCGACAACCTCGTGACCGGTGTCACGCAGGGCTATACCAAGGTGCTGGAAATCTCCGGCGTCGGCTACCGCGCAATGTCGCAGGGCAAGACGCTGAAGCTGCAGCTTGGCTACAGCCACGATGTCGATTTCCCCGTGCCCGAAGGCATCGAGATCAAGACCCCGGATAACACCACGGTCGAGATTTCGGGTATCGACAAGCAGAAGGTCGGCCAGGTCGCCGCCGAGATCCGCCGCTGGCGCAAGCCCGAACCCTACAAGGGCAAGGGCATCAATTACCGTGGCGAGTTTATCTTCCGCAAGGAAGGGAAGAAGAAGTAATGGCAAAGCTGTCTCTCTTCGATCGCCGCCGTCGCCGCGTCCGCACGGCGCTCAAGGCACGCTCCGGTGGCCGTCCGCGCCTGTCGGTGCATCGCTCCGGCCGTCACATCTACGCCCAGATCATCGACGATGCGCAAGGCCGTACGGTCGTGGCCGCATCGACGCTCGTGAAGGGCGAGAAGTCGATCGGCGCGAATGTCGACGCCGCTGCCAAGGTCGGTGCTGAAATCGCCGAAAAGGCGAAGGCGGCCGGCATTACAACTGTCGTGTTCGATCGCGGCGGTTTCCTCTTCCATGGCCGCGTCAAGGCGCTGGCCGACGCTGCCCGCGCTGGCGGCCTGGAGTTCTGATTATGGCTGACGAAACCAACCTGGAAGGCGTCGCCCCGGTCGAAGCGACTGGCGCCGAGCCGCAGCAGCGTGAAGGTCGTGGCCGTGGTCGTGGCCGTGGCGGCAACGACCGTGGCGGCAACAACGATCGTGGTGGCAACCGTGGCCGTCGTGACGACCGTCGCGGTGGCCGTGGCGGTGACGAGGACGGCGGCGAAGAGCTGATCGAAAAGCTCGTGCACATCAACCGCGTGTCCAAGACCGTCAAGGGCGGCAAGCGTTTCGGCTTTGCAGCACTGGTCGTGGTCGGTGATGGCAAAGGCCGTGTCGGCTTCGGTCATGGCAAGGCTCGTGAAGTGCCGGAAGCCATCACCAAGGCGACCGCTTCGGCCAAGAAGGCCATGGTTCGCGTGCCGCTCAAGGAAGGCCGCACCCTGCACCATGACGGCAAGGGCCGTTTCGGCGCTGGCAAGGTCAACGTGCGTTCGGCTCCGGCCGGGACCGGGATCATTGCCGGTGGCCCGATGCGCGCCGTGTTCGAAAGCCTTGGCGTGGCCGACGTGGTGACCAAGTCGGTCGGCACGTCCAACCCCTACAACATGATCCGCGCCACCTTCGACGCGCTCGTCAACCAGACTTCGCCGAAGTCGGTTGCCCAGCGTCGTGGCAAGAAGGTTGCGGATCTGCTCGGCCGTGGTGGCGCTTCGCAGGTCGAAGCCGAAGCCGCTGCCGAAGCGATCGTGGAGTAAGGCGCATGGCAACCATCAAGATCAAGCAGATCGGTTCGCCGATCCGTCGCCCGGCAAGCCAGAAGAAGATTCTGGTCGGTCTGGGCCTGGGCAAGATGCACCGCGTCGTCGAGCTGGAAGATACAGCCGAAGTGCGTGGCGCCATTGCCAAGCTTCCCCACATGGTTGCGGTGGTCGACTGACCTTCGCGTCCCTGCGGGATTGACGGGACGCCCCGGCCTTGTGCCGGGGTTTTCCATTTCGGGCGATTCGGTTCGCAGGGGCGTTTGCCCGCTGGCCGTTTCGTCCTTTGCGATGCCGGGCTGCTGGCCGGCCGGAAATCCCGGCGGGTGCAGCGGTTCTTGGGGGTGACAAGCGCCGGCCTTTGGCCTAAGGGCGCCACTTCCATTCAGCGCGACAAAAGCGAAAGCGAGTGCACGACATGAAACTGAACGAAATCTCCGACAACAATGGCGCCCGCAAGGGGCGCATGCGCGTGGGCCGTGGCATCGGTTCGGGCAAGGGCAAGACCGCCGGTCGCGGCCAGAAGGGCGCCAAGGCGCGTTCGGGCGTCAGCGTCAACGGCTTCGAAGGCGGCCAGATGCCGCTGCACATGCGCATCCCGAAGCGTGGCTTCAACAATATCTTCGCCAAGGACTTCGCGGAAGTGAACCTGGGCATGATCCAGAAGATGATCGACGCTGGCAAGCTGGACTTGTCCGCGCCCGTCGATCACGCCGCGCTCAAGGCGGCCGGTCTTGCCCGTGGCGGCAAGGATGGCGTGCGCCTGCTGGGCAAGGGCGAGCTGACCGCGAAGGTGACCTTCAAGGTCGACGGCGTCAGCAAGGGTGCGCTCGAAGCCGTGCAGAAGGCTGGCGGTTCGGTAGAACTGCCTGCCGCTCAGCCGAGCGAGCACGAAAAGAAGACCGCCCGCCGCGAGGCCAACAAGCAGGCCAAGTGAGGCATTCCGGTCCCCGCCCGCTAACACGGGCGGGGATTTTGGCACTGCACGGGTTCGACTTTGCCGAACCTGCACTATATGGGCTAGCTCGACAGGATGGACCCCGGCCCTGTGGCCGGTTCCGCAGCAAGGCTTGAACCCCGACAATGGCATCACGCGCCGACAACATCGCCAGCAACCTGAGCCTGGCAAACTTCTCCAAGGCGACCGAGCTGAAGAGGCGCATCTGGTTTACGGTGGGCGCGCTCATCGTGTTCCGGTTCCTGAGCTTCGTGCCTCTGCCCGGCGTCAACCCGCTCATCATGGAAACGCTCTATGCGCAGACCCGTGGTGGCGTGCTGGACATCTTCAACGCCTTTTCCGGCGGGTCGCTTGAGCGCATGAGCCTCATCGCGCTTGGCGTGATGCCCTACATCACGGCGTCGATCGTGGTGCAGCTTGCCGCCTCGCTTCATCCCGCTCTGGCGGCCATGAAGAAGGAAGGCGAAAGCGGGCGCAAGAAGCTCAACCAGTACACCCGCTATGGCGCGGTGCTGCTGACCGCCATTCAGGGCTGGGTGCTGGCTTCCGGGCTTGAAGCCTACGGCGCGTCGAGCGGGCTGCAGGCGGTCGTCAACCCAGGCATGCTGTTCCGCGTCGGCGCGGTCATTTCGCTGATCGGCGGGACGATGTTCCTGCTGTGGCTGGGCGAGCAGATCACCTCGCGCGGGATCGGCAACGGCGTTTCGCTGATCATCATGGCCGGGATCGTGGCGCAGATGCCGCGCTTCATCGGCAACCTGTTCGAAGGCGGCCGCACCGGCTCCATCTCGCCGTTCCTGATCGTTGGCATCGTGATCATGCTGGTAGGCCTGGTCATCGCCATCTGCTTTTTCGAGCGCGCGAGCCGACGGCTGCTGATCCAGTATCCCAAGCGGGCGACGCAGCGCGGCATGATGGCGGCAGACCGCAGCCACCTGCCGCTCAAGATCAACACCGCGGGCGTTATTCCGCCGATCTTCGCCAGCTCGCTGCTGCTGCTGCCGCTGACGATCACGCAGTTCGCGGGCAATTCGATTTCGCCCGATACCGCGCTTGGTCAGGCGGTCGTGACGCTCAACCAGTATCTCGGCCACGGCAAGCCATTGTACATGGCGCTTTATGCCGCCGGCATCATCTTCTTCTCATTCTTCTACACCGCCGTGGTCTTCAATCCTGAGGAAACGGCCGAGAACCTGAAGAAGAACGGCGGGTTCATTCCCGGCATCCGTCCGGGCAGGAATACCGCCAATTATCTCGACTATGTGCTGACGCGCATCACGGTGATCGGCGCTGCCTATATCACCATTGTCTGCGTCGTGCCCGAATGGATCATGGCCGAAACCGGCATGGGCGCCGTGTTCTTTGGCGGTACCAGCCTGTTGATCGTGGTGAACGTCACTGTCGATACGATCACGCAGATCCAGTCGCACCTGCTGGCGCACCAGTATGGCGATCTCATCAAGAAGGCAAAACTGAAGGGGCGGCTGCGCTAAACGGTGCAGCAAGAGGGGAGCGATTTCGTGAACATCATCCTGTTGGGGCCTCCGGGCGCAGGCAAGGGCACACAGGCACAGCGTCTGGTCGAACGCCACGGCATGAAGCAGCTTTCCACCGGCGACATGCTGCGCGCCGCAGTCAAGGCGCAGACGCCGGTCGGGCTGAAGGCAAAGGCCGTGATGGAGGCTGGGCAGCTTGTCTCCGACGAAATCGTATCGGCGCTGATCGGTGACGAACTGGATGCAATGCCTGCTGGTCAGGGCGCGATCTTCGATGGCTACCCCCGCACCGCGCCGCAGGCGAAATCGCTCGAAGACATTCTGGCAAGCCGTGGCCGCAAGCTGGACCATGTGATCGAACTGGACGTCAACGAGGATGCGCTGGTCGAGCGGATCACCGGGCGTTACACCTGCGCAGCGTGCGGCAAGGGCTATCACGATACGTTCGAGAAGCCTGCGGTGGAGGGTACGTGCGACAAGTGCGGCAGCCACGAGTTCAAGCGTCGGCCCGACGACAACGAAGAAACCGTGCGCACACGCATGGCCGAATACCGCGCCAAGACGGCCCCGATCCTGCCGATCTACGATGCGCAAGGCATCGTGAACCGCGTGGACGGCATGGCCGATATGGACGAAGTCACTGCCGCTATTGAGGCAATCCTCGGCGCAGGCTAAGCCGGGAGCCTGCCTCGCCCGTCCGAGGGCGAGGAGGAGGCCTGCCATGATCCGTGCATTTCCCGTCATCGCCGCTACTGCCCTTGCTGGCGCGGCAAGCCCGGCGCTGGCCGATGTCACGCAGAAGAGTGACAGCGGCTTCGTCGTGCGGGTAACGGCGGAAGTCGCGGCGTCGCCCGCTGAAGCGTGGCGCACCTTTGCGACGCCTGCACAGTGGTGGAATGGCGCCCACACCTTTTCCGGCGACAGCCTGAACATGACGCTGGACCCTGCGGCCAACGGGTGTCTGTGCGAAAAGCTGCCAGTGCCCAAGGACGGCGCGCCGGGGCAGAAGCCCGGTTCGGTGATGCACATGCGCGTTGTCTATGCCGAACCCTATCGCGCGCTGCGTATGGTCGGCGGGCTGGGGCCGCTACAGAGCGAAGCGGTCAATGGCACGATGACCGTTACGTTCAGCCCCGCCGATGGGGCGGGTGGCAAGGGGACGCGCATTCTGTGGGAATACGTTGTTGGCGGCTACATGCGCTACAAGGTCGATACGATAGCAGGCGCGGTTGACAAGGTTCTGGCCGAACAGATTACCCGGCTGATGAAGGTGTTAGGGCCACTGGCTGTGGCAGGTCCATCCATTTCTTCCGGCGCCATGGGGAGCGAATCTTCTGGTGCTGGCGATACACCAGTGGTGACGCCCACAGAGCCAGGCTTCACCGCCGACCCGTCGCGCAACGAGGCCGAGGCAGGCCAGTCCGTCAAGGCGGCGCTGGATCAGCTTTTCCGCAAGCAGGACAAGCCTCTCCCTTCGGGACGGTGAAAGTGAAAATGGCCTGATTCTCGCCTTTTGCCGCGCGCAAAAACCGTTAGTCTCGCACCCGATAACAGCGCGACTCGGCACGGACCGGGGTCGTTGCAGATCGGGCCGCAACTGCCAGAATGCAAAGCCGGTGTTCGGCTTTGAGCAGGGGGAGACTATCGTGGCCGTTACCGATCATGTCGATTTGCCGACCTTCATGGAGGGCGTGAAGAAGCGCAATCCCTATCAGCCGGAGTTTGTCCAGGCTGTTCAAGAGGTTGCCGAAGATATCTTCGACTTCATGCAGGATAAGGAAGAGTATCATGCGCAGCAGATCCTGCGCCGGATTGCCGAACCTGACCGGGTGGTTTCCTTCCGCGTCTGCTGGGAAGACGATAACGGCAATATCCGGGTGCAGCGTGGCTGGCGCGTCCAGAACAACAACGCGATCGGGCCTTACAAGGGCGGGATCCGCTTCCATCCGTCGGTCACCGAATCCGTGCTCAAGTTCCTGGCCTTTGAACAGACCTTCAAGAACGCGCTGACCGGGCTGCCGATGGGCGGTGGCAAGGGCGGTTCGAACTTCAACCCCAAGGGCAAGAGCGTGCGCGAAATCATGCGCTTCTGCCAGTCGTTCATGACCGAACTCTATCGCCATATCGGCGCGGACATCGACGTTCCGGCCGGTGACATCGGCGTGGGTGGCCGCGAAATCGGCTTCATGTTCGGCCAGTACAAGCGCATCACCAACAACTTTACCGGGGTGCTGACCGGCAAGGGGCTGGAATGGGGTGGCTCGCTGATCCGCACCGAGGCGACCGGCTATGGCGCGGTCTATTTCCTTGCCAACATGCTGGCGACCAAGGGCGAAGACCTGACCGGCAAGACGGCGGTCATTTCCGGGTCGGGCAACGTGGCGACGCATGCCGCCGAAAAGATCGTGCAGCTTGGCGGCAAGGTGCTGACGTTCTCGGATTCGGGGGGGTACATCCACGACCCGGACGGTATCGACCAGGAAAAGATCGACTGGGTGAAGGCGCACAAGACGCACCGCCGCGGCCGGATCGAGGAATATGTCGAAGCCTATCCCAAGGCGACCTTCCACGCTGGCAAAACGCCCTGGGGCGTGCCGTGCGACGTTGCGCTGCCGTGCGCGACGCAGAACGAACTGCTTGGCGACGATGCACGCATGCTGATTGCGAACGGGTGCAAGGCGGTTTCGGAAGGCGCCAACATGCCGACCGACCTCGATGGCGTGCACGTGTTCAAGGCGGCGAAGATCCTCTACGCGCCGGGCAAGGCATCGAACGCTGGCGGCGTGGCGGTTTCCGGTCTGGAAATGAGCCAGAACTCGGAACGTCGCTCGTGGAAGGAAGAAGAACTGCAGCAGATGCTCAAGGACATCATGGCGGGCATCCACAAGTCGTGCCTGGCCTATGGCGACCAGGGCGGTGGTTACATCGACTATGTGAAGGGGGCGAATATCGCCGGCTTCAAGAAGGTTGCCGATGCCATGCTGGCTTACGGCGTGGTCTGACAGGAATAGCCTGATGGACCAGCGGGTTTTGCCTGCTGGCGCCTATGTTCCAGAACGACCGGCCCGGTCCCGTGGCGAATCGCTGCGAAGATCGGGCCGGTCGTTCCATTTCTGACGCATCTTTTCGCGCGGCACAGGGTTGTGCCCAGCAGAATTGGGTCGTTCACGGTGCAGCCCCTTGGCGTGAAAGCCCTTGGCGCATAAGGGTTTGGTGGTTCTTGCCGCCATTCTGGACAAAAATTGTCGTTCCCCCCTTGTTCCAGTAGAACATAGCAAGTACACAAGCCTTGTTGACGGTTCATGCGAGCCAACTCTAGCAAGGGAAAAGATGCCATGGCGGCTCAGCTCAAGCTCATCGAGGAAGGTAAGATCAAGGACATGGATCGTCAGAAGGCGCTCGACGCCGCTCTCGCGCAGATTGACCGTGCGTTTGGCAAAGGCTCGGCGATGAAGCTGGGTTCGAAGGAAGCGATGCAGGTGGAGGCGATCTCCACTGGTTCGCTGGGGCTGGATATCGCGCTTGGCGTTGGCGGTCTGCCGCGCGGCCGCGTGATCGAAGTCTATGGCCCCGAAAGTTCGGGCAAGACCACGCTGGCGCTGCACGTCATTGCCGAAGCACAAAAAGGTGGCGGTACGGCTGCGTTCATCGACGCCGAACATGCGCTTGATCCGGTCTATGCCCGCAAGCTCGGCGTCAACATCGACGAACTGATCGTTTCGCAACCCGACACTGGCGAACAGGCGCTGGAAATCGTTGACACGCTGGTACGCTCTAACGCGATTGACGTGCTGGTGGTGGATTCGGTCGCCGCGCTGGTGCCACGGGCGGAAATCGAAGGCGAAATGGGCGATAGCCACGTCGGGCTTCAGGCCCGCCTGATGAGCCAGTCGCTGCGCAAGCTGACCGGATCGATCAGCCGGTCGCGCTGCATGGTGATCTTCATCAACCAGCTCCGCATGAAGATCGGGGTGATGTACGGCAACCCTGAAACGACCACGGGCGGCAACGCGCTCAAGTTCTACGCTTCGGTCCGCCTCGACATCCGCCGCACCGGGCAGATCAAGGACCGTGACGAAATCGTCGGCAACGCCACGCGTGTAAAGGTGGTGAAGAACAAGGTTGCCCCGCCGTTCAAGCAGGTCGAGTTCGACATCATGTACGGGGAAGGCATTTCCAAGATCGGGGAAATCCTCGACCTTGGTGTAAAAGCCGGGCTTGTCGAAAAGTCGGGCGCCTGGTTCAGCTACGATTCCATTCGCATCGGGCAGGGGCGTGAAAACGCCAAGAACTTCCTGCGTGAAAATACCGAACTTTGCAGCCGTCTCGAAGCCGCAATTCGCGGCCGGACCGAGCAGGTTGCCGAAGGACTGATGGCGGGCCCGGACGCGGACGACGACACCTGATCCTTCACGGCTGTGGGCAAGGGCGTCTGTCGTCGGCCCGCTGTCACGCAAAAGGCCCGCGCGTTCCCCGGCAGGATCGCGCGGGCTTCTTGTTGGCTGGGCAAGGGCGCGGCATAGTCTGCGCAGATTCGGGAAAACCCACAATGACCAATGCGTATGACTGGCAAGGCGGCGTTGGCCGCAACTGGGCGGCGGAATGGCAGCGCACCGACACCAGCTTTGCCGAACTGACGCCCAGCTTGCTTGCCGCGATCGCACAGGTTCCCGGCGAACGGATTGTCGATATCGGATGCGGCGCAGGCGAACTGGCGCTGGCAGTGGCGCATGCACGGCCGCAGGCGCAGGTTCACGGCGTGGATATCTCGCCGGATCTCGTCGCCACGGCGCAGGAACGGGGCAGGGGTGTGGCCAACCTCGCGTTCTCGCTGGCCGATGCATCGGAGTGGACCAGCCCGGATGGAGCGCCCGATCTCTATGTTTCGCGCCATGGCGTGATGTTCTTTTCCGATCCGCCTGCGGCCTTTGCCCACCTCGCGGCGGGTGCCGCGCCCGGCGCGCGGATTGTGTTTTCCTGCTTTCGTGCCGCCAGCCTCAACGGGTGGG
Organism: Novosphingobium lubricantis; assembly: GCA_042650965.1. GTDB lineage: Bacteria > Pseudomonadota > Alphaproteobacteria > Sphingomonadales > Sphingomonadaceae > Novosphingobium > Novosphingobium lubricantis. The sequence goes on along the minus strand of JBHSCB010000003.1, from coordinate 146,266 downwards.
CCAGCAGCATTGCATCGCTGCTTCCACCCGCCGAACCGCCCTTGCAAGCTGCGTTTACTCCCGGTCCGTTCGCGTTTGCAGATCCGGATCATGTCCGACGCTGCATGGCCGGGTGGCACGATCACGATTTCACTCCCGTCGATTTCGCCTACATTGCGGGGACCGGAGAAGACCCGGTGGGGGAGGCGATGGCCCTGTTTCACCGAATCGGTCCGGCCGCTTTCGCACTGCGCACCCTGCCCGATGCGGAGCGCACCGCGTTCGAACGCCGCTTGCGCGATCTGGTCGAAGCGCATCATAGTGGCGGGCGGGTGGCTTTCCCGGCGGCGGCATGGCTGGTAAGCGCGGTTTCCGATTACCGTAATGGATGAAACGTGCTTGTAGCGCGCCAAACGCTGGCCTAATCGGCGTGACATGACTTCGACGAACGAAATCCGCCGGTCCTTCCTCGATTATTTCGGCGCTGCCGGGCATGATGTGGTGCAGTCCGCGCCGCTTGTCCCTTACAACGATCCCACCCTGATGTTCACGAATGCGGGGATGGTCCCGTTCAAGAACGTGTTCACCGGGCTGGAAACGCGCGATCCGCCGCGCGCGACCTCGTCGCAGAAGTGCGTGCGGGCTGGCGGCAAGCACAACGATCTCGACAATGTCGGTTATACCGCGCGGCACCACACGTTCTTCGAGATGCTGGGCAACTTCTCATTCGGGGATTACTTCAAGGAACAGGCGATCATCCACGCCTGGACCCTGCTGACCCGCGAATGGGGCCTGCCCAAGGACAAGCTGCTCGTCACCGTTTATCATACCGACGATGAAGCGGCGGCACTGTGGGGCAAGATTGCCGGGCTTGGCGAGGATCGCATCATCCGCATCGCCACCAAGGACAATTTCTGGGCAATGGGCGATGATGGCCCGTGTGGCCCGTGTTCGGAAATCTTCTTCGACCATGGGGACCACATCTGGGGCGGCCCTCCCGGATCGGCGGACGAAGACGGCGATCGCTTCATCGAAATCTGGAACCTCGTGTTCATGCAGTTCGAGCAGGCCGCCGGGGAAATCACCGGCAACCTGCCCAAGCCCAGCATCGACACCGGCATGGGGCTGGAGCGCATCGCCGCCGTGATGCAGGGCGTGCATGACAACTACGATACCGATACGTTCAAGGCGCTGATTGCCGCGTCGGAAAGCCTGACCGCAGTCAGGGCGCAGGGCGAGCATACCGCCAGCCACCGCGTGATCGCCGATCACCTGCGCTCCACCAGCTTCCTGCTGGCCGATGGCGTCCTGCCCGGCAACGAAGGGCGTGGGTACGTGCTGCGCCGGATCATGCGCCGCGCCATGCGCCACGCCCACTTGCTTGGGGCGAAAGATCCGTTGATGCACCGCCTGGTGCCGGCGCTGATCGCGGAAATGGGCGCAGCCTATCCCGAACTGGGCCGCGCCCAGCCGCTGATCGAGGAAACGCTGCTGCGCGAGGAAGTGCAGTTCCGCCGCACCTTGTCCAATGGCCTGAAGCTGCTGGACGAGACGACCGGCGCAATGGGCCAAGGCGACAAGCTGCCGGGTGAAACCGCGTTCAAACTCTACGACACCTATGGTTTTCCCTATGATCTGACCGAAGATGCCCTGCGCGCGCGCGGTATCACGGTGGACCGCGAAGGGTTCGACGCTGCCATGGCGCAGCAGAAGGCCGCTGCCCGCGCTGCGTGGAAAGGCAGCGGGCAGGCCGCTGATGGCGAAGTGTGGTTCGATATTGCCGAGCGCGTCGGCGCGACCGAGTTCACAGGCTATGCTGCCACGACGGGCGAGGCGCAGGTTGTGGCGCTGCTGCGCGATGGTGTTGAAGTGGACCGTGCCGGGCAAGGCGATACGGTGACGGTGATCGTCAACCAGACCCCGTTCTACGGCGAATCCGGCGGGCAGACGGGCGATGCCGGGACCATTACCGGCGCCGACGGTCTTGCGCTTACGGTAACCGACACGGCCAAGCCGCTGGGGCGGCTGCACGCCCACAACGCCACTGTCGATAGCGGAACGATCAAGGTTGGCGATGTGGTCAGGCTGACCATCGATGTTGAACGCCGCGATGCGATCCGCGCAAACCATTCGGCCACGCACCTGCTGCATGCAGCACTGCGCAACCGCCTTGGCGGGCATGTCACGCAGAAGGGATCGCTGGTGGCGGCGGATCGCCTGCGTTTCGACTTTTCACAGCCGACGGCGCTTTCGGCGGACGACATCGCGGCGATCGAGGCCGAAGTGAACGCCGAGATCCGCGCGAACGAGCCGGTGACGACTCGCCTGATGAGCCCCGATGATGCGATCGAGGCGGGTGCAATGGCGCTGTTCGGGGAAAAGTACGGTGACGAAGTGCGCGTCCTGAGCATGGGCCGCGCAACCGATACGCATTATTCGGTCGAACTGTGCGGTGGCACCCATGTGCGTGCGCTGGGCGACATCGGCCTGTTCCGCATCGTTTCGGAAAGCGCGGTCAGTTCAGGCGTCCGTCGGATCGAGGCGTTGACCGGCGAAGGTGCGCGGCAGTGGCTGATCGCGCGTGAAGAGGCACTGAAGGGCGCGGCAAGCCTGTTGCGCACCACGCCCGACGATGTCGAGGCGCGCGTTGCGGCGCTGATGGACGAGCGCAAGAAGCTGGAGCGCGAACTGGCCGAGGCAAAGAAGGCCCTGGCGCTGGGCGGCGGTTCGGCAAAGGCCGGGAACGCGGACGAAGACGTTGGCGGCGTGAAGTTTTCGGGTCAGGTGCTTGAAGGGCTGGACCCCAAGGAGCTGCGCGGGCTGCTCGATGCCGCAAAGCAGCGGCTTGGCTCCGGCGTCGCCGCAATCGTTGCCGTGAACGATGGCAAGGCCAGCATAGCTGCCGCGGTGACCGAGGATCTGGCCGGGAAGGTCAATGCGGTCGATCTTGTCCGTGCGGGTGTTGCGGCGCTGGGCGGCAAGGGCGGCGGTGGCCGGCCCGACATGGCGCAAGGTGGCGGGCCGGATGGCAGCAAGGCGGCTGAAGCTATTGCGGCGGTGAAGGCAGTGCTGGCGGGGTAAACCGCTTTGTGCGAGGGTGCGGGGCATGGAATCCGCTGCCGCCCCTGCTGCTGCCAACGTCGCCCGGATCGTCGCCGACATTGCCGACGAGATGGCGGACATTGCCGATCGCGGGGTCGTGGCTTCGTACATTCCGCCGCTGGCCAGCGTATTGCCTGAAAAGTTCGGTATCGCGGTGGTCATGGCCGATGGGGCGGTTCACGTCGCGGGGGACGCCGACGAGGCGTTCTCGATCCAGTCGATATCCAAGGTCTTCGCGCTGACGCTGGCGCTCGGAGCCGTGGGGGATCAGCTCTGGCGGCGGGTGGGGCGCGAGCCTTCGGGCAGTGCCTTCAATTCCATTGTCCAGCTTGAAACCGAACACGGCATCCCGCGCAACCCGTTCATCAATGCAGGCGCCATTGTGCTGTGCGATGTGCTGCTGGGCCGACTGGAGCCGCGCGAGGCGATCGGCCAGATGCTGCAGTTCGTGCGTACCATCGCGGGCGACGATCAGGCGGTGATCGCGATTGACGAAGCGGTGGCGCGGGCCGAACAGGACACTGGTTATCGCAACTTCGCGCTCACCAATTACATGCGCGCCTTCGGCAACATCCATGCCCCGGTCGAGATGGTGCTGGGCGTGTACTTCCATTTCTGCGCCCTTGCGATGAGCTGCCGCCAACTGGCGATGGCCGGACGTTACCTGATGGACGCTGGCCGCACCAACGGTCATTCGGTGATCACGGCCAGCCGCGCGCGGCGCATCAATGCGCTGATGATGTCGTGCGGCCACTACGACAACTCCGGCGATTTCGCGTTTCGGGTCGGTCTGCCGGGCAAGTCCGGGGTGGGCGGCGGCATCCTGTCGGTCGCGCCGGGGGTGGCGAGCATCGCCGTGTGGTCACCGGGCCTCAACCCCAGCGGCAATTCGCAGCTTGGCACGCTGGCGCTTGAACGTCTGGTCCAGCGCACCGGATGGAGCGTGTTCGAACCGCGCGATGGGCTGGCTTTTTCCGGCTAGCTTGCACGTTCCCGGATCGTGGCGGATTTGAGCCGCGGCTTTTCCGCCAGCCCCCCGTCCTGCATGATCTTGAGCCGCAATTCGTCGCGCTTTTCGTGGATCGAGGCGATGACCGGTCCCATCGGAAAGCCAAGGTCGACCAGTACCGCCTCCGACAGTTGCAGCGAGCTTTCCAGCGTTTCCGGCACCGCGTGGCTGGCGCCTGCCTTGTAAAGCTCGGCGGCATTGGCCGAATCGCGGGCACGCACGATAATCGGAAGGTCTGGCAACTGGCTGCGCAGCCGCTTGACCAGGCGCAGGCTCAGCACGGGTTCGTCCATGGTCAGGATCATGGCCCGTGCCTTGTCCAGCCCCAGCCGGGCAATCGCGGTTTCGCTGTCCACGTTGCCGAACAGCACCGGCAGCCCTTCGGCGCGCGCACTGCGGGCGATGCGCGGATTGGTGTCGATGGCCAGCCATGGCGCGCCGTGGGTGGTCAGCATTTCCGCGATAAGGCGGCCAACGCGGCCGAATCCCATCACGACAACGCGTTCATCGCGCGGCAGTTCGACAGCCAGCGACTGGCCAGAATCTTCGCGGCCCTTGCCGATGCGCAGCGCCCAGTTGTGGCCCAGCATTGCCAGCAGCGGCGTGATCGTCAGGCCGATGGCGGTAACGATTTGCCAGAACTGTGCGGTTTCGCGGTCGATCAGCCGGGCTTCGGCGGCTGCCGTCAGCACGATCAGCGTCGTTTCGGAAGGGCTGGCCATGAGAATACCCGCCTCGGTTGCCGTCGCCTGCTCCTTGCCCATGGCGCGCATGGCGAACATGGTGACGAGGGCCTTGAGCACGACCACGCCGACCACCGCCATCGCCAGCGGACCGATCATGCCCCACACCACGCGCAGATCGATACCCATGCCGATGGTGATCAGGAATACGCCGAGGGCAAGGCCCTTGAACGGCTTGGTAATTGCCTCGACCTCGCCGTGGTATTCGGTTTCCGCAATCAGCAGGCCCGCAAGCAGCGCCCCCATGATCGGCGAAAGGCCGACCATCGACGTGGCGAGGCTGGCGGTGATGACCACCAGCATCGTTGCGGCGAGGAACAGTTCGGGGCTTTTGGTCTGGGCGGCCTGGGCAAACAGGCGCGGCAGCAGCAGGCGGCCGAACAGCAGCAGTGCTGCAACGACAATCGCTCCATATATCAGCGTTTCACCAAGGCTTGGCCCTGCGGTTTGCACCGCATAAGGTGCGAAGGCGCCGAGCAGGAAGATGATCGGCACCAGCGCGATATCTTCGAACAGGAGCATGGCCAGTGCGGCACGGCCGACGGGGCCGGTGGTCCCGGCAATCGGCAGGACCAGCGCAGTGGATGAAAGCGCCAGCGCAAGGCCAAGGCCGAACGCACCGGCGGTCGGCATGCCGGTGAAAATCAGCACCATGGCCAGCAGCAGCGCGGATACGCCCAATTCCATTGCGCCAAGCCCGAACACGAGCCGGCGCATGTCCCACAGGCGATTGAACGACAGTTCCAGACCAATCTCGAACAGCAGCAGGATTATGCCGAACTCGGCAAACGGGGTTATCGCCGCCGGATTGGATATGGTGATGAAGTAAAGCCACGGAAACTGCGGCACCAGCGCGCCAAGGCCATAAGGGCCGACCGCCAGCCCGACGAGGATGAAGCCGATGATCGGGGTGATGCGAAACCGCGCGAAGGCCGGGATGACGATCCCTGCCGCGCCGAGAATCACCAGCGCGTCCGAAAGAGCAGCAGTGGGTTCAAGATTTCCGGCCATGGCCGCACGGTTAGGCAATGGCGGCGGCTCTGTCACGCCTGCGCATGAAAAAGGCCCCGGTTTTAGCGGGGCCTTTTGCATTTGCCATCATCGGCGCGGATGGTGTGAAGGCTTATGCGCCCTTGGCCATTTCCGTTTCGAGATTTTCGACGATCGCTTCGAAGAACTTCTCGGTCGTCAGCCATGCCTGGCTGGGGCCGATCAGGAGCGCCAGATCCTTGGTCATCTTGCCGCTTTCCACGGTTTCGATGCAGACCCGTTCCAGCGTTTCGGCGAACTTCACCACTTCGGGCGTTTCGTCGAACTTGCCGCGATAGATCAGGCCGCGGGTCCAGGCGAAGATCGAGGCAATGGGGTTGGTCGAGGTCTGCTTGCCCTGCTGATGCTGGCGGTAGTGGCGAGTCACGGTGCCGTGCGCGGCTTCGGCTTCGATGGTCTTGCCGTCGGGCGACATCAGCACCGAGGTCATCAGGCCGAGCGAGCCGAACCCTTGCGCGACGGTATCGGACTGCACGTCGCCGTCATAGTTCTTGCATGCCCAGACAAACTTGCCCGACCACTTGAGCGCCGAGGCAACCATGTCGTCGATCAGGCGGTGTTCGTAGACAATGCCGGCGGCCTTGAACTTTTCGGCAAAACCTTCGGCATCGAACACTTCCTGGAACAGATCCTTGAAGCGGCCATCATAGGCCTTGAGGATCGTGTTCTTGGTCGAAAGGTACACTGGCCAGCCGAGCGACAGGCCATAGTTGAACGATGCGCGCGCGAAATCGCGGATCGAATCGTCGAGGTTGTACATCGCCATGGCGACGCCGCCCGAAGGGTAGTGGAACACTTCGCGGTCGATCGTTTCGCCGTTGTCGCCTTCCCAGATCAGCCGCAGCTTGCCGGGGCCGGGGACGACGAAATCGGTGGCGCGGTACTGGTCGCCAAAGGCGTGACGGCCGACGACGATCGGATCGGTCCAGCCTGGAACGAGGCGCGGGACGTTCTGGATCACGATGGGTTCGCGGAACACCACGCCGCCCAGGATGTTGCGGATCGTGCCGTTGGGCGATTTCCACATCGACTTGAGGTTGAACTCTTCGACGCGGGCTTCGTCCGGAGTGATCGTCGCGCACTTCACGCCAACGCCGTACTGCTTGATCGCGTTGGCGCAATCGACCGTGATCTGGTCGTTCGTCTCGTCGCGCTTCTCGACCGAGAGGTCGTAGTACTTGAGGTCGATATCCAGATAGGGGAGGATCAGACGCTCGCGGATCCATTGCCAGATGATGCGCGTCATCTCATCGCCGTCGATCTCGACGACGGGGTTTTTCACCTTGATCTTCGCCATATCCATCCTGTCTTTCGATGCTGGGGAGAAAGTTGCGGCATCCCTTAGCAGAGGCACGCCGCCGCGCAAGGCAGGCGGGCGATTCGCGCAATTTTTGGCCGTCCGGGACTGGACACGATGCCCATTTTGGGCGCAATGTCTTAATTGAACGGTTAAATCAAGGTCAAGCCGATAGGGGAGCCTGTGTTGTGAGCGAGAGCGAAGTTCTTACCGAAGTCGATGGCAATGTCCTGACTGTCACGATCAACCGGCCTGCTGCCCGCAATGCGGTGAACGCGGCCGTGGCGCAGGGCATCGCGGCGGCGCTGGATCGGCTGGATGCCGAACCTGACTTGCGGTGCGCGATCCTGACCGGGGCAGGCGGCACGTTCTGTTCGGGAATGGACCTGAAGGCATTCCTGCGGGGCGAATCTCCGGCGGTTGCCGGGCGCGGCTTTGGTGGCATGGCAGAATGGACGCCGCAGAAGCCGGTCATCGCGGCGGTCGACGGCTTTGCGCTTGCCGGGGGCATGGAGCTGGCGCTGGCGTGCGACCTGATCGTGGCGACTGCCGGTGCCCAGTTCGGCATTCCCGAAGTGAAGCGCGGGCTTGCCGCTGCGGCGGGCGGTCTGATGCGCTTGCCCAGGCAGATTCCGCCGCGCATTGCCATGGAACTCGCGCTGACGGGCGATTTCATTACCGCGCAGCGGGCCTATGAACTGGGCTTCATCAACCAGATCACCGAAGGGCCTGCGCTTGAAGGGGCAAGGGTGCTGGCCGCGCGCATTGCCGGCAATGGACCGCTGGCGGTGATGGCGTCCAAACGCGTCATCCGCGAGTCGCACGAATGGACCGAAGCGGAAATGTGGGACCGGCAGCGCGCCTACATCGGCCCTGTCTTTACATCGAGCGACGCCCGCGAAGGGGCGGCGGCCTTTGCCGAAAAGCGCGCGCCGAACTGGCAGGGCAAATAGCCTTGCGCTGTGCAAAGGTGCGCTTTTTACGCAGCGGCCAGACAAGAAAAAACCCCGCGAAAGCGGGGTTTTTCATGCGATGGTGGGCGTAGCAAGGATTGAACTTGCGACCCCTACGATGTCAACATAGTGCTCTACCACTGAGCTATACGCCCGCACCATCAAGCGGCCCGGCACGGCACGAAGCGTTCGTTCGCTCCTGCCGGGAAGCGGCCCATTAGCCCCGGCCAATCCGCAAGGCAAGGGGGTATTTCGCACTGCCGGGCTGGCAATGCCGGTACCGATCAGGGCCGGTACCGATCAGGGCTGACGCGTTCCGGTGAACGCGGCATCTTCGAACACCCGTTCCACTTCCAGCACCAGATCCTTGAGGTGGAAAGGCTTGGACAGCACGCGGGCCTGCGGCGCTTCGCGGTTGGCCTTGAGCGTGACGGCGGCAAAGCCGGTAATGAACATCACCTTGGTGGCCGGGCTGATATCGGCGCACCGCTGGGCCAGTTCGATGCCGTCCATTTCCGGCATCACGATGTCGGAGAGCAGCAGGTCGAAATGTTCGCGTTCAAGCAGCGGCACGGCAGCGGTCCCGCGATCAACCGCGACCACACTGTATCCGGCATTTTCCAGCGCGCGCGAAAGGTAAGTGCGCATCGCCTCTTCATCTTCGGCGAGCAGAATGCGGATCATGGCCAACCTTCATCTGTTATCGGGTGTTTATTGCAGATCGACCGGTACATCGCACCGGCTGAACGCACCGTATAGTCCGCATCGGGTTAACATTCTGCCGCCGGATGCATCCGCTATTCCGATGAAACGCCGCGAACGCAGGCCGCACTGCCATTGTCCCCAACGCCGAATCGGCGCCGGAGGGTTTTGACTTCGCTGCGAATCAGTTGCACCTTTCGTCCATGCAGCATGAAGGAGAGCCTGCCGGTGATTCGGCGTCGACTGAAGCCCGGTCGGCGGTGCAGGGTGGTTCGGTTCCCGGCAACCCCGGCGTTCCGGCCTATTCCCTGAAGCTGAAACAGCCTTCGCCGATTCCGGTGGTCATTGCCGTGCCCCATGCCGGGCGCGCCTATCCGCGTTCGCTGCTTGACCGCATGCGCCATCCGGCCTTTGCCGCAATCCGGCTGGAAGACCGTTATGCCGACCTGCTGGGCGAAGCGGTGGCGCGCGAAACAGGCGCTGCCTTGCTTGTGGCCCATGCACCGCGCGCGATGGTCGACCTCAACCGGTCGAGCGACGACGTGGACTGGGACATGTTGAGCGGCCACCCTGCCGATGCTTCCGCCCTTGTGGCCGATGCCGCGGCTGCCGCGCTTCGCGGCACCGGCGCGGCGGCCGGTCGGCGTGCGCGCAGTGGCCTTGGGCTGGTGCCGCGTCGCCTGCCGGGCCTGGGAGAGTTGTGGAAGCGCCCGCTCGATCATGGCGAACTGAACGAGCGGATCGCCGCGATTCACCAGCCCTACCATCAGGCGCTTGCCGCATCGCTGGGTGAAGTGCGGGCGCGGTGGGGGGCGGCGCTGTTGATCGATCTCCATTCGATGCCTCCCTTGACGGCCCGTTCCGCTGGCGAGCCAGCCCCGGAGTTTGTCCTTGGTGACCGGTTTGGCGCATCTTGTGACGGCGGTATTCTGGCCTCGGCGTTCGGCTATTTCGGGCAGATCGGACGCCACGCGGCGCACAACCGCCCTTACGCTGGCGGTTATGTGCTGGAACGGCATGCGCGGCGGCACGAAGGGCTGCACTGTTTCCAGCTTGAAATCGACCGCAAATCCTATCTGGATCAGCGGCTGGCGGAACCGGGGCCGGGCTTTGATGCCATGGTCGATCTGCTGATCGGGCTGGTCCAGCGGCTGGCCGTTGACGTGGCTGAACTGGGACGCGCGGCCGACCGTGGCCGCTGGCGGACCGCAGCAGAATAACGCTTCGGGAACAACATATTGCTTGGTGTGCCCGCGTCATCTGCGCCGCATCTGCATAAAAAACCACCTGGAGCTATGCCCCAGGTGGCCAAGGTTCAGGGAGGAGGTGCACCGGAGTGCACCGATTACAGCGGGCCATGAGGGGAGCCGCGCTGCAACATGTATTAATTTAGGTCTACACCTGCCGCTGCGCAAGGGGAATTGGTGATTTTGCGCCACACTCAAGCGAAAAAAGCGACGAACCGAGGGATTCGTCGCCTTTTTCCTGAACTGTGACCGGAATGTACCGGTGTAAAATTGCTGGGGAGATGCCCGGATCAGGCGGCCGGAACCGGAATCGCCGGAATCGGACCCTTGCCCTGCTGTACTTGCGTGCCGAAGATCTGGCTGACCAGTTCGAGCGAGAACAGGTGCGCATAGAGCAGGGGGAGAAGCCCGCTCTGCGCCCAGCCGCGCAGCACGTCGCCACGCATTTCGCGCAGCTTTTCCTGATTCACCATCTGGAAGCCGCGGTAGATGAAGGGCTGTTCGGCCCCTTCCTGCTGGATCGCCACTTCGCCTTCCATCAGCAGGTCGTGCTTCTTCAGTTCGTCGATGAAGGCCTGCGTGCGCTGGCCTGCCTGTTCGAACTGTTCGCAGAAGCTGAGCGCGGCCTTGGTCGCTTCCGAAGGCTGGCCATCGTTGAACAGTTCCGGCCCTTCGACCGAATCGCCGATCAGACCCGCTGCCGGGTCGAAGCACAGCGAAAGCTCTTCGCTGTTGGTGTTGAGCCGGGCGAGGAGGAATGGATAGCGCCGGACATAAGCCGGGATGTAGATCGGCTGCGTGACCTTGCCTTCATCGTCGATGAAGACATTGACGCCTTCGTTCAGGCCCATGAGCGCCAGCGGCACCGGATTGTCGCCCGATGCGAAGATGATCGGATAATGCCTTGCCGCTTGGGGAAATTCTTCCACGGTCAGCGGAATGGCATGCTGGCCGATCAGCCACGGCGCCGTATCCGTGTTCTTCGCCTTCCAGGTCGCATGGTCGCGGCTGTTGAGCGGAACGAGATCGTTGTAGAACATCGGCAGGTTGGCTTGCGGCGCGCTGGCCATGTGGCTTCTCTCCGTAAAATCAGATCGTAACGCGCGGCTGGCCGCGGCATTTGCGGGAAGCGGGTTATTAGGGGCTGGATTTCGGCCGCGCAAGCGGCGTCAGACCAGCTTTCCGGGATTGAGCAGGCCCTGCGGGTCCAGCGCGCGTTTGATCGCCTTCATTGTGGTCAGCATGACCGGATCGCCCAGCCGCGCCAGCTCGTCGCGCTTGAGCCGCCCAATTCCGTGTTCGGCCGAGATCGACCCATGCCATCGGGCGACCATGTCGTGCACTTCGCGGCTGATTGCCTTGCCGTCGCTGTCCTGCCAGGTGGCGGGATCGACGCCCGGCGGGGCGATCACATGGAAATGGATGTTGCCATCGCCAAGATGCCCGAAGCCGACCGCACGCACGCCCGGCCAGCGCGCTTCCAGCGCGGGCACGGCGGCATCAATGAAGGCGGGCATGCTTTCGACCGGCACCGATATGTCGTGCTGGACGGCCGGTCCCAGCGCGCGTTCGGCAGGCGCAATGGTATCGCGCAGCAGCCACAGGCGCTCGGCCTGGTCTTCGCTGGCCGCGATCGTAGCGTCGCCGATCAGCCCGCGTTCCAGCGCGCGGCCCAGCAGATCCTCGGCCAGCGCGGTCAGGCCCTGTGCAGCGTCGGGGGCGTCGGCAACCAGTTCGATCAGCGCGTACCACGGGTGCGTCCCGGCCAGCGGGGCACGCGCATCGGGCAGGTAATCGAGCACGGCGCGCAGGCTGTGGTCGGGCAGCACTTCGAACCCTTCGACCGCCGTTCCGGCCACGTCTTCGGCCAGCAGCAGCAAGGCGCGCGCATCGTGGAGCGATGCCATACCCGCCCATAGCACCGCACGACCGGCAAGCGCCGGGACCAGCCGCAGCGTGGCGGCGGTGACGATGCCGAGCGTGCCTTCCGACCCGATCAGCACCTGTTTGAGGTCGAAACCGCGGTTGTCCTTGCGCAAGGGGGTAAGCGTATCGAGCACGCCGCCGTCTGCCAGCACGGCTTCGATCCCCAGCACCAGCGCGCGCATGGATCCGTGGCGCAGCACCTGCGTGCCCCCGGCGTTAGTGGAAATCAGCCCGCCGATGGTGGCCGATCCCTTGCCTCCCAGGGTCAGCGGAAAGCGCAAGCCCTGTGCCTCTGCGGCTTCGTGCAGGGTTTGCAGGATGACGCCCGCTTCACAAGTGACGGTGCGGGCCTGCCGGTCCAGCGCGCGGATGGCGTTCATCCGGCGCAGCGAAAGGACGAGTTCGGTGCCGCCATTGAACGGGGTTGCTCCCCCCGACATGCCGCTGTTCCCGCCCTGGGGGACAATGGCCACGCCGTGGCGCGCGCAAAGCCCGACCAGCGCCGCCACCTCCTGCGTGTTGGCGGGCGAGGCCATCGCTAGCGCCGTGCCTGTAAAGCGGCCGCGCCAGTCGGTCAGCCACGGGGCCATCGCCTCGCCATCGGTGGTCAGCCCCTTGGGGCCGAGCAGGCGGGCGGCTTCATCCAGAAAAGGGCTGGTCATAGCCCCGTGGCTATTGCCGGTGGGCCAATTGGGCAACGCATTTTTGGGGCAATTCATTTTTCGTGTCCGGCAGGTTAAGCCAGTGTTCAAGCCTGCGCTTTAGGGGTGGGCGGGCGAAACTGCGTGGCGGATCGGGGCTGCCGCATTCGCCAGGGGTCCACGAAAGAACACACTTTACCAGATGCCAAGTCTTGCCCACTTCCTTGCGCCACTGGCGATGCTGTTTCCGCAAGGGGCGGCAGCGCCCGTGCCGTGTGCGCAATGCGATGCGGCTTGGGCGGCGGCGAGCGTGCCTTCCGGCCCGCCGCTGGCATCCGAAGCGATTGAAAGCGGGGTATTTTCAGGGATAGAGTCGCTTGGCGACATGGACTGGAACCAGGTGCGGATCGAACAGCGGATGATCATCCGCATTGCGCCCCGCTTGCCGGGGCAACTGTTCGCGCCATTGCCATCGCCGCCGCGCGCGGTTTCGGCGCCCACGCGGTTTTACGAACGCAAGGCCGCCAAATGCCTGCCGATCGCCAGCATCGCAGGGGTTCAGGCCGAATCAGCCAGCCGTCTTGTGCTGACGACGCGATCGGGCCGGTTCATTGGCGCCAGTCTGGACAAGACCTGCAGCGCACGCGACTTCTATCAGGGCTTTTACGTGGAACGTAACGATGACGGCCAGCTCTGTGCCGGGCGCGACATCATCCATTCGCGCGCCGGGGCCAATTGCGCGATTACGCGCATGCGCGAACTTGTGCCTGATGACGATTGACACGCCGATTATCGGCGCGTGACGGGCTTCACGCTGCGGCGCGGATTTCTTGACTTTTGGCCACATATCGGCTTAGCGCGGCGAAGTGTCGGCATCCGCCTGCGATGATGTGTGTCCGACAGGTGCCGAAACGCGCACCCCCTCTTGTCTACCGGAATACTGCCTGCATGAAGTTTGCCGACCTCGGCCTCTCGGATGAATTGCTCAAGTCGGTGGCGGACGCCGGCTATGATGAACCCACTCCGATCCAGGCGCAGGCTATTCCTTCCGTCCTGATGATGCGCGATCTGATCGGCATTGCCCAGACCGGAACTGGCAAGACCGCCGGTTTCGTCCTGCCGATGATCGACATTCTGGCGCATGGCCGCCGTCGCGCGCTGATGCCGCGCTCGCTGATTCTGGAACCGACCCGCGAACTGGCGGCGCAGGTTGCCGAAAACTTCGAAAAGTACGGCAAGAATCACGATCTCAAGATGGCGCTGCTGATCGGCGGCGTGCAGATGGGCGATCAGGTCAAGGCGCTGCAGGATGGCGTCGATGTGCTCATCGCCACGCCCGGCCGCCTGATGGACCTGTTCGAACGCGGCAAGATCCTGCTGACCGGCTGCGAACTGCTGGTCATCGATGAAGCGGACCGCATGCTTGACATGGGGTTCATCCCCGACATCGAAACGATCTGTTCCAAGCTGCCCACCACTCGCCAGACGCTGCTGTTTTCGGCGACGATGCCCTCGCCGATCAAGAAGCTGGCCGATCGGTTCCTGTCGAACCCCAAGTCGATCGAAGTGGCGCGTCCTGCCAGCACCAACACCAACATCGTCCAGCACAAGGTGCGCTGTTCCAGCCGCGCCAAGCGCGACGTGCTGCGCCACCTGCTGCGCACTGACAATGTCACCACCGCGATTGTCTTTGCCAACCGCAAGACGACAGTGCGTGAACTGGCCAAATCCTTGCAGAGCCACGGCTTTGCCGCCGGGGAAATCCATGGCGACATGGACCAGAACGCCCGCAACGCCGAACTGCAGAAGTTCAAGGACGGGGATATCACCATCCTGTGTGCGTCCGATGTTGCCGCGCGCGGGCTTGACGTGAAGGGCGTGAGCCACGTCTTCAACTTCGACACGCCCTGGCACCCGGACGATTACGTGCACCGCATCGGCCGCACCGGCCGTGGCGGCGCGACCGGCCGCGCCTTTACGCTCGTGGCCGACGACGATGTCGAGGCGATCGAGAACGTCGAGAAGCTGCAAGGCACCAAGATCCCCGAATATGCGCTCGACATGGGCGACAAGGGCAGTGCGCCCGCACGCGAAGAACGCGAACCGCGGGCCGAACGTGCGCCGCGCAAGCGCCGTGGCGGCAAGGCCGACTATGCCGACAAGCCGGAACAGGCGGATCGGCCGGAACAGGCGGATCGGCCCGAACCGGCGGATGTGGTCGAAACTGCGGTTGCCGCAGAAGCGCCGCGCCGGGAAGCGCGCGCCGACCGCCCCGTTCGCGCCGAACGCCAGCCACGTACCCGCCAGAACGCCGAATCGCGCCCGGCGGAACCCAGCCGTCCCCTGCGCGCCGAACCGACCGCCTACCGCGAACCGGCCGATGCGCCGACGCGCCCCGGCGAATGGAACGGTCCGATTCCCGGTTTCCTGGGCGTGTCCGCGCTCTGATCGCTGGCGTGCCCGGAACCCCGCCGGGCGGGTTGTTCAGTCCGCCAGCTTGACGAAGCTGTCGATGACCCGCTTGCGCCCGGCGCTGTCGAAGTCGATCTCCAGCTTGTTGCCTTCCTGCGCGGCGATCACCCCGTAACCGAACTTTTCGTGGAACACGCGCGCGCCCACGGCCACATCGCTGCGCGGTTTGGCGGCAAAGCTGGCGGCGCTGCGCGTGGCTTCGGGCAGGCGGCGCGGCCGGGGATCGAACGGCTGCGCGGCGGCGCGTTGCCAGCCCGGCCCTCGGTTGGCTCCGCGCGAAGGCGTGGCCTGCGCGACGTGGGCGAACGGATCGTCCCGCTCGCTCCAGTTGGCGCGCCACAGCGATGCGCCGCCTGAAAGCGTGGTTTCTTCCTCCACATGCTCGGCAGGCAGTTCCGCGATGAAGCGCGACGGGATCGAACTGGTCCACTGCCCGTAGATCCGGCGGTTGGCGGCGTGCAGTATGGTGCAGCGGCGCCGCGCGCGCGTTATGGCCACATAGGCGAGGCGGCGCTCCTCTTCGAGCGAGGCGAGGCCACCTTCGTCGAGCGACCGCTGCGAGGGGAACACGCCTTCTTCCCATCCGGGCAGGAACACATGGTCGAACTCCAGCCCCTTGGCGGCGTGGATGGTCATGATCGTGACCTTGTCCTCGTTCGCGGCGGCTTCGTTGTCCATCACCAGCGAGACGTGTTCGAGGAAATCGCCCAGCGTTTCATATTCTTCCATCGCGCGGGCAAGTTCGGAAAGGTTTTCGAGCCGGCCTGCGGCCTCGGTTGATTTTTCCGCCTGCAACGCAGCGGTATAGCCGCTTTCGTCAAGGATCGTGCGCGCCAGTTCCGCTGGAACCAGCGTGCGTGCGGCATCGCGCCAGCGCGCGAAATCGCGCATCAGCGCGGCCAGCGTGCCGCGCGCGCGCGCGGGCAGTTCATCGGTATCGAGGATTTCCACCGCCGCCAGCGACAAAGGCACGCCGCGCGCCCGCGCGTGGCGATGGAGCTTTTCCAGCGTCTTGTCGCCCAGCCCGCGCTTGGGGGTGTTGTAGATCCGTTCAAAGGCCAGATCGTCCTGCGGACTGGCGGTAATGCGCAGATAGGCCAGTGCATCGCGGATTTCGGCGCGTTCGTAAAAGCGGAAGCCGCCGACGATACGATAGCCCAGCCCGATCTGGATGAACCGGTCCTCGAACTCGCGGGTCTGGAACTGCGCACGCACGAGGATGGCGACACGGTCGAGCGGCGCGCCCTCACGCTCCAGCCGTTCGATCTCGTCGCCGATGCGGCGTGCTTCTTCCGGGCCATCCCAGACGCCGATCGCGCGCAGCTTGTCGCCGCCGTCGATCTCGGTCCACAAGGTCTTGCCCAGCCGCTGCGCGTTTTCCGCGATAAGCCCCGACGCCGCGCCAAGGATATGCGGGGTGGAGCGGTAGTTCTGCTCCAGCTTTATGACCTTCGCGCCGGGAAAATCCTTTTCGAAGCGCAGGATGTTGGCCACTTCCGCGCCGCGCCAGGAATAGATCGACTGGTCGTCGTCGCCCACCACGCAGATGTTCTTGCGGACTTGCGCGATCAGCCGCAGCCACAGGTACTGGACCGCGTTGGTATCCTGATATTCGTCCACCATCACGTACTTGAATCGCTGCTGCCAGGCTTCGAGCACATCGCGTTCGCGGCGGAAGATGTTGAGCATGTGCAAGAGCAGATCGCCAAAATCGCAGGCGTTCAGATCGCGCAGGCGGTTCTGGTAAAGCGTATAGAACCGCTGGCCCTTGCCATTGGCATAAGCCTCATTCTCCAGCGCATCGAGATCGCCGGGGTTCAGCCCGCGATTCTTCCATTTGTCGATCAGCCCGGCGAGCTGCTTGGCAGGCCAGCGTTTGTCGTCCACCCCTTCGGCCACGATCAATTGCTTGAGCAGGCGCAACTGGTCGTCGGTGTCGATGATCGTGAAATTGCTTTGCAGGCCGACCAGTTCGGCATGGCGGCGCAGCATCCGTGCGGCGATGGCGTGAAACGTGCCAAGCCATGGCATGCCTTCCACCGCCGGGCCGATCAGTGCGCCGACCCGTTCACGCATTTCGCGCGCGGCCTTGTTGGTGAAGGTCACGCACAGGATTTCGCTGGGCCATGCCAGCCGCTGGCGCAATAGATAGGCCAGCCGCGCGGTCAGCGCCGCGGTCTTTCCGGTGCCCGCACCGGCGAGCATCAGCACTGGGCCTTCGGTGGTGACAACCGCTTCGCGCTGCGGCGGATTCAGGCCATCGAGCCAGGCTTGCTGAAGATCAGGTGATTCCGACACGCCGGAACGGTTAGGGAACATTTCCCCCGCTCACAAGGGGGCAGGGTGCGATTCCTAATCGTAGTTGTCGTAATAATCGGCGCTGTAGTCGGAATGTTCGTGATAGGCGGCGGCTTCGTTGTCGCGCTCGTTGTGGTACTTCAGCTCTTCTTCCTTGTAGGTCTTGGCGGCCTTGTCGGCCACTTTCGACACCGCCACCACCGTAGTCGTGCCGACGATGGCGCACGAGCCCAGCCACAGCAGCGCAAGCAGGCCCAGCCCCATGATCATGCTGCGAAATACGTCTGCCACCGGACTTGTCCCCTGTCTTTCCTCCACGGCTGACCACGGCCTAGGGAGGGAGGGTTAAGATCGGGTAGCGATGCGAGGCTCTATCCGGTCCGTATCGGGGTGTTTCCGACGGACGCGAATCCCCGTCGCTGCCATGGGGCAGGTCATCGCACCGGCTGCGTTTCAGCGTCGCTCCGGGGGCACTTCACCGCATTGCAGGGAACTCTGGCAGGCCTTTGAGGGTAGAGGCGTCCGATACGGATCGCCACAAAGGAGTTTGAAAATGCGTCTTTTCCTTACCATCGGGGCTTTGGCCCTGGCGTCGGTTTCGGCCCCTACCATCGTCGCGGCGCAGGATGCCGGGGCTCCCGCAAGCACGACCCCCGCACCGCCGTCCGGGGATGCGGACGTTGCCTATACCCCGACGCCCGACCAGCTTAACGAGATCGCCACATGGCCTGCCGAGCAGCGGGCGAAGTACGAAGCGTGGCCGGGTGGCTATCAGGACTATTTCTGGACGCTGGATGGCGACCAGCGCAAGGGCTGGTGGGCGCTCAACGATGAGCAGAAGCGCCAGGTCTTTGGCATGACGCCCGATCAGCGCGCTCAGGTCTGGCCGACCATTGTCGCGCAAGTCACCGGGCAGGCACCTGCCGCGACGCCACCCCCGGCGACGGGAGCCGACGCTGCTGCATCGGCCGCTGATGCGCCGCCTTCGGATGCGCAGGAACCAGCCGCGCAGACAGCGCCTGCCGCCAGCGCGCCTTCGCCGCAGCCCCCGAAAACCTATCCGCTGTGCAGCAAGACCGTGCAGGACAGTTGCCGTAACCGCGGCGGGGTATAAGCGCCCGGGCACGACAGGCCGGACTGCTATCGGCACAGCATACGGTCGCAGACCGGCCAAGCCGGAGAGCCGATAGTCAGGCGCAAACTGGCTTTGGCGCGCACCGGTTTTCGTGCTGGCCAAGCCCCTGTCCTATGCTGCCCAATGCTGTTAATCGGCGGCTATGGACGCATCGTGCTTGCTATCGAATATTCCGATCAAGGTCACAGAACCGATCGGTTCCCTTTGGTCTTCTGGTCAGCGTGATGGCTGTAACGCGGTCCCTTTCACGGCGCGGTGCGCGTGGTGAATCCGTTTCGCACCCACGCCCGCGTGCTTACGGCGAGCCTTGTCGGCACGGCGGTCGAGTTCTACGACTTCTATATCTACGCCACGGCTGCGGCGCTGGTGATCGGGCCGCTGTTCTTTCCATCGGAATCGCAGGCGGCGCAGACCCTTCTGGCGTTCATGACCTTTGGCCTTGCGTTTTTTGCGCGGCCGGTCGGGGCGATTGCCTTTGGCCATTTCGGGGACCGCATTGGCCGTAAATCGACGCTCGTCGCTTCGCTGATGCTGATGGGCGGGTCGACCCTGCTGATCGCCTTCCTGCCGACCTATGCCATGGCCGGGTGGATTGCGCCTGCGCTGTTGTGCCTGCTGCGCTTCGGGCAGGGGTTCGGGCTTGGCGGGGAATGGGGCGGGGCGGCGCTGCTGGCGGTGGAGAACGCGCCCAAGGGGTGGGAGGCCCGGTTCGGCAGCGCGCCGCAGCTTGGCGCGCCGGTGGGTTTCCTGTTTGCCAACGGATTGTTCCTGCTCCTGGGCCTTGGCCTGTCGGATGCGGATTTCGCGGCGTGGGGCTGGCGCATCCCGTTTCTGGCCAGCGCGTTGCTGGTGGGCGTGGGTCTGTGGGTGCGGCTCAAGATCGGGGAAACGCCAGCGTTTGCTGCTGCGCTGGAAAAGGCGCCGCCGCCGCCGGTGCCGCTGGGCGAACTGCTGCGCCATCACGGCGCTGGCGTGCTGGCCGGGATCGCCGGGGTGGTAGCGTGTTTTGCGATCTTCTACCTCGCCACCACGTTCGCCCTGTCGTTCGCCACGACATCGCTGGGCTATTCCAAGCAGGATTTCCTGGCAGTGCAACTGGGCGCGAACAGCTTTCTCGCGCTTGGCATCCTGTTCGCCGGATGGTGGGCGGACAAGGCATCGCCCCGCGTCGTGCTGGGAACCGGTGCGGCGCTTACGGCGCTTATCGGGCTGGGTTTTGGCAGCGGTCTGGCGTCGGGATCGGTTCCGGTGGTCTTTGCAACGCTGGCCGCATCGCTGTTCGTTATGGGGCTGGCATACGGTCCGCTCGGCGCATGGTTGCCCACGCTTTACCCGGTGGCGGTGCGCTACACCGGGATTTCGGTGGCCTTCAACATGGGCGGGATCATCGGCGGGGCGCTGGCGCCGTTCGCGGCGGCATGGCTGGCGGGGATGGGCGGCGCGGCCTATGCCGGACTGTTCCTGACGGCGGCGGGGGCGCTGACGCTTGCGGGCGTGCGGTTTGCACCGCGCCTGCCGGAGTAATGCCCGTCAGGCCTTGAGCCGCATCAGCGAAAGCAGCGCCTTGCCCACCTTGCGTTCGGCATCGAGCGTGCAGACGCGCACGTCGGGTATCTCCTTGGCGGCGGTTTCAAGGCAGATCCATGTCGCTTCACCGATCCAGCCCAGCCGGGCAAGCCGTTCGATGGCGACGGCTCCTGCGCCGGTGCCATAGGGCGGGTCGAGCATGACAAGATCGAGCGGCTGGCGCGCCGGGCCAAGCGTGAGCACCGAAGCGGCGCGCACGTCGCAGCGGTCGGCGCAGCGCAGCGCGGCGATGTTGGCGCGGATCGCGCGCACAGCCCCGGCGTCCTGTTCCACGAAGATGGCCGACGCGGCCCCGCGCGACAGGGCTTCAAGCCCCAGCGCGCCCGATCCGGCGAACATGTCGGCTACGGCCAGATCCTCGAAACTGCCAAGCCGGCTGGCGAGCATCGAGAACAGCGTTTCGCGGGTGCGGTCGGCGGTTGGGCGGGTAGTGTCGCCTTCGGGCGCGCGCAGCGGCCTGCCACGCCATTCCCCGGCAATGATCCTCATCTGGGCTTCAACTCCTTGCGGAACCGTTCGACCACCACCTGCGGCACTTCTTCCGCCGCGCCGCGCTGCAGATCGCCCAGCAGGAACGGCCCGTAGGCCAGCCGCAGCAGCCGCGAAACCTGCAGCCCCAGATGTTCGAGTACGCGGCGCACTTCGCGGTTCTTCCCCTCGGTCAGGGTCATCTCGATCCACTTGTTGCGCCCGGCGCTGCGTTCCATGTTGGCATTGATCGGGCCATAGCGGATGCCTTCGATCTCGATGCCTTCCATCAGTTCTTCAAGCCGTGCCTGGGTGATGTCGCCAAAGGTGCGCGCGCGATAGGTGCGCGGGATACCGGTGGCGGGAAGTTCCATCGCGCGTTTCAGTTCGCCGTCGTTGGTCAGCAGCAGCAGCCCTTCGGTGTTGAGATCGAGCCGCCCGACCGGCATGACGCGCGGCGTTCCGGCAGGAAGCGCATTGCGCAGCGCGTTGTAGATCGTCGGCCGTCCGGCAGGATCGCGTTCCGCGGTAAGCAGCCCGGCGGGCTTGTGGAACATGAACAGCCGCGGCGGGGCGACCGGAGCGACCGGTTTGCCATCGACCGACACGCCTTTCAGGCTGGTCAGCAATGTGGCCGGGGTGGTCACCACCTCATCGCCGATCCGCACTCGGCCTTCGTCGATCATCCGTTCGATTTCGCGGCGGCTGGCAATCCCGGCGCGGGCGAGCAGCTTGGCGATGCGATCGCCCTCGCGCACCGAACCGTCGTCGGCGGGTGCACGGGTCGCGGGCACGGCAGGCGTCGCGCTGCGCGGCATCGGCGGCTTGCGCCCGCCGTTGACCGGGGCGTTCTTCGCCATGCCGGATCGCGCCGGGCCGGACCTTGGGCCATCGGGCCTGCGTGGGCGATCGTTCCTGTTCTTCGGGGGAAAAGTCATGCGCGGCCCTTACGCGAGAACACGAGTTGCGTCACCCCTAGCGCCACGCGATTTGGCCGCTAGTCTGCCGCCGCAATCAAGGGAGCATTTGTGGCGATGAACGCACGCAGCACGGCCGGTCAGCGCAACATGTGGCAATCGGTCCGGCCCTATCTTGAAAGGGAATCGCTGGCGGCGTTCTTCCTGGGGGTATCGTCGGGTTTTCCCTACGCGATGATCGGCGCCACGCTCACCACGCGGCTGGCGCAGGACGGAATCGATAAGAAGACCGTCACCGCCTTCACGCTTGCCTTCCTCGTCTACAACCTCAAGGTTTTCTGGGCCTGGGTGGTCGATGGCGTGCATCTGCCGCTGCTCGGCCGGATGGGGCAGCGCGTTTCGTGGATGCTGCTGGCGGGCGTGCTGGTCATGGCGGCGGTGGCCAATCTCGCGCTGGTCGATCCATCGGCCGATCTGGGGGCGACAGTGCTGGCGGCGGTGCTAGTCGGCGTTGCCGGGGCGACGTTCGACATCGTGATCGACGCCTACCGCATCGAAACGCTCAAGCCCTACCAGCTCGGCACCGGGTCGGGCATGTCACAATACGGCTGGCGAATCGGATCGGCGGGGGCGGGCGCGTTGGCGCTGGTCATGTCCGCGCGCTATGGCTGGAGCGCGGCCTACCTTGCCTGCGCCGCCTTTGCCCTGCCTGCTATGGTCGTGGCGCTGGTACTGGGTGAACCGGCGCGTCACCGCGAACCCGTGGCGCGCAAGGGTGTGGGCGAAGTTATCGCGTCGATCACCGGGCCGTTCGGGGAGTTCTTCCGCCGCCACGGGGCATGGCTCGTGCTGCTGTTCATCCTCGTTCACAAGGTGGGAGACACGCTGGCCAACCTGACCTTCCGGCTGCTGTTCAACGATCTTGGCTTTTCGAACGACGAGATTGCGATCTGGGATGTGGGCGTGGGCTTCTGGGCCTATCTGATCGGCATTTTCATCGGTGGCGTGGCCTACGCGCGCATGGGTCTGAAGCGGTCGGTCATGCTGGCGCTGGTGCTGATGGCGGTATCGAATCTTTCGTTCGCGGCGCTGGCGGCGGCGGGCCATTCCAACCTGGGGATGGCAGGCGCGATCGGGTTTGAAAATGCCGCATCCGGCTTTGGCGGGGTGGTGGTCGTCGCCTATTTCTCGGCGCTGTGCGACTTGCGCTACACGGCGGCGCAGTATGCGCTGATTTCCGCCAGCGCCAGCGTCGTGGGCCGCTTTGCCACAGGCACCACGGCAGGCGGGCTGATCGATTCCCTTGGCTATGTGAACTTCTACCTGCTTACCACGGTGCTGGCTTTGCCCGGTGTCGCGCTGTTCTGGTGGATGAGTCGTAGCGGGCTGGTCGATGCGGCACTGGGAACGGCGGGCGAGGATGAGGCCTGACACCCATGGCCCCGGTCAGTCCGGGATTTCCCGGTTGAGCCGCAGGACTTCCCCCGCGAGGTAGAGCGATCCGGCGATCAGCACGTCCCCTTCCGGCGGGAGGCCGGTCAAGGCTTCGGGTACGGAGCCGCAACGGCGCACCGGCAACGCGGAAAATGGCGCGAAATCTTCCGGCTGGTGGGCATCGTGCCCCGGCGCGGGCACGATGGACAGCGACAGCGCATGGCGGCCCAGCGGCTTCAGCAGTGCCGAAGGGTCCTTGCTGGCCAGCATGCCAAGGATAATGTGCACGGGCGGCTGGTCCGCCAGATGGCGCGCGATTGCCGCCCCGGCATCGGGGTTGTGCCCACCGTCGAGCCAGACGTTGCGCTGCCCCGCAAGCGCCGTCAGCGGGCCACGCGCCAGCTTTTGCAGGCGCGCGGGCCAGCGAGCAGAGGCGATGCCATGCGTCATCGCTGCGGGAGCCACGCTGACTGCATTCTGGCGGCGGATCATGGCAACAGCCAGCGCCGCGTTTTCGGCCTGGTGCGCTCCGGCCAGCGCGGGCAGGGGCAGCGGCAGTTCGCCCTGGTCATCGCGGTACAGGATTTGGTCGTCGATCCGCGCGTCCCAGTCGCGCCCGCGCATGAACAGCGGCGCACCGATCTTCGCTGCGGTTGCCGCAACCGATTCCGCGGCGATTGGCGGATAGGCCATCGTCACCAGCGGCACGCCGGGTTTGGCGATGCTGGCCTTTTCAAAGGCGATGCGCGCCAGCGGTTCGTCCGGCACGCCCTCTTCCGGGGCCAGCAGGAAGGCCTCGTGGTCCATGCCCAGGGTGGCAATGCCGCACACCGCAGCGGTGGGCATGACGTTTGTGGCATCCAGCCTGCCGCCCAGCCCGGTTTCGATCACGCAGGCATCGGCCGGAATGCGGCTGAAGGCAAGGAAGGTGGCGAGCGTGGTCACTTCGAAAAAGCTGGGATCAAGCCCTTCTGCCGCATCAAGAACTTCTGACAGCAGGGCTGCCAGCAGATCGTCAGCGATCAGCGACCCGGCAATGCGGATGCGTTCGTTGTAGCGGACCAGATGCGGCTTGGTGGCGCAGTGGACCGCAAGCCCCTGCGCTTCGAGCATGGCGCGCAAGTAGGCACAGGTCGATCCCTTGCCGTTGGTGCCCGCGACGTGGAACACCGCCGGAAGGTTGTCTTGCGGGTTGCCGAGCCGGGCGCACAACGTGCGCACCGTGTCGAGGCCGAACCGCCCCGATGGCAGGGATAGCGCGCCCAGCCGGTCAAGCTGGGTCTGGACCGCCGGATTATCGGATATGGCGAAATCGCGCACGGACGTTCACCCCGGAGCCTGCCCGCGCTGCGGACAGGATGATGCCTCAGGCGGCTGCCTTGCCTACCGTCAGGTAATCAATCACCTGCGCCAGCGTGGCGCGCAGATCGCGCCGGTGCGTGACCATGTCGATCATGCCGTGGGCGTGAAGGTATTCGGCGCGCTGGAACCCTTCGGGCAGCTTTTCGCGGATCGTGTCCTGAATCACCCGTTGCCCGGCAAAGCCGATCAGCGCACCCGGTTCGGCAATCTGCACATCGCCCAGCATAGCATAGCTGGCCGTCACCCCGCCGGTGGTCGGATCGGTCAGTACCACGATATAGGGCAGGCCCGCCGCATGGAGGCGGGAAATCGCCACGGTCGAACGCGGCATCTGCATCAGGCTCAGGATGCCTTCCTGCATGCGCGCGCCCCCGGCGGCGGTCACTGCCACATAGGCGCACTTTTCCTGCACCGCGCGCTGCATCCCGGCGACCAGGGCATTGCCCACGGCCATGCCCATCGACCCGCCCATGAAGCCGAAGTCCTGAACGCCCACCACGCACTTGTTGCCTTCGATCCGGCCTACCGCATTGGTCAGCGCATCGGGGTGCGGGTTCGCGGCGCGCGCGGCCTTGAGCCTGTCGACATACTTCTTGGTGTCGCGGAACTTGAGCGGGTCTTCCTTGACGCGCGGCGCGGGCAACAGTTCGAAGCCGGGGTCCATCAGTTGCGCCAGACGGGCGTCGACGCCGATGCGGCCGTGGTGGTCGCAGTGCGAACAGACCGAAAGGTTGTCCTCGTATTCCTTGCTGAACAGCATTTCGCTGCACGAAGGGCACTTGATCCACAGATTGTCCGGCGTGTCCCGCTTGGGCGTGAACGGCAGGGCGTTACGGACCTTGGTGAGCCAGCTCATGCGATTTCCTTGCGGGCAGAGTGGACGGCGGCGGCAAGCGCGGCGGTGAGTTCCTTCACCGGCCCGGCCGCCTGCGCGCCGTGCTGTGCGACAAGATCGACCAGCGCCGATCCGACAACGACGCCATCGGCAACGCGGGCAATGGCGGCGGCCTGTTCGGGCGTGCGCACGCCGAAGCCGACGGCCACCGGGATCGTGGCCGATGCCTTGATCCGCGAAACCGCTTCGTCGATGCTCGCCTGCGCGGCCTGCTGCATCCCGGTGATGCCGGCCACCGACACGTAGTAGAGGAAGCCCGACGATCCTTCGAGCACGGCAGGCAGCCGCGCAGTGTCGGTAGTGGGCGTGGCGAGCCGGATCAGCGATACGCCTGCTTCGCGCAGCGCGGGGCCAAGCTCGGCATCCTCTTCGGGCGGAATATCGACGCAGATTACCCCATCGACGCCCGCCTTCACGCATTCGGCGGCAAACCAGTCGCTTCCGCGAATCGTCATCGGGTTGGCATAGCCCATCAGCACCAGCGGCACTTCGGGGTGGCGCGCGCGGAATGCGGTGGCGATGGCGAAGATCGCCGCCGTGGTCGTACCCGCGCCGAGCGAGCGCAAGTTGGCCAACTGGATCGCCGGACCATCGGCCATCGGATCGGTGAACGGCATCCCCAGCTCGATCACGTCCGCACCGCCTTCGACGAGCGCATCGAGGATCGCAGCCGTGGCGTCAGGTGTCGGGTCACCGCCGGTGACGAAGGTGACGAGGGCGGGGCGGCCCTTGGCGAAGGCAGCGGACAAACGGCTCACAGCGAAACCCCCAGATGCTCCGCGACCGAGAAGATGTCCTTGTCGCCCCGACCGCACAGGTTGGCGAGTATGATGGAATCCTTCGGCATTGTCGGCGCCACCTTCTTGACCGCGGCAATCGCGTGGGCGGGTTCCAGCGCGGGGATGATGCCTTCGGTGCGGCAAAGCAACTGGAAGGCGTCGAGCGCCTCGACGTCGGTCACCGAGGTATAATCGACCCGGCCGGTTTCCTTGAGCCATGAATGTTCAGGCCCGATGCCGGGATAATCCAGCCCCGCCGAAATCGAGTGGCCTTCAAGGATCTGGCCGTCATCGTCCTGCAGCAGATAGGTCTTGTTGCCGTGGAGGATGCCGGGGCGTCCACCGGCAAGGCTGGCGGCGTGGAGCTTGTCCAGCCCGTGGCCTGCGGCTTCGACGCCGAGCATCTTCACGCCGGCATCGTCGAGGAACGGGTGGAACAGGCCGATGGCGTTCGATCCGCCACCGATCGCGGCGACCAGCAGATCGGGCAGGCGGCCAATGCGGCTGAGCATCTGCGCGCGCGCTTCCTTGCCGATCACGCTCTGGAAATCGCGGACGAGTTCCGGGTACGGGTGCGGCCCGGCGGCGGTGCCGATGATGTAGAATGTGTCGTGCACGTTCGCCACCCAGTCGCGCAGCGCCTCGTTCATCGCATCCTTCAGCGTGCCCGCGCCCGCTGTCACCGGCACGACTTCGGCGCCCAGCAGCTTCATGCGGAACACGTTGGGGGCCTGCCGCTCGACATCGGTCGCGCCCATGAAGATCACGCAGGGCAGCCCGAACCGCGCGCAGACCGTGGCCGTCGCCACGCCATGCTGGCCCGCGCCGGTTTCCGCGATGATCCGCGTCTTGCCCATGCGCATGGCGAGCAGGATCTGCCCGATGCAGTTGTTGATCTTGTGTGCCCCGGTGTGATTCAGCTCGTCGCGCTTGAACCAGACCTGCGCGCCGCCCAGTTCTTCGGTCAGGCGCGGTGCAAAGTAGAGCGGGCTGGGGCGGCCGACGTAGTGCTCCAGCAGATCCTCGAACTCGGCATGGAACGCAGGATCGGCCTTGGCGGCGGTATATTCGCGTTCCAGTTCCAGGATCAGCGGCATCAGCGTTTCGGCGACATAGCGCCCACCGAACTGGCCAAAGTGGCCGTGTTCGTCCGGCTGGTTGCGGAAACTGTTGGGGCTAAGGCCAAGGGTTTGTGCGCTCATGCGTGGCGCTTGGCAGAGGGCGCGGCGAATGTCCAGATTCGCGCGCGCAAAGCCCCTTCGGGCAGATGCCAGGGCGCGTTCAGGGCACGTTGCGGGCCGTTCATGTTCGTGAAAGCTGCGATGCGTAAAGAGCGATGTGCAACGTCGTGAGGGTGGTTCCGTTAGGGGGCCACCCTCTTTTTGCAAGTATTCAGCAGTAAACCGGACACATGACAAAAGTTGTCATTTCTGTGGTTGTTGCGCAGATGCAACATTGATCGAAGCTTTTGATAAAAGTGTGATCTTCCGCATTGTCACGGAACTGTCGCAACCCTACCTGCACATCGCCCCCGACAAAGAAGGGGTCTGCATGACAGGAGTTACTATTATGCGTCTGGTTCTTCTTACTCTCGCCGCGTCGCTGGTTGCGGCTACTCCGGCTCTTGCCAACGAAGCCCGCGTCGAAGCGCGCGGCGGCGCCATCTGGAACAAGGGCAACACCGAAGCAGTCGCTGGCGTTGCCGCCGGTTACGACTTCGACCTCGGCAGCATGGCCTTCGCTGGCGCCGAAGTTTCGGCCGACAAGATCCTGACGTCGGGCACCAAGGTCAGCTTCGGCTTCAACGGCCGTCTGGGCGCGAAGGTCACCGAAGCGTCGAAGGTCTATGCCATCGGCGGCTACAACACCGAAAACTGCGATTTCTGCGACGGTGCGTGGAGCCTCGGCGCTGGCTACCAGCAGGCTTTCGGCAAGCTGTATGGCAAGCTCGAATACCGTCACTTCTTCGCTGACAACGCGGCGCTGACCGATCTCGACGCGGTTGTCGTTGGCGTTGGCGTCAAGTTCTGATGTAACGCCTCCGGGCTTTTCAGAGCGATGCGGGCGGTCTTCTCCGGGAGGCCGCCCGTTTTCGTTGTGCGCGCCAGCGGCGTGCCGGTTTCAGGCGTTGCGGGCGTTGAAGCAGAAGGTGCGGATGCGTTCATCGTCCTTGATGCCCGGTTCGCTTTCCACGCCGGACGATACATCGACGAGGCTTGCGCCCGTGCCGCGCACGGCGTCGGCTACGTTTGCCGGGGAAAGCCCGCCCGCCAGCCCCCAGGGCAGCGCGCCGCGATAGGTGCCCAGCAGACCCCAGTCGAACACCAGCCCCAGACCGCCGGGCAGGGCGGCATTGCGCGGCGTCTTGGCATCGAACAGGAGAAAGTCGGCCGCGCCTGCAAAGGCCTGGGCCTTGGCGATGTCGTCCGGCCCGGCGACCGAGATCACCTTCCACACCGGAATGCCGAAGCGCGCGCGCAGCGCGGCGGCGCGTTCGGGTGTTTCCTTGCCGTGAAGCTGGATCGCATCGAGCCGGGCGGCGGTGACCGCCTCGGCCAGGCGGGTATCATCGGCATCGACGAAAACGCCCACTTTCGTCAGGTGCCCGTGCGCCTGATTGGCCAGGGCAGGCGCATCGGCCAGCGCAAGGAAACGCGGCGAGGGCGGGAAGAAGTTGAAGCCGACGTGGCTCGCCCGTGCCTTGATCGTGGCTTCCAGCGCGGCGCGCGTGCGCACGCCGCAGATCTTGATATCGGGTGCAGGCATGATCGGCGCGTTAGGGCCAACGCGCCGATCATGTCAAACGCCGAGGTTCAGGGCGCCAGCTCGTAGGTGACGTTGACGGTTACCGTCAGTTCAAGCTCCCCTGCGGCTACCGGCGATGATTTTGGCGCCCCGGCCATGGCCGAGCGTTCGAACATCACTTGCGGCTGGGGCGGCGACCACCCGCCGTTTTCGCTGATGGTCAGCACGCGGACCACGCGCAAGCCAGCCGCTCCGGCATAAAGGTCTGCGCGCGCACGGGCCGTTTTCATGGCTTCGCGCCGCGCTTCGTCAAGCGCCGCATCGGGCTGGTCGATCTGGAAGGACGGTCCGTTCACCTGGTTGGCGCCTGCCGCAACCAGCGTATCGATCACCTTGCCATACTGGTCGAGCTTGCGCTGGCGTACGGAAACCTGATTGGTTGCCTGATACCCGACAATGGCGGGTTCACGCTCCTCGGTCGCAGTATCGGCGATGCGTGGCTGGCGATAGACCGGGTTGATCGACAGGTTGCTGGTCTGGATATCGCGCTCGGCAATCCCGGCCTTGCGCAGCGCGGCGATCACGGCGGTCATCCGGCTGGCATTTTCGGCCAGCGCCACGGCGGCGGTGGCGCCTTGCGTGGTGACTCCTGCATTGAATACTGCAAGATCGGGCGCGCGCACCGTTTTGCCTTCGGCGGCAATGCTGAGCAGGGCATGGCCGGGGCTGACGACCGGAACCGGCGATGCGGCCATGGGCGCGGTCTGGGCGTGCACCGCGATGGGCAGGGTTGCGGCCAGCGCCGCGGCGAACAGGAAACGGGACTTCAGCAAAGGCATTCTCCGGGTGATGGTCTTCGTGTCCCGGTTGTGGCCGGGCAGACGTTTCGCCGGAATGAACCGTTCAGCGCAGGCTTCGTTCCAGAACGGCCATCTGCAAGGGAATAGCCTCCCCATAGGGGAAGGGGCGCGTTTCGCCGGTGCGGACATAGCCGCGCCGTTCGTACCACGCGATCAGATCGGTCCGCGCGTCGATCACGGTCATTTCCATTACCGTGGCGCCGAAGTCCTGCGTGGCTGTGTCTTCGGCATCGGCAATCAGCGCGCGGCCCAGCCCTTCGGCCTGAAGGTCCGGGTCGACGCAGAGCATGCCAAGGTAGGCGCGGCCCTGCCCAAGGTCGGCAATCTGCACGGTGCCTGCCAGCCGCCCGGCGATTTCCGCGAGCAGAACGCGTCGTGCCGGGTCTGCGATTGCGGCTGCCAGTTCGGCGTCGCTGGTGCGTTCATCGTCGAGCAGGTCCGCTTCATGCGTCCAGCCGCCCCGCGCGCTTTCGCCGCGATAGGCGCGTTCGACAAGCTGGCGCAGCGCCGGAACATCGGTTGCGCGGGCCAGCCGGAAGCGGATCATCGGATCAAAGCGTGGCTTCGATGGCGCGGGCAGCGGCGACGGGATCTTCCGCACGGCTGATCGGGCGGCCGATGACAAGCACGCTGGCGCCCGCATCGCGCGCCGCGCGGGGGGTCATCGTGCGTTTCTGGTCGGCCAGCTTGCCGTCCGCAGGGCGCAGGCCCGGCACGACGAAGAAGCCGTTCTTCCATGTCTTGTGGATGGCCCCGACTTCATGGCCCGAACAGACAATGCCATCCAGCCCGGCTTCGCGCGCCAGATCGGCAAGGCGCAGCGCCTGATCGTGCGCCGATCCGGCCACGCCCATGCCGTTCAGGTCGCCATCGTCGAGGCTGGTCAGCACGGTGACCGCCACGACCCTGGTATGTTCGCCTGCCGCAGCCTTGGCGTCTTCCATCATCGCCCGCCCGCCCGATGCATGGACCGTGACAATCGCCGGTTCCAGCACATGGATCGCCTGCATCGCGCCCGCCACGGTGTTGGGAATATCGTGCAGCTTGAGATCGAGAAAGAGCGGCAGGCCGACCTTGGCCAGTTCGTGCACGCCATGGTGGCCATGGGCGCAGAAGAACTCCAGCCCCAGCTTCAGCCCGCCGACATGGCTGCGCACCTTTTGCGCCAGTGCGATGGCGGCATCGAGCCGGGGCAGGTCAAGGGCAAGGTAGATCG
Source organism: Novosphingobium lubricantis (assembly GCA_042650965.1). GTDB lineage: Bacteria > Pseudomonadota > Alphaproteobacteria > Sphingomonadales > Sphingomonadaceae > Novosphingobium > Novosphingobium lubricantis. The sequence continues at coordinate 115,449 of JBHSCB010000003.1, read as the reverse complement.
GGTTGCTCACGGTGTGGTGCCTGTCTGATAATCGCCATTGTGCGCCGGCGCGGTAGTTTGCGGGGATGCAGCGTCAAGGCTGGTCGAGCTGAGCGAGGGCGCGGTGCGGGCATTGAGCGAGGCTTCAAGGCTGGCGATGCGCCGTGCCAGCCGCCAGCGCGTGGCGCGATAGAGCAGCCACATCGGCAGCAGCCCCAGCAGGAAGGCGGCGATCACCAGCGCCGGAAGCCGGGTTTCGAGCAGCAATCCTTCCCAGATACGCACTTCGACCGGTTGCCAGTTGGCGGCGCTGAACGCGGCCAGCGTGGCAAAAATGAGTACCCAGATAATCGTGCGCAGCATTGCCATGCGTCTCGCTCCATCTCCCTCGCGTCCGGCCGATGCTAGGCGAGCCGCGCAGTCTTGGCCAGTCCCCGGCGTTCAGGCCGTGCCCGGCACGGCCCTGCCGGTCACGCTTCGCCGAATACGCGCTCGAAGATCGTGTCTATCGCCTTGAAGTGGTAATCGAGATTGAACTTTTCCTCGATCTGTTCGGCGCTCAGCGCGGCGGTCACTTCGGGGTCGGCCTTGAGCAGCTCCATCAGGTTGAGCTGACCGTCGGATTCCCACACCTTCATCGCGTTGCGCTGCACCAGCCGGTACGATGTGTCGCGTTCGAGCCCGGCCTGGGTCAGCGCCAGCAGCACGCGCTGCGAGTGGACCAGGCCGCCCATCTTGTCGAGGTTCTTGCGCATCCGTTCCGGGTAGACCACCAGCTTGTCGATCACCGAGGTCAGCCGCGCCAGCGCGAAGTCCAGCGTGATCGTGGCGTCGGGGCCGATGAAGCGTTCGACCGACGAATGCGAGATGTCGCGTTCGTGCCACAGCGCCACGTTTTCCAGCGCGGGCGTGACAGCCGAGCGGACGACGCGCGCCAGCCCGGTCAGGTTTTCGGTCAGCACCGGGTTGCGCTTGTGCGGCATGGCCGACGAACCCTTCTGCCCCGGCGAGAAGTATTCTTCCGCTTCGAGCACTTCGGTGCGCTGCAGGTGGCGCACTTCGGTGGCCAGACGTTCGATGCTGCTGGCGATCACGCCCAGCGTGGCAAAGAACATGGCGTGCCGATCGCGCGGGATCACCTGGGTGGAAACCGGCTCCACCGCCAGGCCCAGCTTTTCGGCGACGTATTCTTCCACCGCAGGGTCGATGTTGGCAAAGGTGCCGACCGCGCCCGAAATCGCGCAGGTGGCCACTTCCGCCCGCGCCGCGACAAGCCGTGCGCGGCAACGCGTGAACTCGGCATAGGCTTCGGCCATCTTCTTGCCGAACGTCGTCGGTTCGGCGTGGATGCCGTGGCTGCGGCCGATGGTCGGCGTGTACTTGTGTTCGAACGCGCGGCGCTTGATCGCGGCGAGCAGGGCGTCGATATCGGCAATCAGGATGTCCGATGCGCGAGCGAGCTGGACCGCCAGCGTGGTGTCCAGCACGTCGGAGCTGGTCATGCCCTGGTGCATGAAGCGCGCTTCGGGGCCGACTGCCTTGGCGACCCAGTCGAGGAACGCAATCACGTCATGCTTGGTCACGGCCTCGATCGCGTCGATGGCTTCGACGTCGATCACCGGGTTGGTTGCCCACCAGTCCCACAGTGCCTTGGCGCCGCTGGGCGGGACAACGCCGAGTTCGCCCATCTTCTGGGTGGCATGGGCCTCGATCTCGAACCAGATGCGATAGCGTGCTTCCGGTTCCCAGATCGCGGTCATCGCGGGGCGGGCGTAGCGGGGGACCATGGTCGACTCCGTATCGTGAACAGGGTTTGCGTATTGCCGCGCCGCTAGGGTCTGACCACCGCGAAGGCAAGGGGCGATGGCCTTCCATTCAGGAAAAGTACCGCCTTGCTGAATACGGGTGCGGGGTGCTGGCCGGTTATGGCGCGGGAAACCCGGCAACCACGGCGCGCGCGGCCCAGGGTGTCAGGTGCGTGTCGTCGGCATAGATCATCCGGCCATCGCGTTCCACGTGGCAGGTGTCACCTTCGCACAGTGCGCGCGCCGTATCGGCATAAGCGACGCCCGGCGTGCGCGCGGCAAATGCCGCAAGCGCGGCGTTGATGCTGCGCGCTTCGGCCCTGCTTGCGGCAAAGCGCACGGGGCAGGAAACGTTGAGGTAGCGGCGGCAGCGCGGCAAGCCACCGGCCAGTTGCGGCGCGGCGGCCGCGGCGGTGGGTACGTTTCCGATCAGCACGATGCGCGTGCCCGGCGGCAGTTGCGCGATCAGGCGGCGTATCGCGTCTGTCAGCCGCGCCGAACCCGCATCCGCCGTCGATCCCATCGGTGCGAAACTGCCGGTTGCAAACAGCGGGCGTTCCCATCGCTGTGCCCAGTAGAGCGTGCGGACGCGTTCCTTGCGCATCAGCGCGACGAGCTGGTCCACAAGGCCCATGCAGGCGTGCGTCTGGGCATCGGCATAGGGCTGGTTGCTCATGCCCGGCAACGAAAGGCAGGCGGATTCGCTCAGCAGCGCACCGGGACCAAAGCGTGCGGAGAGCGCGGCGTGGTATTGCCGGGCATGGCTGTCGCCATAAAGGACGAAGGCCGGGCGTGGGGGGATTGCGATGCTGCTGGCGGCAAGGCTGGCGGCGTTGGTCCGGTCCGGGCCGGGCAGCACGCGCCAATGCCCGGCAAGGCCGACCGCAAGCGCCAGCGCCATGCCGCCTGCACTGAACACCAAAATCGCCCGCCCGCTGCGCAGCCGTTGGCGCTGGCGGACCGGGCGTTCGATCAGGTGCAGCGATGCAAAGCCAAGGGTGACGGCAAGAAGCAGCGCCGCCGCCACGAGCGGCCAGGGCATCGGCCCGAACCAGACGTAATCGAGGAACGCCAGCAGCGGATTGTGCCACAGGTAGATGCCATAGGATGCACCACCGATGGCCACCGCCGGGCGCAGCGACAGCAGGCGTCCGGCCAGCGTGGCCGGTCCGCAGTGGCGCAGCACCAGCGCAGTGCCCAGCGTCGGCAACAGAAACATCGGGCCGGGGGCGGGGGTCTGCGGTCCGATCACGGCGAAGCCGCCGACGATCATCGCCAGACCGAGCAGGGACGCACCGCCATGCGACCGCCTTGCGACGGGAAGCGCCGCCAGGGCGCCCCCGACCAGCAATTCCCACATCCGTGTCGGCAACAGGAAGAAGGCCCATTCGCGGTGCTGCGGGGCAAACTGCGCGGCAAGCGCAAGGCTGGCCAGCGCCACCCCGGTCAGCAACGCAAAAAGCACACGGGGTTGAAGCCAGCCGCCCCTCGCCCGTGCAACGGCCAGAAGCGCCAGCGGGAACAGCAGGTAGAACTGTTCTTCCACTGCAAGGCTCCACAGGTGCAGCAGCGGCTGGAACCCTTCGGTACTGTCGAAATAGTCGACCTTGATCGCAAACAACAGGTTGGCGGCAAACAGCGCCACCGCCCCCAGCGCCTGCGCGTGGTTGCGGTAATCGCCGGGGATCATCACCAACGCGGCGGCGATCGTGCTGGCGGCAAGGACCGCGAACAGCGCGGGCAGAAGCCTGCGGGCGCGCCGTTCGTAGAAGCCGCGCAGGGTAAAGCGGCCGGCAGCGATATCGGCAAGGATCGTGGCGGTTATCAGGTAACCGCTGATGACAAAGAAGATGTCCACACCGGCATAGCCGCCGTCAAGCCCCGGAACATGCGCATGGAAGAGCAGCACCGGGATGACCGCAAGTGCGCGCAAGCCTTCGATGTCGCGGCGATAGTGCAAGGCGTGCTGTTCCCGACCCATGTGATCTGCTGCCCCCGCAGCCTGGCCCATCCATGGCGCACGCGCAGGTCCGGTGGCAAGCTGGTCGTCGCGTGGCGATTGCCTGCCGGAACGCCGGAGATTATGCGCAAGGGTGAAGCGCCGCGCGCTGCGGCTGGCGGAAAGAGAGACGAAGAAAATGGTTCACAAGGTTCTGGTCGTGGCCGCGCTTGGCTTTTCGCTGGTGCTGGCCGGATGCAACACGGTCAAGGGGCTGGGGCGCGATATCGAATCGGTCGGCAAAGCGGGCGAGAAGGCGATCTAGAACCGCCGAAATCGCGCTGTATGCATCCCGGACGGGCTACATCAGCCCTTGCGTCTTGAGCGAGACGTGGCCTTCGCGCCCTATTACGATGTGATCGTGCACGACCATGCCCATCACCCGCGCGGCTTCGCAGATCTTGCCGGTGATCTGGATATCCGCCCGGCTGGGCCTGGGCGATCCCGATGGATGGTTGTGGACAAGAATCATCGCGGCCGCGCCAAGGTCCAACCCCTTGCGGATGACCTCGCGCGTGTAGATCGCGCTTTCGTCAAGCGTACCTTCGCTGACGAGATGGTCGTGGATCAGCATGTTCTGGGTGTTCAGGTACAGCACGCGCACGCGCTCGATGGTCAGATGCGCCATGTCGATGTGCAGGTAATCGAGCAGCGCCTGCCAGTTTGACAGCACCGGCTGTTCGCGCACCGTGGTCCGCGCCAGCCTTCGTGCCGCCAGCGCCACGATGCGCAGCGCCGCCGCGCTGGTGTCCCCCATGTTGGGGTGAAGCGCGAGCGCCTGCGGATCGGCGTTGAGCACGCCCGCCAGGTTGCCGAAACGCTGGATCAGCGACCGCGCAATCGGTTTGGTGTCGATGCGCGGCCGGGCCACCATCAGCAGATATTCGATCACTTCGTGGTCTGCCAGCGCGTCTTCGCCACCGGTCATCAGGCGCTTGCGCAGCCGTGCGCGGTGCCCGGACGGATCGCCGCCATCCATCGCCGCCTTTTTGCCATCGGCGGCGGCTTGTTCAGGAAAGAGTCGGGTCTGGTCGGCCATGGCACGTTCTGCGGGCACCGCTTTCCTGTTCGGACGTTGCATGCTTTGCATTGCCCAAGCCGGGGGAGTGCGCAAGAAGGGGGCCAATGGCAGATCGTTTCGAAATGGCGGAACCTGACTCTCCCGCCGCTGCCAGACCGCGGCGCTGGCGGCGTGCAGGCGTGGCGACGGCGGGCGTGGTTGCGGTTCTGTCCGGCGGGCTGTGGCTGGCGCGCGAAAGCATTGCCGACCGGGTGATCGCCACGCAATTGCGCGATCTGGGCCTGCCTGCAACGTACCGGATCGAAAGCATCGGCCCCGGACAGCAGGTCTTGCGCAATGTCGTGATCGGTGATCCCGCGCGCCCGGACATGACGATCGAGCGTGTCGCGCTGACCATCGAATACCGTCTGGGTACACCGACGATTGGCGCAGTTACGCTCGATAAACCAAGGCTCTATGGCGAATACCTGCGCGGAAAGCTGAGCTTTGGTGCGCTCGACACGCTGCTGTTTGCACCGTCCGATCCGAACGCGCCGTTCACCTTGCCGCGTCTGAACCTTACCATCCGGGATGGCGGCGGGTTGCTGCTGACCGATTACGGCAAGATCGGCCTTGCGCTTGATGGCAGCGGAGGTTTGCAGGATGGGTTTGCGGGCACCATCGGGGCACGCGCGCCGCGTCTGGTGGGGAACGGCTGCACGGCCGACAACGCCAGCCTGTTCGGCAAGATCTCCATCGCGGCGCAACGCCCGGCGCTGTCCGGGCCATTGAAGCTGGCCGGGCTGGCTTGCGAAGACGGCACGCGCATCGGGGCATCTGCGCTGCAACTCGATGTGCAGGCGGACAAGGATCTGGGTGGCGTGACCGGTGATGCGGGTCTGCGCACCGCCGATCTGGCGCTGCCCGGCCTTGCGGCCGGATCGCTGGCGCTCGACGCGCGGCTGGGCTGGCGCGACGGTGCGCTGACCGGGCGGGTCGCGGCCAACGCCGGAGGCGTGCGCAGCCAGGGGGTCAACATCGGTCTGCTGGGGCTGGAGGGCGCGATCCGTGCGCGCGATGGCTTGCGCAAGGCCGAGTTTCGCGGCGCGATCGAGGGTGAGGGGCTGCGCCAGGGTGCGGCGACCGAACGCGCGCTGGCTGCGGCTTATGATGGTGCCCAAGGGTCGCTGTTCGCGCCGTTGCTGGCGCAATTGCGCACGGCGTTGCGCCGCGAAGAGCGCGGCAGCCGCCTGTCCGGCGAAGTCGCCTTGCACCGCAAGGGCGATGCCCTGGCGCTGGTCGTCCCACAGGCGCAGATGGTTGGCGGAAGCGGGCAGGTGTTGCTGTCGCTGTCGCGCTTTCAGCTTGCCAGCGGCGATGGCGATGGTCCGCCGCGGCTTGGCGGAAACTTCGCCACGGGCGGCGCTGGGCTGCCCCGCATCGTCGGGCGGATGGAGCAGGGCCGCACCGGCCGCGCGGTATTCCGGCTGACCATGGCCCCATGGCAGGCCGAAGGTGCGCGGCTGGCGATCCCGCAGATGATGATCGCGCAGGTAGGTGACGGATCGCTGGGCTTTTCCGGGCAGGCGGAACTTTCGGGCGCGTTCCCCGGTGGCGCGGTGCAGAACCTGCGCCTGCCGGTCACTGGTTCCTATGCTGCCAGCGGCGATCTGTCGCTGTGGCGGCGCTGCGTCACTGCGCGGTTCGACCGGCTGGCGATCGGCGCAACCCTGATCGACGGACAGGCGCTGGCGCTGTGCCCGCCGGGCGGCGGGGCGATTGTGCGCAGCGGCGCAGGCGGCCTCAAGGTTGCCGCAGGAACGCCCGGACTGGCATTGGCGGGACGGCTGGGCGAGACGCCGCTGACGCTGTCCACCGGCGCGGTAGGGCTGGCCTGGCCGGGCTTCCTCAACGCGCGTGACGTGACGGTGACGCTTGGCCCGGACGATACCGCAACCCGCCTGCGCCTGGCCGAGCTGGACGCCCGGCTGGACAAGGATCTGGCCGGGACGTTCAGCGGGGTCGAAGGCCGGATTGCCGCCGTGCCGCTGGACCTTTCCGATGCCGCCGGAAGCTGGCGCTTTGCCAAGGGCGCGCTGGTGCTGTCCGATGTCGGCTTCGATCTGACCGACCGGCTAAAGCCGTCACGCTTTGAAAAGCTGCGCGGCCATGATGCAACGCTCACGCTGGCCGACAACCGCATCGTGGCCAATGCCGCGCTGCGCGAGGCGACGACAGCGCGCGAGGTTGCCCGCACCGTGATCCGCCACGACCTGGCCACGGCGAGCGGCCATGCCGATCTGATCGTTGATGCGCTGACCTTCGACAAGGGTTTCCAACCCGCCGATCTGACCCGGCTTGCCCTCGGCGTCGTCGCCAATGCCGATGGCGTGATCCGTGGGCGCGGCGCGATCGACTGGACCGGGCGCGGCGTGACGAGCACCGGCCGCTTCGGCACCGAAAACTTCAACCTCGCCGCTGCCTTCGGTCCGGCGAGGGGGCTGACCGGGTCGCTGGAGTTTACCGACCTGCTCGGCATGGTCACCGCGCCGCACCAGAGGTTCAGGGTGGCCGCGATCAATCCCGGCATCGAGGTGACCGACGGGGTGATCGACGTCACCCTGCTGCCCGATCAGGTGCTGCGCCTGCATGATGCGCGCTGGCCTTTCCTGGGCGGCACGCTGGTGCTGGAACCCACCGACCTGCGGCTGGGGATTGCCGAAGCGCGGCGTTATACGCTGACGGTCGATGGCATCGACGCGGCCAAGTTCGTCGAAAAGATGGAACTGGGCAATCTTTCGGCCACCGGGACGTTCGACGGGCAGTTCCCGCTGGTGTTCGATGCTAAAGGCGGGCGTCTGGAGGAAGGCAAGCTGGTGGCGCGGGCGCCTGGCGGCAATGTCGCCTATGTCGGGGCGCTGACGTACAAGGACCTGACGCCGATGGCGAATTATGCCTTCCAGGTGCTCAAGTCGCTGGATTACGATGCGATGACCATCGCCATGCGCGGGGACCTAGAAGGCGAGATCGTCACCAACGTGAAGTTTTCGGGCGTGCGGCAAGGGGAAGGCACCAGGCGCAATTTCCTGACGCGGCAGGTCGCCAATCTGCCGATCCAGTTCAACGTGAACATCCGCGCGCCGTTCTACCAGCTCATCACCTCGTTCAAGGCGATGTACGATCCGGCGTTCATCAAGGATCCGCGCACGCTCGGCCTTGTCGATGCGCAGGGCCGTCCGGTGCAGCGCCTTGGCGCCACGACGCGCGCCACCATAAACCTGGGCAAACCAGCCATTCAGCCTGCCGCAAGCGGAGCCATGCCATGAAACGCACGCAATTGACCCGATCCGCCAACCCTGTAACGGTCCTGTCCATGACGGACGAACGATCGGGGACGGCGGAAACGCAATTGTGGCAACGCTGCCTGCTGGCGCTGCCGTTGGGCGTGGCGATGATGACCGGCGGGTGCATTTCGGTGAATGCGCCAGACAAGCCGATCGTGATCGAGCTTAACATCAATATCAAGCAGGAGGTCGTGTACCGGCTCGCCGCCGATGCGGGCAACACGATCGAGGATAACCCGGACATCTTCTGATCCGGCCGGGAAAGGTATTTGAGGATGGTGGACATGACCATGAATACGATGCGCAAGCGCGCTTTTGCCGCCGCCATTGCCGCCAGTGTCGCACTCGGATCGCTGGCGCCGGGCATCGCTGCCGCTCAGGCCCGCGATCCGGCCTATGCTGCCGCCCGCGCCGCAGGCGAAGTGGGTGAAAAGATGGATGGCTATCTGGGCTATGTCGTATCGCCCAGCGCCGCCTTGCGCGCGGTGGTCGAGGACATCAACATCAAGCGCAAGGCCGTCTATGCCGAAAAGGCCAAGGCCAACAGCGCCACGGTCGAGGAATATGCCCTGACTTCGGGCTGCCTGCTGATCAACCAGACGAAGCCCGGTGAAAAGTACCAGGCGCCCGACGGTTCGTGGCAGACGCGCGGCAACGGCCCGCCGCTGCGCGATTCGCGCTGCCCATGAATACGCGCGGCCGGTTTCCCGGTCCGCTTGCCAGATCGCATGCCAGGCCCTTCTCCGTTCGTGCGGGGAAGGGCTTTTGCTTTTGCGACGAATGCTTGCTGCAACGCACGCGGTGGTCCATCCGCAGCAGTTGACTCGAACAAACCCCCCGCCTAAGGGGGCGGCGCTCTCGGCGATGATCCGTCGCGTGTGCTGCACCTTCGGTCGGGCAACTGGCAGGGGATATGGCATGAACGATGATCCGTCCGGGGCGCCCATCGGTGAGGATGCGCGGATCGACGCGCTCGACAAGCGGCTTAAGGCCCTTCGCGAGCGGGAAGAGGAGCGCAACCGTCCGAAAGCAGGTGCGGAAACCGATGCGAATTACCGCATGGGCAACCGGGTGCTGGCGGAACTGATTGGCGGACTTGCAGGCGGCGCGTTCATCGGCTGGGTCATCGACCAGTTCGCCGGAACCAGCCCCTGGGGGCTTTTGGTGATGCTGTTCATGGGGGTCTTCGTGGCATTCCGGAACATCATCCGCATTTCGAGCCGGCGTCCCGATTGAGGGACGCTGTTGTTGTATTCGAGTGATACGGGGTAAGCGCGTGGCCGAAGGCAAGGTCGATCCGGTACACCAGTTCACGATCGAGAACCTGTTCGGGACCGATCAGTGGGCGATCGGTGGATTCAACATCGCGTTCACCAATTCGGCGCTGTGGATGGCGATCACCGCTGCGGTGCTGGTCGTGTTCGTCGCGGGCGGGGCCAAGAGCCAGCTCGTTCCGGGCCGCTGGCAGATGGCGGTCGAAGCGATGACCGGCTTTGTCGACGATCTGCTTCAGGCCAACATCGGCAAGGCCGGTCGCAAGTACCTGCCTTACGTGTTCTCGCTGTTCGGCTTCATCCTGTTCGCCAACATCCTCGGCCTGCTGCCGCTGGCGCTGTTCGGGCTGCACCCGTTCACCGCAACCAGCCACTTCACGGTCACCGGCGTGCTGGCGATCATGAGCTTTGCGATCGTGCTCGGCGTTGGCTTTGCCAAGCACGGCTTCCACTTCTTCTCCCTGTTCGTGCCGCACGGTACGCCCGTGGCGATGATCCCGATCATCTTTCCGATCGAGCTGATCTCGTTCATGGTTCGCCCCTTCAGCCTCGGCCTGCGACTGTTCGTGGCCATGATGGCTGGGCACGTTCTGCTCGAAGTGCTTTCGGGCTTCGTCATTTCCGGGACCAATGCCGGGGCCGGTACGTTCTTCCTCGCCGCAGTGCCCAGCTTCGTGCTGATGATCGGCATCTGCGCGCTGGAAATCCTTGTCGCGGGCATTCAGGCTTACGTCTTCGCCCTGTTGACCTGCGTCTATCTGAACGACGCGGAAAACCTTCACTGATACCCCGCAACCCATCGTTTCTTGAAACACTGTTCCTACACGGATTTTAAAAGGGAGTTTTTGACATGGACGCAGAAAGCGCAAAGCTGCTCGGTGCTGGTCTTGCCGCGGTTGGCGCCGGCCTTGCCTCGCTCGGCGTGGGCAATGTTTTCGCCAAGTTCCTCGAAGGCGCGCTGCGCAACCCCGGCGCTGCCGACAGCCAGCAGGGCCGTCTGTTCATCGGCTTTGCCGCCGCCGAACTTCTGGGCCTGCTCTCGTTCGTCGTCGCGATGATCCTGATCTTCGTCGCCTAAGCCGCAATGCGGTGGGCTTGCCCATTGCATGCGGCTCAAGCCCGTTCGGCGCTTGAGCAAAGCCGGGCTGTGATGCAAAGCATCTCAGCAGCCCGGCTGGGACTGACGAACGTCACCGATTGTTGAAATGCTGGCCGGGGTTCGCCCCGGCCGCCTGACGCCCGGACACCCGCGATGCCTCAGATTGAACAACTTGCCGCCACCTATGCCAGCCAGATCTTCTGGTTGCTGGTGTTCTTCGGCGTGGTCTTCTTCGTGATCGGCCGGGGCGCTGTGCCCAAGGTCCTGTCCACGATGGATGGCCGCGACAAGCAGATCGCCGACGATCTTGCCGCCGCAGAAGCGGCGCGGGCCGCCGCCGATGCGCAAGAAGAGGCATGGCGCGTACAGGCCAATGCACAGCGTGCGAAGGCGCAGGCCGTGATCGCTGCGGCCAAGGCCGAAGCTGCTGCGGCTACCGACGCCCGTCTCGCCACGGCCGGTGCTGCTATCGAGCAGACACTTGCCGCCGCCGAAGCCCGCATAGCCGCCGCGCGCACCGCCGCGCTGGGTGAAGTGGAAGCGGTTGCCGCGCAAGCCGCGCAGGATATCGCCAGCCGGGTTGCCGGTCTGACGATCCCCGCAAGCGAAGCGCAGGCCGCCGTCAAGGGAGTTTTCGCCCATGGCTAATGCCGAAGCGACCACTGCGGTTGTCGAACATGCGCCGGCTGGCGGCGAACACCACGTCGAACCTTCCGCGCTGGGCCTGGGGCCGGGCGCGTGGGTTGCGCTTTCGATGCTGATCTTCCTTGGCATCCTGGTGTTCAAGAAAGTCCCGGCGGCGATCACCGGCGGGCTGGACAAGCAGATTGCCTCGATCCGCAAGCAGCTTGACGAAGCCAAGGTGCTGCGCGCCGAAGCGGAAAAGCTGCGCGCCGAATACGCCGCCAAGATCGCCAACGCCGAAAAGGACGCGGCGGCGATGATCGACCATGCGCAGACCGAGGCTGCGGCCATCGTTGCCAAGGCCGAAGCAGACGCTACGGCGATGATCGCGCGGCGTGAAAAGATGGCAGCCGACAAGATCGGCGCTGCCGAACGTGCCGCAGTGGACGATCTGCGCGCCAAGGCTGCCGACGCCGCCACGGCCGCAGCGCGCGAGCTGATCGCAAAGAACCATTCCGCCGGTGCCGACAAGGCGCTGGTCGATGGTGCCATTGCCGGTCTGGTAAACTGATGATCTGACGGCGCCTCGCGGCGCTCTGTCGGGCAACAAAAAAGCCCTCCCGGTTCGGTCCGGGAGGGCTTTTTGCTGTGCCATGTTCGCGGTGTTCGTCAGGCCCGCGTCGAGCCGCGCACTACCAGCTTGACAGGCACGCGCCGCCCCGATCCTTCCGTGCCGTTGATCTTCGCCAGCAACTGGTCGACCAGCAGGGTACCCGCCATCTGGAAATCGGGTTCGACCGAGGTCAGCGGCGGCGTGGACCACCCACCGGCACGGATACCGTCGAACCCGACGATGCCCACGGCACCGGGGATGGCAATGCCGCGCCGTGTCAGTTCCTTGAGCGCACCCAATGCCATTTCGTCGCACACCGCAAAGATTGCGTCGAAGGGCGCGCCACTTTCACACAGCGCGGCGGCGGCGCGGCGGCCCTGTTCTTCGCGGGCGAGGCCGGACTCGACCTGCTGCAGACGGGGTTCAAGGCCGGCTGCGCGCATCGCCTCAGCATAGCCTTCGTAGCGTTCCTGGAACTGTCGCTGTGGCGAGGTTGCCGATCCTATGCACACGATCTGACGGTAGCCGCGCACCAGCAAATGGCGCGTGGCCAGCGTGGCGCCGGAAAGGTTGTCGCTGCGCACCCATGGCATCCCGTTGTCGGGGGAACCCCAGCATACCCAGTGCGTGCCCGGCGGCTGCTTGCCGAAATAGTCCCACGCCGGGGTGTTGGTGGAGGTGCCGATGACAATCATGCCGTCGGCCTTGCGGCGCTCCTGAAAGTGGCCCCAGAAGTTTTCCGCACTGTCCTGAAAGGCGACCAGCGTTTCATAACCGCGCGCCGATGCAGCGGCGCAGATCGAGCCGAGCAGCGAAAAGTAGAACGGGTTGATGTCCTTGCGGTCCTGCCCTTCGCGGCAGATCATCACCAGCGCCAGCGTGCCGGTGCGGCCCCGGCGCAAGCGGGCGGCGTTTTCATCCACCTGATAGTTCAGCCGGCGGGCGGCCTCCGTCACGCGCAGGCGCGTTGGTTCGCTGATCGAGGTATCGCCCGCCAGCGCGCGGCTGACGGTGGACTGGCTCACGCCCGCCGCTTCGGCAACGTCGAACGACGTCACGCGGATGATCTTCCTGTCGTTCGGCATTGGCGCTCCCCGGTCAACCGCGCTGTAGCAGGAACTGCGTCAGCGGAAAGAGTCCTTCGCCGCGCGCAGGGCGGCAAACGTCTCTTGCGGGGATGATCCGCCCCAGCGCGCAGCCATGTCCGGCGCATCGGCGCGCAGGAACGGGTTGGCCGCCAGTTCCCGCTCCAGCGTGGTCGGCACGGTCCATTGCCCGGCGGCGCGGCGCGCATCGACCGCTGCGGCATAGGCTTGCAGTGCGGCATTGGCCGGATCGGCATGAAGCGCGAAGCGCGCGTTGGACTGGGTATATTCGTGGGCGCTGTAGAGCGTGGTGGCGGGCGGCAGCGCCTTGAGGCGCGAAAGGCTGGCCCAGAACTGACCGGGCGTGCCTTCGAACATGCGGCCGCAGCCGAGCGGGAACAGCGCATCGCCCACGAAGGCTACAGCGGCCTGGGGCAGGTGGTAGGCGCAATGGCCCAGCGTATGCCCGCCCACGTCGATCACCTGCGCGGTAAACGCGCCCAGGGCCACGCTGTCGCCCTGCGCCACGGTGCGGTCAATGCCTTCGATCTTGGCGGCATCGGCTGCCGGGGCAGTGATGGTGCAGCCGGTGGCGGCCTTGATCGCGGCATTGCCGCCGGCATGATCGGGATGCCAGTGCGTGTTCCAGATCTGCGTGATGGTCCACCCCTGCGCCGCCGCTTCGCGCAGGCAGGCATCGGCATCGGGCGTGTCGATGCAGGCGGTTTCGCCGCTCGCCGGATCGTGGACAAGGAAGCCGTAGTTGTCGGACAGGCACGGGAACTGGTGGATCTGCAAGGTCATGCGGCGGTTCTAGCGAGGTGCGGCGGACAAAGCAAAAGCCCGCCCGGATCGCTCCGGACGGGCTTTGCCTTGCGTGTCCGGCGGAACGCTCCGCCGGGGCATCAGGCTTACTGCTTGGCCTTCAGCGCGGCGCCGAGGATGTCGCCCAGCGAAGCACCGGCATCCGACGAACCGTACTGTTCCACCGCTTCCTTCTCTTCATGGAGCTGACGCGCCTTGACCGAGAAGTTGGGCTTCTTGGAACGATCGAAGCCGGTGACCATGGCATCGAGCTTCTGGCCAACCTGGAAGCGGTCGGGACGCTGTTCGTCACGGTCGCGGCCAAGGTCCGAACGCTTGATGAAGCCGGTCGCGCCGTCTTCGCCAGCCTGCACTTCCAGCCCGCCATCGCGCACTTCAAGGACAGTGACGGTGACGACTTCGCCACGGCGCAGCGAACCGGCCGAGCTGGCCGAGGTGCCGCCAGCGGCAGGAGCGCCCTTTTCAAGCTGCTTCATGCCCAGGCTGATGCGTTCCTTGTCGACATCGACATCGAGAACGACGGCCGAAACCTGTTCACCCTTGCGGTGCAGCGCCAGCGCGTCTTCGCCCGAAATGCCCCATGCGATATCCGACATGTGGACCATGCCATCGACATCGCCATCCAGCCCGATGAACAGGCCGAACTCGGTGGCGTTCTTGACTTCGCCTTCCACGGTCGAACCGACCGGGTGCTTTTCGGCGAAGGCTTCCCACGGGTTCTGCTGCGCCTGCTTGAGGCCCAGGCTGATGCGGCGCTTGTCGCTGTCGACTTCGAGCACCAGCACGTCGACTTCCTGCGAGGTCGAAACGATCTTGCCGGGGTGGACGTTCTTCTTGGTCCACGACATTTCCGAAACGTGGACCAGGCCTTCGATGCCCGCTTCCAGTTCGACGAAGGCGCCGTATTCGGTGATGTTGGTGACAACGCCCGAAAGCTTTGCACCCACCGGGTACTTGGCGACAACGCCATCCCAGGGATCGCTTTCAAGCTGCTTCATGCCCAGGCTGATGCGCTGCGTGTCCTGGTTGATGCGGATGATCTGCACCTTGACGGTATCGCCGATGGCGATGACTTCCGACGGGTGGTTGACGCGCTTGTAGCTCATGTCGGTGACATGGAGCAGGCCGTCGATGCCGCCGAGGTCCACGAACGCACCGTAATCGGTGATGTTCTTGACCACGCCGTCGATGATCTGGCCTTCCTTGAGGTTCTGGATCAGACCCGAACGCTGTTCGGCGCGGGTTTCTTCCAGCACCGCACGGCGCGAAACGACGATGTTGCCGCGGCGGCGGTCCATCTTCAGGATCTGGAACGGCTGCGGCATGTCCATCAGCGGGGTCACGTCGCGGACCGGGCGGATATCGACCTGCGAGCCGGGGAGGAAGGCCACGGCGCCGTCGAGATCGACGGTGAAGCCGCCCTTGACGCGGCCGAAGATCACGCCTTCGACGCGCTTGCCTTCACCGAATTCGTTTTCGAGCTTGTCCCATGCGGCTTCGCGGCGGGCGCGGTCGCGGGAAAGCATTGCTTCGCCGTCGGCGTTTTCGACGCGGTCGACGTAGACTTCGACTTCGTCGCCGACCGAAAGGCCGTGCGGCTGGCCGGGGGCGGCGAATTCGCGCAGGGCCACGCGGCCTTCGCTCTTCAGGCCCACGTCGATGACGGCCTTGTCGTTTTCGATGGCGGTGATGGTGCCCTTGACGACGCGGCCTTCAAAGCCACCGTTGGCGGCTCCGCCAAGCGATTCGTCAAGCAGCGCGGCGAAATCGTCGCGCGTCGGGTTGGTAGCCATTATCAGAGCTTCCTGTATCTATGTTCCCGGCCAGGCGGTTGTTTCCGCCGGTCTTTCCTCCACGAACCGCCCCATGCGGGCCGTGGGCCAAAAAGGGCCGAACCGCCCCCGCCGCCGCATGCGGACGAAGGCATCCTTGCCGGCAAAAGCCCGCGCAGACCGGCGGCGCTTAGGCGGATGGGCCGGGAAATGCAAGGAAAATGGGGGTGAAGCGACAGGTTCCTCTGGCGCTTATACTGCTATTTCTTTTGGTGAAGTCTGAGGACGCTTGTCAATTCATCGAGTGACATTTTGCGGCCAATAAGAGTCTGTCGGATGGGTTCAAAGACGCGGATCATTTGTCGATATGTATCAAGCGTCGGGAAGTGCGAGTTTAAATCCCAGTCTCTGCTTCGATACCGGCTAAAGCGCTCCATATCGTGAATAAGAAACCGAGCGATTCCTAAATGCCGCAGCCTCACCAGTCTGCGACTGACGCTATTTGCGATATTTTTGCGGCTTACCCTTTACCAATCACCGTCACCCTGAACTTGTTTCAGGGTCCATTTCTCCCCACGCGCGGACGCTGGTTAGGGAGGGATGGATGCTGAAACAAGTTCAGCATGACGGGGCTTTAGGGGTGGGTTGCCGAACGGGCTTTGTGTCAGCCTGTTTGGTTGTGCTGGCCTGCGGTTCAGGTGCATTTCCCGTGACACTACGCCAACGGCTCAAACCCTAGCCCCACTGCCAAATCCCGCCATTCGGGGTTTACCTCGTTGATCAGATTGATCTTCCACTGGCGTCGCCAGTTCTTGAGCTGCTTTTCGCGGCTTATCGCCCGCTCCATGTCGCCGAACAGTTCGAAGTGGACGAGGCGTTTTACGCCGTGATCTGCGGTGAAACCGGGAAGCGCGCCTTCACGATGTTGCCAGAGCCGTTTCATCAGGTCTGACGTCACGCCGATGTAGAGGGTGCCGTAGTGGCCGCTTGCGAGAATGTAGACGCAGGGTTGTTTTTCGTCCGGCATGCCCCCTGCGTGCCGAGGGATGGACCCTGAGACAAGCTCATGGTGACGGTTGGCTTTGAGGGGGGAAGGTTGGGTTTGAAGCGTGACGGGTTGGTTTGAGGGCGAGGGGGGTGTGGGCGACTGCGGTGGGGTATTGCAGCGCGTGCAGCCTTTCAGCCGCGCAACCACTTACCCCCGCGCTGCCACCTGCTTCTCCACCAGCGCAATCGCCGTTGCCACGGCCATTTCCTTCGTCAGGTTCGATGTATCCAGCAGCGCCGCGCCGTTTGCCTGCCGCAGCGGGGCTTCGGCACGGTTGCGGTCGCGTTCGTCGCGTTCGGCAAGGTCGGCTTCGATGGTCGCGCGCGCCACGTCCTTGCCCAGCCCGCGCATCTCCACCCAGCGGCGCATCGCGCGCGCGCTGACGCTGGCGGTGACGAACAGCTTGGCGTCGGCATGGGGGGCGATCACCGTGGCGATGTCGCGCCCGTCGAGCACTGCGCCGCCGGGCTGGTTCGCAAAGGCCTGCTGCCGCGCCAGCAGCGCCGCGCGCACCGCCGGGTGCACCGAAACGCGGCTTGCGTATCCGCCCGTTTCCTCGCTGCGCAGTTCGGGATCGTCCAGCAGGCTTTCGGGGAAAGTACAGGCGGCAAGCGCGGCGGCGGGATCGTCAGGGTTGGCGCCGTTCAGGATCACCTGCCGTCCGACTGCGCGGTAAAGCAGCCCGGTGTCGAGATGCGGCAGCCCGAAATGCGCGGCCAGCGCCCTGGCAATCGTGCCCTTGCCCGATGCGGTCGGTCCGTCGACGGCGATGATCATGGCGTGGTCCTGCGCGCACGCCACGCCTTCACCAGCCCCCAGATGGCGATGGCCGCCCAGAAGAACTCCAGCACCAGCGAAGCCGGGTTCATGTTCACCAGCAGCGAAACCGTCAGCAGCGCCGCCCCGGCAAGGTTGACGCCGTGCTGGACGAAGGGGTTCGGGCAGGCGCGCTGCGTGGCATAGCCATAGGCAAAGATGATGCAGCCCATGCCGATGAAGCCCACGATATTGGCCAGCGTTCCGTTCATTGCGCCGCCGTGCCGCTGGCCTGGTCGAGCAGGCTTTCGAACAGGGGAAAGCTGGTGGCGATGGGCCGGGTATCGTCCACGGCCACGCCGCCATGGCTGGCGATCCCGGCAATCGCCATGCTCATGGCGATGCGGTGGTCAAGGTGCGTGGCAACGCTTGCATCCGGCGCGGTGCCGGGCAGGGGGGCGCCGCCGGTGCCCTCGATGATCAGGCCGTCTTCCGTTTCGGTAACCGTTGCACCGGCCAGTTCCAGCGCGGCGCGCATTGCGCTGATCCGGTCGGATTCCTTGACGCGCAGCTCTTCAAGGCCGGTGGTCACCGTGCGCCCGCTGGCCAGCGCGGCGGCGACGAACAGCACCGGAAACTCGTCAACCATGCTCGGCACAACGGCGGGATCGACGGTGATACCGGTCAGCGGCGAATGGCGCACGCGCAAGTCGGCCACCGGCTCTCCCCCGACATCGCGCCGGGCCACTTCCTCGATACTGCCGCCCATCTGGCGCAGCACGTCGAACAGCGCGGCGCGGGTCGGGTTGAGGCCGACGTTCTCGATCAGCAGGTCCGATCCTTCGACCAGCAGGGCGGCGACCACGAAGAACGCGGCCGACGAGGGATCGCCGGGCACGACGATATCCTGCGGCTGCAATTCGGCTTCACCGCGCAGACGGATGACCCGTGCGCCATCGGCGGCGATCTCGACGTCCAGTTCCGCGCCGAAACCGCGCAGCATGCGCTCCGAATGGTCGCGCGTGGGCACGGGTTCGATGACCGTGGTAACGCCTGGCGTGTTCAGACCGGCCAGCAGCACCGCGCTTTTTACCTGGGCAGAGGCCACGGGCAGGCGGTATTCGATCGGCACGGCCGGTGAAATCCCGCGCAGCGTCAGCGGCAGGCGGCCACCGGGGCTGGCGGTGAAGGCCGCGCCCATCATCGAAAGCGGGTCGATCACCCGGCCCATCGGGCGTTTCGACAGGCTGCCGTCGCCAATGAACGTCGCGGTGATCGGGTGGCTGGCGACAAGACCCATGAGCAGGCGGGTTGAAGTGCCGGAATTGCCCATGTCCAGCGCCTGTTGCGGTTGCAGCAGGCCGCCGGTGCCAACCCCGTGGACGTGCCAGGTGCCGCTATCGTCGCGCGTGATGGTTGCGCCCATCGCCCGCATCGCGGCGGCGGTGGACAGCACGTCTTCGCCTTCGAGCAGGCCGGTAACGCGGGTTTCGCCCACGGCCAGAGCGCCCAGCATGATCGAACGGTGGCTGATGGATTTGTCACCGGGGACGCGGATCGTGCCGGTCAGCGGGCCGCAGGGGCTGAAACGGCGCGGCCGGGGCTGTGCATTACCATGGGCAGGATCGGGGGAAGACAAGGTCTGGACCATCTTTCGCGCAAAGAAACCGGGGTTGGGGCGCGCGGCTTTTGACAGCGACACGCGCCTATGGCAAGGCGCGCGCTCTCTTGATTCCGCAAGCGATGCGGAGCGGTCAAGCGTGCAGTTTTTCCGCCGGGTGCGCACGATGCGTGCCGGGCCAGACTTGAGGACGTTTCATGGTCAAGCCGGAATGGGGCGCAAAGCACACCTGCCCGAAGTGCGGCACCCGCTTTTACGACATGGGCAAGGATGATCCGGTGGCTTGCGTTGAATGCAAGTATGCCTGGCACCCGGACCCGGTGCTCAAGTCGAAGCAGCCGATTCCCTATGAGGAAATCCAGAAGGAAAAGGCCGATGTCGCTCCCGACGTCGATCTGGCGGACGAGGATCTGGACATCGACGACGATGGCGATTCCCCGGACAACGACGTGGATCTTGGCGGCGACGACGATCTGGGCGTGCCCGGCCACGAAGGCAACGACGACGAAGTGTGATTCGCGCAGCGTGCTGGCGCGGGCGTGCAAGGGCGCGCCCCGCCGCGCGCAGTGCAGGCCGCGCCCCGTGGCAAAAAAGCGCGGGGCATTGAAAAATGGTCTTGCCAGCCGGGATCGCTTCTCTTAGAGGCGCGGCTCCCGGCGACACAGACCGCCGGGCCGGTTCGTTCCCACGGCAAACCGGATGGAAATTGGGGCCTTAGCTCAGCTGGGAGAGCGCCTGCATGGCATGCAGGAGGTCAGCGGTTCGATCCCGCTAGGCTCCACCATTTCCCCGAACAAGCCGCCTCCGGGCGGCTTTTTTCGTGTCCGAAGACGCGCTGTGCCATTGGATGGCCTGCGGGACGCGGTCTGTCGCGCGACGATTGACGAAGATCACAGGCTTGCTAGCGTTCGATGCGCTACGCGGCGCAGGACAGTTTCAGGACCAGGACCGATCAGGATGCGTGTTTCGCCCAATCTGCCTATGCGTATCGCCGCCACGCTTGCTGCCAGCGCCCTGCTTTGCACGCAGGCTTCGGCGCAGTTCGGCGGATTCAGCATCCCCTCGCTGCCGCGCGCCGCCACGGCGCCCAAGGCCGATGCCGATGGATGCCCCAAGGGCAAGAGCAAGAGCGCGGGCTCGTCGATCCTTGGCGGCTTCATCGGGCAAAGCGTCAGCCGGGCGGCGGGGTCTGCCGGGCTTTCGCGCTTTTTCCCATCGGCGGAAGTGGCCGATACGCTGACCAATGCGATCGCCTGCCGTCTGGACCCGGAAGAGCAGAAGCAGGCCGCCGCCGCGACGATCGAGGCGACGCGGGGTGAAAAGGTCGGCAGCACGTCTTCGTGGACGTCTGCCACGCGCGAGGATGTGTCGGGCACGTCCACCATCACCGCGCGCAGCACCGAAGTGGCCGCCAATGGCGCTGCCGGAAGGCAATGCATTACCGTGACCGATGTCATCATCGTCAACGGTGAAGAGACGACCGCGAACAAGCGCATGTGCCGGGCGCCGGGTTCGGCGCGCTATGCGCTGGCGGCGTGATGCGGCCTTTGCTGCTGGCGTGTGTGCTGGTGCTGTGCACCGCGGCGGGCAAGCCGCCACCGGTTGATCCGCGCAACCCGACTTGCCCCGAAAAGCCGGATTGGGGGCAGGCCAGGGCCATGGCGCTCACGGCCGTGGACAAAGGGGCCAAGCGGATACTCATCGCCGACGGGATCATCGATTCGCGCCTGCCCGAACGGCTCAAGGCGGCGCTCGACGCGGATGAGCGGATCGAGGAAATCTGGCTGAAATCGCGCGGTGGGGATGCGGCGGCGGGCAACCGCGCGGGCAAGGTGATCCGTTCCTACCCCGGCATGGTCACGCGGATTCCTGCCGGGTGGACTTGCTTTTCGGCGTGCAACTTCGTGTTCATGGGGGGCGACCGCCGCTTTGTGGAGCCGGGCGGCATGTTCATGGTCCACATGTTCACCCACACCGGCGACCGCGACGTGATCGAGATTTCGGTGGACGAAGGCACCGAGGAGACGACACGGCTGATCGGCGAGATCGAGCAGGCGAGTGCGCTGCTGGCGAGCGAGGACAACGATTTCCTCATCCGCATGGGCATCAGCCGCAAGCTGCTGACCGAGATCATGTACCAGCAGCAGGCGGTGGCGACGAAGGAAAACCCTTCGACGCGCTACTGCCTCAGCCAGGCCGAAGTGCGCAAATACAACGTCGTGCCGCTGGAAAAGGCAGAGTGACCTGAAGTGTACCTGAAACGCCCCTGAACGTACCTGAAGCGCCACGACCGGGGTGTGGCGCGCGGTTCTGTCGGGCTTTGCCGGGTTATTTCTTCAGGCCGATTTCGCGCAGCCGTTCCTGCAGGTAATCGTCCGCGGTGATCGGGTCGGGATAGCGGTCCGGGTTGGTATCGCTGATGCACTGGGCCAGCGTGCGGAAGCGGAAATCGCTGCGCAGGTGCAGGAAGAACGGCATCGAATAGCGGCTGAACCCGGCGCGTTCGCCTTCGGGGTTGCGCACGCGGTGAGTGGTTGATGGCAGGACGTGGTTGGTCAGGCGTTGCAGCATGTCGCCGATGTTGACGACGATCGCGCCATCGGGCGGAGACACGCTGATCCAGGTGCCGTCCTTTGCCAGCAGTTCCAGTCCCGCTTCTTCGGCACCGAGCAGCAGGGTGATCAGGTTGATGTCCTCGTGCGCGCTGGCGCGGATCGCGCCGGGCGGGGCATCGGCGGGGAGCGGGGGATAGTGCAGCAGCCGCATCACCGAATTGCCATCGGCAATGGCCGGATCGAACCAGGTGTCCTCCAGCCCCAGCCAGTGCGCGATTCGCGCCAGGATGTTCGCGCCGACCGCATCGAAGCGGGCGTAGAGCGCCTCGAACGTTTCGCGGAAGCCTGCCGGGCGTTCGGGCCAGATGTTGGGCGGCATTGACGCGGCGAGCGTGTGCCCGGCGGGCAGATCGCGCCCGACGTGCCAGAACTCCTTGAGATCGTGCTGGCGCGCACCCTTGGCGATTTCCGTGCCGAACGGGGTATAGCCGCGCGCCCCGGCCTGCCCCTTGAGGATATACCGGCGCTTTTCCGCTTCGGGCAGGGCAAAGAACTGCGCCGTCAGATCCCACGCCCGCGCGATCAGCGCCGGGTCGATGCCGTGATCGCGGACCATGGCGAAACCGAAGGTGCGGAAACTTTCGCCCAGGTCGCGCGAAAGCGTTGCCGGATCGCTGGCGAGCGAGATCACCGGCAGGGATTGCAGAGGCATGGTGTTCCAGTTCGGAAAATTGTCGCTATGGAAACCGCCTGTAACGCTATTCGCGCGGGGATTCATGAGCAAAATCGACATCGCTGACACCGCTGGCCGCAATCTGTGGCTGATGAAGTCCGAACCGGACGTCTATGGCTGGGACGATCTGGTGGCCGAAGGCGAAGGCACCTGGGACGGCGTGCGCAACCATCTGGCCGCGCGCAACCTGCGCACCATGCAGGCGGGCGATCTGGCGTTCTTCTACCATTCCAACATCGGTATCCAGATTGTCGGAGTCATCGTCATCAGCGAAGGCGGGCTGACCGACCCGACCGATCCGCAGGGCAAGTGGGCGGCGGTCAAGGTCAAGCCGGTCGAAAAGCTGCCGCGCACGGTGACGCTTAAGGAAATCAAGGCGACGCCGGAACTGGCGGGCATGGACCTGATCCGCCTTTCGCGCCTTTCGGTCGGCGCGGTGCGGCCGGAGGAATGGGCGCTGATCCTCGCCATGGCGGGCGCTGCTTGAGCCGAAGCGAGCCTGCCCAAGGGAACGCAGCGGCGGCTGGTGCGTATCTACCTTGTCCCGGCGGTGCAAATTACCGCCTGAAAATCAAGGAGATATATCATGGGTGAACTCACCGATCGCGCCAAGGGCCTGACCAACGAAGCCATTGGCAACACCAAGCAGGCCGTGGGCAAGGCAACCGACAACGCCAAGCTTCAGGCCGAAGGGCTTGCCCAGGAAACCAAGGGCGAAGCCCAGCAGGTTGCGGGCAAGGTCAAGGGCGCGCTGGGCGACAAGGTCTGACGCCACTGCCTTCGCCTGCCTCGCAGGCGCACGGAAAGGCCGCCCCGCAACGGGCGGCCTTTGCTGTTTCGGACCCGTCATGCTGCACCTTCTGTCCCATGCTGGAACGCAGCATGAATCGGGCGGACCAGCGGGATACCGAAAGGTGAAAAAAGCGTTAAACAGGCATGATGAACCGTTCGCATGCCTTTGCCGCCCGCAGCCCCATCCCCGGTACAGCCAGTGCCGGGCACCCGTTCCGCGCATCGCTGCCCGCACGCGTCCTGCGCGCGCTGCCGCGGTACGAACCGGAAGTGCTGGCGGCGATGCGGCGTGCCGAACAGGCTCTGGCCGCCGCCGAAGTGCGGTCCGCGCCGGTCGATCTGCGGCGCCTGACGATGCAGGACGTGCGCGATTTCCTGATCGCTTATTGCGCCTGCTTTCTTGCGGTAATGGTGTTCATCGCCTGACGGGCGCAGCCGCCTGCGCGTTCAGCCGCGGCTTGCGCCCGCCGACCGCTCGGCCTTGAACAGCAGCCAGCCCAGCCAGGCTGAAACCGTGCACATCGCCGCCCCCAGCAGCAACTGGTCGACAATCGCCACGCCCAGCGCCGTCAGCGCGCCAGCCACCAGCGCGCCGATCACCATCGCGCCGGAATTGATGATGTTGTTTGCCGCGATGGTGCGCGCGGTTTCCGACTTGTCCACGACCGTGGTCAGGAAGGCATAGAGCGGCACCACGAACATGCCGCCCGCCACCGCGATGCCCAGCAGGCACAGCAGCAGCAGCGGCGCCAGCGGGTGCGCCACGAAGGTCGGCACATCCATCAGCGCGCCGTTGGCCACCGGCACCCAGTTGCTGCACACCTGATGGAACGCGGCAATGAACAGGCCCATGACGATGACCGAAGCGGGCGCCCAGCGCGCCGAAACGGTCCCCTTGAGCAGCGCGTTGATAGACATCGATCCGATGGCGATGCCGACGGAGAAGATCACCAGAAACAGGCTGGCCACTTCCTTGCTGGCGAACAGCACGTTCTTGGCCAGCGGCGGGAACTGGATGAACAGCACCGTGCCCACGGTCCAGAAGAAGCTGATGGCAATGATTGCAAAGAACACCAGCCGGTGCTGCATCGTGTTGCCGATCACCGTCAATGAGGATCGCAGCACGTTGTAGTCGATCGGCTGGGCAGCGACCACCGGCGGCGCGGCGGGAACGTGGCGACCCGAAAGATAGCCGAGCAGCGCGGTGACCACCACGCCGCCTGCCGCCACTTCCACCGGAATCCAGCCTGCCAGGATCGTTCCGGCCAGAATGGCGATGTAAGTTCCCGCCTCGACCAGTCCGGTGCCCGCCAGCACTTCGCCTTCGCGCAGATGCTGCGGCAGGATCGCGTACTTGATCGGGCCGAAGAACGTGGAGTGGACCCCCATGGCCAGCAGGGCCAGCAGCATCAGCGGTATGGCCACCACTTCGATGCGGTAATCCAGCCAGGCGAGCACCAGCCCGGTTCCGCCGACCAGCATGATGGCGATTTCGCACGCCTTGACGATGCGGATGATCCGCGCCTTGTCACGCATGTCGGCGAGTTGCCCGGCCAGCGCGGAAAGCAGGAAGAACGGCAGGATGAACAGCCCCGACGCAACCGCCGAAAAGCGCGCTTCCTGCGCTTCGGAACTGTACACGTTGTACACCACGTACAGGACCATGGCGTTCTTGTAGAGGTTGTCGTTGAACGCGCCGAGAAGCTGGGTGATGAACAACGGCAGGAAGCGGCGCGTGCGCACCAGATGCGTCGATGTCGTCATGCAGCCCCGTCGGCGCGTGTTGCAACGCCTGCACCAGTTCCGGTTTCCATCATGGCGCGCACCCTTAAAGCCCTGACCGGCGCGGGCAAGCCTCTTTCGCCCCCGGTCAAATTGCCGCTGGCCGCGCTGCACGTGCAGGTAGCGATTCCGTTTCGCGCATTTGCCGGGTATGGCGGGGGCCATGCTCACGCTTCCCAACCTGCTCACCCTGTCGCGCATCGTCACGGTTCCGGTGCTTGCCGCGCTGCTCTGGTGGCCTTCATGGCGGACGGGCTATGGCATGGCGTTCGGCGTCTATTGCCTGATGGGCATTACCGATTATTTCGACGGCTACCTGGCCCGCGCACAAGGCACGGTCAGCAAGCTGGGCATTTTCCTCGATCCCATCGCCGACAAGATCATGGTGGCGGCGGTGATTCTCGTGCTGACGGCGCAGGGCGTGCTGACCGGGCCATATGTGGGCGACATGCACGTTATCGCCGGGCTGGTGATCCTGGTGCGCGAAATCGCGGTATCGGGCCTGCGCGAGTTTCTGGGCGGCATTCAGGTGTCGGTGCCGGTAAGCCGGCTGGCCAAGTGGAAAACGACCTTCCAGATGGTATCGCTCGGCGCGCTGATCCTGGGTGGCGCGCTGCCGCAGTGGACCGTCACGCTGGGCAGCCTGACCGTCAACCTGCCGCACACCGTGGGCCTGACCACGCTGTGGGGCGCTGCGGCGCTCACGCTGATTACCGGATGGGATTACTTGCGCGTGGGCCTGCGCCACATGGACTGAACGCTGCGCGGGCAGCGTGAGCCGGGGCCGGGTCAGCCCAGCCGCAGTTCCTGGGCCAGCAGGCCGAACTCTTCGGCGCGGGGGCTGTTCTTGCGCCACACCAGCGCGATATCGCGCCAGGCGTGATCGGCCTTGAGCGGGCGCACCACGATCCGGGTGTCGTGCAGGATGCCTGCGTCAATTGCCATCTGCGGCAGCATCGTCAGCCCAAGGCCGTTGTCCACCATCTGTACCAGCGTGTGCAGCGATGTGCCGATCATCGTGGCGCTGGCGCGCATTTCCGGGCGGTTGCACGCCGCCAGCGCATGCTCTTTCAGGCAGTGCCCGTCTTCCAGCAGGAGCAGCCGCGTTTCGTCGATCAGGTTCGGGGTGATCGTGGCGGGGGGATCGCGCGGGTCGTCCTTGGGGAAGGCGACCAGCAGTTCGTCCTTGAACAGCACTTCGGCCTCGACCTCGCCAGTGGCGAAGGGCAGCGCCAGCAATACGCAATCGGCGCGGCCGTGGTGCAGCGATTCGATGGCCGCGGCGCTTGGTTCTTCGCGCAGGAACAGCTTGAGCTGCGGGCGTTCCTTGCGCAGCCGCGGCAGGATGCGCGGCAGCAGGAAGGGGGCGATGGTCGGGATCACGCTCATCCGCAGTTCGCCCGCCAGTGGCGCGCCGTGGCTTTGCACCAGTTCGGAAAGCTCTTCGGCTTCGCGCAGCAGGCGGTGCGCCTTGGCGACGACCTGGTTGCCCAGCGGGGTAAAGCGGACAACGCGGCGGGTGCGTTCGACCAGCGTCACGCCGAGCAGCGATTCAAGTTCGCGCAGGCCCGCCGACAGCGTGGATTGCGATACGAAACAGGAATCGGCGGCGCGCCCGAAGTGCCCGTGTTCGTGCAGCGCAACCAGATATTGCAACTGCTTGAGCGTGGGCAGGTACGTGCTCATGGCTTCGGTCTATTCTTCGGCCACGGTCGCGGGTTGCGGCTCGACCGGAGACGGCGTTTCACCGCCGATGTCGTCGATGTGCGCCATCTTCAGCTTTCCGCCTGCCACCGCGAAGGCCAGCTTGCCCTCGACCAGTTCCAGCGCATCGCGCCCGAACTGTTCGAAGCGCCAGCCTTCGAGGATGGCCAGGTTCTTGCGCTGCCCGGCGGCAAGCAGTTCGAGATCGTCGGTGCGGGCCAGCAGGCGCGCGGCAATGTCGATTTCGCGGCTGCGGATCTTGAGCAGCAGCTTGAGCAGGTCGGCGACCAGCGCGCCTTCCTTGCCCAGCGGGGCGCCGCGCGGTGCCTTGGGCGGCATTTCCGCTTCGCTCAGCGGTTTGGCGTCGGCCAGTGTCTGCATCAGGCGGCGACCGATGTCGTTGTCGCGCCATCCGCTGGAAAGGCCGCGGACCTTGGCCAGATCGGGCTGTTCGCGCGGCGGGTGGCTGGCGATATCGGCCAGCGTTTCATCGCGCATGATGCGGCCGCGCGGGATGTTCTTGTCCATCGCCTCCCGTTCCCGCCAGGCGGCGAGCGCCTTGAGCCTGCCGAGCACGGCGGGGTTGCGGCTGGGCGCGCGGATCTTCTGCCACACCGTTTCCATGTCGGTGCGGTAGTTTTCCGGGTCGGCCAGCTTTTCCATCTCGATGTCCAGCCATTCGCCGCGCCCGGTCTTGATCAGGCGCTTGAGCAGCTTGGGGAAGATCTTCGACAGGTGGGTGACATCGCCGATGGCGTATTCGATCTGGCGTTCGGTCAGCGGGCGGCGCGACCAGTCGGTAAAACGCGCGCCCTTGTCGATCGTCAGCCCCAGCCAGCTTTCGACGAGGTTGGAATAGCCGATCTGTTCGGACTGGCTGACCGCCATCATTGCGATCTGCGTGTCGAAGATCGGGTGCGGGGTCTTGCCCGTCAGGTTGTAGATGATTTCCACGTCCTGCCCGCCGGCGTGGAAGACCTTGAGCACGTCTTCGTTGTCCACCAGCAGTTCCAGCAGCGGCGCAAGATCGAGGCCGGGCGCCAGCGGGTCGATCGCGGCGGCTTCCTTGTCATCGGCGATCTGCACCAGGCACAGTTCCGGCCAATAGGTGTTTTCGCGCATGAACTCGGTATCGACGGTGATGAAGTCTGCCGTGGCAAGCCGGTCGCACAAGTCGGCAAGGGCTTCGGTCGTCGTGATCAGCGGGTGTATCTTCATCGTTCTTTTCTGTATGGCGCCCCAGCCGGGACGCACGCGTTTTTGCCCCCTGCCGGGGGCGGCGGCTTGACAAAGGCGCGACCGTCGCCTCTTGGCCGCAGCAACGTCCCTGCCTGAATGCAGACCGATTGGAAAGAGTTTCGATGCACCTTTATCGTTCCCATACCTGCGGCGCGCTGGCGCTTGGCGATGTCGGGCAGAGCGTCCGCCTTTCGGGCTGGGTGCACCGCAAGCGCGATCATGGCGGCGTGCTGTTCGTCGATCTGCGCGACCACTATGGCATGACCCAGATCGTCGCCGATGCCGACAGCGCGGCGCTGCCGATCCTGGAATCGCTGCGCGTCGAATCCGTCGTGACGATTGATGGCGAGGTGAAGGCGCGCGGGGCAGGGACGGTGAACCCCAATCTCCCGACCGGCGAGATCGAAGTCTTCGCGCGCGGCGCGACCGTGCTTTCCGCGGCCGAGGAACTGCCGATGCCGGTGGCCGGTGAGCAGGAATATCCCGAAGACATCCGTCTGCGCTATCGCTTCCTCGACCTGCGCCGCGAAACGCTGCACGCCAATATCGTGACGCGCACGAAGGTCATTTCCGACATGCGTCGCCGCATGGAAGGGGCCGGGTTCACCGAATATTCCACCCCGATCCTCACCGCCTCCAGCCCCGAAGGCGCGCGCGATTTCCTCGTGCCCAGCCGCATCCATGCGGGCAAGTTCTATGCGCTGCCGCAGGCGCCGCAGCAGTACAAGCAGTTGCTGATGGTGGCCGGCTTCGACCGCTACTTCCAGATCGCGCCGTGCTTCCGCGACGAAGACCCCCGCGCCGACCGTCTGCCGGGCGAGTTCTACCAGCTCGATCTGGAAATGAGCTTCGTCACCCAGGAAGAAGTGTGGGAGACGATGGAGCCGGTGATCGGCGGGGTGTTCGAAGCGTTTGCAGATGGTCGGAAAGTAACGCCCACCGGCAGCTTCCCGCGCATCCCCTATGCCGAAGCGATGCTTAAGTATGGTTCGGACAAGCCCGACCTGCGCAACCCGATCATCATTTCCGACGTTTCGGAAGAGTTCACCCAGTCGGGCTTCGGCCTGTTCGAAAAGATCGTTGGCGGCGGCGGCGTGGTGCGCCTGATCCCTGCGCCGGGCACGGCGGACAAGAGCCGCAAGTTCTTCGACGACATGAACGACTGGGCGCGCAGCGAAGGCCATGCCGGGCTGGGCTATGTCACCCGCAAGGGCGGCGAGTTCGGCGGACCCATTGCCAAGAACCATGGGGCCGACCGGATGGCTGCGCTGTTCGACCGGCTGGGGCTTGGGCCGGACGATGGCTGCTTCTTCGCCGCTGGCAAGGCCGAACAGGCGGCGAAGCTGGCTGGCCTTGCCCGCACCCGCATCGCCGACCAGCTTGGCCTGATCGACAAGGACCGCTTCGAACTGTGCTGGATCGTCGATTTCCCGTTCTACGAATGGGACGAGGAAAACAAGAAGGTCGAGTTCAGCCATAACCCGTTCTCGATGCCGCAAGGCGGGATCGAGGCGCTGAACACGCAAGACCCCCTGACGATCAACGCCTACCAGTACGATCTGGTCTGCAACGGCTTTGAAATCGCCAGCGGTTCGATCCGCAACCAGTCGCCCGAAACGATGGTCCGGGCGTTCGAGATCGTCGGGCTTTCCAGGGCCGATGTCGAAGAACGCTTTGGCGGCCTTTACCGCGCCTTCCAGTACGGCGCACCGCCGCACGGCGGCATGGCCGCAGGCGTGGACCGCATCGTGATGCTGATCTGCGGCGCACAGAACCTGCGCGAAATCACGCTGTTCCCGATGAACCAGCGTGCCGAGGATCTGCTGATGGGCGCGCCTTCGCCGGCGGCGCTCAAGCAATTGCGCGAACTGAATATTCGCGTGATCGAGCCGAACAAAAGCTGATCTTGCACGGGTTGCGTTGTGGGTGACCCGCAGCGCGCCTCTTGCCAGCGCCCGATCCGTTGATTAGGGCGAAACCCGAAACCAGAACCAACCGCTTTCCTTCGAAGGGGCATTTCATGAGCGATACCGCCGACCGCGTTAAGAAGATCGTTGTCGAGCACCTCGGCGTCGAGGCAGACAAGGTGACCGAAGAAGCCAGCTTCATCGACGATCTGGGCGCTGACTCGCTTGACATCGTCGAACTGGTGATGGCCTTCGAAGAAGAGTTCGGCGTCGAGATCCCCGACGATGCAGCCGAGAAGATCTCGACTGTTTCGGACGCGATCAAGTACATCGACGAAAACAAGGGCTGATCGCTCTTCCACCCCTTTGCCCAGAGCTTGCTGACGGGCTGCCGCGGCGAAAGCGCCGGGTGGGGGAGGATTTCGGCAGGCTCAGCCCTTCATGGGGCTGGGCCTGTTTGCATATTTCCCGGAGATTTCAATGCGTCGTGTCGTCATAACCGGCCTTGGCCTCGTCACTCCGCTGGGCGCGGATGTGGAAACTGTCTGGAAGAACCTGCTGGCCGGAAAATCCGGTGCGGGGCCGATCACGCGGTTTGACGCCAGCGACCAGAAATGCCGCATCGCGTGCGAAGTGAAACCGGCCGACCATGAGTACGGCTTCGACCCGAACAAGCGTGTCGATCACAAGGTCCAGCGCCAGGTCGATCCGTTCATCATCTATGGCATCGACGCCGCCGGTCAGGCGATCGAGGACGCGGGCCTTGAGGATATGGACGAATCGATGCGCCTGCGCGCCGGGTGCTCGATCGGTTCGGGCATCGGTGGCTTGCCGGGAATCGAAAGCGAATCGATTGTCCTGCATGAAAAGGGACCGGGCCGCGTTTCGCCGCATTTCGTCCACGGACGCCTGATCAACCTGATCTCCGGGCAGGTGTCGATCAAGTATGGCCTGATGGGGCCGAATCATGCGGTGGTCACCGCCTGCTCCACCGGTGCGCACTCGATTGGCGATGCCGCGCGCATGATCCGCGACGACGATGCCGACATCATGCTTGCGGGCGGGGCCGAAGGCACGATCAACCCGCTCGGCGTCGCCGGATTTGCCCAGGCCCGCGCGCTCAACTGCAGCTACAACGACCGGCCCGAACAGGCCAGCCGCCCTTACGACAAGGACCGTGACGGCTTCGTGATGGGCGAAGGGGCGGGCGTTGTCGTGCTGGAGGAATACGAACACGCCAAGGCGCGCGGCGCGAAGATCTATGCCGAAGTCGTCGGCTATGGCCTGTCGGGCGATGCCTACCACGTCACCGCGCCACACCCCGAAGGCAAGGGGGCCGAACTGGCCATGCGCATGGCGCTGAAGAAGGCCGGTCTTGCTGCGGGCGATATCGACTATGTCAACGCGCACGGCACTTCGACCATGGCCGACACCATCGAATTGGCCGCGGTCAAGCGCGTGCTGGGCGATGACCTGTCGGGCGCTTCGATGAGCAGCACCAAGTCGGCCATCGGCCACTTGCTGGGCGGTGCAGGCGCGGTCGAAGCGATCTTCTGCATCCTCGCGCTGCGTGACCAGATCGTCCCGCCGACCCTCAACCTGGAAAACCCGGACGAGGGGACCGAAGGCGTCGATCTGGTTCCGCTCAAGGCCAGGAAGCGCAAGGTGCGCGCCGCGCTGAACAATTCGTTCGGTTTTGGCGGCACCAACGCCAGCCTTGTGGTCAAGCTGGTCGAAGACTGAGGCGCAGGCCGCAATGATCGCGCGCCGCTTGCGGCCTGGCCTGCTGACCGCCGCGTTTCTCGCGCTGGCAGCGGCGCTATGGCTGGTGTCCGGCTGGTTCGCCGCCGGGCCGCTGGACCGCCAGATCGAGTTTGCGGTGGGCGAGGGCAAGGGCCTTGGCGCGCTGGCCGATGATCTGGAAGCGCAAGGGGCGATCAAGTCCGCCACGGTGTTCAAGCTGCGCGCGCGGCTGCTGGGCGGCGGCACCCATATCAAGGCCGGGGCGTTCCTTCTGCCGCGCCGGGCGAGCGAATCCGCCATCCTTGAAATCCTCAAGGGCGACAAGGTGGTGCGGCGGCTGGTGACGATCCCCGAAGGCATGCCATCGATCATGGTGGCCGAGCGGTTGCGCGCGCTGGACGGCCTGACCGGGGAAATCGCGGTTCCCGCCGAAGGGTCGATCCTGCCCGAAAGCTATGATTGGCAGAAGGGCGAAGCCCGCGCAGCCGTGGTCAAGCGGATGCAGGCGGCGATGGACCGGACGCTGGCCGAACTGTGGGCCAAGCGGTCGTCGCGGACCGTCGCCAAGACCCCGCAGGAAGCGGTGGTGCTGGCCTCCATCGTCGAAAAGGAAACCGGCAAGCCGGAAGAACGGCGGATGGTGGCGGGGCTGTATTCCAACCGGTTGCGCAAGGGCATGCTGTTACAGGCCGATCCGACGATCATCTACCCGATCACCGCCGGAAAGCCGCTGGGTCGCCGTATCCGCCAGTCCGAAATCCAGGCGGTGAACGGGTACAATACCTATACCATGGTCGGTCTGCCCAAAGGGCCGATCACCAATCCGGGGCGCGATTCCATTGCTGCCGTACTTGATCCTGCCGAAACGGGAGCACTTTTCATGGTCGCGGACGGTTCTGGCGGGCATGTATTTGCTGACACATTGCAGGAGCATAACGCCAATGTTGCCAAGTGGTTTGCGCTGCGCAAATCGCGTGGCGAGATGTAACATGACGTAAAAACAGTCCACATTGGCGGTTAGTTGCTTTTCATTTACGCAAAGTACCGTAAGTACTGTCCCGGAGGCGCGAAACGGGGTGCAAGCCCTGTTCGGGTTCCGGGAACACTGCGGCTTTGCCGGGTGGTCGCATCTGCTGACCGTCACGACTGTGCCGAGTGTTCCCTCCTCCTCCGTCCCGCACTTCGTGCTTGATTTGCCCTGCCAGCGGGCCACAACCGTGCCGTGTCCCGGCCTCTCGTCCGCCTTGTGCCGCTGATCGTCACGGCCACCCTGCCAGCGCCGGTTCAGGCGTGGGCGGATGGCCTGCGCGCGGCGCATTATCCGGCGCAGCGTAACCGCGTGCCGGCGCATGTCACGCTGTTCCAGACGCTGCCCGGCAGCGCGCTTGCCGAAGTGCGTGCGCTGCTCGCCTCGCTTGCGCAATCGGCCATGCCCCCCGATGCCAGGCTGGCTGGCGTGATGGACCTCGATACCGGAACGGCGGTGCGGATTGAAAGCCCGGCGATGCTCGCCCTGCGCCGCGACATTGCGGATCACCTCCATGGCCTGCTGACGTTGCAGGACAGCCATGCGCCGCGTCTGCACGTCACGATCCAGAACAAGGTTTCCGTTGCCGAAGCGCGGGCCTTGCAGCGGCAAATGGCCGCATCGTTCGCGCCGCTTGCCTTCGCCTTTGCCGGGCTTGCGCTGCATCACTATCGGGATGGCTTCTGGGAGGATGCGGGGCAATGGGCGTTTCGCGGCGGTGGACGGCGCTGGGCGCAGCGGCGCTGATTGCCGGGGCGGGAATCGCGCGGGTTGCCGGGCGCGAGAATCGCGCGGGTTGATTGAACCGTCCGGACGGGGCATCGGCTGTGGCAATCCCTTCCGCAAAGGATGCAAGGCATGACGCTTCCCGATTGGTATACGGCAGGACAAGGCCATGTCTGGCTGCCCTATACCCAGATGCAGACGATGCGCCCGCCGCTGCCGGTCGCTTCGGCCAGCGGGGTGCGGCTGACGCTGTCGGACGGGCGCGAACTCGTCGATGGCATTTCGAGCTGGTGGGCCACGGTTCATGGCTATCGCCACCCGCATATCGAGGCCGCCGTACGCCGCCAGCTTGAAACGCTGCCGCACGTGATGCTTGGCGGGCTGGCGCATGAACAGGCCTATGTCCTGGCGCGGCGGCTGGCTGCGCTGCTGCCGGGCGATCTCGACCATGTCTTTTTCAGCGATTCCGGGTCCGTCGCGGTTGAAGTGGCGATGAAAATGGCGGCGCAGTTCTGGCTCAACCGTGGCCAGCGGCGGATGAAGTTCCTGTGCTTTCGCGGCGGCTACCATGGCGATACCTTCGCCACGATGAGCGTGTGCGATCCCGATGAAGGGATGCACAGCCTGTTCCAGGGGGCGCTGCTCGATCAGGTGGTGGTCGACCTGCCGCGCACGCCCGAAGACGAAGCGGCGCTTGGGGCCTTGATCGAACGGCACGCTGCCGATCTTGCCGGGATCGTTGTCGAGCCGCTGGTGCAAGGGGCGGGGGGCATGGTTTTCCACGATCCCTTCACGCTGCAGGCGCTGCGGCGGCTGGCCGATGCCCACGACCTGCTGCTGATCTTCGATGAAATCTTCGTCGGGCTGGGGCGGCTGGGCGATGCGATGTTCGCGTGCGAGATCGCCGGAGTGCAGCCGGATATCGTCACCCTGTCCAAGGCGCTGACCGGCGGCACGCTGCCGCTGGCGGCAACGATCGCCAGCCGCCGCATCCACGAAGGATTCCTCTCCGACGATCCGCTGCACGCGCTGATGCACGGTCCAACCTACATGGGCAACGCGCTGGGCTGCGCTGCGGCCAATGCATCGCTCGACCTGTTCGAAAGCGAGCCGCGGCTGCAACAGGCCCAGGCGATCGGCCAGCAGCTCGAAACGCTGCTCGCCCCGGCCCGCGCGGTGCCGGGCGTGCGCGATGTGCGGGTGCGCGGGGCCATCGGCGTGATCCAGCTTGATCGTACTGCCCCGGCCGACCGGCTCTCGGCAGCCTGCATCGCGCAAGGGGTGTGGCTGCGCCCGTTCCGCGACATTCTCTACACCACCCCGCCGCTGGTGACCGGGGCCGAAGACATCGCCCGCATCGCCCATGCGATGGTCGGCGCGGTGCAGGATCTGGCGCACGATCGCCCGGCCTGAGGGGCTTGCGCGCAATTCGCCAAAAATGGCTTGCCTGCCCCCCCGCCCATGGCTAAACGCCGCCCCTGCCCACACGGCACGCCGCTTTAGCTCAGTCGGTAGAGCACATCATTCGTAATGATGGGGTCAGGTGTTCGAATCACCTAAGCGGCACCACCTCTCCAAAGCCCAAAAACTAGGAAAAACAGAAGCCTAAGGGTTATGCACCTTTGGCTGGGATGGCGCGATTCAGCACGTTTATGGCCTTAACCCGGTCTATGCCCACTGAACGGGCGAAAGTGTCTCTGCTTTTGGTGTTGAAAATCATACGGTTGAATGGTGCTTCAGCCGGATGGAGAGCCATGAAACAGGCCAATGCGCCTTCCCCTATGCCAGCCGCTCAAGTGGGTCCAGCGTGGGTCAGGAATGGGCGGATGATCGCTGGTGAGATAACGATCGCGGGCATTGTTGAACTTGGCGTGGGGAATGCCGCGAACCGGGTTCACCTTTACCCCCGGCGTTTGCCATTTCAGCGCCAGTTCGAAGGAACGGTTGAACGTCACGCGGATCTTCTCGACAGTCGCGGGAGCCAAACCGCCGTCACGCAGTTCAGCAAGCCACTTGGCCACATCGGGCGTCTTGATCTCGTCCAGGCGCTTGCTGCCCCAACGCGGGGTGATGTGAATGCGTAGCATGGACTCGGTATTGCCGGGACGCTTTTGATAGGTCTTGGCGAAAGTCAGATGGTCATCCGCCAGCGTGGCGTAGGTGGGGATGGCCTTCTTTTCGGCCTTGGCGGCGGCGGGATCACCACCCATCACCACCTCGGCGCGATACTTCGTGGCCAGCTTCTGCGCTTGGGCGAAGGTGATATCGGCATAGTTGCCAATCTTGCGCTGGCACTGGCGACCATACTGATCCTGATAACGCAGGACGTAGGTCTTGGAGCCTGACGGGCGCACTTCCAGCACGAAGCCAGTGGTGCTGGTATCGTAGTAGTCCTCGCGCTTCTTATGCGGCGGGCACGTGGCGGTCATCCAAGCACCTTCAGCGGTTTATGCCTATTTTCTAAAGTGCAGAACTGAGGATGCCATTCAGATCGGGCAGCTTCTTTTGCGGGAGCAGTGCCCAAAATATCACCGAATTGAAGGTGCTCCCTTTTCGCTTCTTGGCTTGATGACAGGCATTCATCTTCGTGCCGGATGGCCGGACCGGGACTTGGCGATAGAACGGTTTGCTATGGCACTTCGGAGTATGCTCGGGGACTATGTGAATGAGCATCATCGCTGGGAATATAACAGCATAAAGCATGGGCTGCGAACGTCGCATGGTCGCTTCGCACTAGCCGCTGGCATTCAGGAGGCCCCGAATATCCCTGCCCCACCGGAAGCCATGCAAGTGATCGGGGCATCACGTGACGCCAGCTTTTTCAGTGTTGTCCGGCCATTGGCCAATGCCACAAATCAGCAATCAAAGATAAACTTCAAAACCGAACGCGTGAGCCTTTCATGGTCTCTCGAAAAAGTTCTGATGGAATTACAGATTTTGTCGTTCCTGATTCACAACACCGCCTCCGCAATTCAAGTCGCGCCTGGTGTAGAGAGCGGAACTGTGACCTTTAACAAAGGTGCCGAAGATGAACAGTTCTGGGAATTATATTCTCAGATTGATGCATGCGGCGTTCGCAACGCATCCTTCGGCTACGTGATCGATGCCCGCGAGATAGATTTGGCAACAGAAAAGTCGGTCATTAGCAGTTACAAGCGGCGCGCGCCAAACGCTTGACGCCCCCATGCTCGAACGCACGTCTGTCGTCGAGCTACGCAGGTACGGCAATGCCGTAATTTTGATTGCGCTTTATCCGGCAATGCCGTATAGGACCGTCCATGCACACCATCATTGAAACCGCCGGTTATCTGTCGGCTGCATCAGACGCGGGCATGACGGATGAGGAGCGGAACACAGTGGTGGATGTGCTGGCTGCCAACCCAACGGCTGGTGACATCATGCCGGGATGCGGCGGGGCGCGTAAACTGCGTGTCGCCAAACCGGGTAAAGGCAAGTCGGGTGGCTATCGCGTGATTACCTACTTTGGCGGGGAGGACGTGCCGGTGTTCCTGCTAACCGTGTTCGGCAAGAACGAGCGCGCCAACCTCACTAAGGCGGAACGCAATGGTCTAGCCGTGCTAACAAAGCGGCTGGCAGACAGTTTGTAAATGAAAGGCTGGACGGCAAGGGCATTGAGGCCCGGCCTAGCAAGGGCAAGGAGGCCCAGCGAACCATGACCAAGAGTGTTTTCGACAAGATCGCAGCCGGGTTGGAAGATGCAATCGCCTACGCACAAGGCGATGCCAGCCGTGGCCGGATTGCGTCTCCGGTGGACGTGAAGGCAGTCCGTTTGCAGTCGAACAAGACGCAGGCCCAGTTTGCCGATGCATACCGTATCCCTGTCGCCACCTTGCGCGATTGGGAACAGGGACGCCGTCAACCGGACGCTCCGGCACGGGCGTTGCTGACAGTGATTGCCGCTGATCCGCAGGCTGTGGAGCGGATGTTGTCCAGCCGCTAAGCAGGGTGGCTATCGCTCAAACCGGGCATAGACCGGGCGCAATTCCGGCGCAGCATCCTACCAAAGCACTTTCAGTAGGAAGTCGCCCAGCCCGGAAGTTACGAAAGTTTGGGCATAGTGTGGGTGAAGACAAAATCTGACCCTCAAGCCTGTCATACCCTATTGTTTTAATAATAAAAAACGAAAATCGGCAGACCGCTTCGTAATGATGGGGTCAGGTGTTCGAATCACCTAAGCGGCACCATTTCTCCCAGGAATGGCTGAAGTCTGGAGAAATCGCGGAAATCTGGGGTTCCTTAACGCTTGGCGAGATATAGGGGCGGTGCAAACGTCGCCCTCGCAAGCGAGGCAAGTCACAGTGGCCTACATGGCCTGAAATATCCTCATCGGCCGCGCCTTTCGTATCGCCGTGTCTACCCTCTTCCTGACTTTATAGTCGGGAGTCTGTGGCGTATGCTGGCGGCGGCGGCGAAATAGGGCAGGCAGTGCGGACGGGCGCCCGCTGCGGCGGTCAGGCGCCCAGACGGCTGAAGAAGAACTCCGAATAGCTCTTGGCCCAGCGTTCGGTTTTGGCGTGGTCGTATGCGCGGTCTGCGGCAATCAGCCGGGCATGGCCGAGCAGGCCCTCCATCCAGAACTGCGCTACCCGGCCAAAGTCGCCAAGGTCCAGACCGTCCTGCGCCGCGGCGGAGCGCAGCTCTGCCTCGATCTTGGCGAGGGCATCGGCAAACATCGCCCGGCGGTAATTGATCGTGTGGTCGCCAAACTCCTGATCGCACCAGTCGACCAGCCGCTCCATCATGATGCCTTCGCTCGACACCAAGGTTTCGATGACGACAATGGCACGCTTGCAGAAGGCTTCGATGATCGGCATCCCGCGTCCGACGGCAAGGATCGTTACCTGACGCTGCGTGGCCTTGTGCGCGAGCAAGGCTTCAAGGAACTCGCGCTTGCCGGGAAAGCGGGCATAGATCGTCGCCTTGCCGATCCGCGCGTGGCGGGCAACGCGATCGAATGTGAAGGCATCGAAGCCGTGATCGTGCAGGACTTCCCACCCCGCTTCAAGGATGCGTTCGGGGATACGCTGCGCTTCTTCGAGCGAGGGTCTGCCGCGCCGGCCGGCGGGCGCGGCGCCATCGGCACCATCCTTTGCGGGCGCGCCTTGCGCGGTGGTTTCAGTGCAGGGCGGGGCGTTCGCGGCCGTCGGTGCGGTGCTCCGGGGCTGGTCCGGCGTTGCTTGCGGCGTCATGCTTGCGGTTCCGTTCGGCAACCCGCACGGCAAGCGTGCGCCGCATCGGGCACGACAGTTCCAGACCCTGGGAGTAGGCCTGCCAGAAAC
Source organism: Novosphingobium lubricantis (assembly GCA_042650965.1). Taxonomy (GTDB): domain Bacteria; phylum Pseudomonadota; class Alphaproteobacteria; order Sphingomonadales; family Sphingomonadaceae; genus Novosphingobium; species Novosphingobium lubricantis. Next base: position 77,097 of record JBHSCB010000003.1, on the reverse strand, counting down.
GGCGGCCAGCGGCGGTTATCCAGTTCATCCTTCCCAACTTTTCGCTTTGAAAATGCGTTATGGGAATAGACTGCCGCAGCCGCAGCTAAAGTCAAGCCGCTATAAAATAGACGAAAAAGGTTCATTTTCCGGTCCCGTCCGGGTCAGGGACCGCCAGTTTCGCCGGGTCGGTCCAGCCAAGCCCCAGCGCCTTCTGCACGGCAATGTAGGCGCTGGTCAGTTCGGCGCGGCTCATGGCGCTGGCCATTTCCAGTTGCAGGGCCTGGCGTTCGGCGGTCAGCCGATCGCCCTTGCCGATGGTTCCGGCGGCCAGCCGCTGCTCTTGCAGCGCCACCGTGCGCCGCCCGCGTTCCTGCGCGTCAAGCGCCTTGCCAAAGGCGATGCGCTGGCCACCAAATCGGGCGAGCGCGCCTTCGGCATCCTGCAATGCGGCGAGCACCACGCTGCGATAGTTCGCGTCCGCTTCGGCCATGGCGCCGCGCGCGGCATCTTCCTTTCGTGCGGCGCGCCCACCATCGAACAGGGTCCATTTGATCTGCGGCAGAACCAGGGCCACAAGGTTGCCGGGGTCGAACACGTCCCCGATGTTCGATCCGCCAAGACCCAGCAGGCCAAGGAAAGAGATGCGCGGAAAGCGGCTGGCCACCTCGACGCCTACATCGGCGCTGGCGGCGGCCAGGCGCCGTTCGGCCATGCGGATATCGGGGCGGCTGCGCAGCAGCAGCGCGGGATCGCCCACGGCAACCTGTGCAGGCGGGAGCGGCACCGCCGCCGGCGCGGCCAGCACGGTATCAAGCGCCCCCGGTTCCTTTCCGGCCAGAAGTGCGATCTGATCGGTCAGCACGGCAATTTCGGCACGGCTGCGGGCGATTTCGGCTTCGCTGGCAAAGGTCTGGGCCTGCGCGGCGTTGACCGGCTGTGCGCCGGTCGTACCCGCTGCAAGGCGTTGCCGGGCCAGCGCGGCAAGATCGCGGTCAATCTGTGCCTGCTGTTCCTGCAACCCCAGCAGCGCCTGACGCGCCCGCAACCCGACATAGGCGCGCGCAAGTTCGGCCGAAAGGGTTACCTGTGCGTCCAGCGCATCGGCCTGCGCCGCTTCGGCACGGGCGCTGGCGGCTTCGATCCTGCGCCGCGTACCGCCGAACAGGTCGAGCTCCCACGAAGCGTCAAAGCCGAGGTTGTAGGCGTTGATCTCGTCGCGCCCGCCACCGCCATTGCCGGCGATGTTGCCCGGCAGGTTGATGTAGGGCGCTGCGCCTGAAGCGTTGATCGTGGGCAGTACGGCGGTGCGGTTTGCCGCCAGCGCGGCGCGGGCCTGCGCCACGCGGGCGTTGGCCGCAGCCAGCGTCGGCGATCCGGCCAGCGCCTCGTCCAGAAGGCGGGTCAGCACCGGATCGTCCAGTGTTTCCCACCAGCGCGCAGCCGGGAGAGCAGGCGTTGCCGCTTCATCGCCGCGCAGGAAGGTGCCGCGCACCTCGGCCTGCGGCGATGCCTGTGGCGCGCCTGCGTATTCGGGACCGACAGTGGCGCAGCCCGCCAGCAGCAGCGCAATGGCAGCGGCGGCAAGGGGGCGGAACGGGGGAGAGGCAGTCATCAGTGGGCAGCCTTTGGTTGATAGCCCTGCGGTAGCGGGCGCAAAAGAAGAACCAGCGGCGCGATCACCAGAATGACGATGGTCAACGCCAGGAAATCGTCGTTGAAGGCCATGACCAGCGCATCGCGCTGTACCATGCCGTCGATCATGCGCAGGGCCGCAGTCATACCCTCAGGGCCGCCGCCAAAGGTCATCGCCTGCTGGTTTAACCAGCCCTGCACCGCCCCGTCGTTGGCGCCCAGTGTGCTGTGCAGCCGCCAGCGGTGGAACTCCCAGCGTTCGTCCTGCACCGTCGCCAGCAAGGCAAGGCCGACCGATCCGCCAAGGTTGCGCCCGGCATTGAACAGTCCGGCACCATCGCTGGCATCTTCGAGCGGAACCGAACTGATCGCCGCCTGGTTGAGGAACATCATGCAGAAGACGGTGCCAAGGCCGCGCACAAGCTGGGTCACTACGAAATCGTCGCCGCGCGATTGCGCCGTCAGCGCCACGTCGAGGTAGCACGATATGGCCAGCAGGAGCATGCCGGTTCCGACGATCACGCGCAGATCGACGCGGGTGAGCAGGATCGGAAAGAACGGCATCATCAGCAGCGCCGGTACCCCCGAAAGGAAAACGATGCCGCCGGCCTGCAGCGCGTTGTAATCGGCGATGCTGGCAAGGAATTGCGGAATCACATAGGCGGTGCCGAACATGACCCCGCCCAGGCTGAGCGACAGCCCGAACACCGCGGCAAAAGAGCGGTTGCGCAACAGGGCCAGCTTGATGACCGGGCGCCGCGCGTAGATCTGTCCGGCGGCCACCATGCCAAAGCCGACGATCGCCATGATCGTAAGCTGCCAGATCATCGCGGATTCGTACCACTGTTCGCGGTGGCCTTCTTCGAGCACCACCGTCAGTCCGCCCAGGCCGATGATGAGGCCGATCACGCCCAGCCAGTCGGCGTTGACGAGTTCCTGCAACCGCATCCTGCCCTTGGGCAGGCCAAGCAGGAGCAGCACGATCAGGATTGCGGAAAGCGGCACGTTGACGAAAAAGGCGTAGTGCCAACTGAAGTTCTCGGTCAGCCAGCCGCCGACCAGCGGGCCCATCACCGGTCCCATGATTGCCGTTGCGCCGAACATCGCCGTGCCGATCGGCTGCTGCCGCGCGGGCAGGCGGGTGGCGATGATGGTCAGCGCGGTCGGGATCATCGCCCCGCCGGTAAAGCCCTGGCCGATGCGCCCCAGGATCATCATGGTCAGCGAGGTGGACACCCCGCACATGACTGAAAAGCCGGTGAACAGGGTCGCCGCGATCAACAGGAACAGGCGCAACCCAAAGACGCGCTCCAGCCATGCCGTCAGCGGGATGACGATGATTTCCGCGACGAGATAGGAGGTTGCGATCCACGTCCCTTCGGTTGCGGATGCGCCGATTTCGCCCTGGATCGTTGGCAGCGAGGCGTTGACGATGGAAATGTCGAGCGTGGCCATGAGCGAGCCGATCGCACCGGCGGCCACGCCAAGCCACGCGGTGACATCGGCCGTTTCCGGCGGGACCATCGGCCTTGCCGGTGGCCCGGCTTCGTCGCCGAAGGATGCGACGGCGGCGCTCACTTGGCGTCCTGTTCCTTGCGGATGGCCTCGATCGCGCTTTTCGCGGAACGGGTATCGACTTGCGCGGTCAAGGAAAGACCGGGGACCAGCACCTTGCGCGATTCAGGTCCGGCGTTGATGCGGATGCGCACTGGCACGCGCTGGACGATCTTGGTGAAGTTGCCGGTCGCGTTCTGCGGCGGAATCAGCGAAAAGTTGGCGCCCGTACCCGGCGTGATGCTTTCGACCGTGCCGTGGAAATCGACATCGGGCAGGGCATCGACATGGATCGTCACCGGCTGGCCGGGGCGCATCAGGCCGATCTGCGTTTCCTTGAAATTGGCCTCGACATAAATCGCCTGCGTCGGCACCAGCGTCATCAGCCGCTGGCCGGGCTGGACAAACTGGCCGACGCGAACGGTGGAATTGCCCACCTTGCCGCCAACCGGCGCAACGATGCGGGTGGTGGCAAGATCGCTGTCCGCCGCGGCGCGCTGGGCCTGCGCCGCCTTGACCTGCGCGGCGGATTGCCCGGCCTGCGCCCGCACGCTGGCCACGCGGTCGTTGGCAGCGTCAAGCGCGGCCTTGCGCGCGGCAACGGTTGCCGCTGCCTTGTCGCGGTTGGCCACGAGCTGGTCGAACGCTGCGCGCGGTTCCGCCCCCGTGGCGATCAGCGGTTTCATCCGCGCAACTTCCCCGTCGAGATAGGCAAGATCGCGCTGCGCAAGCTGCAAATCGGCGCGCGCCTGCCCGGCTGCCGATTGGGCTTCGGCGATGGCGGCAACGGTCGCCGCTTCGGTTGCGCGGGCAACTTCGACCTGCGCTGCGCTTTGCGCCAGGCGGATGGAATAATCGCCGGGATCGATGGTGACGAGCGGCGCGCCTTTGGCCACCTCCTGGTTTTCCGCCACGGCCACGGCACGGACATAGCCGGAAAGCTTGGAACTGATCGCAACGCCATCGGCTTTCACATAGGCGTCATTGGTTTCCTGCATGAAACGCCCGACCGTTTGGTACTGGTAGAGCGCCCACGCGCCGTAGATCGCACCGGCCACGAGCACGCCAAGCGCGATTCGCCCAGCGGTCTGCTTGCGGCCGTTGGGGCCTTGAGAGGCGGTATCTGCTGCGTTCGAACCATCGGTAGGGGCGGCCATGCTAAGTCCATTCGCAAAAAATTGAACGAAATCGTTTCATTGTTAGTTGCAAGTGATCCACTGCGCTCAGGATTTCAAGTGCGAAATTGGCAACGCACATGCAAAAAGTGCATTTTTTACGGAAATTGACGCTTTCTTTCAGGGATATAGCGCCACTGCGGCCGACCTGCCCAAAGGAGCAGGGCATGTGCTTTCTGCGAGAATGTGGCCTGTCGGGCGCGCATTGATCGAATTAGTAAATCAAACAGGGCGGAATTGCTCATTGGAAAAAGTGGATTGCATCGCCTACTTCGCAACTCGCAGCCAGACGCCGAGCTGGCCACGAATTACCAATGCACCAACCGGAAGGATTTGATTTCATGTCGATCGTTGGAACCAAGCTGCTGCCGTTCAACGCCACTGCGTACCATCAGGGCAAGTTCGTCGATGTCAGCGATGCCGATGTCGTGGGCAAGTGGGGCGTGTTCTTCTTCTACCCGGCCGACTTCACCTTCGTGTGCCCGACCGAGCTGGAAGATCTGGCCAACATCTATGGCGAACTGCAGGCGATGGGCGTTGAAGTCTATTCGGTGTCGACCGACACCCACTTCAGCCACAAGGCCTGGCATGACAGCTCGCCCGCCGTCGGCAAGATCAACTACTACATGCTGGGCGACCAGAACCACACGATCTCGAACAACTTCGGCATCCTGCGCGAAGGCGTGGGCCTTGCCGATCGCGGCACCTTCGTGACCGATCCCGATGGCACGATCCAGCTTGTCGAAATCACCCCCGAAGGCGTGGGTCGCAACGCTGCCGAACTGCTGCGCAAGATCAAGGCTGCCAAGTACTGGCGCGAAAACCCCGGCCAGGTCTGCCCGGCCAAGTGGGAAGAAGGCGGCGAAACGCTGGCCCCTTCGTTCGACCTCGTCGGCAAGATCTGATTTCCCTGCGGCGGACCTGCCGCGTGGGGCAGGTTCGCCATTTCCTGGCCGGCAGGGCCGTGCCGCTATCGGGCGGCCCGCCGGCTCCACGCCCCCGATCTCGTAAAAGACCGATGATCCCCGTGCGCCGACCCTGCGGTGACGCGCGGGTTCCGTTTGCCCGAAAGGTTTGTCCATGCCCGTTCTCGACGCCGCCACCACTGCCCAGCTCAAGGGCTACCTCGTCAACCTGCGCCGCCCGGTCGAACTGGTCGCCACGCTGGACGACACCGCCAAGTCCGCCGAACTGCGCAGTCTGGTCGAGGAAATTGCCGCGCAATCCGATCGCGTTACCGCCCGTTTCGACGGGACCGACGAACGCGCGCCGAGCTTTGCCATCCGCGCCGACGAAGGCCGCGCGCAGGCGGTGTTCGCCGGATTGCCGATGGGGCACGAGTTCACCTCGCTGGTGCTGGCGCTGCTGCATGTCGGCGGCCATCCGCCCAAGGAAGAAGCAGACCTTCTCGATCAGGTGCGCGCGCTGCCGGGGCCGCTGCACTTCGAAACGTTCTTTTCGCTGACCTGCCAGAACTGCCCGGACGTGGTGCAGGCGCTGAACATCATGGCTGCGCTCAACCCCGCGATCACCCACGTTGCCATCGACGGTGCGCTGTTCAAGGACGAAGTCGAACGCCGCCAGATCATGGCTGTGCCGACGGTGTTCCTCAACGGCCAGCCGTTCGGGTCGGGCCGCATGGACCTGGCGCAGATCGTGGCCAAGCTGGATACCGGCGCGGTCGCGCGCGCGGCGGAAAAGATCGCCGCAAAGGCGCCGTTCGATGTGCTGGTCGTCGGTGGCGGTCCGGCGGGCGCGGCTGCGGCGATCTATGCCGCGCGCAAGGGCATCCGCACCGGCGTTGTGGCCGAACGCTTCGGCGGGCAGGTGCTCGACACCATGGGGATCGAAAACTTCATCTCGGTCCAGCACACAGAAGGGCCGAAGCTGGCCGCGCAACTGGAAAACCATGTCCGCGAATACGAAGTGGACGTGATGAACCTCCAGACGGCAACCGCGCTGGTGCCTGCGGGCGCTGACGGGTTGCACGAAGTGAAGCTGGAAAACGGCGCCAGCCTGAAGGCCCGGACGCTGATCCTGTCCACCGGCGCGCGGTGGCGGCAGATGGGCGTTCCGGGCGAGGACGAATACCGCAACCGCGGCGTTGCCTATTGCCCGCACTGCGACGGCCCGCTTTACAAGGGCAAGCGCACGGCGGTGATCGGCGGCGGCAATTCCGGCGTGGAAGCAGCCATCGACCTTGCCGGGATCGTCGCGCACGTCACGCTGATCGAGTTCGACGACCAGTTGCGGGCCGATGCCGTGTTGCAGGACAAGCTGCGCAGCCTGCCCAACGTCACGATCATCACTTCCGCTCTCACCACCGAAGTGGTTGGTGACGGGGCGAAAGTGACCGGGCTGGTGTACAAGGACCGCAAGAGCGACGCCGTGCACACCGTCGAACTGGAAGGCATTTTCGTGCAGATCGGGCTGGTGCCCAACACCGAATGGCTCAAAGGCACGATCGGGCTTTCCCCGCGCGGCGAAATCGAAGTGGATGCCCGTTGCGCAACCAGCATTCCCGGCGTTTTCGCAGCGGGTGACGTGACGACCGTGCCCTACAAGCAGATCATTATCGCCATGGGCGAGGGATCCAAGGCAAGCCTTTCTGCGTTCGACCATCTGATCCGGCAGGGCTGACCTCTGCCACACCGGTTCCCCAAGGGCTGGCCAGAAGGCCCTTCGGGTCGCAGGGCGGCGGCGTGGCTTGCAAAGGCCGCGTCGCCGCTTCGCGTTGCGGGGCAAAAGACCGGGGAAATCGGTGCGCGCGGCCCTTGCCCGCAGCGCGCGCTTTCGCCAGAGCAGGCAGCGTGAGCGCAACAATTGTCATCGGCGCCGACCGGTCCGGCGCCCCTATCAGGATCGACGTCGAGGAACTGCTTGCCACCCGCCTGCTGGTGCAGGGCAACAGCGGGTCGGGCAAGTCGCACCTGCTGCGCCGGTTGCTGGAAGAAAGCGCCGGAATCGTCCAGCAGGTGGTGATTGACCCGGAAGGCGATTTCGTCACGCTGGCCGAACCGTTCGGCCATGTGGTGGTCGATGGCGCGGCCTATGACGGCGCGGAAATCGCCCGGCTGGCCGCGCGCATCCGCAAGCACCGCGCCTCGGTCGTCCTTGCGCTCGACGGGCTGGACCTCGAAGCGCAGATGCGGTGCACCGCAGTGTTTCTCAACACTCTGTTCGATGCGCCGCGCGATGAATGGTATCCCGCGCTGGTGGTGGTGGACGAAGCGCAGATGTTTGCGCCCGCTGCGGCTGGCGACGTTTCCGATGAAGTGCGCCGCTTGAGCCTTGCGGCGATGACCAACCTGATGTGCCGCGGGCGCAAGCGCGGTCTGGCCGGGGTGATCGCCACGCAGCGGCTGGCCAAGCTGGCCAAGAACGTGGCGGCCGAAGCGTCGAACTTCCTGATGGGGCGCACCTTCCTTGATATCGACATGGCGCGCGCGGCGGACCTGCTGGGCATGGAGCGCCGTCAGGCCGAAGCGATCCGCGATCTGGAACGCGGGCATTTCCTGGGGCTTGGCCCGGCCATTGCCCGTAGGCCGGTCGCCGTGCGGATTGCGGACGTGCAGACCCGCGCGCGCACGGTTATCCAGGGGCTGATGCCGCTGCCCGATGCGGCCGGTGCGGCGATGGAATCGCTGCTGCTCGACGAACCGCTGGCGCTAGACCCGCTGCCGGTTCCGCCCGAACCCGGCCCGCCTGCGGTGGAGAGCGCGGAACTGCTGGGCCAGATCGAAGGCTATGTCCCGGCAGCGGAAAACGTGCCGCCGCCGGTCGCGCCGAGCCTGTTCGCGGCGGAGGAAACCGCCGCCAGCATCGCTGCGGTCCTTGCCGAAATGGCGGCGGAGCCGGAATGCACGTTCCAGCCCGCCGCACAGCTTTATCAGGACTTTACCGTGCGCTGCCGGATGTTGCGCATTCTGCCGGGGATGGATCTCAACGCGTTCCGCCGCCGCTTTGCCATGGCCGTGGCCGGTATTGCCGATGACGCCGACCCACGCTGGCAGGACGTGCTGCGCGTGGGCGCCGATGTGCCCGACGATCTGCTCGCCCCTTTTCTGGTGCTGGCCCGCGCGGCGGTGGACGGTTCGGCCTGCCCGGATGACGATGCGCTCGCCGTGGTCTATGGCACGCGTTCGTCGGGGCGGATCCGCCGCCTGCTGGACCATCTGGAAAAGAGCAACCTGATCGTGGTGCGCACCGATTACGGCGGGCGCCGGTCGGTGGGCATTCCCGCGCTGGGCATGACAACAGCCCCGGTCGAGGCTTGACCATGCCCAGCGCCACCCATTCAGCCGCACGAAAGCCATTATCGTCCATAGTCTGCGCATGAACCAGGGAATTGCCATGATCCACCGTCGTCCGCTTCTCGCGCTTGCTGTGCTTGCTTTCGCCGGGGCAGGGATTGCCAGTGCGCAACCTGCGGGCGATCCGGTACGCGGCAAGACGGTCTATGCGCGCTGCGCGGCCTGCCATGATCTGAACACCGGGGCATCGCGGCTTGGCCCGTCACTCAAGGGTATCGTCGGGCGTACTTCCGGCACAATGCCCGGTTTTGCCTATTCGGCGGCGATGAAGGACAAGGCGCTGGTGTGGGATGCTGCGACACTCGATGCCTATCTTGCCGCGCCGCAGAAGTTCATTCCCGGCAACCGGATGGCGTTTCCGCCGATGGCCAATGCGCAGGACCGGGCCGATCTGATCGCCTATCTCGACCAGGCGGCCCGCTGATCTGCTCCGGTTGAACCGATGGAATCACGGCTGAACAGGTAATTCTACCTGTCGCGTTGACTTTTGCGCGGGGCGGTCCAAATCTCCGCCCATGCTGTCGCAGAAAACGCGTTACACGATCCGGGCCTTGCAGCACCTTGCCGATACCTGGGGGCAGGGCGCGGTGCGGCTTGATGCGATTGCGACGGCGCAGAACATCCCGCGCAAGTTCCTGACGGTGATTCTCTCGGAAATGGCGCGCGAAGGCGTGGTCATCTCGCACCGCGGGCGCGATGGCGGCTATGAACTGGCGCTGCCCCCGGTGGACATCCGCTATGGCGATATCATCCGCCTGACGCGCGGCAGTATCGCGCTGGTGCCCTGCGCCAGCCGCAATGCCTATGAACATTGCACCAATTGCCTGCCCGAAGCCGAATGCCGCCTGCGCGGGCTGATGCTGCAATTGCGCGATGAAAGCGCGGCCATCCTCGACCGGCTGACGCTGGCCGATCCGATCATGGTCGAACCACCCTTCGCCGAAGCCTGACCGCCGCGCGCGCTTGCCGGGGGACGGGAACGTAACTTCACTTGGCGTTCAGCAAGTGGCTGGTTATAGGGGCGGCATGACGCTTCCTGATACGCGCCGTTCGCTGCGCTTCGCCCTTGTCGCTGCCGCTGCTGTCGCCATTGGCGTGACCGGCGGCTGCGCGGGCAGCAAGGGCAAGAAGGACGTCGCCTATGTCGCGCGCGACGTCGATACGCTCTATGTCGCCGCCAAGGACCGGCTGGATCGCGGCGATACCCGCCAGGCTGCGGCGCTGTTCGATGAAGTGGAGCGCCAGCACCCCTATTCCCCGTGGGCCCGCCGCGCCCAGTTGATGAGCGCGTTCAGCTATTACGCGTCGTCCGATTATGCCAAGGCGGTGCAATCGGCACAGCGGTTCCTGTCGATCCACCCCGGCAACAAGGACGCGCCCTACGCCTATTACCTGATCGCGCTGTGCTATTACGAACAGATCAGCGACGTGACGCGCGACCAGAAGATCACCCAGCAGGCGCTGACAGCGATGAACGAACTGGTCCGCCGCTACCCCAACACCGATTACGCCGCCGACGCGCGGTTGAAGATCGACCTTATCAACGATCACCTTGCCGGCAAGGAAATGGAAATCGGGCGCATGTACCAGCGCAGCGGCAAATGGCTTGCCGGTACGCTCCGCTTCCGCACCGTGGTCGAAAAGTACGAACAGACCAGCCACACGCCGGAGGCGCTGTACCGGCTGGTCGAAAGCTACCTCTCGCTGGGCCTTCCCGTCGAAGCGCAAAAGGCCGCCGCCGTGCTGGGCAACAACTATCCCGGCAACACGTGGTATCAGCGTTCGTACGAACTGATGAACAAGTACGCCCCCGGCACCACGGCGAGCTGACGTTCAACTGCTGACATTTAGCTGAGGGGCTTTCGCCTCTCCGACCGATCAGAATCCGTAAACCAGTGTCAGGCGACTGGTGGCATCGGTTCCGTTGCGGCCCGGTTCGGGCGCGGTTTCGTGTTGGAGCAGGTAGGACAGCCGGGCCTTGAGCCTGCCGATCAGCCGCGAATCGATCGCGGCCAGCGTGTAGAACGTGCTGCCGCGGGAATCGGTATAGACGCTCGCTTCCTGGCTGTAGTCGAGCGATTGCGTGAGCTTCAGCTTGAGGTCGAAGGATGCAAGCCCTGCGATGATGGATTCGCTTGTGCCGTCGGTTCCCACGGTGCGCCGCCACGCCGGGCCTGCCTTGACGTTGAACTTCGCCCCCTTGCGCGCCAGCACCGTGTAGCCAAGCCCGCCGGACAGGCTGGTGCGCGAAACGAAACCCTGGAAGCGGTCCTTTTCGTACTGGCCAAGCCCGAACAGATAGGCGCGCCTGCTGAACTTGTAGTTCGGCTCCGCGCTCAGGCGGTACTGGTTGCGGGTGACGATATTGGCGGTTTCCTGATAGTCGATGCGCCCGGCGGCGCGGATCCGCCAGTCTTCGCCTTCGGCCAGCAGCTTGATGCTGCCGGCAAAGCCGAGGCCGGGGGCGTTGCCGCTGCTGGTGAAGGCACCAGCTTCACCTTCGCCCGACCATTTTACTGCGTTGCCGGTCACCTCGTCGGTTTCCTCGGTGGACGCGGTCGCCTTCGCGGCGGCTTGTGGCGCTTTGGCCTTTTGCTGGGCAAGCGCCGCAGGAGCGGATCGGCTGCGCCACAGCGCCACGCGTTGGTCGATGGCCTCCGCCGCTTGCGGGTGCGCCTGCCGCGCAAAGCGCACGACCGTTTCGACCGCCGCCGCATCGCCCGACGCAAGGGCGGCGTCGATTACTTCCGCAACGCCGGCGGGCAGGGCCGTTTCGGGTGCGGTGGCGGCTTCGGTGGCGGCAGGCGCGGATTGCATGGAAACGGCCGCCAAAGCGGCAAGGCTGGCGTTAAAGATCGGTCTGACCCCGGCTCAAGATGATGATTTGCGCCGGTTTAACGCTCGATTCGCTACCTGGCCACCCCTTTGCCGTGCATGCGCCGCGTTGCAGGTTCAGGCGGCAACGGCTTCCCGTGCCGGTTTTACCGCATCGCTGACCGCATCGAGGAACTGGTCGGTGGCCCGGTCCCAGTTGAAGCTGGCTCCGTGCACGGCCGCGCCCATGCGATCGCAGGTCAGCGCCCTGACGATGGCAACGGACAGATCGTTGTCCAGCGCACCGATGCGCATCGGCAGGTCATTGGCCGGGCCGCGCCCTTGCGCTCCGATAATGTCGAGCGGGCCAGGAACCGGGAACGCCGCCACCGGCACGCCGCAGGCCAACGCTTCGATCATCACCAGTCCGAAGGTATCCGTACGGCTGGGAAAGACGAAGACATCGGCTGCACGATAGGCATCAGCCAGCGCCTCGCCGTGCAGCGCACCGAGAAAGCGGACGTGCGGATAACGTGCCTTGAGCCGCGCCAGATCGGGACCGTCACCCACCACGACCTTGGTTCCCGGTACATCGGCATCGAGAAAGGCAGTGAGGTTCTTTTCGACCGCGACCCTGCCGACGCTGAGCATCACCGGGGCGGTGACGGGCGCGGGCATGGTGCCGACCGTGGCGGGATCGGGGCGGAACAGGTCGCGGTCGATGCCGCGCGTCCACAGCCGGGTGCGGGTAATCCCCTGTTGCGCCAGTTCAGCGGCGAGCGTGGGAGTGGATACGAGCACCGCGCGCGCATCGGCGTGGAACCGGCGCATGACCGGCCAGAAGCGGTCTGCGCTCAGCCCCGTGCGCACGGCGGCATATTCGGGAAAGCGCGTGTGGAACGCGCTGGTGAAGGGTACGCCGTTGGCCTTGCACCAGCCGCGTGCGCTCCACCCGATGGGGCCTTCGGTGGCGATGTGGACCAGATCCGGCGCGAAATCGGCCAGCGTGCGGCGTGTGCCGAAGCGTGGCGCCATGGCCAGACGGATTTCGCTGTAGCCGGGCAGCGGGATCGTGCGGAACTGGCCGGGCGTGATGAGTTCCACTTCATGCCCGCGCGCGCCTAGCCGTTCGACTGTTGCCGCCAGCGTGCGGACAACGCCGTTGACTTGCGGGTGCCAGGCATCGGTGCAGATGGCGATTCTCATGCGGGTTCCTCCTCGCGGGCGGGGGTGTTGGCGGGGCGCGCGGTGCGGCCATTTGCTGCTGCGGCGCGGGTTTCCTCTGCCCAGTCGATGATCGCCATGGTGCCGTCGCGCTCTTCGACAAGCGCAGTGCAGCTTTCGACCCAGTCGCCATCGTTATAGTACGTGATGTCTCCGATCTGGCGGATTTCGGCGCAGTGGATGTGGCCGCACACTACCCCATCGACCCCCAGATCGCGCGCGGCGTGGGCCACGGCTTCTTCGAAATCGCAAACGAACTGGACCGCGTTCTTGACCCGCTTCTTGAGGTAGGCCGAAAGCGACCAGTAGGGCATCTTCAGCCGCCGCCGCACGGCATTGAACACCACGTTGGCGCGCAGCAGCAGCGAATAGGCCTTGTCCCCCAGGAAGGCGAGCCAGCGGGCATAGAGCACCACGCCATCGAACCCGTCGCCATGGGTCACCAGCAGGCGGCGCCCGTCGGCCGTGCGGTGGATGACATCGAGCGCCAGTTCCACGCCGCCGAAGCTCATCCCGGCATAGGGGCGCAGCATCTCGTCGTGGTTGCCCGCAATCAGGATGACGCGGGTGCCGCGATGCGCCATCTTGAGCACGCGGCGGACCACTTCGTTGTGTTCATCGGGCCAGTACCAGCCCTTCTTCAGCCGCCAGCCGTCAACGATATCGCCCACGAGGTAGAGCGTTTCGCATTCGATCGAGGCAAGGAAATCGAGCAGCATCGGCGCGTTGCAGCCGCGCGTGCCAAGGTGCACGTCGGAAATCCACACCGTGCGCAGCTTGCGCTTGGGCCGGAAGCCGCGCGGTTCGGGCATGTCGAGCCAGGCCGGGATGGTGGCGAACAGGTCGGCCGAGGGCCGGTGCGGTGCAGGTGAGCTTTTTCGTGCGCGTGCAGCCATGGGAGCAATCCTTTCCCTGCGGTTTCCTCCCAATCGCGGATTCGCGTTGCGTGCGTGTGGCACTGTGTCATCGCCATGCAACACGCGGCCCATGAAACAAGTGGGGAACGCAGGTGACGAGCGACGCGCAAGGCGCTAGAGACTCGGCCACGATGCTGACCAGCCTGTCGATCCGCAACGTCGTGCTTATCGAGGCACTGGACCTGTCGTTTGCGGGGGGACTTGGCGTGCTGACCGGGGAAACCGGGGCGGGCAAGTCGATCCTGCTGGATGCGCTGGGTCTGGTGCTGGGCGACCGCGCCGACAGCGGTCTTGTCCGCCATGGCGCCGATCAGGCCAGCGTCACCGCCACCTTCGAGTTCGACCGCCTGCCCGATCCCGTGCGCGCCGCGCTGTCGGACGCGGAAGTGGATATCGAACCGGGCGAACCGCTGCTCATCAAGCGGCGGCTGAAGGCCGATGGCGGGTCGAAGGCGTTCATCAACGATCAGCCGGTGGGCGTGGCGCTGCTGCGGGACATCGCCCGCAGCCTTGTGGAACTGCACGGCCAGCATGACGATCGCGGGCTGGTCAACGCGCGTGGCCACCGCGCGCTGCTCGATCGCTATGCCGGGGCCGACGTGGCAGGCGTCGAAACGGCGTGGATACGCTGGCGCAAGGCCGAAGAGGCTTTGGCGCAGGCGCGCGCCACGGTCGACAAGGCTGCCGCCGAACAGGATCTGTTGCTGGCTCACCTTGCCGAACTCACCGCGCTTGCCCCGGTGATCGGTGAAGAACCGGAACTGGCCGGCCAGCGCGCCGACATGCAGAAGGGCGAACGGCTTTCGGGCGACCTCGTCGAATTGCAGCGGCTGTGGGAGGGTTCGGATTCGGCGCTGGCGACGTTGCGCAGCGCCGCGCGCAGGCTGGATCGCATCGCTGCCGAGCACCCCTTGCTGGCCGAGGCGCTGGAATCGCTCGACCGCGCGGTGATCGAGGCCGGTGAGGCCGAGGACAAGCTGGCCCGCGCAGCCGAGGCGCTGGCCCACGACCCGGCGCTGCTCGACCGGATCGAAACCCGCCTGTTCGATTTGCGCGCGGTTGCCCGCAAGCACGGCTGCACTGTCGATGATCTGCCGCACGCGATGCACACGATGCGCGCCGCGCTGGATGCGATCGAGGGCGGCGAGGCGCAGATCGGTGCCTTGCAGCGCGCGGCGCAGGATGCCGCGCTCGATTACCAGGCGCGCGCCGAAAGCCTTTCTGTCACCCGCGCGGAAGCCGCGCGGCGGCTGGATACGGCGGTGGCGGCGGAACTTGCCCCGCTCAAGCTTGACGCCGCACGGTTCCATACGGCCGTCTTGCGGCTGCCCGAAGACCGCTGGGGCGCGGGCGGGATCGACGCCGTGGAGTTCCTGATCGCCACCAACCCCGGCGCGGATTTCGCGCCGCTCGGCAAGATCGCGTCGGGCGGTGAACTGTCGCGCTTCATCCTCGCGCTAAAAGTGGCGCTGGCCGAAGAGGGCGGGGCCGCCACGATCATCTTCGACGAAATCGACCGGGGCGTGGGCGGCGCGGTGGCCAGCGCGATTGGCGAGCGCCTGGCGCGGCTGGCGGCCAGCGGGCAATTGCTGGCCGTAACCCACAGCCCGCAGGTCGCGGCGCGCGGGGACCGGCACTACCTTATCGCCAAGTCTTCCGAAGGCACTGTCACCCGGACTTCCGTTACCCTGCTTGATGCCGCCGCGCGCAAGGAAGAAATCGCGCGGATGCTGTCGGGCGCGGAAGTCACTGCCGAAGCGCGGGCGCAGGCCGATCGCCTGCTGGAACAGGCATGACCGCCACCCGCCGCACGTTCATCGGCAGCGCCGCCGTAGCCGTCCTCTTTGCAAGCAAGGGCCACACCATGGAAGCAATCGACCCGACGCGCACTTATGCGATTATTGGCCAGATGATGGCGGCACCGGGCAAGCGCGAGGAACTGATCGGCTACCTGCTGGAAGGCAGCGATGCGATGCCGGGGAACCTTGCCTACCAGATATGGCGCGACAAGGGCGATGAGAACGCGATCTGGATCACTGAAGTCTGGACCGATGAAGCGTCGCACAAGGCCAGCCTGAATCTGCCGCAGGTGCAGGAGGCGATCCGCAAGGCCCGCCCGATCATCGCCGGTTTCGGTGCGCGGGCGGAAGTCGAACCGGCCGGAGGGCGGCATTGAGCGCGCAGCCTTCAATCCCCTCCGATGAAGCTGACGCCGCCAATGAGCTGATGCGCCTGGCGCGGCAGATCGCCAGGCACAACCGGCTGTACCACGCCGACGATGCACCGGAGATTTCCGATGCGGAATACGATGCGCTGGTGCGCCGCAACGCCGAACTGGAGGCGGCGTTTCCGCATCTGATCCGATCCGACAGCCCCAGCGCCGCAGTCGGCCACGAGGTGGCGGCATCGCCGCTGTCGAAAGTAACGCACGAGGTTCGGATGATGAGCCTCGACAACGCCTTTTCGGACGAGGAGGTGGTCGATTTCGTCGCGCGCGTGCGCCGCTTTCTGGCGCTGCCTGACGACGCCGAAGTGGCAATGACCGCCGAGGACAAGATCGACGGCCTGTCGTGTTCATTGCGTTATGAAAACGGAAAGCTGGTGCGCGCCGCCACGCGCGGCGACGGGCAGGTGGGCGAGGACGTGACCGCCAATGTCGCGCATATCGCCGATATTCCGCAGGAATTGCGCGGCGAAGGGCTCTTCGACATTCCCGCCGTGTTCGAGATCCGTGGCGAGGTCTATATGGCCAGGGCCGATTTCGTCGCCCTCAACGCCGCGCAGGAAGCGCGCGGCGAAAAGATTTTCGCCAACCCGCGCAACGCCGCTGCCGGATCGCTGCGCCAGAAGGATGCCAGCGTTACCGCCAGCCGCCCCTTGCGCTTTCTGGCGCATGGCTGGGGCGCGGCAAGCGCGGTTCCAGCCACTACCCAGATGGAGATGATGCACACCATCGCACGGTGGGGCGTGCCGGTGTCGCCCTTGCTGGTCCGCTGCACGTCCGCGGACGCGATGATCGCGCATTATCGCAGCATCGGCCAGCAACGCCCTGAATTGCCGTATGACATCGACGGTGTTGTGTACAAGGTGGATCGGCTGGACTGGCAGGAGCGGTTGGGTTTCGTGGCCAAGGCCCCCCGCTGGGCAATGGCGCACAAGTTCCCCGCCGAACGCGCCGAGACAGTGCTTGAGGCCATCGACATCCAGGTGGGTCGTACCGGAAAGCTGACCCCGGTGGGGCGGCTAAGGCCCGTACTGGTGGGTGGCGTAACGGTTACCAACGTGACCTTGCACAACCGCGACGAGATCGGGCGGCTGGGTGTCCGCGTCGGGGATCGCGTGGTCCTGCAGCGCGCGGGCGATGTGATTCCGCAAGTGGTTGAAAACCTGACCCGCGACGAACCGCGCGCGCCATATCTGTTCCCGGATCACTGCCCGGAATGCGGAAGCGAGGCGGTAGCCGAGGCGGACGAAGTCGACGTGCGCTGCACGGGCGGGCTGATCTGCCCGGCGCAGCGGGTTGAGCGGCTCAAGCACTTTGTCAGCCGTGCCGCGCTGGATATCGAGGGGCTGGGCGAAAAGACGATTGTCGCGTTCTTCCAGCTTGGCTGGCTGGAAAGCCCCGCCGACATCTTTCGCCTGAAGCAGCGCCGCGCCGAAATCGTCGGGCGTGAAGGGTGGAAGGACAAGTCTGTGGACAACCTGTTGACGGCCATCGAGGCGAAGCGTCGTCCTGATGCGGCGCGGTTGCTGTTCGGCCTTGGCATCCGTCATGTTGGCGCGGTGACAGCGCGCGATCTTATGCGCCGCTTCGTGACTCTGCATGCCTTGCGCGATGTGGTGGCGCGGGCCGCCGAAAGCGAGGATGCCCGCGCCGAATTGCTGTCGATCGACGGGGTTGGCCCGGTTGTGGTCGATGCGCTGGGCGATTTCTTCCACGAACCGCATAACCGCGCGGTGTGGGACGACCTGCTGGGCGAAGTGTCCCCGCCCGACTACATCGTGGAAACAAGAGCCAGCGCGGTGGCGGGCAAGACCGTGGTGTTCACCGGCAAGCTGGAAACGATGAGCCGCGATGAAGCCAAGGCCCAGGCCGAAGCACTGGGCGCGCGCGCGGCGGGCACGGTTTCGGCCAGAACCGACCTGGTGGTTGCCGGGCCGGGCGCGGGCTCGAAGCTGAAACAGGCCGCGGCGCTTGGGATTGACGTGATCGACGAGGCCGCATGGGCCGAGATCGTCAGACAGGCGGGCTGACAGTCATGGCGTTTCACACCTGGTGGCTGTTCGTGGTCACGGTATTCTTCATTTCCGGCTCTCCGGGGCCGAACATGCTGCATGTGATGAGCCGCAGCGTCGAACTTGGGCTGGTGCGGTCCATTCCCGCCATGGCCGGATGCCTGACCGCCGTGGTCAGCCTGCTGGTGGCATCGGCACTGGGCCTGACTGCCTTGCTGGCTGCGCTGCCGGGTGCGTTCACGGCGTTGAAGGTCGTTGGCGCGGGCTATCTGTTGTGGCTGGGGTACAAGGCGTGGACCGCGCCAGCCGCGCCGGTCGATCTGCCCCACGGCCATGTTCCGATGACTGTTTCGCCGTGGCGGGTGTTCCGCACTGCCTTCACGGTCGGTATCTCCAACCCCAAGGCATTGCTGTTTGCGGCGGCTTTCCTGCCCCAGTTCATCGACGCGGCACGTCCGCAAGCGCCGCAGTTCGGCATCATGGTGCTGACGTTCGGGGTGATCGAGACATCGTGGTTCTTTATCTATGCGCTGGGCGGGCGGTCGATTGCTGCGGCGTTGACCCGGCCCGCGCTCAAGACATGGTTCAACCGCGTAACCGGCGGAGTTTTCGTGGCGTTCGGTCTGGCCATGCTGGGGTCGCGCACCTGAAACGCGGAATGGCCACCGCACGGATCGGGAGATGGAAACGATGCTGGAAGATCTGGCCGTGACGGGCGGCGAAGCGGGGGCCTTGCTCAAGCAGCGGGGGCAGAGCGTTGCCGTGGTCGATGGTGCGACCGGCGGCCTGATTTCGGCAGGGTTGCTGGCCATGCCGGGCGCATCGGTGTTCTATCTGGGCGGCGGAATCATCTACACGCTCAAAGGGCGGCGAATCCTGCTCGATCACCCGCCCGCGTCGCTGCGCGGCATGGTATCGGCCACAGAAGGCTATGCGCTGGCGCAGGCGGAATTGATCCGCGCGCGTTTCGGCGCGGATTGGGGCGTAGCGGAAACCGGCGCGGCCGGCGGCGGTACCGCACACCCGCTGGGCGTCGCGCCCGGCACCAGCGCGGTTGCCGTGGCGGGGCCGGGCGGCATTGCTGCAGCCCGGCTGGTCCAGACCGGAAGCAACGACCGGCTCGCCAACATGCAGGCCTTTGCCGTCGCTGCGCTCACCCTGCTGCGCGATACGCTGGCCGCGCAGAGTTGAGCGAATCCGTTTTCCTGCAGGGGAGCAGCGGCGCCTCCGTTCTGAACTGCGCAGCGTTTTTCAGATCAGGCGCGTAAATCCTGAACGGACATCAGCGCACGCTGCGGCGGCGTAGCCACAGGATGGACCAGTCGCCCCGGACCATCCGCGCGGCGAGCCGAAAACCGGCGCGGCGATAGGCGGCGCGCACCGTCGCTTCCTGCGTCTCCAGCAGTCCGGCCAGGAGTATGCTGCCCCCCGGCACGACCGCGCGGGCAAAGCCGGGCGCAAGGTCGACCAGCGGCCCGGCCAGGATGTTGGCGATCAGCAGGTCATACGGCCCGGCGGCTTTGAGCAGGGGGTGATCCATCCCGGCGGCGATGACCATGGCCATGCGGCCAGCGCCATCGCCCAGCGCCACGCCGTTGTTCGCGGCATTTTCAGCCACGACCGGCCCGCAGACCGCGTCGATATCGCTGCCGATGGCCCGTGCGCGCGGCCACAGGTGAAGCGCGGCGAAGGCAAGCAGGCCGGTGCCGGTACCGATGTCGGCCAGATTGCGCACCTGCAAGCCGGTCCCGCGCATGCAGGTCAGCATGGCAAGACAGCCGGCGGTCGTGGCGTGCTGGCCGGTGCCGAATGCCTGGCTGGCGGGAATCAGGAAATCGCGCACGCCCGCCTGCCGCAGCGGCGGATAGTCCGGGGTGTGGACGTGGAACGCCCCTTCGCGGATCGGTTCGACGCCCTGCTGGCTCAGCGTGACCCAGTCGGTATCGGGCAGCTTTTCGACCACCAGCGCGGGGGCGCCATCGGCAAAGAGCGCGGCAACGGCCTTGCGGTCGGCGGCGGTTGGCTTGCGGTCGAGCCAGGCTTCGAGCTGCCAGTCGTCGGGCTTGTCCTCGGCGATTTCGCTGCCCGCGATAACGATGGCGTGGTCCCAGTCCCACGCATCCTCGTGCGCCACAAGCGCGCCCTGGATGACCGGACGCGGGGCGAAGGCAGTGATCTTCCAGCTCATGGCTGCAGCGCCGTGTCGAGCCGCGCCCGCGCACTGGCGACCAGCGCCTTGCATGCGCCGGGGTCTTGCAGTGGCTGGTCGCCACGCATCCGCTCGAACATCGCGCTAGCGCCGGGGTGCGGGGTGAGCAGAATGCCGCAGTCAAGCGCCGCAACCCGTGCGAAGGTCTTGCGGAACTTGGCGACGCGCGCCGGGTGGCGGCGGAAGCTGTACGTGCCCAACGGCAACGCGGTTATGCTGTCTATATAGGTGAACGTGCGGCAATCGGCGCCGTCACAGTTTTTCCAGCGCCAGCTTGTCGATCCCTCGGTGTGGCCGGGGGTTGCGATTGCAGTCAGGCGGATCGGCCCGACGCGGACCTGTCCGCCCGGCTGGATCACGCGGTCGACACGCGCCGGGGTGAATCCGTGGATCTTCTGCGCCTGCGGATCGGCGGGGCTGACCTTGCCGGTGCGCAAGACGGCAGCGGCGGCGGGCAGGGCCATGACCTTAGCTCCCGTGGCCTTTGCAAGCGAAGCCAGCCCGCCGACATGGTCGAAGTGTTCGTGGCTGGTGACGATGGCTTTGACATCGCGCGGATCGAATCCCAGCGTACGGATATTGGCCAGCACGGCGGGCACGCTTTCTTCCATCCCGGCGTCGATCAGCAGGTGGCCTTCCGGCCCGGTTACCAGCACGACTGTGACGGTGCAGGTGCCGACGTACCAGACATTGCCGAAAATGCGCGCGGGCGGGGCGGGATCGGTGAAGCTGTCCTTGCCAGCACATTGCGTGGCGATCGCATGCGCGGCCTTTATGTCTTCCGGCCGCCTGCCTTCGGTTGCAGGGGGTGCAAGTGCGCTGGCGGCAAGGAGGGCGAGCGGTGCGGCGGCGAGGAAGGGCAGGGCGGTCATGGCGCTTCCGTCTAGGCACGGCGGTGCCGCAGCGCAACGTTCTGTCCTTATTTACATGTCCGGCGCGCTTGCACGGTCGTTCATTTCGACTAATAGGAACTGCGTCCCGTTCGCGGCAGGACCGCGATCACTGTAGTCTTCAAGGGGGTTTGTTCATGGCGCAGGCGCGCAAAGCACGGCCGATTTCGCCGCATCTCCAGATCTGGCGCTGGGGTCCGGCAATGCTGGTTTCGATCCTGCACCGCATCACCGGCAACGGGCTGGCCTTTGGCGGGCTGGGTCTGCTGCTGTGGTGGATCGGTGCGCTGGCCAGCGGGGCCGAAGCCTATCAGACCTTCCTCGACTGGGTCTGGCTGGGTACGGCTGGCGGGCTTCAGGCGGTCACTGCGGTCCTTGGCAAGATCGTGCTCGTCGGGCTGACCTGGGCATTCTTCCAGCATGCCGCCACCGGCATCCGTCACCTCGTGCTGGATATCGGCGCGGGTTACGAGCTCGAAGCCAACGCGCGCTGGTCGATCATCACGATGGTCGCCTCGGTCGGCCTCACTGTCCTGTTCTGGGCCTTCATCCTGCTGCGCTGATGCGCCGGGGTGATTGGCATTAACAAGCGAGAATACCATGGGTAACGGCACTTCCATCGGTCGCGTGCGCGGATTGGGTTCCAGCCATCAGGGCACGCATCACTGGCTTACCGCCCGGCTTACCGCCGTCGGCAACCTTGTCCTTGTCAGCTTCCTGCTGGTCAGCCTTGCGCTGCTGCCGGAATACAGCTTTGCCACGATGCGCGGCTGGGTGGCGCGCCCGGTGCCGTCGATCGCGCTGATCCTGATGATGATCAACACTTTCACCCATGCCCGCATGGGCGTCCAGGTCATGCTGGAAGACTACGTCCATGAAGACGGCGGCAAGATCGCCGCGTGGCTGCTGGTCAACATCGTGCCTTTCGTGGCTGCCGCTTTCGGCATCCTTTCGGTTCTTCGCATTTCGCTTGGGAGCGCCTGATCCATGGCTTCCACTTCTTCACAGCCTGCCTACAAGATCATCGACCACACTTACGACACTGTCGTGGTGGGGGCTGGCGGTTCGGGCCTGCGCGCGACGATGGGTTCGGCCCAGGCCGGCCTGCGCACCGCCTGCATCACCAAGGTCTTCCCGACCCGTTCGCACACCGTTGCGGCGCAGGGCGGGATCGCGGCCTCGCTGGGCAACAACAGCCCGGATCACTGGACCTGGCACATGTACGACACCGTAAAGGGGTCGGACTGGCTGGGTGACCAGGACGCCATCGAATACATGGTCCGTGAAGCGCCTGCTGCGGTCTACGAACTGGAACACGCCGGTGTGCCGTTCAGCCGCAACCCGGAAGGCACGATCTATCAGCGCCCGTTCGGCGGCCACATGCAGAATATGGGCGAAGGCCCGCCGGTGCAGCGCACCTGCGCCGCGGCCGACCGTACCGGCCACGCCATGCTTCATGCGCTCTATCAGCAGAGCCTGAAGTACGACGCGGACTTCTTCATCGAATACTTTGCCATCGACCTTATCATGGAAAACGGCGAATGCCGTGGCGTGATCGCGCTGTGCATGGACGATGGTTCGATCCACCGCTTCCGCAGCCATGCTGTCGTTCTGGCAACCGGCGGTTATGGCCGTTCGTACTTCACTGCAACGTCGGCCCACACCTGCACCGGTGACGGGGGCGGCATGGTGCTGCGCGCCGGGCTGCCGCTCCAGGACATGGAGTTCGTGCAGTTCCACCCGACCGGCATCTATGGTGCGGGCGTGCTCATCACCGAAGGCGCGCGCGGGGAAGGCGGCTACCTTACCAACTCCGAAGGCGAGCGGTTCATGGAACGCTATGCCCCTTCGGCCAAGGATCTGGCATCGCGTGACGTGGTTTCGCGTTCGATGGCGCTGGAAATCCGCGAAGGGCGCGGTGTTGGCCCGCACAAGGACCACATCTACCTGCACCTCGATCACATTGACCAGAAGGTGCTGGCGGAGCGTCTGCCGGGGATCACCGAAAGCGGCAAGATCTTTGCCGGTGTCGATCTGACCCGCCAGCCGCTGCCTGTGGTGCCGACCGTCCACTACAACATGGGCGGCATCCCCTGCAATTATCATGGCGAAGTCGTGACCATCGGCGCAGACGGCAACCCCGAAACGATCGTTCCGGGCCTGTTTGCAGTGGGTGAAGCGGCGTGCGTTTCGGTCCACGGGGCAAATCGCCTGGGTTCGAACTCGCTGATCGACCTTGTCGTGTTCGGCCGCGCCACCGGCCTGCGCCTCAAGGAACTGATCAAGCCGGGCACGTCGCACAATGCGCTGCCCAAGGACAGCGCCGATCTGGCGCTTACCCGGCTTGACCACTTCCGCCATGCCAAGGGCGGTTCGCCCACGGCTGAAGTGCGCACCGAAATGCAGCGCACGATGTCCGCCCACGCCGCCGTGTTCCGCACCGACGAACTGATGGCCGAAGGCAAGGTCAAGCTGGCGGCGACGTACGAACGCATGCAGGACATCAACGTGTCCGACCGTTCGCTGATCTGGAACTCGGACCTGGTGGAAACGCTGGAACTGGACAACCTGATCAGCCAGGCTGCGGTGACGATGCATTCGGCGCACAACCGCAAGGAAAGCCGTGGCGCTCATGCTCACGAGGATTTCCCCGATCGCAACGACGCCGAATGGATGAAGCACACCGCGGCGTGGTTCAACGGTTGGGGCGGTAAGGGCGGCGAGGTCCGTCTCGATTACCGTCCGGTCCACGAATACACGCTGACCGACGATGTCGAGTACATCAAGCCGAAGAAGCGCGTTTACTGATCAACCCAAATGCGAAAAGCCCCCGTTGCGCCGGTCTTTTTGGCCGGACGCAACGGGGGCTTTTCCTTGTGCGCAATACGCTGATCAACGCGAGGTAGGCTGAACCACCGGACGGCTTTCGAACTGGACATCGCCCGCCTTGGCCTTCTTCTTTTTCCTGTCCTTCTTGTCCTGCTTTTTGCCCTTGGCCCCGTCTTCATCCTTGCTGGCGGCTTGCGCTGCATCGCGTGCCGCCCACAAGGTTTGCGCATCCTGCGCACTGGCGGCACGGGCCGGATACTTGCAGCCGCGTTGCTGGCCGACACCCTTGAGGAAGGCGCGCCGGACGGACCCGGCATAGATCGCTTCGTTCCATTTGCGCTGCTGGTTGTTGGCGCCGCTGATTTCGCGGATCACCCCGCCGAAGGGAATGAGCGATCCGACCAGCGATTTCGCCAGATTGCCCATGCTGATGGTCGAATTGCCGTCGTCGCGGGCAACGTCGATGTCATCGCCCAGCACGGCGTCAAGCTTTGCAATTTCGGCTGAAACGGCCGAGCAACGCCTGAGTCCTCCCAGATCGTAGGGTTTTTCGCGCGCGGCGACGAGGATGTCGGGAACTTCGTCCTTCTTGAGATTGAACGTGGTCAGCGGCGTTGCCACCACGTCCCCGGCGGTCACACCTTCCTGCGCAACCGCGGTTTGCGCCGCTGCAGGGGTGGCCAGCAAGGCGGCGGCAACAAGTGCGCCGCTGAGCGCCAGCATGGTCGGAATCGGCAATCGGGATCTGTGCATGGTGAAGCTGTCCCCTTTCCTTCCTGAAACGCTGCGCACCGCCATCCGTTCCGGGATGGGCGGCGATGACAACGGGTTCAGGACAGGTCGGCAAAGGTATCGCATTGATCTTCATCGCCGGTTTCAAGGCCCTTGCGCAGCCATTCCATGCGCTGTGCCGATGTTCCGTGCGTGAAGGCTGCCTCGACCGGACGACGTCCGGCGGCTTTCATCAGTGCGTCGTCGCCGATCTGGTGCGCGGCGCGCATGCCTTCCTCGATGTCGCCTGCCTCGATCCGGTCGCGGTTGCGCCCGGCCCACACCCCGGCATAGCAGTCTGCCTGAAGTTCCAGACGGACCGAAAGGGGGTTGGCCTGGCTGGGGCTGCGTTGCTGCAGCTTGCGGACCTGGTCCGATGTGCCCAGCACGTTCTGGATGTGGTGGCCGTATTCGTGCGCCATCACATAGACCCGCGCGAAATCGCCGCCCGCGCCCATCCGGCGTTCCATTTCGGTGAAGAAATCGGTGTCGATGTAGATGCCGCTGTCGGAGGGGCAATAGAACGGCCCCATCGCGCTTTGCGCGGCACCGCAGCCGGACTGGCCGTTCTGCGCATAGAACACCAGCTTGGGCGGGGTGAAGGCGATGTTCGCCTGGCGGAATAGCGGCGCCCACGTCTTGTTGAGCGAGGACAGCGCGTTGCACGCTTCGCGGCTGTAGGCGTTGGCCGTGCAGGTTTCCTCCAGCGTCTGCCCGCCTTGCGCTGGCGGCTGGGCCGGACCTTGCGTCTGCACCTGTTGCAGGGTGCCGAGCATCTGGGCCGGGTCCACCCCGAATACGACGGCGGCGATCAGCGCGATCACGATGGTTCCGCAGCCCAGTTTCCCGCCTGGCCCGCCAAGAGGCAGGCGTCCGCCGCGCTGGTCTTCGACATTGATGGAACTGTCGAAATCGTCGAGCCGCATTGCTTTGTCCCCTTGCGCTGTTTTGCGACTGGACAAGCGGTGCTGCGACCGCGATGCCCAATCCCGTTCAATGATCTGGAGTATGCGAATGTTCCTGAAAGGCAAGTGCGCGCTGATCACCGGTTCCACCTCCGGCATCGGCCTGGCCTATGCCCGTGCGCTGGCGGCCGAAGGCGCCGATATCGTGCTCAACGGCTTTGGCGATCCCGACGAGATTGCCCGGTTGTGTGAGGAGTTGGCTGCTGCCAGCGGTGGCCGGGCGATCTACGCTCCGGCCGATCTGACGAAGCGCGAAGGAACAGAGGCCATGATGGTCAAGGCGCTCGATACGTTCGGCGCGGTCGATATTCTCATTGCCAATGCCGGGATGCAGCACGTCGCGCCGGTGGAGGAGTTTCCGGTCGAGAAGTGGGACGCGGTCATCGCGCTCAACCTGACATCGGCGTTCGATGCCTGTCGGCTGGCGATCCCGGCGATGAAGGCCAAGGGGTGGGGGCGCATCATCTTCACCGCCTCTGCCCATTCGCTGACCGCATCGCCCTACAAGGCGGCCTATGTTTCGGCAAAGCATGCCGTGGCCGGGCTGGCGAAGACGCTGGCGCTGGAACTCGCCACCCACGGCATCACCGCCAATTGCGTCAGCCCCGGTTATGTCTGGACCCCTCTGGTCGAAAACCAGATTCCCGATACGATGAAGGCGCGCGGCATGACGCGCGAACAGGTCATCAATGACGTGATGCTTGTGCGCCAGCCGACCAAGCAGTTCGTCCAGCCCGAAGATCTGGCCGAACTGGCGCTGTTCCTGTGCCGCGATGCAGCGCGCAATATCACCGGTGCGAACTACAACATGGACGGCGGCTGGATAGCGGAATGACCCCGCGCCGGATGGCCTGGCAAAGCTGGGTTCATCCGGCCTGCCCTAATTGGGAACTTGCGCCGGACAGTCGCTTTTG
This sequence comes from Novosphingobium lubricantis, assembly GCA_042650965.1. GTDB lineage: Bacteria > Pseudomonadota > Alphaproteobacteria > Sphingomonadales > Sphingomonadaceae > Novosphingobium > Novosphingobium lubricantis. The sequence continues at coordinate 50,672 of JBHSCB010000003.1, read as the reverse complement.
AGAGCAAGGGGCATGGCACGGCGTGCGAGGGCAGGGATGAAACGTAGCGGGGGCTGGCGAACGGTGATGGCAGGGGCACTGGCCCTTGGCGCGCTGACGCTCGTCGCTGCGCGGCCGGTCCAGAAAAAACCTACGGCGCTTGAACTTGCGCTCAAATCACATGTTGAAACGCTGGCCAGCGATGACTTTGCCGGACGGGAGCCGGGTACCGAGGGCGAGACGAAAACGCTGCGCTATCTGGCGCGCCAGTGGTTCGACATCGGCCTTGAAGGCGGCACGAACATTCCTGGCAGCGGGTGGTTCGCGCCGGTTGAACTGGTAGAGCGGGAACCGGTTCTGTCGCGCGCCAGCTTCACCCGTGCGCGCAAGCGGGTCGTCATGCCCGAAGGCGCAGTCTTTGCGGTTACATCGGGTCTGCGCAGTCTGGTGCAGGATGCGCCGTTGCTGTTCGTTGGCCATGCCGCCGGCAAGCCGGTAGGCCGGGCGGAGCTTTCCGGCCGGGTGGCGGTGATGCTCGACAGCCTGCCCGACGGGGCGGAACCCGACGTGCAAAGCGATCGGGCCGGGCGCCTGCTCGATGGCGGGGCGCTGGCGGTGCTCACCGTGCTCGATGGCGAACGGGGGCTTGACGATGTGATCGCGCGGCGGCGGCGTGCCGGATACGCGGTGGCCGGGGACCGGCTGGGCGACGAGATCGAGGCGTTCATTGCGCCGCCGAACATGAACCTCGTGCTGGCCGGAACCGCGCATCCTTCGCTTGCCCGCTTGCAGGCCGATGCGCGCGCACCCGGCTTCATGCCCTATCCGCTGGCGGTAACCGCCACGTTCGAGGCGACAAGCCGCGAAACGCGCATCCGCACGCACAACCTGATCGGGCGCATACCGGGGCGCAATCCGGCGGCGGGGGCCGTGTTGTTGCTGGCGCACTGGGACCACTTTGGCCAATGCGCCGAAGCGCCTGCCGAAGACGTGATCTGCAACGGCGCGATCGACAATGCCAGCGGACTGGCGGTGGTTACGGAGGCGGCACGGCTGCTGGCAAAGGGACGCCCGCCCGAACGCGATATCTATGTCCTTGCCACGACGGGCGAGGAACTGGGCCTGCTGGGCGCGACGGCCTTTGCCGAAAATCCGCCGCTGCCGCTCGACCGTATCGTGGCGGCGTTCAACGTCGACAGCACCGGGCTGGTTGGTGCAGGCGGGGCTGTGGGTATCGTCGGCAAGGGCATGACGCCGCTTGACCCGCTGATCGGCGATGTCCTGCGCCGAACGCGGCGGCGGCTGGCGGCGGGGGACAGCGCCAACGCCTATATCCGCAGGCAGGATAGCTGGGTTCTGATGCAGCACGATGTGCCGGCGGTGATGGTCAGCAACAGCTATGGCGATGCCGAACGGCTCGAACGCTTTTTCGAGGATGTGTACCACCGCCCCGGCGACGAGGCGCGCGACGGGGCGATAGATTACGCTGGCATGGCCGACGATGTGCTGTTGCAGGTGGAACTGGTGCGCGCCTTTGCCGATCCGCGGCGCTATCCCGGCAACCTGCGCAGCCGTGGCCAAACCCCCTAGCGGAACGGCCACCGCTTGTTTACATGGGCCGCCACGAATCTCCCCGGACACAGGAAGTGGCAGCCCCCATGGATATCCCTCTCGGCCTTACATTCGACGACGTGCTGCTGCGTCCTGCCGAATCGGATATCGTGCCATCGCAGGCCGATACACGTACCCGCCTGACCAAGGGCATCGGGCTGAACATCCCGATCATCTCATCGGCCATGGACACGGTGACCGAAGCGGACATGGCCATCGTCATGGCGCAGCTTGGCGGGATCGGCGTGCTTCACCGCAACCTGACGATCGAGGAGCAGTGCGCGGCGGTGCGCGCGGTGAAGCGGTTCGAAAGCGGCATGGTCGTCAACCCCATCACCATTGCGCCGGATGCCACGCTGGGTGAGGCGAACGCGATCATGCGCGCCAACCGTATCAGCGGGATTCCGGTGGTAGAGGCATCGGGCAAGCTCGTCGGCATCCTGACCAACCGCGACGTGCGCTTTGCCGACAACCCGGACCAGCCGGTGCGCGAGCTGATGACGCACGACAACCTCGCCACCGTTAAGCTCGGCACCAGCGGCGATGACGCGCGCCGCCTGCTGCACCAGCGCCGCATCGAAAAGCTGCTGGTTGTGGACGATGCATTCCATTGCATCGGCCTCATCACGGTCAAGGACATCGAAAAGGCGGTGACCTTCCCCAACGCGACCAAGGATGCCGCCGGGCGCCTGCGCGTTGCCGCGGCCACGACGGTGGGAGACAAGGGCCTTGCCCGGACCGAGGCGCTGATTGCCGCGGAATGCGATGTCATCATCATCGACACCGCGCACGGTCACAACCGCGACGTCGCCCGCGCTGTCGAAGCGGCCAAGAAGCTTTCCAACGCGGTGCAGGTGATCGCCGGGAACGTCGCTACCGCCGAAGCCACCCGGTCGCTGATCGGTGCGGGTGCCGATGGCGTGAAGATCGGCATCGGGCCGGGCTCGATCTGCACCACGCGCATTGTCGCAGGGGTTGGCGTGCCGCAGCTTACGGCGGTAATGGAGTGTGCCGAAGAAGCGGAAAAGTCCGGCGTTCCGGTCATCGCCGATGGCGGGCTGCGCACGTCGGGCGATGCGGCAAAGGCGCTTGCCGCCGGGGCCAGCACGGTCATGGTCGGTTCGATGCTGGCCGGAACGGAAGAAGCGCCGGGCGAAACCTTCCTCTACCAGGGCCGGGCCTACAAGTCCTATCGCGGCATGGGGTCGGTCGGGGCGATGGCGCGCGGCAGTGCCGATCGCTATTTCCAGCAGGACATCAAGGACCAGATGAAGCTGGTGCCGGAAGGCATCGAAGGCCAGGTGCCGTTCAAGGGGCCGGCCAAGGACGTGGTGCACCAGCTCGTCGGCGGGATCAAGGCGGCCATGGGTTACACCGGCAGCCAGACCATCGAGGATCTGCGCAAGCGCGCGCAGTTCGTGCGCATCACCAATGCGGGCCTGCGCGAAAGCCACGTCCACGATGTGACGATCACCCGCGAAGCGCCGAACTACAAGGTGGGTTGAGCGCGGGCAGGTGACACCTTCCGCACGCGTTCAGGCCGCGATTGACATACTGGATGCCGTAATCGCAGCGGCGCGGGGGCAGGGCGCTTCGGCAGACCGGATTGCGGCCGACTGGTTCCGCGCCCGGCGTTTTGTCGGCTCGAAGGATCGCCGGGCTATCCGTGATCTGGCGTGGCAAGCGATCCGCGCCTGTGGCGAGGTGCCGGTATCGGGGCGCGCGGCCATGCTGCGTCTTGCCAGGGACGATCCGCAGATCGCGTCGTTGTTCGATGGATCGCACTATGGCCCCGCGCCGGTCAGCCCGGATGAGCCCGTGGCGCACGGCGGCGTGGCATCGCCGTGGCTGGTGGAGCAACTTGCGGCGTCGGGCCTTGATGCTGCGGACATGGCTTCGTTGCTGGCGCGCGCGCCGCTTGATCTGCGCGCCAACCGGCTCAGGATTGCGCGTGAGGCGCTCATGGCCGCCCTGCCGGTTGCGGCGACGCCAACGGTTGCCCCCGATGGCCTGCGCCTTCCGGCAGGGACTCCGGTCGAAAGCTGGCCGCAGTTTGCCGATGGCCTGTTCGAAGTGCAGGATACCGGCAGCCAGATCGCCTGCATGGCATTGAACGTGCAGTCAGGTGAGCGGGTTGTGGACCTGTGCGCCGGGGCGGGGGGCAAGACGCTGGCGCTGGGCGCGGCCATGGCCAACCGGGGCAGCCTGCTCGCCTGCGATATCGACCGGGCGAGGCTTTCCCGCCTGCCCGACCGTGCGCACCGCGCCGGTGTGCTGGTGGAAAGCCGCCTGCTCGATCCGGGGAAGGAGGCATCGGCGCTGGCCGACTGGGCGGGCAGGGCCGATGCGGTGATGATCGACGCACCCTGTTCAGGCACGGGCACATGGCGGCGCAATCCCGAAGCACGCTGGCGCACGGATGCTGCCGCTATCCACCGCTATGCCACCATGCAGGCGCGGGTGCTGGATATCGGTGCCGTGCTGGTGCGTCCCGGCGGGCGGTTGACCTACGTGGTCTGTTCGCTGCTCGATGCCGAAGGGGCGAACCGCATTGACGCCTTTCTTGCTGCCAATCCGGGTTGGGCGGTTCAGATGCCTGCGCTTCCGGCGGGGCGGGCGCATGGTCATGGCTGGCGGCTTGTGCCCGGTCGGGACGGTACGGACGGGTTTTTCTTCGCAACGCTGGTGCAACATGGTAATTGACCGTTCATGCGCGACGGTTCATTCATTGCCGGGGCCGATGGCATGGGCTTTCCACGGTCTGCTGCCGTGCCTCGCTCCGTCCCGTCCGGCTGTCGTCTCCGCATGAAGGAGTGGTTGATGCGTTTTGCCCCGGTTGCCCTTGCGCTTTCACTTGTCGTCGGTGTTACAGGCAGCATGGGGTCGGCCCGCAGTACGGCTCCCACCGATCCGCAGGTAGAGGCATTGCTCAAGCAGGGCCGCGCCGAACTCGCGAGGGGTGATGTCAGCGCCGCGACCGACAGTTTCGAAGCCGCGCTGGTGGTCGATCCGGGCGATGTCAGCACCTTGCTGGCGCTGGCCGATGCCGCCCGCCGCGATGGCTTGCAGGGCAAGGCCATCCATTATTACCGTGATGCACTGTCGCGCGATCCCAACAATGTCGTCGCCATTTCCGGTGAAGGCGAGGCGATGGTCGAAAAAGGCGCTGTTGAAAAGGCCCGGCGCAATCTTTCCCGGCTCGAAGGGCTGTGCGGCAAGACCTGTGCTGAAACCGCCGAACTGGCCGCTGCCATCGCGCGCGGTCCCGCGCAACGGGTGGTTTCCGCCGAAGCGGTAAAGCCCGAACCCAAGATCGAAAGCAACTGACCCGGCGCGATTGCGCCACGTCTCAGATCAGATCGCGGAACTCTTCGACCACCTGCCGGTAGACGCGCCGCTTGAACGGCACGATCAGGTCGGGCAGCTTTTCCGGTTCGACCCACTGCCAGGTGCGAAACTCGGCGTGTTCGTGGGCTTCAAGGTCGATGTCGGCATTGTCACCGTTGAAGCGCATCAGCAGCCATTTCTGCCGCTGGCCACGGAAACGCCCACCCCACAGGCGGCCCAGCAGCTCTTCGGGCAGGTCATAGAGCAGTTCCTCGCGGGTTTCCGCGATGACGGTCACATGGTGGGCTGCGACGCCTGTTTCCTCGGCCAGTTCCCGCAAGGCGGCAGTGTGCAGATCCTCGCCATCGTCGATCCCGCCCTGCGGCATCTGCCATGCGTTTCCGGTACGGTCGTCAATCCGCTGGCCCACAAAGACATGACCGGTCGCATTGACCAGCATGATCCCGACGCAGGGGCGATAGGGCAGGGCGGCGAAGTCGTTCGTCATTTCAACCTTTCCAGCAACATGCGCATGGCCGCGAAGATCGACTGCATGTCGGCTTGCGCACTGGGGATCGCCTTGCGCAGGTTCATGAAACCGTGGATCGTGCCCGGCATTTCCAGAAACACCAGATCAACCCCGGCACGAACCAGTTCGGCGCCATAGACCCGCCCGCTGTCGCGAATCGGATCGAGGCTGGCGGTCACTAGCACGGTCGGCGGCGTTGGCGCATGGTCGGCGTGGATCGGAAAGGCGCGCCTGTGCCCGGTGACCGCCTGATAGGCCTTGGCGAACCATTCCATCACTGCCCTGGTCAGCATGAAGCCTTCGGCAAAATCGTGAAGCGAGCGGTGATCGGGTCGCTCGTCGCTGAGTGGATAGATCGGCACCTGCATGATGACCGGGACCGCTGGCGGGCTTTCGGCCAGCGCCTGGGTGACGACGATCGTCAGGTTGCCGCCCGCCGAATCGCCCATCGGGACCAGCCCGGTGAATGTACGCCCAAGCACTGCCGGGCTTTGCGCGATCCAGCGCGCCGCCGCTTCGCAATCGTCGGGCGCGGCGGGAAAGGGGTGTTCGGGGGCGAGGCGATAATCGACGGCGATGACAGGCAGGTCGAGTTCCGCGGCAATTTCGGTGCAGACGCTGTGGTGGCTTTCCAGATCGCCGATCACGAAGCCGCCGCCGTGGAAGAACACGATCACCGGGCCGGGATCGCGCGATTCCCGCGCATCGTACAGACGCAGTCCTATCGGCCCCGCCGGGCCGGGGCAGGCCAGATCGCGGATAACCGCCAGTTCGCGCGGTGGCGCTTCGGCAAGGTGGTTCATCGCGCCAAAGCTCTTGCGCGCGGCTTCAAGCGTCATGTCCTGCATCGGCGTTGCGCCGCTGTTGTTGAGAAAGCCCAGGAACGCCGCGACATCGGGGCGGACGAAACGGGGGGGCTGTTCGCGCATCGGCAAGCATCAACCTTTCGGCAAAATCGTGATCGGGGCAAAAATCGTAATCGGGACAGGGGCAGGCGTCCCTTGCAACTTGACTAGTCGCGCCGGACGGACTCAACATCAATCGCGGATTTGTTGGCGGGAGAGATTTTCTTCTTTGCGAACGGACCGGGAGAGGCATAGGCGCACGGCATGGACAGGCGCCATGATGCATGGAGATCGGATCGCCATGTGCGCAGCACGAGGATTTTATGGCTACAGTTGTTGATGGACCCGATGCCCTGACCGGGGGCAAGGACACCGCAAACCCGGAAGCGGTTGTCGTCCGCTTTGCCGGCGACTCCGGCGATGGCATGCAGTTGACTGGCGGCCAGTTCACTCTTTCGACCGCGCTGGCTGGCAACGATCTGGCGACCTTCCCTGATTTTCCGGCGGAAATCCGCGCACCGCAGGGCACGCTGTTCGGTGTTTCCGCGTTCCAGATCAACTTCGGGTCCACCGATATCGACACGGCAGGCGACCAGCCCGATGTGCTGGTGGCGATGAACCCGGCCGCGCTGAAGACCAATGTCGGCGCGCTCAAGGCTGGCGGCCTGATCATCGCCGACAGCGGCGAGTTCAACAAGCGCAACCTTGAAAAGGCCAAGTACGATGTCAATCCGCTGGAGGACGGCAGCCTTGAAAAGTGGCAGCTTCTCTCGTTCGACATTTCGGCGCTGACGCTTGAAGCGGTCAAGCCCTTCGGCCTTGGCAACAAGGAAGCCCTGCGCTGCAAGAACATGTGGACGCTGGGCCTTGCGCTGTGGATGTTCGACCGCGATCGCCAGCCGCTGATCGACTGGCTGAACGCCAAGTTCGCCAAGAATCCGGTGCTGGCGCAGGCCAACATCGCCGCGCTGAACGCCGGGCACGCCTATGGCGAAACGGCGGAGCTTTCCGGCCCGCTCAAGCAGTACCACATCGCGCCGGTCGAGAGCGAACCGGGGCTTTACCGCACGGTGACCGGTGCCGAAGCGATCAGTCTCGGTCTGGTGGCGGGGGCGCAGCTCGCGGGCCTGCCGATGTTCTTCGGCGGTTATCCGATCACGCCGGCATCGGCGATCCTGCACAATCTGGCGCGGCTCAAGGAGTTCGGCGTCACCACCTTCCAGGCCGAAGATGAAATCGCTGCCATCGCATCGGCCATTGGCGCAAGCTACGCCGGGCAACTGGGTGTCACCTCGTCGTCGGGTCCGGGTATTGCACTCAAGGGTGAGGCGATGGGCCTTGCGATCATGACCGAATTGCCGCTGGTAATCGTCAATTCGCAGCGCGGCGGGCCGTCTACGGGCCTGCCGACCAAGACCGAACAGTCCGACCTCTATCAGGCGATCTATGGCCGCAACGGCGATGCGCCGATGCCGGTCATCGCCGCGCGCAGCCCGTCGGACTGCTTCGAGTGCGCTATCGAGGCGTGCCGTATCGCGGTCGAATACATGACCCCGGTCATGCTCCTGACGGATGGCTACATCGCCAACGCGGCCGAGCCGTGGAAGGTGCCGGACCCCGCCAGCTACACGCCGTTCCCCGCAGCGTTCCTGACGGAGAAGAACGGTCCGAACGGTGAACTGCTGCCGTTTGCGCGCGACGAAAAGGGTGCGCGTCCTTGGATCAAGCCTGGCACGCCCGGCCTGATGCACCGCATCGGCGGGATCGAAAAGAACCCCGGCACCGGCAACATCGATTACAGCCCGGCGAGCCACCAGACGATGACCGACGCCCGCCGCGACAAGGTCGATGGCGTGGCCCGCAGCGTGCCCTTGCAGGACGTTGCGCTGGGCGAAACGTCGGGCAAGCTGGCCGTGGTCGGCTGGGGCAGCACCTTCGGTCCGATCCACCAGGCCGTGCGCCGCGCCCGCCGCAAAGGGCTGGACGTTCACCAGATCCATGTTCGCCATGTCTGGCCGCTTCCGGTCAATCTTGGCGAACTGCTGGCCGGATACGACAAGGTGCTGGTGCCCGAAATGAACACCGGCCAGTTCAAGACCGTGCTGCGCGACCAGTATCTGGTCGATGCCCAGCCGCTCAACAAGACCAGTGGCCAGCCCTTCACCATCGCGGAAATCGAAGCCGCGATCGAAACTGCGCTTGCCTGAGGGGATAGAAGATGAACGACATGACCCCCATCGCCAAGGTCCAGACCACCCTGAAGGACTGGGAAACCGATCAGGAAGTGCGCTGGTGCCCCGGCTGCGGCGATTACGCCATTCTCAAGGCCGTGCAGCGCACGCTGCCGGAAATCGGCGCGGACCCGGCCAATACCGTGTTCGTATCGGGCATCGGCTGCTCCAGCCGCTTTCCCTATTACGTGGAAAGCTATGGCTTCCACACCATCCACGGGCGCGCCCCGGCGTTTGCCACGGGTATCAAGCTGGCCAACCCCGCGCTCGACGTGTGGCTGGTGACGGGCGACGGCGATGGCATGTCCATTGGCGGCAACCACACCATGCACATCCTGCGCCGCAACGTGAACGTCCAGATCCTGCTGTTCAACAACGAGATCTACGGCCTGACCAAGGGGCAATATTCGCCGACCAGCCGCGAAGGCACGCCCAGCCCGACATCGCCGTTGGGTTCGGTTGACCGTCCGGCCAGCCCTTGCGCTTTCGCGCTGGGTTCGGGCGCACGGTTCATCGCCCGCGCCTATGACGTGTCGAAGGATCTGGGCACGGTGCTCAAGGCAGCGCACGCGCACAAGGGCGCATCGTTCGTGGAAATCTTCCAGAACTGCATCGTCTACAACAAGGATCGGTTCGACGATTTTACCGCCAAGGGCGTGGCCGACCAGAATCAGCTCTGGCTCAAGGACGGCGAGCCGATGCTGTTCGGTTCGGAAAAGTCGGGCGGCGTGCGTGGCATCGCGCTCGATATCGAAACGCTCAGCCTCAAGGTTGTCGACGTGGTCGATGGCGATTGGCAGGGCGCGGGCGTGATTGTTCACAACGTGCGCAACCGCGCCATTGCCCACATGCTGGTCGAAATGCCGTTCGGCGCCTTCCCGATGGCGCTTGGCGTGATTTACGATGATCCGCGCCCGGCTTTCGAAGACGTGGTGCTGGGGCAGGATGCCAAGGCCCGCGCGGGCAAGGAAGCCAACCTCGCCAAGCTGCTTGGCAAGGGCCAGACGTGGACGGTCAGCGGTACGGCAGCCGACCCGGTGTGATGCGGCACCCTGAGACCAGACCGGTGCGGAGGGTTGGCTGGACAACCTGACGCACAGTCTGGTCGGTTGGGCGCTGGCTGAAACCGGGTTGAAATGCCGCACCCGCAAGGGGCTTGCCGCTTGCGTGCTGGCGGCGAACATGCCCGATATCGATGTGTTCTTCGGCGGGGTGCCCTGGGCGCCGCTGGCTATGCACCGTGGCTTTACCCACGGCATCGTTGGCGGTGTGCTGGTCATGCCGCTGCTTTTGGCCGGGCTGCTGTGGCTGGTTGACCGCTGGCAGGTGTGGCGCGGGACGATCGGGGAGGCAGCCGCGCCGCTGCATGCCGGGTGGCTGATCGGGCTGTGTTATCTTGGCGCTGTCACGCACCCGCTGCTCGATCTCCAGAACGTTTACGCGATCCAGTTGCTTTCGCCGTGGAGCGACCACTGGTTTCATGCAGACGGTCTGTTCATCGTCTCCCCGTGGTTGCTGGTCCTGCTTGGCGCGGGAATCTGGCGGGCGCGCAAATCGCAGGCCTACGGACGCCGTGCGGGCCATCCCGCTGTGCTGGCGCTGGCTGGCGCGGCGCTTTTCATCGCCATCAACATCGGCATTTCCGCGCTGGCATGGCGCGCGCCGGAGACAGACATGCCCCATGCCCGCCCGGACCGGGTATTTGCAGCGCCCGGCCCGGTGCGCTTCTGGCAGCGCGAGGTGATCTGGCGGCAGAACGGCGCGATTGCGCGCGGGCAGTACGATCCGCTCCACAGCGTGTTGGCGTTGCGCACCTACGGCCAGCCCTTTGCCGACGGAATGGACAGCCCGGCAGTGGTGCTGGCAGTGCGGAAAAGCGCCGTGGTGCGTGATTTTCTGGACTGGGCGCAATTGCCTTTCGCCCGCGTGACGGTCAGCGGATGCACGGCGCGGGTGACTATCGGTGACGCGCGTTTTGCCGATGGTATGGTCGCGCGCGGCTTTTCAGCAAGTGCGGTGGTGCCCCATCCCGGTTCAGGCTGCGGGGTGGAACAACCGCAAGGAACCCGCCCTTTGGTGCAAGTTCCGGTTGGCGCAGGCCGCAGCTAGATTAACCATTGCGTTTTTGAAAGTTCGCCACACCCGATGTCCTCGCCTTCAATCGTCTGGTTTCGTCGGGATCTGCGGCTTGTCGATCAGGCCGCGCTCGTCGCGGCGGCGGAGCAGGGGGCGGTGATTCCGGTCTATGTGCTGGATGACGATGCGCCGCGGCATCGCCGGATGGGCGCTGCTTCGCGCTGGTGGTTGCACCACAGCCTTGCCAGCCTTGACGCGGCCTTGCGCAAGCGCGGATCGCGGCTGATCCTGCGGCGGGGCAAGTGCCATGAGGAACTCGCCGCGATTCGCCGCGAAACCGGGGCGCGGACAGTCCACGCGATCCACCACTACGAGCCTTGGTGGCGCAACACCGAAAGGGCGGTGGGCAAGGCTTTCGACCTGCGGCTGCATCATGGCAACTGCCTTGCCCCGCCGGGCACGGTGCTGACCGGCAGCGGCCAGCCCTATCGAATCTACACCCCGTTCTGGCGCTCGCTGCTGGAACGCATGCCACCGCCACCGCCACTTGCCGCACCGGCACGCCTGGATGCCCCCGCTGTCTGGCCGACGAGTGAGCTGCTGGACGATTGGGGGCTGTTGCCGACCAGCCCCGATTGGGCCGGGGGCTTTCGCGCCGAATGGACGCCCGGCGAAGCGGGTGCGGCTGCGCGGCTCGATGCCTTTGCCGGGAAGGCCGGCTGCTATGCCGAACAGCGCAACCTGCCGTCCGTGGACGGCACGTCGAAGCTTTCGCCGCACCTCCATTTTGGCGAAGTGTCCCCGGCAACCGTGTGGCACCGTGTGGCCGACGCGGGCGGGTCGGTCGATGTCTTCCTAGGGGAACTGGGCTGGCGCGACTATGCCCAGAACGTGATCGTGACGTTCCCCGATTATGGCACGCGCAACGCACGCGAAGCCTATGACCGGCTGGAGTGGCGCGACGATCCGCAAGGGCTGGCCGCATGGCAAAAGGGCCGGACCGGCTATCCCATTGTCGACGCCGGGATGCGCGAACTGTGGCACACCGGATGGATGCACAATCGCGTGCGGATGATCGCCGCCAGCTTTCTGGTCAAGCACCTGCTGATCGACTGGCGTGTGGGCGAACAGTGGTTCTGGGATACGCTGGTCGATGCCGATTATGCATCGAACGCGGTCAACTGGCAGTGGACGGCGGGCACGGGGGTCGATTCGAACATGTTCGTGCGGATCATGGCCCCGTTGACGCAATCGCCCAAGTTCGATGCAGCGGCCTATATCCGCCGCTGGGTGCCTGAACTTGCCACCCTGCCGGACGCCGAAATCCACGATCCGGCGCGGCGGCCCGGCGGCTATCCCGAACGCATCGTAGCCCATGCCGATGCGCGAGCGAGGGCACTGGCGGCACACGAACGCATGAAGATGCATGCGTGATCTTGCACCGCACCTTTCAGGAACGCATAGCAAGCCGATGAACGCCAGAACCCGCCCGCGCGGCGAACATCTCCTTTCCGGCGGGCGCAACATGTCCGCAGCCAGCCGGTGGCTTTCCCGGCTTGCCGCAGGTTCGGTCGCGCGCGTGGTTGATCGAATCGACGCCGGGCTGGCCCATGGGTCGATCCTGGGCACCCTGCCCGACGGGTCGCTGAAGCTGGTCGGCGGGCGGGGCGAAGGACCGGACGCCCGCATCAACCTGAAAAGCTGGAACGCACTGATCCGCCTCGCCACCGCAGGCTCGATCGGCTGGTACGAAGCGTGGGCGGCGGGCGAATGGGACAGCCCCGACCCGGTGCCGATCTTCGACCTGTTCATGCGCAATGCGGCGACACTGGGCGATGTTGCGCGGGCGAAGGGGCCCTGGCGTCTGGCGGGCAAGCTGCTGAATCTTGCGCGGCGCAATTCAAAAGCACAGGCCCGGCGCAACATCGCCGCGCATTACGACCTGGGGAACGATTTCTACCGGCTGTGGCTGGATGAAACGATGAGCTATTCCAGCGCGATGTGGGACGGGATCGCTCCCGACGCTCCGCTGGCGCAGGCGCAGGCCAACAAGGTGGATCGCCTTGCCGCCCGGCTCAACCTCAAGCCCGGCGATACCGTGCTGGAAATTGGCTGTGGCTGGGGGTTTCTGGCCCGGCGGGTGGCCGAGACAACCGGGGCGAGGGTAACTGGCATCAGCCTTTCGGACGAACAGCTCGACTGGGCACGACGGGAACTGGAAGGTACGGGACTGACCGGGATCGAATACCGCCATCAGGACTACCGCGACGTGACCGGCCAGTACGATGCCATCGCCAGCGTCGAGATGGTCGAGGCCGTGGGGCGCGAATACTGGCCTTCGTACTTCGATTGCCTGGCGCTCTGCCTCAAGCCCGGCGGACGCGCGGCGCTGCAATACATCACCATCCGCGACGATCTGTTCGATGCCTATGCCGCCAGCGCGGATTTCATCCAGGCCTATGTCTTTCCCGGCGGCCTGCTCATCAGCGAACGCGAGTTTGCCCGGCTGGCAGCCGAACGCGGGCTGACGTGGCAGGACCGGCACGATTTCGGGCAGGATTATGCGCGTACACTGCGGCTGTGGCGCGAAGCAGTGGAACGTGCCGTGGCGGAAGACAGGCTGCCTGCCGGGTTCGACCGCCGCTTCGTGGATCTGTGGCGATATTATCTGATGTATTGCGAAGGCGGGTTCAGCGGCGGCGGCATCAATGTCAGCCAGGTAACGCTGGTCAAGGCGCCGTAAGGCCAGCGTTATACCGAACGCATCATGCCGGGCAGGCGGTGCCGTTGCAGGATATGGTCGTGCATCACCGGGCTGAGCAGGGTGGTGAAGGCGCAGCCGACACGGCCGCTGTCCCACCACACCACTTCGGCCTGCAGCGCCGCCATGCCGGGCAGCGTCAGCCAGCAGCGGTTGCCGGGGCGCATCCGGCGCAGGGCGTTGGCGCAAAAGCCGCCCAGCGCGAGGTCGTGGACAACGGTCGAAAAGGCGCTCGATCCCGATGGCCGCAGGCTGGCGGGGATGGACACGCGCTGGCGCGGGGCGCAGCGGTCTTCCATCGCGGCCTGCCCGTAGATGCCGGTGTTCCAGTCTTCGATTTCGCCGGTCCTGTTCATGCCCGCACGTTCCTGCCAACCGCACCGGCGCGCGGCAGCGGGCCGCGCGCATGATTGCGTGGACAGAATCGGCTGGCGAACGTTAACGCCGGGTTTTCAGGCGTGGTTAACGCGTTCGCGGTGGGGGCTTGTGAACGGTTCTGTCAGCAGCGCCACGATCCGGTCTGCTACTACTTCGGGCGGTTTGACGCTTTCAGGCGCTTCTCCCGGATAGGCCTTGGCACGCATCTTGGTGCGGGTTGCGCCCGGATCGACCACTGCGACGCGGATTGCCGCGGTGTTGCGCACTTCCTGCCCATAGCATTCCAGCAGAACATCGAAGGCGGCCTTCGACGAGCCATAGGCGCCCCAGTAGGCACGCGGCGTTGTGCCGACGCTGCTGGTCACGCCGATCACGCGGGCGTCCTTGCTCTTGCGCAGCATCCCGTCGAACCCGGCGATAAGGGCCTGCGTCGCCAAAACGTTGAGCGTGAGCGCGGCGTTGAACTCGCGCGCGTCGATCTGCCAGACCGGGGTCAGCGTGGGAAACGCCGCCGCGTTGATAACCAGCATGTCGAGCGCATTCCAGCGCCCGGCAATCGCCGTGGCAAGGCGCGCGATGCCATCGGCTTCGGCAAGATCGACCGGGGCGATGGTGGCGCTGCCGCCGGCTGCGAAGATCGCTTCTTCGACCTGTTCGAGATCACGGGTATTGCGCGCGACGAGGATCACGTGCGCCCCGGCAGCGGCCAGCGCCTTTGCAGTGGCCGCGCCGATGCCGCGGCTGGCACCGGTCACAAGGGCGACTTGCCCGCTGAAGGGGCCTCCGGCTGGCACGGCGTCGGTCATTCAGGCGACCTTGTCGACCGGGAAGGACAACTGGCCGGGGCTTTCGCGTTCGGCAAGATCGGTCAGCCGGGTCGGGTATTCGCCGGTAAAGCAGGCATCGCAATATTGCGGGCAGGTGCCGTTGCGCTGCGATTCGCCCACCGCGCGGTAGAGCCCGTCGATCGACACGAAGGCTAGGCTGTCGGCCTGGATGAACTGGGCCATGCCCTGCACATCCATGCGCGCGGCAAGCAGTTTGGAGCGTTCAGGCGTGTCGACGCCGTAGAAGCAGGAATGCTGCGTTGGCGGGCTGGCGATGCGCATGTGCACTTCGGCGGCTCCGGCATCGCGCATCATCTGCACGATCTTGAGGCTGGTCGTGCCGCGCACGATCGAATCGTCGATCAGCACGATGCGCTTGCCCGCCACCAGCGCGCGGTTGGCGTTGTGCTTGCGCTTCACGTCGGCATTGCGCGCACCATCGGAGGGTTGAATGAAGGTGCGGCCGACATAGTGCGAACGGATGATGCCCAGTTCGAACGGGATTCCCGATTCCTGCGCATAGCCAAGGGCTGCGGGCACGCCGCTGTCGGGCACGGGGATGACCAGATCGGCATCGGCGGGGCTTTCGATGGCGAGTTGCGCCCCGATTGCCTTGCGCACCTGATAGACCGAATTGCCGCCCATGACCGAATCCGGGCGACTGAAATAGACGTGCTCGAAAATGCACGGGCGCGCGTCGGGCTTGCCGAACGGGCGGTGGCTGCTGATGTTCCCTTCCAGATCGACCTGGATCAGTTCGCCGGGTTCCACTTCGCGGACGAACTCGGCACCGACGACATCGAGCGCAACGGTTTCGCTTGCAAAGATCACCGCGTCTTCGGTCCGGCCCATGACCAGCGGGCGGATGCCCTGGGGATCGCGGCAGGCGATCATGCCCTGCGGGGTCATGCAGATCAGCGAATAGGCCCCTTCGACCAGCCGGAGCGCATCGACGAAGCGATCGAGCAGGGTCGGATAGCGGCTGGTGGCGACAAGGTGGATGATGACTTCGGTGTCGGAGGTGGACTGGAAGATCGCGCCCTTGCGCACCAGATCGCGCTTGAGAAACATCGCGTTGGAGATGTTGCCGTTGTGCGCGATGGCAAAGCCGCCCGATGCCAGATCGGCAAACAGCGGCTGCACGTTGCGCAGCCCGGCGCCGCCCGTGGTCGAATACCGCACGTGCCCTGCGGCCATTGTGCCGGGCAGTTCGGCCAGGGCCGATCCGCTGGAAAAGTTTGCCGCGACGTGGCCGATACCCTTGCGCGAATAGAACTCGTGCCCGTCAAAGCTGGTGATGCCGACCGCTTCCTGCCCGCGGTGCTGCAAGGCGTGCAGCCCCAGCGCCACGACGGTTGCGGCATCGCGCACGCCCAGCGCGCCGAAAATGCCGCACTCTTCGCGCAGCTTGTCGTCGTCCGGCCCGTCCTGGGCGGCAATGTCCCACGGCGTGGCGTCGAAATGATCGTCGAGTGAAGTCATGGGGCTTATGGACTCTCGTGGGTGCCAGCGCGCCGGTCAAAGCTGGGGCTCAAATGGCGACGTTTGGCGGCAATGGCAAGTGCAAGGTGGCAGCCTTGTGGCATAGTGCAGGGCACTTGTCGCAAAACGGTCACGCACCCGGCCTTCAGCGGGGCTGTTGTGCGTAAAATCCAGCCGACGATGCTACCGGAAATTAACCCTCCTTGTTCAGGGTTGCGCGCATGCGTCTCAATCGTCTCCTGATTGGCCCTGTCGGCGTGGCCGTGGGCTTTGCCTTGCTGGCGGCGGTGACGATCCACTTTGCCCGGTTCACCAACGGCGTGGCGATGATCTGGGTGGCGGGCGCGCTCCTCGCTGCGCGGTTGAGCGATCTGCCTGAACACCGCTGGACCCCATGGCTGGTGGCCAGCGCGATGGCCTCGACGCTGGTTACCGGGCTGTTTGGCCTCGGCTGGGCTGCCGCCGTGCCGCTGGCGCTGGTCAATGTTGCGGAAGCCGCCGCTGTTGCGCTGGTGTGGCGGCGGATCACCCGCGCGTTCTGGCCGCACGAAACGCTGGAATGGCTTGCCGGGTTCTATGTCGGCATCGGACTGACAATTCCGCTGCTTAGCGGTATCATGGCGACGCTGATCGCGGTCATGCTTGCCGGTCTGGCGCCGCTTGACAGCTTCATCCACTGGATCATTGGCCATGCCTTCGGGATGATCGTGTGCCTGCCGATCTTCCACTTTCTTTACTGGCGCCTTGCCCGTGGGCACAGCCTGCTGCCACGGGTGGAGCGATGGCCGCTTGCGCTGGTTCTCCAGGGCGGACTGGCCGTGACGGTTGTTTCGGTTTTCCTGCTGGACCTGCGCCCGCTGCTGGTGTTTCCGCTGGTTTATATGGCGGTGGCTGCCGCGCTGGTCGAACAGACGATGATCGTGCTGATGCCGGTGATTCTCATTGTCATCGGCGGGACGGCGACGGCGCTGGGCATCGGCCCGATTGCGCTGATGGATGTAAGCTATGGCGATCGTATCCAGTTCTTCCAGGCCTATGTCGGCGTTTCCGTACTGGCGATGCTGCCGATCACGATCGAGCGGACGCGGCGGATGCAGGAATTGAAGGCTCTGCGCGCCCGTCTCGCGCAACTCGAGCAGCAACGGGCGCCGACCGACTGAGCGGCCAAGCCCATTGCCGTTTGCCGCGCACCGCCCTACATCGTCCCGCGCCGGGACTGTCGGCCAATTCCAAAGGTCTGCTGCTTGATCCTCTCTCCTTTCGAATGGACCATTGCCAAGCGGTACATGCTGCCGGGGCGTGGCGAAGCCTTTATCGCGCTGGTCGCGGGCATCAGCCTGTTTGCGGTCACCCTCGGTGTGGCGGCGCTGGTCATCGTGATGAGCGTGATGAACGGTTTTCGCGCCGAACTGCTCGACAAGATCGTGGGGCTGAATGGCCATGCGATCATCCAGGCCTATGGCGGGCGGCTGGATAACTGGCAGGATGTCCTCAAGCGGGTGCAGGAAACGCCGGGCGTGACCCGTGCATCGCCGCTGATCGAACAACCCCTGCTGGCAAGCTTCAACGGCCGGGTCGAAGCCGTGCTTGTGCGCGGCAACACCGCGCCGGACATCAAGCGGCTGGAAGACAAGCGCGTGGATGGCGTGATGGCCGCGCTGCGCCCCGGTTCGGGCAATGTTGCGCTGGGATCGCGGCTAGCGCAGGATCTGGGCGCGCGGGTGGGCGATGTCATCACGATCATCAATCCGCAGGGGCGCTCGACCCCGTTCGGCACGGTGCCGCGCGAAATCGCCTATACCGTTTCGGCCATTTTCGAGATCGGCGTCTACGATTACGATCAGGCCTACGTCGTGATGCCGATCAGCGATGCGCAGACGCTGCTGCTGACCGGCGATACCATCGGCATGATCGAGGTGACGACCGACAACCCCGATACGGTGATGCAGCGGCTTGGCCCGCTCAAGCAGGAACTGGCCGGGCAGGCGGTGGTCACCGACTGGCAGACGATGAACGCCAGCCTGTTCGAGGCGCTGGCGGTGGAACGCGTGGCGATGTTCATCGTGCTGTCGATCATCGTGCTGGTCGCGGTATTCAACATCCTGTCGTCGCTGATCATGCTGGTTCGCGCAAAGACCCGCGATATCGCCATTCTGCGCACGATGGGCGCGACGCGGCGCTCGCTGCTCAAGGTGTTCGTCACCATCGGGTTCGTGATCGGCGCGCTGGGCACGCTTTCCGGTCTTGCGCTGGGGTTCGTGTTCCTGTTCTTCCGCCAGCCCATCGTCAACGCGATCCAGTTCGTGACGGGTCAGAACCTGTGGGATCCCTCGATCCGCTTCCTGACCGAACTGCCCAGCCGGTCCGACCCGGTGGAGATCGTGACGATCTGCGTCATGGCGCTGCTGTTCAGCTTCCTGGCCACGCTCTACCCCGCGTTGAAGGCGGCAAGTACCGATCCTGTGCAGGTGCTGCGTTATGAGTGATCTGCGCGAAAACCCCCCCGTTGTCCGCCTGCGCGGCCTGTGCCGCTCGTTCAGCCAGGGTGGCGTGACCATCGACGTGCTGCGCGGCGTCGATCTTGACATTCGGCCGGGAGAGATCGTTGCCCTGCTTGGCCCGTCGGGATCGGGCAAATCGACGATGCTGCAAGCGATCGGGCTGCTTGAAGGCGGCTTTTCGGGGCTGATCGAGATTGCCGGGACCGATGCTTCGCGCCTTTCGGGCGACGATCGCACGGCGCTGCGACGCGATCACCTGGGCTTCGTCTATCAGTTCCACCATCTGCTGCCTGATTTCAATGCGGCGGAAAACGTCGTTCTGCCGCAACTGGTGGCCGGAAAGCCCCGTGCCGAGGCCGAGACCCGTGCCGCTGAACTGCTGACCGCGCTGGGGCTTGAAAAGCGGCTCGATCACCGGCCAAGCCAGCTTTCCGGCGGGGAGCAGCAGCGTGTGGCGGTCGCGCGGGCGCTGGCCAACCGCCCGGAGCTGGTGCTGGCCGACGAGCCGACCGGGAACCTTGACGAGGCGACGGCGGACCGGGTGCTGGAAGAGTTCCTCAAGCTCGTGCGGGGCGAGGGCAGTTCGGCGCTTATCGCCACGCACAATGAACGGCTGGCGCAGCGCATGGACCGCGTGGTGCGGCTGCACGAAGGCGTGCTGGAATAACGCCGGAAGGCCGGAAACAAGAGCGGTTTCGCGCGTTTGGTCAGGACGAAGGAGTGCCTGCCATGAACACCACGATCCGTGCCGAATCCGCTGACGCCACTGCATTCTGGAACGACCACGCCACCGTCCTGCGGCGCGAGGCAGCGGGCGGCGTGTTCCACGGCTTTGCAACGCTGCACGCGGGCAGCTTTGCCGAGATGGTCCGTCTTGTCACGCGCCTGCCGGAAAGCCAGCGCGCCGAGCTTGTCGTCGAGAAGGCCGGCGACCGCCAGTACAGCGTGCAGGAAGTGCTGGCGCTGGCGCGTCGGGCGGATTTTCCGGGCTGAAGCGACTGTCCTTCGGGGGGACGTTGCCAGTGCAGCGTTTCCCCGTTGATCTGCGTCCCGCGCCGTGCCACCCCTGCGCGCCATAACCTTGGCCCGACAGGGGAAAGACGCCATGGACGCGATTGACTGGAATGCCGATGCCACGCTGCATGTGCGCGACGACGATGGTTCCGAAATGCAGTACAATTTCACCAAGCTTGGCCACGGCCCCTTGCGCGATCTCGTATCGCGCGTTGCAGCGATGAGCGCGGACGAACGCGCGCGGCTGGTGATCGACGTGGCGGGCGGCAAGTCGCTCAACGTGCAGGAAATCATCGCACTGGCAAAGCAGGAAGGCATCGCATGACCGAGCCGCGCACGATTGCCGATTTCAAGGCGAAGAAGCCGAACGGCGAAACAATCGACCTTTCCACCAGGCTGGGCAAGGTGTTGCTGGTGGTGAACACTGCATCGAAGTGCGGCTTTACCCCGCAGTACGACGGGCTTGAGAAGCTGTGGAAGGACTATGGCGACAAGGGTTTCGAAGTGCTGGCCTTCCCCTGCAACCAGTTCGGCAATCAGGAGCCGGGCACGGCGGACGAGATCGAAAGCTTCTGCAAGATCAATTTCGGCCTGAGCTTCCCGCTGATGGCCAAGATCGACGTGAACGGCAGCAATGCCGATCCGCTGTTCGAATGGCTCAAGGAACAGGCCCCCGGCGTGCTTGGCACGCGTGCGGTGAAATGGAACTTCACCAAGTTCCTGATCGACCGCGAAGGAAAGGTCGTGCGCCGCTATGCGCCGACCGACAAGCCGGAAGCCATTGCGAAGGATATTGCCGCGCTGCTGTGATGCGGCGGGTATAGTCAGGGGAAAAGCAGGCATCGCCCCCTCGCAAGGCTGGCACAGTTTGCCTACCTTGCCGGGCATGCCCCATGCTGCTTTCGTCCCGCTTCGCGTCTTTTCGTCCTACACCATGCTCGATGGCGCGGTGGACCCGAAAGCCATCGCCAAGACGGCGGCAGAGCGCGGCTTTCCCGCCGTGGCCATTACCGACCGCAACGGCCTTTACGGGTCGGTCGCCTTCGCCAAGGCGTGCAAGGACATGGGCGTGCAGCCGGTCATCGGCACGATGCTGGCCGTGGCCCGCCCCGAACGCGGCGGCGCCGCCACCGGACTTGGCCCGGCCCAGCCGATGATCGACTGGCTGGCGCTCTACGCGCAGGATGAAGCGGGCTACGACAACCTGTGCCACCTTGCCAGCCGCGCGCATCTGGACCGGCCGCTGGAGTTTGCGCCGCATGTCGTGCTGGCCGATCTTGTCGGCCATACCGATGGTTTGATCTGCCTGACCGCTGCCGGGGAAGGCGCGCTGGCGCGGTTGCTGGCGGGTGGCCAGGCGAGCGCGGCGATGGCCTATGCCGACCAGCTCCAGACGCTGTTCCCCCAGCGCCTCTATATCGAGCTGGCCCGGCGCAACGATCCGGTCGAAGATGCCGCGGAGACGGCACTGATCGACATTGCCTATGCCCGTGACTTGCCGCTGGTGGCTACCAACCCGGCCTGCTTTGCCGAACGCGGCTTTTACGAAGCCCACGACGCCATGCTGTGCATCGCCAGTTCCACGCACGTCGACAGCGCCGACCGCCCGCGGTCGAGCCGCGAATGGTGGATAAAGCCCGCTGCGGTGATGGAGGAGTTGTTCAGCGACCTGCCGGAGGCACTGGCCAATACGCTGGTCGTGGCGCAACGCTGCGCAGTCATGCCGCCCCGGCGCAAGCCGATCCTTCCCAGCCTTGCCGGCGATCAGGAAGGCGAAGCGCGGATGTGCGCCGAAGACAGCCGCAAGGGCCTCGTCGCGCGGTTGCAGCCCTATTATCCCGCCGCCACGCATGCCGAACTGGACGCTGTGCTGTGCCTCGGTCCCGACGCGCAGCCGGACGCAGGCCAATACCCGCTGCTGGCCGAAGCCGGGGTATGGGACGAAGTGCTCGAATACCGCCAGCGGCTGGAGTTCGAGATAGCGATCATCAACCGCATGGGGTTTGGCGGGTACTTCCTGATCGTGGCCGATTTCATCAAGTGGGCCAAGGAGCAGGGCATTCCGGTAGGGCCGGGGCGCGGTTCGGGCGCCGGGTCGCTGGTGGCGTGGGCGCTGACCATCACCGATCTTGACCCGATCCGGCTGGGGCTGCTGTTCGAACGTTTCCTCAACCCCGAACGCGTGTCGATGCCCGACTTCGACATCGACTTCTGCGAAACCCGCCGGGGCGAAGTGATCCGCTATGTCCAGCGCAAGTACGGGCTGGACCACGTTGCCCAGATCATCACCTTCGGCAAGCTGAAGGCGCGCGCTGTGCTGCGCGATACCGGGCGCATCCTGCAGATGAGCTATGGGCAGGTGGATCGGCTGTGCAAGATGGTGCCCAACCATCCCACCGATCCCTGGCCGCTGCCGCGCGCGCTTAACGGCGTGCTGGAACTCAAGCGCGAATACGACCGCGATCCTGAGGTCAAGCGGCTGATCGACCTGGCGATGCAGTTGGAAGGCTTGCCGCGAAACAGTTCGACCCATGCTGCGGGCGTGGTGATCGGTGACCGCCCGCTGGCGCAACTGGTGCCGCTGTACCGCGATCCGCGCTCGGACATGCCGGTGACGCAGTTCGACATGAAGCATGTCGAGGATGCCGGGCTGGTCAAGTTCGACTTTCTCGGCCTGAAAACCCTCTCGGTTCTGCGCAAGGCAGTGGATCTGCTGGGCAAGCGGTCGATCGAAATCGACCTTTCGGCGCTGCCGTGGGACGATGAACAGACCTACAAGCTGCTGCAATCGGGCGACACTGTCGGGGTATTCCAGCTTGAATCCGAAGGCATGCGGCGCACGCTGGCGGCGGTAAAGCCGACCAATTTTGGCGATATCATTGCGCTTGTCTCGCTCTATAGACCCGGCCCGATGGACAACATCCCGCTGTTCGGGCGCCGCAAGAATGGGCTGGAAACGATTGAATATCCCCATGAAAAGTTAAGCGGCATCCTGTCCGAAACCTATGGCATCTTCGTTTACCAGGAACAGGTGATGCAGGCCGCGCAGATCCTTGCGGGCTATTCGCTCGGCGATGCCGATCTGTTGCGCCGCGCCATGGGCAAGAAGGTGCAGGCCGAAATGGACGCCCAGCGCCAGCGGTTCGTCGACGGGTGCAAGACCGTTTCGGGGATCGAGGCGGCCAAGGCCAACGAACTGTTCGACTTGATCGACAAGTTCGCAGGCTATGGCTTCAACAAGTCGCACGCTGCTGCCTATGCGCTGCTGGCCTACCAGACCGCATGGCTGAAAACGCACTATCCGCATGAGTTCTATGCCGCCTCGATGTGTTTCGACATGCACCAGTCGGAAAAGCTGGCAATCTTCGTCGATGACATGCGCCGCAACGGCGTGATGCTGGCCGGGCCGGACATCAACCATTCGGTGGCGGAGTTCACGGTCGAGCGGACCGAGGACGGCTATGCCGTGCGTTACGCGCTGGCAGGGCTGCGCAACGTGGGCGAAAAGGCGATGGAACAGATCGTCGAGGAGCGTGATGCCAACGGGCCGTTCGCCTCGCTCGACGATCTGTTCCGGCGGATTCCGGCCGGCGCAATGAACCGCCGGCAGCTTGAAGCCCTGGCGGCGGGCGGCGCGCTCGATGCGCTGGAGCCGAACCGCGCGCGGATCATCGCCAATGCCGAACTGCTCATGGCCGTGGCCGATGAAGCGGTGCGCGCGCGCACATCGGGGCAGGGCGGGCTGTTCGGCGGCGACGATCACGCCGTGCCTGCCACCCGTCTGGCCGAGGCCAAGGCGTGGTCGCGGTCCGAACAGATGGCAGCAGAGCGCGAGAACTTCGGCTTCTATTTCGCGGCCCATCCGGTGGAGGAATACCGCGCGGTGGCATCGGCCAACGGTGCGCGCACCTATGGCAGCCTCATCGCGGGCGGCGGCGAACCGGCCGGGCGCACCGGCGCGGTCATGGCGGCGCTGGTCGAAGGCGTGCAGAAGCGCAAGACGAAGAAGGGCAAGGACTTCGTCATGGCCGATTTTTCCGACAGTTCCGGCCTGTTTTCGGCATCCTGTTTTGAAGAGGCGCTGGTCGAACCGTTCCAGCAGTGGGCGCGCGAGGGAACCTGCGTGCTGCTGAACGTCGAGCTGGACCGTCCCAACCCGGACGAGGCACCCCGCGTCACGGTGCGTTCGGCCCGGCCGCTTGCCTCGGTGACCAGCGCATCGCAGATGCTGCTCAAGCTTGAGGTCACCCGGCCCGAAGCGATTGCCGAGCTTGCGCTGCTATTGCCGCGCGGCGACGGCGCGCGCGGTGAAGTGCTGGCGCGTCTGCGCACGGGTACCCCGCACGAGCCGCTGATGCGGCTTGGCAATGATTTTAAACTGGACAGCGATTTAATCGAACGTTTAATTCCTGTAGAAGGGTTGGACAACCTGACGCTGACTGCAAGGCCGGAAAGGCATCTGCGGCTGGTAGAGTAGAACAAGCCTGGGAGAGAGGCGTGATGCAATCACTCGGTGCGATGCAGGACTGGAAGCTGCGCGTAACCCACCTGCTGGACCATGCGGCGCGCGAACACGGCGGCCGCGAGATTGTCAGCCTGTGGGCCGATGGCAGCGAGATGCGTACCGACTGGGCCGGGATCCACCACGATTCGCTGCGCATGGTCCAGGCGCTGCGCGCCATGCGGCTCGATCACGGCGATCGTGTTGCCACGCTGGCGATGAACCACCACCGCCATCTGGTTTCATGGTACGGCACGGTCGGTGCCGGGGGCATCCTGCACACCATCAACCCGCGCCTGTTCGACGATCAACTGGAATATATCGTCAACCATGCCGAAGACCGGGTCTTGCTGTTCGACCGGGTGTTTACGCCGATCATCGAGCGGATGAAGCCGCGCTGGCCGTCGATCGAACACTACATCTGTTTCGATAGCGCCGATCCCGCCATGGCCTTCGAGGACTGGATCGCGCCGTTTGACGGACAGGCGCAATGGGTTGATGGCGACGAACGCGATCCGTGCATGCTGTGCTATACCAGTGGCACCACCGGCAATCCCAAGGGCGTGTTGTACGAGCACCGCTCGACCGTGCTCCACGCGCTTACCGCGCTGACGCCGACGGTGTTCGGCATGGACACCCGTTCGGTGATGATGCCGATCGTGCCGATGTTCCACGCGGCGAGCTGGGGCCTGCCGTGGGCGGGTGCGGCGGCGGGGGCCAAGTTCGTCTATTCCGCGCTGAACGATGGCGGCGTGCTGTGCGATCTGATGACGCGCGAGAAGGTCACCTGCTCGGCCGGGGTGCCGACCGTGTGGCTGGGTCTGTTGCAGCATATCGACGCCACCGGTGGGGCGCTGCCGCCCAGCCTCGATACAGTCGTGTGCGGCGGTTCGGCCATGCCGCGCGCGATGATCGAACGCCTGATGAAGGCGGGCGTCCGCGTTGCCCATGCCTGGGGGATGACCGAAACATCGCCGGTCGGCACGACGGGAACCGAAACCTGGGACTGGGACCGGCTCAGTTTTGACGAACAGGTGGCGATCAAGGCCATGCAGGGCCGCCCGCCGTTCGGGGTGGAGATTCGCTGCGTCGATCTCGACGATCCTGCGCGCGTGCTCGCGCGGGACGGCAAGACATCGGGCGCGTTGCAGGTGCGCGGGCCGTGGGTGGTCAAGCGTTACTTCAAGGCGGAAACCGACGCTGTCGGGCCGGACCAGTGGTTCGACACCGGCGATGTGGCGATGATCCACCCGGACGGTACCTTGCAATTGACCGACCGGACCAAGGACGTGATCAAGTCCGGCGGCGAATGGATCAGCTCGGTCGATCTGGAAAACGCCGCTGTAGGGCATCCGGCCGTGGCTGAAGCGGGCGCGATCGGCGTCTATCATCCCAAATGGGATGAACGGCCGCTGCTGGTGGTCGTCAGGAAGCCCGGCATGGACGTTTCGGAAAGCGAACTGCGCGCTTATCTGCAAGGCCAGGTGGCCAAGTGGTGGGTGCCCGATGCGGTGGTTTTCGTCGACCAGATCCCGCACACCGGCACCGGAAAGATCAGCAAGAAGGACTTGCGCGACCAGTTCCGCAACTATGCGTGGGAGGGGGTGTCCTGAACGGCCCGCAAACGCATCCGAACGGCCCCTGGATCGACCCTGACGCGGAAAACTTCGCCCGTTTCAAGGCATTGCCGCGCGATACGCCGCTGCACATGCTCAACCTTATCCGGTTCAAGCCGCTGGCCGACTATCCGCCCGGCCATCCCTGCCATGCGCTGGGGCTGACGGGCGCCCAAGCCTATGCCCGCTACCGTGAGGCCGTGCGCGGGTTGATCGCCGGGGTCGGCGCGGCGATGGTATGGGAGGCCCCGCTGGAATGCGTGGTTACCGGCCCTGCCGAGGAATGGGACGAAGCCTTTGTCATGGGCTATCCCGATGCCGGGGCCTTTTTCGCGCTGATCAAGGATGCAGCATACGTGCGCGATGCCTTGCCGCATCGCACTGCTGCGGTGGCGGACAGCCGGTTGATCCGGTTCCGGGGATGATGGCCGCGCGGCGATCTATGCGTCGCAGCGGTTTCAGCTCCAGCGTTCGCGCAGTGCCAGCAGCGCCAGCGCGGCCTTGGCCGCTTCTCCGCCCTTGTCCTTCTGGGCCGGGTCGGCGCGGACGATGGCCTGCGC
Organism: Novosphingobium lubricantis; assembly: GCA_042650965.1. GTDB lineage: Bacteria > Pseudomonadota > Alphaproteobacteria > Sphingomonadales > Sphingomonadaceae > Novosphingobium > Novosphingobium lubricantis. The sequence goes on along the minus strand of JBHSCB010000003.1, from coordinate 24,434 downwards.
TTCGTTCTCCACCGTCAGGATGCCGTTGCCGATAGCCAGCCCGTCCATGGTCAGCGCCATGATGCCGCGCGCGCTTTCGCCTGCAACGATTTCGAAGTGGTAGGTTTCGCCACGGATGACCACGCCGATGGCGACATAGCCTTCGTAATCGCCCGACTGTTCGGCCAGCGCGATTGCGGCGGGGATTTCCAGTGCGCCGGGCACGGTCACCACATCGCACTTGTGCCCGGCTGCCTTGATTGCGGCCTTCGCCCCGGCGATGAGCATGTCGTTGAGGTGGTCGTAGAAGCGGGCTTCGATAATCAGGAACCTGGCCATGGCCTTCAATCCTCCGAGATCGGCAGTTCGCCGACGATGTTCAGCCCATAGCCTTCGATGGCCACGACATTGCGGTGCGCGTTGGTCAGCAGGATCATGTCATGCACGCCAAGATCAGCCAGGATCTGTGCGCCGATGCCATAGCTGCGCAAGTCCATGCTGTTTTCCCCGGCACCAGTGATTTCGCGGGCAAGCTGCGCCGGGTCGGTCGGCATCAGCAGCACAATGACACCGGCCCCGACCTTGCCAATCTCGCTCATCGCGCGTTGCAGGATGCGCTTGCGCGGACCGGGCTGGCCGAGCACGTCGGACAGGATGGAAATGCCGTGCATGCGCACCAGCGTCGGCTCGCCAGGCTTCGCCGCGCCCATCTGCAGCACCAGGTGCACCGTATCGTCCACCTTGTTGCGGTACGTCCGCACAGTCCAGTCGCCGCCGTAATCCGAATGGAACGGGGCCTGGCTGGTGCATTCCACGAGATGGTCGTGGCGGCGGCGGTATTCGATGAGATCGCGGATCGTGCCCATCTTGAGGCCGTGCTTGCGCGCGAAGGGCACAAGGTCGTCCATCCGCGCCATCGTGCCATCGTCCTTCATGATCTCGCAGATCACGCCCGAAGGGTTCAGCCCGGCCAGACGGCTGATGTCCACCGCCGCTTCGGTGTGCCCGGCGCGGACCAGCACACCGCCATCGCGTGCGATCAGCGGAAAGACATGGCCCGGCGTCACGATATCGTCGCGCGTCTTGGATGAATCGATGGCGACAGCGACGGTCCGCGCGCGGTCGGCGGCGGAAATGCCGGTGGTCACGCCTTCACGCGCCTCGATCGAAACGGTGAAAGCGGTTTCGTGGCGGGTGCCGTTGTTGCGGCTCATCAGTTCAAGGCCAAGCTGGTCGCAGCGCGTGCGCGTCAGCGTCAGGCAGATCAGGCCGCGCCCGTGGGTGGCCATGAAGTTGATCGCATCGGGCGTGGCCATCTGCGCGGGGATCACCAGATCGCCTTCGTTTTCCCGGTCTTCGTCATCGACAAGGATGAACATGCGGCCATTGCGCGCTTCGTCGATGATCTCTTCGATCGGCACCAGTGCAGGGCTATCGTCGTTGTCGGTCAGCACCCGCTCCAGCTTGGCCAGAGTATCTGCCGTGGGGTTCCAGTTGGGCTGGGTCAGATCGCGCAGCGTGTTGGCGTGAAGGCCCGCGGCGCGCGCAAGGCCCGACCGGGACATGCCGCCTTCGACGACGAGGTGGCGAATCTTTTCGATGAGTTCTGATGACATACACAGTGTAATTTCACATCACAATGTGCAATGCAAGCACATTATCACATTGAAGTGATGCAGACTGGCGGGGTGTCACACTGCAATGGCGAGGTGCGCTTCTGTCCACCGCAAGGATCAGTCGGTCTTGAGCATCTGTTCCAGCTTCGCCCGCCCTTGCGCGAACCGGGCGCGAAGGTCTGTCACTTGCGCGCCTTCATAGCCTTTGGCAAGCCGCGCGTCGGCCACGTCCATCCAGCGCAGCAGATCCGCCGCAGCGGCGCGCGCGGCAAGCGGATCGCGGCTGCCGCGCTGGCCCAGCCAAACCGGCGCGGTGTGGGCGAACAGGTAGCTGTCCTGCGCGGGCCAGGCCGAAGCGCCGCCGCGCACTCGCGCGGCAACCCAGCCGCCCGCCGGAACATCGATTTCGCCGGTGAACTTGCCGCTTTGCTGCAACGCCCCGCCGCTCCACACCACCTTGCCGTTGACCAGCACTTCGACCTGTTCGGCCGGGGAGGATGACCATGCCTCGATGGCAAAGGGCTGGCGCGTGCCACCCGCCACCGTACCGCCCGGCCCGGCGCCGCCCAGCGTGAAGTCGATCATCGGCCCGTTGGTGACGAAGCTGCGCCCGGCGCGCACCGCGTCCAGGAAACTGGCCATGCCCAGTGGGCCTTCGGGGCGCGCATAGACCCGCGTCGCACCGATCGCCATCGTGCGGTGGAAGTTGTGCATCGTGTCGCTGCCGCCCGAAGGCATGATCGGCAGGCCCAGGTTGAGCAGCCGGTACCACAGGTCGGACGTGCCCAGCTCATCGCTCCACAGGCAGGCGATCTCCAGCGTGTCGACATCGCCTGCGAGGGCATCGGGGACGAGTTCCAGCGGTATGCCGGTGGGCGGCCCGTCGGCGGGGAAGGGCTGTGCTGTCGCTACCGGGTGCACATAGATGTTCAGCCCGCCGTGCGTCCGCGCGAACCGCAGGGGTGAGGCATTGGTCAGGTCCAGCCGGTCATAGGTCGGATAGCCCGGCCCGAAGAACCAGGGCGTATGCAGCGCATCCGCGCCGACCACGCCGACATGGCCAAGGAAGTGCGAGCGCACTTCCTGGCTGAAGCGGATCAGTGGCGGCTCCGACCGCTGCCAGCCCCAGAACCGGGTATCCATCAGAGTGGTTTGCAGATTGGCCAGTTGCGGCGTGGCAACGTCCACCGCTTCGGCCTGCATCGCGGTGACCATGTCCTCCGGCTCAAGCTGGAATGGCCCGCCGTAGTTGAGGTGGCTGTGCAGATCGGCGCTGAACCATCCGCGTGCGTGGGCATCGAAGGCGGGCGCGGGCAGATCGAGGTCGATCACCGCAGCTTCACCGGCGCGGACCTTGCGCGTTACCGTCTGCGCCCCGTCAAAGCCGTGGCTGGCGATGATTGTCACCGCGCCCGCAGGCACTTCAAGCACGCTGGTGCCGGGTGAGTGAAAGAAGATCCGGCCATGCTGGCCATCGAAGTTGCTGATGCCGGTATCAGGGGCGGCAGGGTGCCCGCTGCCATCGGTCACTGCCAGTCGCGCGGGCAGCGGCGCGCCGGCCCGCGCGGTGCGGATGGTGATGCGCGCGGTCGGCACCCCCATGTCCCATGCCAGCGGCGTCATTTCCTGCGCCGCGCCGCCGGTGCTGGCCACGCGATACAGGGCGAAGCGTTCGTCGCGCTGCGGGGCGACATACCAGATCGCGCCATCGCGCCCCCATGCCGGGGTCAGCGGATAGGGCGTTTCGGGCGCGAGGCGTACCGTGTCGCCGCCTTGCGATGACGAGACGAGCAAGGTGGTGCGATCGCCGTCCAGCGGCGTCAGCGCAAAGTTGCGGCCATCGGGGCTGGATGAAAGGCGCAACTGCGGCGAAAGCCCTTCGCGGCGCAGGGTCACCGCGCTTTCATCGGCAGCACCAGCCGCACCGTTCAGCATCAGCGTTGCGACCGTGTCCATCGCGCCCGATACCTTGGCGACATAGACCAGCCCGCCGGCGATAGGTTGCGGATCAAGCTCCTGCCCCCTGGCGCTGGTCAGGCGGGTTCGTGCGCCCGATGCCAGATCAAGCTGCCAAAGATCGAGATCGCCCGCCTCGGCCGAACTGTAGAACAGGGCCGTGCCATCGGTGGAAAAGGCCGGGTCAAGGTCGATTGCCGGGGTATCGACCAGCCGCCGTTCGCGCCCGCTGGCCGGATCGAGCGCCCAGATCGCGGTATCGCGGTTGCTGTCCCGGACAAAGGCGATGGAGCGCCCGTCGGGCGACCATGCCGGTCGGGAATCAACATCGCTGCCGCTGGTGATCCGCCGCGCCTGCCGGGATTCGATGTCCATGATCCACAGCCAGCCGCGCGCCGCAAAGACCACGCTCTTGCCATCGGGCGAGGAGGCAGGGTCCGTCGGCGATGTGGCGAAGGTCGGGAGGTTGTAGCCTTCCAGATAGATGTGGTGCGAGGCGCCGGTGATTTTGGGATAGCGGTTGGTCCATTCGCCCGCCGCTGGCCGGGCGAGAAGCGCGGCCATGGCAATCGCGCCCGTTCCCAGCAAGGTCCACCGCCGCATCATACCCTCCACACTGCACTGCGCGCGCACAGTCGGCCAGGAACGCGCACTTGTCCAGCCGCCCCAGGGGCGGTGCGTTTTCCTGCGCTCACGCCTTGCACCGCTGGTTGCTGCGTGCGATCCGGGAGGGGGCGTCAGGCCTTCGATGACAAACGTACCGGCGCGTGATCACGGCGCCAGCGGGGGTGGGGAACATATGACCAGCGCAGGTTCACTCGACAGCTATCGCTTGCTTGGCCGGTCCGGCCTGCGGGTATCGCCGTTGTGCCTTGGCACCATGACCTTTGGCGAGACATGGGGCGCCGAAGAAGCCGAATCGCAGCGCATCTTCGATGCCTATGTCGATAATGGCGGCAATTTCATCGACACGGCCGGGTACTATGCCAAGGGCCGCTCGGAAGAATTGACAGGAAAGTTCGCGGCGGGCAAGCGCGACCGGCTGGTGCTGTCGACCAAGTATTCGCTCGCCGTCGAACAGGGCGATCCCAACGCCGCGGGCAATGGCCGCAAGAACATGGTCCGTTCGGTAGAGGATAGCCTGCGCCGGTTGCGGACCGATTGCATCGACCTGCTGTTCCTGCACGTCTGGGACAATACGACCCCCGGCGATGAAATCCTGCGCGGGTTCGATGATCTCGTGCGGCAGGGCAAGATTCTCTACATCGGCATATCCGATACCCCGGCGTGGCAGGTGGCGCGGTTGCAGACGATGGCCGAACTGCGCGGCTGGACCCGGTTTGCCGCGTTGCAGACCGAATACAGCCTGCTCGAACGTACCTCGGAACGCGATCTCATCCCCATGGCGCAGGCGCTGGGGTTGGGAGTCATGCCATGGTCGCCGCTCAAGAACGGGCTGCTTTCGGGCAAGTATGCAACCGGCGCCAGCAATCCCGACGATCCCGATGGCGGGCGGCGCGCGATGATGGAGGCCATCGGCTATGTAAACCCGCGCACGGTCGGCATTGCCGATGTGGTCCGGGATGTGGCCGCGGCAACGGGCGCAACATCGGCGCAAGTCGCGCTGGCGTGGACGCTGATCAACCCGGCGGTCACCGCACCACTGATCGGCGCGCGAACGCTGCGCCAGCTCGAAGACAACATCGGCGCGCTCGACGTGACGCTTGCCGACGAACACCGCGCCGCTCTGGCCGAAGCCAGCCGCATCGACGGCGGTTTCCCCCACGATTTCCTGCAAATGGACTTCATCAAGGCCGGGTTGACCGCCTATACCAGCGTGCGCGGGCGGTGAAGCCGGCGCACAGGGCATACCGCAGGAGCGCAGCACTTCCATGACGACCCTTTCGGCCTTTGACGCTGCGGCGATCCTGATCGTGCTGGCGGCGGCGCTGGGATATTTCAACGTCCGCTATTTCAAGCTGCCAGCATCGGTGGGCATGACCGCGATGGGGGCGGTGGCTTCGCTGCTGGTGCTGGGCATCGACGCGGCGCTGCCGCACGCCGGACTTTCAGTGCGGGTCACGCACTTTCTCGAAGATCTCGATTTCCACGCCACCTTGATGGACGGCATGCTTTCCTTCCTGCTGTTTGCGGGCGCGTTGCATGTGGACTGGTCGGAAATGCGACGGGGGCGCTGGCCGATCCTGCTGTTGAGCACGGTGGGCGTGTGCCTTTCCACGGCCATCGTCGGCGCAGGGTTCCTGCTGCTTACCGCGGCGCTGGCGATCCCGGTGCCGCCGCTGTGGTGCTTCGTTTTCGGCGCGCTGATCAGCCCGACCGATCCGGTCGCGGTGATGGGCGTGCTCAAGCGTGCCGCCGTTCCGCCGACGCTGCAGGCCACCGTGGCGGGCGAAAGCCTGTTCAACGATGGCGTGGGCGTGGTGGTCTTTGCGATCCTGCTTTCGGCTGCGGCGGGCACCGAACCGTTTTCGCTGGGCCATGCCGGGGCCGATTTCCTGCAGGAGGCCGGTGGCGGCGTGCTGCTGGGGCTGGCCATCGGCTGGTTGAGCTTCCGGGCGATGAAGAACATCGACGAATACAACGTCGAGGTTATCATCTCGCTCGCCGTGGTGATGGGCGGATACAGCCTGGCGCGGCTGATCCACGTCAGCGGCCCGGTGGCCATGGCCGTGGCCGGTCTGGTGATCGGCAACGCTGCCGTCGCCCATGCGATGAGCGATACGACGCGCGATTACCTGACCAAGTTCTGGGCCGTGGTCGATGAAATCCTCAACGCGGTGCTGTTCCTGCTGATCGGGCTGGAAGTGATCGCGCTGGCCCCGCATCCGATGCTGTTCGTACTGGGCGTGCTGTCGATCCCGCTGGCCATTGCCGCGCGCATCGTGGCGGTCGGCGCGCCGCTGGCGGTGATGCGGCCGTTTCTCTCGCTTGGCCCGCTGGCGCTGCCTACGCTGGTCTGGGGCGGCTTGCGCGGCGGCATTTCGATCGCGCTGGCGCTGTCGCTTCCCGAAACGCCGATCCGCGCGGCGATCCTTGCTGCGACCTATGCCATCGTGCTGTTTGCGGTTATCGTGCAGGGGGCGACGATTGGCAAGCTGATCGTCCGGCTCAGCGCCGCGGAACGCGAACGCGGCGGCTGATCGCCTTTACCAGCGCAAGGCCCTGGGGATGAGCAGGCGGCCCGCGCCTGCGCCGATGGCAACCGGCAAGGCATGCCACACGCCAAGGTGGTAAAGGCTGTCCACCGGGCAGGACAGGCCGTAGATAGCCGTGCCCAGGGCGGTTGCCGCCACGCCAAGGTGAAGACCGGCGGTTTCCGGGCAGACCGGCGCACCACGCCGCAACCAGGCCAGCAGCGCCCCGCCCAGCAGCACTGACGCCAGCAGCGATGCTGCAAGGCAATGCCATGAGCGCGGCGGGTTGAGCAGGTGTTCGGCATCGGCATAGTTGAGGGCCATCAGCGCGAGCGTTGCCGCAGGAAATACCGCCGCCATGGCCATTGCCCATCGCGGCCCGTCGTGGCGTGCGCCAACGCGCGGCGATGCCTGGGCAATCGTGCTCAGGCTCGCCGCAAGACCCAGCAGCATCAGCAGCCCGTTGGCCAGCAGGAAGACGGCGGACATCGACCCGGACCGCACGATATCGGCCAGGCCGTTGATCGCCAGCACCAGCGCCAGCGTGATCGCTGCTGCGACCGCAAGATGCACGACGCCATCGCGGCGGTGCAGCGGGCGGACCGGCGCAAGGTCTGCCACCAGCGCGTCGATCAGGGTGTTGCTGTCCTTGGCCATGTCAGTCCGCTTTCTCGATCAGCGCAGCAAGCTTCTTCAGGCCGCGATGAATGTTCACTTTTATCAGAGGTTCGCTTTGCCCGCAGCGGGCTGCGGCTTCAGCGATGGAATGGCCTTCGATCTTCACCAGTTCGATCGCTTCGGCCTGCGCGGGTGGCAGGCTGGTGAACAGCCGGTCCAGGCTGATCCGGGCCATTACCGCATCGGCGTCGCTTTCGTGCGGGGCGTCGTGGTCGCCAAGGTCGACTTCCGCGCGCCGATAGGTGCGGCGCAGGTGATCGACCCAGCGATAGCGCGCAATCGCCGCAAGCCACGGCAGGAACGGCAGCGAAGGGTCATAGCTTGCCCGCCGCGCGTGAAGCGATACCAGTATCTCCTGCACCAGATCGTCAACCTGGCAAGGCGGCACCTTGCGCGCCAGATAGCGTTGCAGCCAGCGCCGCGTCTCGACAAGCAGCACCCCATAGGCCTGACGGTCGCCGGATTGCGCAGTGGCCATCAGGCGGGCGAGGGTCTGCTCGTCGGCGGTCATGCGGGCATCGTGCCTTTGGCGACAGAGCGGGCAATCAGCGCATCGGCCGAGAGCATTCCGCCGCCGCGCACGATCAGCACAAGGCACAGCGCGGCCCACAGCGCGTGGACGGTCCACCATGCTTCGGGATAGACGAAGATCTGGATCACCATTGTCATCCCCAGCAGGGCAAGCGCCGAAAGCCGCGTGGCCAGCCCCACCACCAGCAGGATCGGGAACAGGTGTTCGGCTGCCGTCGCCAGCGGTGCGGCAAGATCGGCGGGAAGCGGCACGCCCTTGTACTCTTCGGCAAAGAGGTAGCGGGTCGCGTCGCTGATCTCCAGCCAGCTTCCCGCAACCACCTTGCTGCGCCCGGAGCGCCAGAAGATTCCAGCCAGTGCCAGCCGCGCCAGCAGCAGCGCCGCACCTTCCGGCACGGTGCTGCATACCAGGGCAACGCTTCGGTTGTATGCCTTTGCCAGTAGGCACATGGCGTACCTCCCTCTAGTGGCGTTCGTGTGTGGCGTCGCGGGGCTTAGCGGTTGATCGGGGTCAGCGAGCCGGTTCCCTTGGGAGTCTTGGTGCGCAGGCAGGTGCCCTTTGCCACCAGTTTCCAGGCATTGCCCTGATAATCGCGGACCGAGGTTCCGGCGCAGCTCGTTCCCGCCCCGGCGGCGCAATCGTTCTGTCCGGCCTTGGCGATGCCAAAACACTTTTCCATTTCCGGCTTGGCGGCGTGAGCAGGCGCTGCGGCGATTCCGGCGGCGATTCCGGCAGCCATGGCGATTGCAGCAAGCGAAGGGGCGGTTGTGCGCTTCATGGTAGGTCTGGTCCTTGGTTCTGTTCGTCGGGTTGAGACGGACTGGTGGTATGGATTGTGCGGCACACGGTGCGTCCGTGTCCTGACCTCTTGTTCGCCCGGACTGCTGCAAAGGTTACAGCAGCATTCTTTTCCTGCCGCTGTAACCTTGCCCCGCCGTGATGCGAACAAGGCAATGCCATCTGGCAAGACCGACTATGCGAAAGGACACCATTTCCATGACCGTCACCTGCAAGACCGCCAGCATCGCCGCCACGGCTGCCGCGCTCGTTCTTTCCGCGGCCAGCGCCTTTGCCGCTACCGCACCGGCCGGCAGCAGCGGCAGCGCAATCGCCAAGGACGATGCCGTGCACTGTTATGGCGTGAACAGTTGCAAGGGCACTGCCGATTGCAAGACGACGATGCACGAGTGCAAGGGCATGAACGAATGCAAGGGCCACGGTTTCAAGGCCATGGCCGCTGGCCAGTGCCTGTCGCGCGGGGGTACGATCGGCGATATCGGCTGATCTCCTGACCCCATACCCCCCGCCGGACCGGCCCCCAAGACCCCTCGCAGCGGGGCCGGTCCACCCTTCACCTTTTGCCACGGATGCAGCAGCATGAACGCCAATGCCCCGTTTTCCGGTTTCGGCCTTGGCCTGCGCCGTCCGCATTACAGCGATTTCACGCGCGGCGCAGCGGCGGTGGATTTCGTCGAGATCATCTCTGAAAACTATATGGTAGACGGCGGCAATCCGCTGGCGGTGCTCGATGCGGTGCGCGCGCACTATCCGGTGGCGATGCACGGCGTATCGCTTTCGGTCGGGTCTGCGCACGGCGTGGACCGGGAATATCTGGCACGGCTCAGGCAACTGGCCAACCGGATCGAACCGCTGTGGGTGTCCGATCACTTGTGCTGGACGCGGACAAGCGCGCACAACAGCCACGATTTGCTGCCGCTGCCCTACACCGAAGAGGCGCTGGACGTGGTCTGCGCGAACCTTTCCGCCGCGCAGGATGCACTGGGCCGCGCCGTGCTGCTTGAAAATCCGTCGAGCTATCTGCTCTTCCCGCAAAGCACGATGACCGAGTGGGAGTTCATGGCCGAAGTGTGCCGCCGCACCGGCTGCTTCCTGCTGCTTGATGTCAACAACATCTATGTCAGCGCCTGCAACCATGGCTTTTCCGCGAATGCCTACCTCGACGGGCTGCCGCTCGACCGGGTGCGGCAGATCCATCTCGCCGGGCACACGCCGGGCGAAATCGTGATCGACACCCATGACCGCGCGGTGTGCGAGGGCGTGTGGCAGATCTATGCCACCGCGATGCAGCGGGTCGGGCCAGTCGCCACGATGATCGAACGCGACGATGCGATTCCGCCGCTGCACGAACTGCTGGACGAACTGGCACAGGCCCGCGCGATCGCCACCGAAGCGCAAAGGCAGGCGGCATGACGCTTGCGGCGCTCCAGCATGCTTTCATGGACCATCTGCTGGCCGAAGACCGCGCACTTCCGCCCGGCTGGGATGCGGGCATGGCCGCCGGGCTGGATGTCTACCGCAACGCCTACCGCGCAACGCTGGTCCAGGCCCTGCGCGAAACGTTCCCGCGCACCGCGTTGTGGGTGGGCGACGATGCCTTTGCCCAGGCCGCAGCGCATCATGTCATCAGCCATCCGCCGCGAAGCTGGACGCTCGATCATGCCGGCATCGGTTTCGTCGATACGCTGGCTGCGCTGTTTGCCAACGATCCCGATGTGGCGGACCTTGGCTGGCTTGAATGGGCGATGCATCTGGCGTTTACCGGGCCCGATTGCATGGCGCTCGATGCTGCCGGATTTGCCGGGGCGACGGCGGCTTTTGGCGGCGACGACTGGGCAGCCATGCGCGTCTCGTTCGTGCCTACGCTTGCCCTGCGGCCGGTCACGTCGGATTGCGGCGCGCTGTGGCGCGCGCTTGGCGAAGGGACTGTCCCGGCCAGCGCGCCGCTGCCCGACCGGACGCGTACTTGCGTGGTCTGGCGCGAGGGGCTGACCCCGACGTTCGGCATGGCGGACGATCAGGAAGGGCGCTGCATGGCGCTGATGCGCGATGGTGGCCATTTTGGCGATCTGTGCGCCTTGCTGGCGGGTGCCATGGCGGACGATGCCGCGGCCAGTGCCGCCGGGGCGATGCTGGGACGATGGCTGGCGGCGGGCTGGATCGCGCACGTGGCGACGTGATGTGGCCCGCAGCGCCCCACGCCTTGCGCGCGCGCTGCCGAGGATGGCTGGAACAGTCGTGATCCGGTCAGGGTCGCGCTCGCCTACACGCCCGACAGCCTATGGCGAAACCGCAGCACATTCCTGCAAGGACGCAGCGCGATCGAAGCGTTTCTTGCCCGCAAGTGGCAGACCGAACACGGATACCGCCTGATCAAGGAACTGTGGGCGCACGACGCCGACCGCATCGCCGTGCGCTTTGCCTATGAATGGCACGACGATGGCGGGCAGTGGTATCGCAGCTATGGCAACGAAAACTGGCAGTTCGCCCCGGACGGGCTGATGGAGCGGCGCAACGCCAGCATCAACGACCTGCCGATCGCGGCAGCGAACCGCCTGTTTCACTGGTCTGCGGGGCCGCGCCCGGACGACCATGCGGGGTTGTCCGTGCTTGGGCTTTGACGCTGTCTTTATGCGATAAAATATGCAGATCGTCTTTCAGAACTGGATCATTGGCACTATAATCCCGCGCCATGGATGTACTTGACGATATTCTCAACACGCTCGACCTCAAGGGCGCGCTTTATTTCCGCACCGCATTTTCGCCGCCCTGGGCTGTGGAGGTGCCCGATCTGGAGCAGGCCGCGCGGTTCCACCTGCTGGTGCAGGGGCGGCTGCACGTCCGCTTCCCGTCGGGTGCTGCGGTGGACCTCTTGCCCGGTGATCTCGTGCTGATCCCGCGCGGCCTGCGCCATGTCCTTTCCGATCAGCCGGGGCGCACGGCGGCGGCGCTCGAAACCGTCATTGCCGACGCAGGCTATGCCGGTGAAGGGGTCTTTGCCGTGGGCGCAGGCGATCCCAAGGCATCGACGCAGATGATCTGCGGCCATTTCACCTTCCGCGATGGCGCCGATCACCCCCTTTTGCGCGCCTTGCCGGAGTTCCTCGTCATCAGTGCCGCAGACCGCGCGCGCGAAATGTGGATGGACGAAGTGCTGCGCCTTCTCACCCGCCGCATGTTTTCCGAAAACGCCGGATCGGCGGCCACGATCACGCGCCTTTCGGAAGTGTTCTTCATCGAGATGCTGCGCCTTGGTGTCGGCCAGAGCGAGCCGATGCAGGCGATCCTTTCCGCACTGACCGACCGCCAGATCGGCAAGGCACTGCAACTGATGCACCACCGCGCCGATGAGGCTTGGACGGTGGAGAGCCTGGCCGCCGAAGCCGGGATGTCGCGCAGCAGCTTTGCCGACCGCTTCAGCGACCTGATGGGCATGGGGCCGATGCGCTATCTGTCCGAATGGCGGCTGCAAAAGGCCCTGTCGATGATCAGCGATACGCGCTGTTCGGTGCAGCAGGCTGCGGCCGAGACGGGATACCGTTCCGCTGCTGCATTCACCCGCGCGTTCAGCGCACGATTCGGTTTCGCGCCGCGCGATCTGAAACGAAAATCTGCATGAATAATGCAGATCGTACAGCATTGATTGCCCATACTCGGAATAAAGCTGCCTGATATTGTAGATCGTCCAAAACCGGGCACATAGCCCCTGTCACCAATCAACGACAGGAGCTTTCATGCAACGCATACCCGCAATCGATCAGAACGCCGCTGGGCCGCAGACCGCCCAACTGCTTGCGACGGTACGCCAGAAGATGGGCGGCGTGCCCAACCTGCTGGCCACGCTGGCGCAGTCCCACGCCGCGCTGGGGGCTTATCTCGGCATCAGCGGCGCCTTGGGCGATGGCCTGCTCGATCCCGGTCTGCGCGAACAGATCGCGCTTGCCGTGGCGGGCGTGAATCGCTGCGACTACTGCGCTTCGGCCCATACCGTGCTTGCCGGGCTGGCTGGCGTGGCGAAAGAGGAAGCCGCGCTCAACCTGCGTGGCGATGCCAGCGACGCCAGGGCGCGGGCCGCACTGAACTTCGCCACCGCCGTGGTTGCCGATCGGGGCCATGTCGTCGATGCCCAGATCGCGGACGTTCGTGCAGCGGGCTTTTCCGACGGCGAGATCGCCGAAATCGTCGCCCATGTAGCGATGAACATCTTCACCAATTATTTCAATCACATCGCTGGAACGGACATCGACTTCCCGATCGTCAGCACCGACCAGTTGGCCGACGCCTGACTGCACCGGAAAAGAGACAAGGAAACAGGACAATGCACAAATCGTTCTTCGTCGCGCTGGTGCTTGCCAGCCAGACCCTGGCCATGACCCCCGCTTTCGCGGTGGAAGAGAACAACGTCTCCAACGGGCTGACCGCGGCGGGTGCGCCGCTGGGGCTGCACGGCGTTGATCCGGTGGCGTTCATCCGCCTCGGCAACAGGATCGAAGGCACCGCAAAGTATTCCGCCGTGCACGATGGCGTCGCCTACTACTTCGCCAGCGAGGAAAACCTTGCAGCCTTCAAGGCCAGCCCGGCCGCGTTCACGCCGCAAAACGGCGGCTACTGCACCTTCGGCGTTTCCGTTGGCAAGAAGTTCGACGGTGATCCGCGCTATGCCGCGGTGCGCGATGGCAAGCTCTACGTGTTCCTGAACGAGGATATCCTCAAGGCCTTCCAGAAGGATCAGGCCGGAACCATCGCCAAGGCTGCCAGCAACTGGCGCACCATCCGTTCGGTCGCCGCTGCCGAACTCTGATCCCCTGTATGCAGAGCGCGCCGGTCGCGCTCTGCTTTTCCCTCCGAAAGCGCAACCATGAATGCAATCGACCACAGCAGCGTCGGCGTGCCCGACATTGCCGCCGCCCGCCTGTTTTACGACCCTCTCCTCGCCACGCTTGGCATCACGTGCCTTGCCGCGAACGAAACCCTTGCCGCCTACGGGCGGGGCAGGGTGGAGTTCATCCTGATCCTTCCCGCAGACTGCAAGGCGCAGACCGCTGGCAACGGTGTGCACATTGCCTTTGCTGCACCGGATCGCGCCGGTGTGGAGGCGTTTTTCGCAACCGCGCTGGCGATGGGCGGCAGCGGCGAAGGTGCGCCCGGCGTGCGCCCGGCCTATCCGATGCCGGAAGTCTACGCCGCGTTCGCCCGCGATCCTTACGGCAACAAGCTTGAGGCGCTGCACAACGGCTTCGCCGCTTGATCTTCGGCAATTCCGGCCCATCTCCAGCCGGATGAAGGGAGGTTCGTCATGCCCCGCCAACCCCACAATACCCAAGGCATGGCGGACCTCCTGGCCGAAATACGCACCTGTGCCCGCTGCACCGGGCTGCCGCTTGGCCCTGCGCCGCTGGTGCAGGCAGAACGCGGCGCACGCATCCTGATAGCCGGGCAGGCGCCCGGTGTGCGGGCGCACCGCAGCGGCATCCCGTTCGACGATCCTTCGGGCGACCGGCTGCGTGAATGGATGGGTATCGACCGCAACACGTTCTATGATGCTTCGCGCATCGCAATCGTGCCGATGGCGTTCTGTTACCCCGGAACCGGCGCTTCCGGCGATTTTCCACCGCCGCCACTGTGCGCCCAGAGCTGGCGTGCGGCGGTCCTTGCGGGCCTTGGTCCGATCGACCTCACGCTGGTGATCGGACGCCATGCGATGGACTGGCACATGCCGGGAAGGGCAGGGTCGGTTACGGGAACGGTTGCCGCCTGGCGCGACCGTTGGCCAGCCATGATTCCGCTGCCGCACCCCAGTCCGCGCAACAACCGCTGGCTAAAGGCCAATCCGTGGTTCGCGCACGACGTCGTTCCCGCTTTGCAGGAGCGCGTGCGCGGCCTGATCGGCGGTTGATCGCGCGCTTGCCCCCGGAAGGGGCTGGGCGCTGCCATCAGCCGCCGTAACCGATGCGCGCGTCGGTGCGAACCTGGCTTCAACCGCGCCGGTCCGCAACGCGCCTGCCAGAGGAAAGCCCCACCCATGCCCGCCCAAGGCCACCCCCACCGGATTGCCTTTGTCCGCCTGCACGATGTGCCGCCAGAGGCCATCATGGCGCACATGACCGACCCGCGCGTGGCTGCACATATGCCGCTGTTTGATTTCACCTGGACGCCGCAGCGGCAGGCCGCCTTTCTTGCCGCCAAGCAAGCATGCTGGCAGCGCGACGGGCTTGGCCACTGGGCGATCCTGCGTGATGGCGTTTATGCCGGGTGGGGCGGGTTCGAACGCGATGGCGATGCGTGGGACTTCGGGCTGGTGCTGAAACCGGACTGTTTCGGGCTGGGCCTGTCGGTTTTGCGCAAGGCCCTTGCCATCGCCGGAGCCGACGCGCGGATCGCCGCCGTGACGTTCCTCCTGCCACACTCGCGCAAGCGGATGCGCGCGCTGGAACGGCTGGGCGCCCGCTTCATCGGGCAGGTGCGGCACGGCGGCGCCGATTTTTGCAAGTTTCGGCTGGAAACTCCCGGCGAAGGGGGCGATTGCGGTGACAGTGCATGTAAATGAAACGCTCCAGCCCTTCGTCAGGCTCATTGCACGGTCCGTTTTGCCGACGCGCCCGGCTTCCGGTGCCGGTCGCATCGGTCGTTGGATCGGAACGAGCAAACCCTAAAAATACGCCAGGTTATCCGTTGATCCGCGCCCGCAGGCTCAAGGGGCTGCGTACGAGATTGGAATAGGCGTAGACCGGCGGCGCAAGGATCTCGATGGCGAGATCGCGGGCCAGCACTTCTTCCCACAGGATGCGAAGCTGCATTTCGGCGAGGCGTGCGCCCAGACAGCGGTGTGGCCCCATGCCGAACGCGATGTGTTGCCGGGCATTGGGCCGGTCGACCTGAAGCCGGTCGGCATCGGCGAAGACGCTTTCATCCCGATTGCCGGAAATATACCACATCACGACCTTGTCGCCTGCCGCGATCGTCTCGCCGCCCACCACGACGTCGCGTGTCGCCGTGCGCCTCTGGTAGATCACCGGGGTCTGGTAGCGGATGATCTCGGCCGCGGCATTTCCCGCAAGGCTGGGGTTTGCCTGCAACTTCCGCCATTCCTCCGGAAACTGGCTGAAACCCCATGCGCCACCCGACATCGAGTTGCGGGTTGTGTCGTTCCCCCCGACAAGAAACAAGCCGAACAACGCGCAAATCTCTTCGAAGGAGGCCGAGCGCACGCTTTCGTCGTGTGCCAGAAGCGAAATGATATCGTAGCTTTGCGGTTCCTTCTGGCGCTGCTGCCACAGCTCCAGCATGGTGAGATAGAACTCCTGCAGGCCGGCCTGACGTTCCTCTTCGGTGCGGATGGGGCTTTCCGGATCGTCAAGATCGGCGGTCAGCAGGTTGGACCAGTCCACCAGTTTGTGCCGCTGTTCGACCGGATAGGCAAACAATGTCGCCAACATCATTGACGTAAGCTCGATCGAGACCTGTTCGACCCAGTCGAACTCTTCGTTCCGGGGCAGGGCATCCAGCACCCTGCCGGCGCGCTCGCGGATCAGCCCTTCCATTTGCGCCAGGCTTTTGGGCGCGACCACGGCGGTTACATTCCTGCGCTTCTCGGTATGAGCCGGCGGGTCCATCTGCATGAACGAGGCTGCGACGCGGTCTTCAATTGTGACCCCGCCGTGGAGATAGGACGAAGAGAAGGACTGCGGATCGGTGTCGACGCGGACAATGTCGGCATAGCGGCTGATCGACCAGTAAGGGCCGCTGCGACTCTGCGGACAGTAATATACCGGATGCTCGGCGCGCAGTGTATCAAACAGCGGGCGCCAGCTATCGTCCCGATAGAGTTGCGGATGGCTTGCATCCAGCACGTTTGGGGTTTCATTGAGCTGTTGCAAGATACCCTCCTCATATTTTCTGTATATTATTTGTAATTGCCGCTTGATTTATTGGCCTTCCGGCACATCGACGATCAGCCCGTCGTGATGCGCCGTCAAGTCGATCTGGCATGCCAGGCGCGAGGTCGGTCGCGCATCGACAGGAGCGCCGAAGATCATGGCTTCTTCTGTCGAGCCGGGTTCTACATTGCCGATTCGCGCCGCCCACACCGGATCGATGTACACATGGCAGGTGCCGCAGGCGCATTGGCCGCCGCAATCGCCGGGTATGCCGTTGATATCATTGGCTTGGGCCACCCGCAGAAGATTGTCGCCCACGCTGGCCGTCACGACCCGCTCGCGGCTGTCGGCGTATCGAAAGATTATATGCATTTCTCTCCCACTTGTAATTTGTGGCTTCCAGTATGTATGATAACCACAGACAAAGACACCGCAACTGGCTTGCAAAAAAATGCCGCTGACAAACCGGGACACGACGAGGGGAGCCGATGGATCACGATATTGAAAAGAACCGCGATGTCGCGCTGCGGCTGGTGAAGGCGGTCGGATCGGGCGACATGGCAACCGTAAAGCAACTCGTGCACCCCGACCTCGACTGGTGGCTGAACGGCATTGGCCATCTCGATCACGATGCGTTTCTTGCCTCGTTGCACATGTTGCACAGTGCAAAGTCCGGCGGTTTCACCGTCATCACTGCCACGGCCGAAGCCGATCGTGTCGCGGTCGAGATGGTGGGCCACTTCGAATACGAAGACGGGCGCGTCTACGATAACAATTACTGCGAATTGATGACGCTGAAGGACGGACTGGTTCACAAGGTCCATGCCTTCTTCGACACCGGGGCAGCCGAAAAGGCGTTTGCGGTTACAGCCGGTTAAGCATCGCCCGCATTACCCCGGTCATGGATTGCGGCAGGAAACACAGGCAGAGTGAGGAGGCCCGGTGAGCACGGCACTATCATCCGAAGTCCCCGTTTTCGCGGAGCTGGACCCGCTCGATCCCGGCCAGGCCGCCGATCCCCACGTCTTGCTGGCGAAGGCGCGGCGGGATCATCCCGTGTTCTTCATGTCCCGCTATGGCTGGTACGTCGTCACGCGGCTCGACGATATCACGCGGATCGCCAACGATCCTGAAACCTTCTCCAACCGGATGTTCGTGACCGTTCCCGATGTTCCCGAACGGTTTCGGGATCGCCTGCCAAACGGGTTTCCGATGAAGGTTCAGCTCGCGGCGGCCGATCCGCCAGCCCACGGGCGGTTGAAGCGTTACATGCAGGCGGCTCTTTCACCCCGGATTATCGCCGCGCACGCCGACCGCATTCGGCAAATCGCGCACGATCTGGTCGATGCGATGCTGCTGAGCCCGGAACGCCAGGCAAACCTCGCCACGGCCTATGCCGATCGCATTCCGATGATGGCAATTGCCGCGTTGCTCGATGCGCCGATAGACGATTACGATCGCTACCGGCTGTGGGTCGATGCCTCGCTCGAACTCATCACGACCAACCCTTCGCCAGAGCGGCTGGAGATTCTCGCGGAAACGCTTCTCGATTTCGACAGCTTCATCCGAAAGCTCATCCATGACCGGCGCGATCATCCGGGCGAGGATGCGATCTCGAAAATGCTGGCGGCAGGCGGCCCCGATGACGCGCTCAGCGAAGAAGAGGTTCTCGGCCTTGTCAGTTCGATGTTGCTGGGCGGCACCGACACGACCGGCACGGCCATCGGCAATATGGTGTGGAGCTTGCTCACGCACCGCAGCCAGTGGGAGGCGGTGCGCGCCGACCGCGGGCTGCTCGCCATGGCGTTCGAGGAAAGCGTGCGTTTCAGGGATCCGGGGCGCGGGCCGATCCGGCTTGTCACCCGCGATACGCAGATCGGCGGCATATCGATTCCCAAGGGGGCGCTGGTCCAGCTTTGCACGATGGCTGCCGACCATGACGAGACGGTGTTCGACCGGGCGGACGCGTTCGACATCTTCCGCAAGGATCTGAAGATATCGCCGGCCTGGGGCCGCGGCATTCACATGTGCGTTGGCCGTATCCTCGCGCACCTTGAGGGAGAGATCGCCCTCGACACCTTGCTCGATCGCATCCCCGATCTGCAGTTGGTCGGCGATGGCGGACGCGTATATTCCCCGCAACTCATGATGCCCACGTTGCGCAGCCTGCATGTCCGCTGGTGAAGCGCCCCTGACCCCAGCCGCTCAGCGCATCTTCGCAGAAGAGCGTGAGGGTGCCGTCCGTCGTCAAGGTGGTCATGGGAGTGCGCCGCTCCCGAACAAGCACAATCAGGGGGAACTAGGTGCTGACGATGCGGCGCTGTGGAGCGCTCTGGTTGACCACGCTGTCACTTATCAGTTCCCGATCAACATGCCGGAAGCGATGCGGGTTCAGCCTGATGCGGAAGCGGAAGACTTGCTTGACGGTTTCCAGCTTGATTGCATCGCGAAGCTGAACGCGACGGACGATGAATCTGAAAGGCAGGTCTGGTCCCGTGCCCACGTTAAGGTCATGAAGGTCGCAGCGCTGCTCGCTGTCGCAGATCATTATCTCAAGCCGGTCGTCACCGTTGAGCACGTTCGCTGGGCCATGGATCTTGTGCAGCGTGACGTGGAGACGTTCCAGACGCGGAAGCGGAGCGGCGACATTGGCATCGACGACGACGCAAGAGAGCGAAAGCTGGTCAGCTTCATTCGTGATTATCTGACGAAGCCAGTACCCGCTTCCTACGGGGTGAATGCCAAGATGCACAATGATGGGATCGTTCCGAGGAAGTACCTGCAAGTGCGTTCTGCGAGCCTCCCGGCATTCCGTGACCACAAGCTGGGCGCGGGCAGGGCGCTAGACGCCACCATCAGCAGCATGGTCGCAAACGGCAAGTTGATTGAAGCGAAGCACGACAAGGTCGTGGACCAGTACGGGTTCTTCGGCAAGTCGTACCGCGTCCTCGAACTATGACCACACCGTGCCGCTTAAACTAAGCGCCGCGCCTTACAGCGGCATCGCGCGGCAAAGCTGGGCTACAGGGGGCAATGTAAGGAAATTAAGAGTATAATATGCCCCCTGTTCCAAGCAGTGTTGTCCTTGCTTGCTGTGGAAGGGGGCGGGCGGCTTTAAGCCTTAAAGCGTTATCCTTCGGTCGCATCCGTCTGCTCGTTGCCATCTGGCAATCTGGCTTGGCAGAGTTGCCAGCGCATCCAGTTTTTCTCCCCGCACTTGCTACAATTGAAGCTCGCGACCTCGTTCTTCTCCATATCTATCACCTTTCGTAGGTGAAATCGGTTCTGGTGGGCGCAGTGGATGCACTCCACAAAGACTTCTTCTGGAGCGAACCAAAAGTCATCGCCCTCTTTCTCTACCTTCCAGCTCGCTGGGCATTCCGGGTTGATGCAATAGACAGATTGACCCACCGTAAGCAGGTCCGCGCGTCGCTTGTTCAGCGTGCCGCAGTCGCAGTCAAACTTAACCTCTTTGCCTATTCCAGAAAACGTCATCGTTGTTGTCGCCAGTCGCTGCAATTCCTCAATCACCTGCTCGACTTTTTCCCGTATTGCGACTTTGTCACCGTAGGCAGGAATGTGGTCATTCTTGTGCTCAGGCAGACGGACGTGCAGAGCGAGATTGGAAAGGGCTTGCCACATGCTGGCTATCTTCCGAGCGTTGAACCCTACTTCCGTGCCAATTTCGACGAAGTCGTCATCGTCTGGCTGCACCCCCTCGACGTGGGGTGTCCTCGACATCTTGAGGGTGCGCGTGTTCGTAACGTGAGGATCGACCTGCTCCATCAGAGTCTTAACGACACCGCCCGGTTGCCAACGCTTTAGCTGCGCGTGCGAAATGTAGTCGTGCCGTTGGCGGAGTCGATCGTAACAGACTTTCTCCAGCGCCATCCGGGCTTCCAGCGCTGCATATGTGACGCTCTGGTCGGTGTCCTCGTCCAGTTGCGACTGGATTCTTTCGATTATTGGTTTGAGGTCGATCATGGCCTCAAGGTGGCGACAGTGTGCTGATTTGTCACTGGTACGCTTGCAGCAAACAAGACGTTTGACCGTCGATGCTCGCACGACATGAACTAAACGATTGTTAGTCATGCAAAAACAGCTTGCGGACCTACGCAGAAGAATCGCAGCACTAGCCCATAACAAGCCCATCAAGCACTTGGAGTCTGATATGGTCGAAGCGGTCAACACGAAGGTCACTCCTTCGCTCCACCCCCAGAACATCACTCGCATCGACGGCTACTCGGAAGAGACAGCGGCGGTGCTGAAGCCAACCGAGGACCCGTTCGGCAAGCACGTCCAGTTCCCCGGCTTCGACGGCAACAACGAATCGGAGCACATGGGCGTGGCACGGTTCCTGATCGAGAAGATGGGCTGTTTCGAACGGTTCGGAGGCAAGCGGAGCTTGAACTCGCACTCGCACAGCGTCGAAGGCTGTCGGCGAATGTTGGCTGTGTTCGAGCCGATCAGGGCCAAGCTCGTCGGGCGTCACCTAAGCGTCGACGAGATCGTCGAAATCCTGAACGCTCGGCGCTATCCCGGCTGATCCGGGCTATCCCGCTGCGATTGCTCGCCGCCGCCGCTGCGGTGCCGTCAACGCAGCGGGACGCGGCGGCTCACGGCTTCGCCGTAGGCCCGGCTCCGAACCCGAAGGCGGCAGGCCCCGAAAGGGAGTAGTTCGCTGAAGCAGGCAAGACGTTCGTGGGGGGCGGAGCTTCTTCGACAAGATACCTAAGCGGGTCGGAGACTGCGCCTTGGAGGGCGCTGATTCCCTGAAACAGATGGCAGATGAAGCCCCAAACTCCCCTCGGCCCATGCCCGCGCATTCCATTTGCACAAAACAGACCGTCTTCAATTATCAGGATGCCCGCTATTGCAGGGCATTCGGCGAGTTTGGCCTGAAGTGTTTCGAGCTTCTTCCAGCCGGTATAGCCGACGACGTAGGTCGGCACTGACAACGAAGGCCCTTGCCCCATAGACATAGAAAGCGCGAAGTTTCGGCGCAGAGGCGCAACGGCGTTGGCCGTTCGCTTCGCCTCTTCCCATTGGCCTGCAAGGTCAGATTTCACCTCCACGACCGCCGCCACCGCTTCGGCCAGGTAAAGCCGAGTGGGCTGGCCCGATCCGATCGGCAGATTAGGGGCAAACGGATATTCAATAACGACGTCCAATTGGCCGCTGCGATGCCCGGCCGCATCAGTCGCGTCGCCTGATCCAAAACGATAGATTGGCGGCAGAGCGTGCGCGAGAAACTGGTTTATGAATTGCTGACGCTCTTGTCCTTTGGAGCTAGCCGACATTGGAGCCCCGGCGGCGTGAACTCCCATCAGCACCTTTTGAATGCCCGCGAGTCGGTCGAGAACGTGTTGATTGGCCATTGCGACAGCATAACAACTGCGGCGCGGGAGTCATCCCAACCCCGATTGCAGTGCCCGGAACACACGGCCGCAAATATTTTCCAGCCAGCGCGCACGTCGGCAAAGCGGTATTCCGGGCGCGGAATACATGCGGAACGCATAGCCGAAACTGTATTCCGGCCCTTTGCGGGACTTTGCTCTAACCCGTTGATTTTCTGGTATATTTTGGTGGACGCACTTGGGCTCGAACCAAGGACCCGCTGATTAAGAGAAATTGGATTCGGCGTCTCATCGCGGAATTTCGCGAAATCGCGCGTCACCATGTTCCCAAATATTCCCTTATGTTTCATTGCATTAGATGGAATATTGCGCCATCCTTACGAGCATAGTGACAACGGGCGCCATATAAATTTGTTGCCCAGTTTGTTGCCCAGTTGGAGGTCGTATGGCTACAAGAAAATTCTCAGATCCATGGCTGCGAGGCCTGAAGGCCGCTGCCCCCGGAACGCGTGACGAGTGGCTCGATGCCGGGGAATCCGGCTTGACGGTGCGGGTCAGCCCGAAGCGTCGTATCTCTTTCTGGCTCATTGCTCGCTACCCAGAGGGGGACGGAACATTCGGTAATCCGAGCCGCCGCGCGTTGGGCGATTTCCGACCGGCGGATGCGAAGGATCGAATCTACATCGTTAAGAAGGGAGTGACCGCACTCACTCTGGATGAGGCCCGCCAGAAGGCGCGTGAATGGAAGGCGATGATCGCCGAAGGCATAGATCCCGGCAAGCCCGCACAGGAGCCGGAGCCGGAAACTGAACCAGACACGATCGCGTCAGTGTTCGCCGAATACTACAAGCGCCACGTTATGAAAGAGGGGCAGAAAGACGGTCGCGGCAAGCCACTCGCGCCGCTGCGGTCCGCCAGCGAAATCCAACGGATATTCGACCACTACATCTTCGACGATCTCGACGGCAATGAGCGGTGGCGCAATCGCCTGATCGGATCCATTTCGCGGCGCGATGTGACCGAGCTTCTCGACACGATCCAAGATGCGAGCGGGGCGACCCAATCAGACGCAGTGCTCGCCCAGCTAAGCGCGATGTTCAACTGGCATGCCGCGCGAGGAGATGATTTCGTGTCTCCGATCGTGCGAGGGATGAAGCGGACGAAGTCCTCCGAGCGGAAGCGCAAACGTGTTCTCAGCGACGAGGAAATCCGGATATTCTGGCAAGCTTGCGAAGCTCAAGGCACCTTCGGTGCGTTTTGCCAATCATTGCTTTTGACGCTTCAGCGGCGCGAGAAGCTCAGATTGATGCACCGGGATTTCGTCACTTCAGATGGCTTGTGGACGATTCCGACCGAAGATCGTGAAAAAGGCAACGCCGAATATATTCGCTTGTCTCCCTTGGCCATGGATATCGTCAAAAAGCAGCCCACGAGCCAGAGCGCTCCCTATATTTTCCAAGGACGCCTCAAAGGTCCGATCAACGGCTTTACGAAGGATAAGGCGGCTCTTGATGCGAAGATGGAGCAGATCGCTGGCTATCCGATCCCGCACTGGGTCTTGCACGATCTCCGGCGCACAGGGAAAACGCTGATGATTCGAGCCGGCGTTTCGCCGCACATTTCCGAGCGGGTCATGGGGCATGTGATTCCGGGCGTGGAAGGCGTCTATGATCAACATGATTATCTCGCCGAGAAAACGGCGGCACTAAGAAAGTTAGCAGCGCTGGTGGCTCGGATACTCAAGCCCAAAGGCAATGTTGTTCCGATAAAGCAGCGTGATCGCGTCAGTGCCCATGCCGGAGAAAACTTGAAGGCTGTTTCTGGTTGTGACCGGCCCCCACCGAGTGGTCCGGGTGGATTGTTAGTGCATTCGCGCCTCCATCGCCAGTGTTGGCCGTAGGTGGAGCGAAGCGGAACCGGAGGGCAACACTGGCGATGGAACGGCCTCCGGCGCAGGTGGTCGATACCCGAGCGAGCTGTGCGGCCGGACGGTGTTGTAATGTCGCCGCCAGGCTTCGATCAGGATGCGGGCCTCGGCGAGCGAGTAGAATATCTCGCCATTGAGCAGTTCATCGCGCAGCGACCCGTTGAAGCTCTCGCAGTATCCATTCTCCCATGGCGATCCGGGGGCGATGTAGAGCGTCTTCACGCCGACCTTCGCCAGCCATTCCTGCACCGCCGTCGCGATAAATTCCGGGCCATTGTCGGACCGGATATGCGCGGGCGGACCGCGCGTGACGAACAGTTCGGCCAGCACCGCCAGCACATCGTCGCTCTTCAGCTTACGCGCCACGGGCAACGCCATGCACTCCCGGCTCGCCTCGTCGATGATCGACAGGATGCGGTATTTGCGACCATCGTGGGTGCGACCCTCGACGAAGTCATAGGACCAGACGTGCCCGGGATATTCCGGCCGTAGCCGGATGCACGATCCGTCGTTCAACCAGAGCCGCCCGCGCTTCGGCTGCCTTTGCGGCACCTTGAGC
>JBHSCB010000002.1:0-202424 GCA_042650965.1 Novosphingobium lubricantis | reverse complement strand
CCGCCACAATCTCGCTCACAACGCCCTTCTCCTTCAGGCGTATCGCTTCCTCAACCGCTATCTCGTCAAACGGATTCATGCTCATCTTTACATTCGCAAGATCAACTCCGCTCCCGTCCGACTTCACTCGAGGCTTCACGTTGTAATCAATCACTCGCTTCACACAAACCAGAGCTTTCATGGCATTCGCTCCTGACACTGACCGTTATCGAGATTCCATTTGCATTGCCGATGGCGCGAATTGGTAAAGCTGTCCACGGTAAACTTGCAAATGGGCAAAGGGGCAGATGCCCCCCGACGCCTGAACGCGTCATGCCCCGCTGTGGCGGTAGCGCCAACCCGGACCTTCAGGAGTATGCGGGCAGGAGTATGCGGGGACGAAACCGCCGCGAACCGCCGACGGTGGCGTTGACGCGAACAGCGGGTCTACCAGCCTTGCGTTATGTTCAGGCGGTTTGCTGCAGCAGGCGCTGCATGATTGCCCGCACTTCGTCGGCCATGTCGGGCCGTTCCAGCGCAAGAGTCAGCGTGGCTTCGACAAACCCGGTCTTGCTGCCGCAATCGAAACGCTGCCCGGCGAACTTGACCGCGTGGAACGGTTGCGCCCCGATCATCCGCGCCATGGCATCGGTCAACTGCACTTCACCGCCCGCGCCGGTCTTTTGCGTTTCCAGCGTGCGCATCACTTCGGGCTGGAGGATGTACCGGCCCGAAATGATGAGATTGGACGGCGCATCTTCACGCCGGGGCTTTTCGACAAGTCCCAGCACTTCGGTCAGCGTGTCGGACACCCTGGCGCCCGGCGCAATCACGCCATAGCTCGACACATCCTCTTCCGGCACTTCCAGCACCGAGATCAGGTTGCCGCCCAGTTCGTTGTAGGCTTCGACCATCTGCTTCATGCAGCCGGGCGTGCCGACCATCATCTCATCGGGCAGGAAAATGGCAAAGGGTTCGTCGCCCACCACCGCGCGGGCGCACCAGATGGCATGGCCAAGCCCCATCGGCACCTGCTGGCGCACGGTAACGAGATTGCCCGGCTGGATCCGCGTGGCTTCAAGCACGTCGAGCACCTTGCCGCGATCGCGCATGGTATGTTCGAGTTCGTAGGCCGTATCGAAATGTTCGACGATGGCTGTCTTGCCACGCCCGGTCACGAAGATGAGCTGTTCGATCCCCGCTTCGCGCGCTTCGTCGACCGCGTACTGGATCAGCGGACGATCGATGATCGGCAGCATTTCCTTGGGGATCGCCTTGGTCGCCGGCAGGAAACGCGTGCCCAGCCCGGCAACGGGGAACACGGCTTTGCGGATCGGCTTGCGAAGGGCGGGTGAAGTCATTTTGTTGCGATATCCATGAATTGCTGCAGGCTTATGATGCAATGCACAATTACTAAGGGAAAATGTCAACCTCGCTTCAGCCCGCTAACAGCACCCGTCATGCTTGCACGAGGCGGCAAACCGGCTAAATGACCGCGATGGACAAGATCATCATCCGTGGCGGACAGCGCCTTTCGGGCACGGTCCCGGTCTCCGGTGCCAAGAACTCGGCCCTCACGCTGCTGCCCTGCGCACTTCTGACCGACGAGCCGGTAACCTTGCGCAACCTGCCGCGCCTTGCCGACATCGACGGATTCCAGCATCTGCTGAACCAGTTCGGCATATCGACATCCATTGCCGGTGCGCGCCCGGAAGATTTTGGCCGGGTAATGACCTTGCAAGCCACGCGCCTGACATCGACGGTCGCGCCATACGATCTGGTGCGCAAGATGCGCGCCTCGATCCTCGTGCTTGGCCCGATGCTTGCCCGCGCGGGCGAAGCTACGGTATCGCTGCCGGGTGGCTGCGCCATCGGCAACCGCCCCATCGACCTGCACCTCAAGGTGCTGGAGGCCTTGGGCGGCACGATCGAACTGGCAGCAGGCTATGTCCGCGCCATCGCACCCGATGGCGGTCTTCCGGGCGGGCGCTATTCCTTCCCGGTGGTATCCGTCGGCGCGACCGAGAACGCACTGATGGCGGCCGTTCTGGCCAGGGGCAAATCCACGCTGCACAATGCCGCGCGCGAACCCGAAATCGTCGACCTGTGCAACCTGCTGGTAGCGATGGGCGCGCAGATCGAAGGGATCGGCACCTCCGACCTGACGATTCATGGCGTCGAACGTCTCCACGGGGCAACCTACATGGTCATGCCCGATCGCATCGAGGCAGGTTCGTACGCATGCGCCGCTGCCATTACCGGCGGCGAAGTGATGCTCAAGGGCGCGCGGATCGAGGATATGGAAGCCACCGTGCAGGCGCTGCGCGATGCTGGTGTCCACGTCGAACCGCGCCAGGGCGGCATCCATGTCGCCGCCGACGGGCCGCTCCGGCCCGTGACGATCTCCACCGCGCCCTACCCCGGCTTCGCCACCGACATGCAGGCGCAGTTGATGGCGATGCTGTGCATGGCCAGCGGATCGTCGGTGCTGACCGAAACGATCTTCGAAAACCGCTACATGCACGTGCCGGAGCTGAACCGCATGGGCGCACGGATCGAAACCAAGGGCCGCACCGCCGTGGTCCACGGCGTTGAAAAGCTGACCGGCGCCGAAGTGATGGCAACCGACCTGCGGGCGTCGATGAGCCTGGTGATCGCCGGCCTTGCCGCCGAAGGCGAAACGCAGGTCCACCGGCTGTACCACCTTGATCGCGGGTACGAACGACTGGAAGAAAAGCTTTCGCTCATGGGCGCGCAGATCGAACGCGTCGGCGGGGACTGAAGCCAGCGGCGCGATTGCCCCAACCCTTCAATCGAGCCGCACCTTGCCGCGCCCGGCCTTTACCGCGCCCCGGATCTTCTTGCCTTCCAGCCGCTGGGCCTTGCCCACACGGTTGAGCCGCGACTTGGCGCGCCGCGCGGGCAGGTTCATCGCATCGCGCAACAGATCGCCCAGCCGCTTGCGCGCGTCTTCGCGGTTGGCCTCCTGCGTGCGGAAAGACCGCGCGGTCATCACCACTTCACCCTTGGCGGTAAACTTGCTGCCCGCCAGTTCGCGCAAACGGTGGAACACCGGCGGCGGCAGGCGCAGCGCATAGACATCCAGCCGCACCTGCACAGCCGTAGCGACCTTGTTGACATTCTGCCCGCCCGGTCCCGACGAGGCGATGAAGCTTTCCTCTACCAGCGACAGCGCCTGCGCGACCAGCGCATCGGCGTCCATCAGCCTTCTGCGCCTGCCAGCGCGAAGCCCAGCGCGTCGAAATCCAGCGGCACCGGAGCCTGGGCGATGATCGCGGCCTTGCCCGCGCGCGGCACGGTCAGCGCGGATGCGTGCAGCATCGTCCGCCGGGCCGTGGAGCGCGCGGTTTCATCGCCCGGCACAAGCTCGCCATAGATCGGGTCGCCCAGCAAGGCGTGGCCAAGGCCCGCCAGCGCATGAATGCGGATCTGGTGGGTGCGGCCGGTTTCGGGGCGAAACTCCACCAGTGTCATCGCGTCCTTGCGGGCGATGACCTGCCAGTGGGTGATGGCGGGCTTGCCTTTGCGCGCCGGGATCATTCGCCAGCCCTTTTCCGCAGAGCTGATCTTGGTCAACGCCAGGTCGATCGTGCCGGATTCCCCCGCCACTTCACCGGCCACCACGCCGAGATAGACTTTCGTCACCTCGCGCGCTTCGAACGCGGCGGAAAAGCGTTTCAGCGCCTTGGGGTTGCGCGCCAGCAACAGGCAGCCGGACGTATCGCGGTCCAGCCGGTGGACCGGGAAGGGTTGCCGCGCAAAGCCGAAGCGCAAGGCATCGAGATTGTCTTCAAGGCTTGGCCCCCCGGCGCGCGGCGTATCGAGCGGCAAACCGGCAGGCTTGTCGATGACAAGCGCCTCGCCATCTTCGAACAGTATGGAAAAATCAATCATGCCACGGCCTTTGCAATGCGGGAAAGCGCCTGTTCGAGCCGGGCTTCGTCGGCGGCAAAACTGATACGGAATCCATCGCGCCCGCCAAACGCCGATGCCGGAACCACGGCCACGCCATTTTCCAGCAGATGCAGGCACAGCGCATCGTCATCGCCAAACCGCGCCATCAGCGGGGCGGCATCGACCATGCAGTAAAACGCGCCATCGGGCACGGGGCACGACAGGCCGGGAATGGCGTTGATCGCAGCAACGACCATGTCGCGCCGCGCGCGGAACCGTTCGCGCCAGTCCAGCAGGAAGTCCTGCGGCCCCTCGAAAGCGGCAACGGCGGCGGCCTGGCTGATGGATGCGGGGTTGCCCGACGAATGCGATTGCAGCCTGGCCATTGCCCCGATCAGCCAGGCAGGGCCTGCCGAAACGCCGATGCGGAACCCGGTCATCGCGTGGCTTTTGGACACGCCCGACACGGTCAGGATGCGCGGCGCAAGATCGGGGCATTCCACCGCCAGCGTGGCGTGTGCGCCATCGCCATAGCGCAGCGGGGCATAGATATCATCGCTCATCACCAGCACACGCGGGTGGCGGCGCAATACATCGCCCAGCGCGCGCAGTTCATCCGCCGGATAAGTCGCGCCGGTCGGGTTGCCAGGGCTGTTGAGCAGCAGCCAGCGCGTGGCGGGCGTGATCGCGGCGGCGAGCTGGTCTGGCGTGATACGGAAACCGCCTGCAGCGTCCGTCGGCAGATCGACGACCGCCGCGCCTGCAAAGCGCACGATTTCAGGATAGCTGACCCACCATGGCGAAGGGATCAGCACTTCGTCAGCCGGGTCGAGCGTGGCCAGCAGCGCATGAAAGATGGCCTGCTTGCCCCCCGCACTGACGATGATCTGTTCGGGTGGCACGGCGATGCCAAGGTCGCGCTGGAAGTGCAGCGCCGCCGCAGCCCGCAGCCGCGCGGTTCCGGCAACCGCGGTATAACGGGTATCGCCAGCGTCGAGCGCATCCTTTGCCGCCTGAACAACATGCGGCGGCGTGGCAAAGTCCGGCTCGCCCACGGAAAGCGAGATCACGTCGCGCCCTTCGGCACGCAACTGCATCGCGCGGTCGGTAATGGCCGTGGTCCGCGACGGGGCGATCCGGGCAAGGGCAGAGGAAAGCTGCACCATCACGCTATGCTCCGAGCAGACGGGCCGGGACCAGCCCGCGCACCGCATTGCCGACCATGAAACCGCCCGCCAGATCATCCAGCACCAGATCGGCTTCCACCGCGCGCGCGCCCTCGATCAGGCTGCGCCGCAGGACGCCCGGCAGCAGGCCAAGGTCGGCACGTGGGGTAAGCAGGCGGCCATCGCGTTCGACAAAGATGTTGGTGAACGTGCCTTCGGTCAGGCGCCCATCGTCGCGCAGGAACAGCGCCTCGTCGGCGCCTGCCCGCTGTGCAGCGGCACGCCCCGCATCGTAGAAGCCGCGATCGGTGGTCTTGTGGCGCAGCCGCCAGTCCCCGTCCGACACCGGCAGCGGCAGCACCGCACACACGATTTCCGGGGTCGGCGCGGGCAGCGGGGTTGCCGCAAGCGCATGCGCCCCGCCCTTTGACACGACCAACCGCACCCTGGCCGGGGCATCGAGGTCGAAGCACAGGGCATGAATGGCATTGCGGATCGCATGGCGATCGAACGCGAAGCCAAGCGCAAGCGCGCTGGCCTTCATCCGTTCAAGATGCAGCTCCAGAAGTTCGATACCCGTGGCGGGATCGAAGGCCATCGTTTCAATCAGATCGGCATGACCGGCGGACAGGCGCAAGAAGTTCCCCTTTACCACGCATTCGCGCCATTCCCCGATCATGGCGGAATCCGCGACGACCGCCGATCCGACCCCCATGACCGCGCGACCGCCCGAAGCCCCCGGATGATCGCATGTCAGGCGCACGGTGCGGATTGCCACATTGAACGCCGCATCGCCAGTGGCGTCGATCCTTCCGATCGAACCGCAATAGCTCCCCCGCGCATCCCGCTCTGCCGCGTCGATGATTTCCATCGCACGGATCTTGGGTGCGCCGGTGATCGAACCACAGGGAAAGATCGCGCGCAGCAGGCTGGTCACGTCCTCGCCCGCCGAAAGCCGGGCGCGCACCGTGGTCACCATCTGGTGCACCGTGGGATAGCTTTCGATGGCAAACGGGGCTTCGACCCTGACCGAGCCGGGCTGCGAGACACGCGACAGATCGTTGCGCATCAGGTCCACGATCATCAGGTTTTCGGCGCGGTCCTTGGTGCTGGCGGCAAGGCCGGCCTTGAAGCGGGCATCTTCGTCGCCGGTCTGGCCGCGCGGCGCGGTGCCCTTCATCGGGCGCACGCGCACTTCGCCGTCGGCCAGCTTGAAGAAGAGTTCGGGCGAAAACGACAGGTGCCAGTGCGCCCCGTCCCACACCACGCCGCCATAACCGGTCCGCGCATCGCCGCGCACCTGGGCATAGATCGCCAGGGGATCGCCATCCCATGTGCCCGTCAGCGGCAGCGTCAGGTTCGCCTGATAGATGTCTCCAGCGTGGATGGCGCGGAGCACCGTGTCAAAGGCCCTTGCATAGCCGCCGGTTGAAATTGCCGGAGCCAATGGGCCGATCCGCCCCGCACCCTGCGCCGTCTGCGCCAGCCACCGCGCCACGCCCGCACTGTCCAGCCGGGTGACGGTGGCAAACCGGGCAAACCACACCAGCGGCCCTGCCGCGCCAGTGCGGCGCACGGCCAGCGGCGCGAGCCGCGCCTCCAGCGAAAGGCCCGCTTCATAGGCCAGATAGCCTGCCCATTCGCCCGGCGTTGCCGCAATGCGCGCCAGCGCAGGGGCCACGTCATCCACGCGCCGGGCAACGACGATCTCCACGGGCTGTTCATACAGCCGCGCATCGCTGGCGCCGCTGGTGCGGGCATCGTCAAGCAGGATGAAGGGAGCGCGTGTCATGGCCGTGCCGGGCGCTCTACCCGTTCGCCGCGATGGATGCAAAAACCCCTCGCACATGGCGGACGCACCGCTTAATCACGGGGCAAAGCAAAGGGGTCTTGTGCATGGACGACATCTACCTTGGTCTGGCATCCAACGGCGAACGGCAAGTGCTGCGGCTTAGCCGCGCCAACCGCCACGGGCTGATCGCGGGGGCAACCGGCACCGGCAAGACCGTAACCTTGCAAGGCATTGCCGAACAGTTTTCCCGGCGCGGCGTGCCCGTTTTCATGGCGGATGTGAAAGGCGATCTTTCGGGCATCGCCATGCCCGGCAGCCCCACCTTCAAACATGCCGACAAGCTGGAGGCGCGGGCGAAGGAACTGGGCATCACCGATTATGCCTATGCCGACAATCCCGCCGTGTTCTGGGATCTTTACGGTGAAAGCGGCCACCCGATCCGCACCACCATATCGGAAATGGGGCCGCTGCTGCTGGCGCGGCTGATGGGCCTCAACGATACGCAGGAAGGGGTGCTGAACATTGCCTTCCGCTATGCCGATGACAACGGCCTGCTGCTGATCGACCTTGCCGATCTGCAATCGGTGCTGGTTGCCTGTGCCGAAAATGCCAGCTCGCTTGCAACACGCTATGGCAACGTATCCAAGGCCAGTGTCGGCACGATCCAGCGCCAGCTTCTGGCCTTCGAAAGCCAGGGCGCGGACCGCTTCTTTGGCGAACCAGCGTTCGAAGTGAACGACTTCCTCAAGACCGACGACCAGGGCCGCGGCATGATCAACGTCCTTGCCGCCGACAAGCTGATGCAAAGCCCCAAGCTTTACGCAACCTTCCTGCTGTGGCTGCTGTCCGAACTGTTCGAGGCGCTGCCCGAAGTGGGCGACCCCGAAAAACCCAACCTCGTGTTCTTCTTCGATGAAGCGCACCTTCTGTTCGACGATGCCCCGCAGGCGCTGATGGAAAAGGTCGAACAGGTCGTGCGCCTGATCCGGTCGAAGGGCGTGGGCGTGTTCTTCGTCACCCAGAACCCGATCGACATTCCCGAAAAGATCGCGGGCCAGTTGGGCAACCGCGTACAGCACGCCCTGCGCGCCTTCACTCCGCGCGATCAGCGCGCGATCAAGGCGGCGGCGGAAACCTTCCGCATCAACAAGGATCTCGATGTCGAAACGGCGATCACCGAGCTGAAAGTTGGCGAGGCGCTGGTTTCGACACTCGACGAAGATGGCTCACCCTCGGTTGTCCAGCGCACGCTGATCGCGCCACCGTGTTCGCGGCTTGGCCCGCTGACCCCCAAGGAACGCGCGATCATCCAGTCGGTCAGCCCGTTCGATGGCAAATACGATACCGCCGTCAACCGTGAATCCGCCGCCGAAGTGCTGGCACAGAAAGCCAGCGACGCCGCCGCCGCCGCACAGCAGGTCGAAGCCGAAGGCGTCGAAAAGCAACGTGCCTCGGCCCGCAAGACACCGTCGATGTGGGAACGCGCGGGCAAGGCCGCAGCAGGCGCCGTTGCATCGTCGGCGGGCGCGGTGATCGCCGCACAGATCACCGGCAAGAAATCACGCGCCGCGCCGGTAGCTTCCGGATTGACGGCGGTTGCCGGGTCCATCGCCACATCCATCGGGGGCGAAGCGTTTGGCCGCTTCGCCCGTGGCATTCTGGGCGGCCTGCTGCGCTGACCGCTGGCCCTGTGCGTCTTCAGGCGAAGCCGCACAGGGCGCGCGACAGGGCGGTTAGTTGCGCTTCGAACCCAGCCAGTCGACCAGCCCCTTGACGAACAGGGGCCGGGCCTTGGCCCGCTGCGTGAGCGTGCCGATAACCCGATCGACCGGGCGCGCGGCTTCAGCCGGTACAGTGGCCCTGAAAGCTTCGAGCTTGCCGATCATCGCCTTGTCGCTCGACCCCCGGCCCAAACCGGAGATGAAGGTCACGCGGCTCTGTCCATCGACCAGTTCTTCCACCCTGGCACGGTTCGCCACGGCAAAATCATAGGTCGCATCGGGGTGCAGACCCGCCGCGGCGACAATCATCGCCGCGCTGGTGGTCTTGCCCGGCTCGTCGGTCAGCGCCAGTTCGCGGGCCGCCGCAGCCAGCGCCGGATCGGCGGCGTGGCCCAGCAGGGTGTAAAGGAACTGACGTTCCACCGCGCTGGTCGATGCCATTGCCATGCTGCGGATCGTGTCCCAGTCCGCCTTGGTGGCATTGCGGGCGGCAATGTTCATCCACGTGGTCTTGAGCGGGCCGTCCAGCGCCTTGGGGTCGCTTGCCAGCGCAGCAAAGCGCCGATGCGCCTCTGCCGCCACATCGGGATCGCCCATCACCCCGAACCCGCTGATCAGGGTCGCGCGCAGATCGGCGTCGGGCAGGCTTTCATCATCCTTCGGCGCATAGCCCAGGGATGCAAGGCGCGGCTTGTAGGTGGCCGATGCTTTCGCCAGCAGGCGCTGCTGCGCCGCGGCGTTCTTTTCCAGCGTCCGCCATGCGGCAACATAATCCTCGAAGGCACTGCCGGCGACCACGGGGTTGGCATCGCCGGGGATCGCGGCCAGCAGATCGAGCGCGGGGGCCAGCGGCTGATAACCGCTGTTGGCCAGCGCGAGATTGTCCGCCACCAGCCCCATCTGGTCCACGGCCGGCAGGCCGGGGATGGCCTTCTTCAGGCTGGCCAGCATCGCCGGGGTGTAAAGCGAACGGTAGTAGCCAAGCTGCCCTGCATTGATGACGACCGGCCCGCAACCGGGCGAGGTGACGGTAACCGTTGTCTTCCCACCATCGAGAATGGTGCGCACCGGCTCACCGCCGCCTGCCGAAACCAGCAGCGGCACTTTCCACTGCTGCGGCTTTGCGGCCACGTCATCCTTGCGGTCGACGCTGTATTCCCCCTGCTGCAGCCGAAGCGTGACAACGCCCTTGCGGCAGGTCATCCGGTCCACCTTCACCAGCGGGATGCCGGGCTTGGTGGTGAAATCGCTGGCCACCTCGGTCAGGCCCGGTGCGCCGGCTTTTTCCACCGCCTGCCACAAGTCCTTCGAACGGGTGTTCGAAAACTTGTGATCGCGCATGTAGGCGCGCAGGCCGTCGCGCCAGACGCCTTCACCGGCATAGGCTTCGAGCATGGAAATGACCGCTTCACCCTTCTGGTAGGTGATCGCATCGAAGGCTTCGTTGGTTTCATCCACCGTCCTGATTTCCTGGACGATGGGGTGCGTGGTCTTGTACCCGTCCAGCCCCATCGCCGCTTCACGCCCGTTGACGCGTTCGAGCAGCGGGAACCAGTCGGGGTGGAAATGATCGGTAGCCTTGGTTTCCATCCAACTGGCAAAGCCTTCGTTCAGCCACAGGTCTTCCCACCACGCCATGGTAACGAGATTGCCGAACCACTGGTGCGCCACTTCGTGCGCCTGCACGGTGACAATGCCGTTGCGCGTGGCGGCGCTGGTGATCGCCGGATCGTTGAGCAACAACCGTTCGAACGTCAGGATCGCGCCCCAGTTCTCCATCGCTGAAAAGAACTGCGACTGACCCGGCGCGGCGACATTGTCGAGCTTGGGCAGGGGATAGGGCTGGCCGAAATAATCGGCGTAGAACGGGATCAGCTTTGCCAGTTCATCCAGCGCAAGCCGCCCCTGTTCGCCGCTGCCGCGCGGTGAAACGATGCCCACCTGCACGCCGGGCGCGGCTTCCTTGGCCATGCGTTCGAAATCGCCCAGGCTGAAGAACAGCAGGTACGAAGACATCTTCGGGCTGGTGCCGAACGTCACCCGCTTGCGCCCGTTGCCGAGGTCTTCCTCCCTGGCCACCGGCATGTTGCTGACCGCCATTTGCTGCGAAGGCACGACGGCTGAAAGGTCGAACGTCGCCTTGTAGATCGGTTCATCGAACATCGGAGCAAAGCGCCGCGCATCGGGCGCTTCGAACTGGGTAAACAGCCCGCGCACGTCCTTGCCGGTCAGCTTGTCGGGGTAATCGAGCGCGAACAGCCCGTTGGCCTGGGTGTTGATGGTGCCGGTATAGACTGTGTCGAGCCGGTACTTGCCGGGTGCGAGCGGCGCGGCGGCGGCAAACTTCGCGGTCTGGCTGGCCGCATCCATGGTGACGGTGACCGGCATGGCGATTCCGCCCGCCGGGGTCAGCGTGGCCGATGCGATCTTGAGATCGGCGGCATGCAGCGTCAGGAAATCCGTAGCCTCGGTCACTTCAAGGTCGACCGCTGCGGTCCCGCTGAAGGTCAGGTTGGCGGCATCGGGCGTGATGGCAATGGCATAGTGCGAAGGATGCGCCACGCGCGGCAGATCACTGTGAACCCCGGCAGCAGCCGATGGATTGGCAGCCTGTTGCGCCTGCACCGGCACGACGGCAAGGGCGGCGGACAGCGCAAGCGCCGAAACGAAGGGAAAGGCACGCATTCGGTGGAAAACTCCTCGGCGGATCGTGATTGGTTGCACTAGCAACCAGTTCCGGGTTGGGCCAACTCTTTCGACAAACGGCATCCGCAATCCGACCAACGCGGTTGACGACAGCGCCGGAACGTACCGCCCCTCATCGCAAGGGCAAGCGCACCGTGGCGGTCAGTCCCGCAACGCTGCCATCCGCCGCGCGCCGGTTGACCAGCGTCAGCGTGCCGCCGTGCTGGTCGGCAATGGCGCGGGCCAGCGTGAGGCCGAGGCCGGTCCCGCCCGTGCTGCTGTTGCGCGATGCTTCCAGCCGGGTGAACGGCTCCATCATCCGCGCAATGTCATCTTCAGGGATGCCCGGCCCGTCGTCGGCAATGCGCAGGACCGCCGCATTGCCTTCGCGCACCAGCGAAACGCGCGCCCGTGTGCCATAACGCAGGGCGTTGGACACCAGATTGCGCAAGGCGCGGCGCAGCCAGGTGGCCCGCAACGACAGCACGATGCGTTGCGCCTCGCCCAGTTCCACGGCTTCGCCCATGTCCTCGAACTCGCCGATCACGTCGGCAACCAGCGCGGAAAGCTCGGTCGGCTCCAGCGGATCGGACGGCCGCCCGACACGCGCAAGCGAGAGGATATCGTCAAGCGAGCGGTTAATGTCCTCGATCGTCGCGGCCATCCGGCCCCGCTCGGTATCGTCTTCCACCGCTTCGATGCGTACACGCAGCGCCGCCAGCGGCGTTTTCAGATCGTGCCCGATCGCGCCGAGCATCACGTCCTTTTCATCCAGCATCGCGGCGATCCGCGTCTCCATGGCGTTGTGCGCCACGATCAACCGCTGGATGTCTTCCGGCCCGTCGGGCTGCAACTGCCCTTCGAGCAGGCGGTTGCCGGCAAAATCCTCGACCCGCCGGGTCAGCGCCTTGAGCGGGCGAGCAAGGCGGCGCAGGATCAGCGCCAGCGCCCCCACCAGCACGCCATAGAGCACGATGGTCTGCGCGGCGAGCGGAGCCAGCACGCGCCATTCGCCACCTTCGCTGAAGATCCGCGTGGAGAGCCACTGGCCCGATGGCTGGCGCACCGCAGCGATCACGAGCCGCGGCTTGGGCTTGCCCGAAAAGACCGCCAGTTCGCGGCGGTAGCGCCGCAGGAAGCGCAGACTGTCGGCATCGCGCAGGGGATCGCGTTCGAAAACTTCGACATCGGCGGTTTCAAAACCCTGCGCGGCCAGCACTTCGGCCAGTTCATTCTCGACCCGTGCCAGACGCGCCTCGTCCGCGCGGCGGGGCGAGGCATCGCTGATGCTGACGCGCCATGCGCGCGCCGGACGATCATCGTCGCGCGCCGGACGATCATCGTCGCGCGGGCGGCGGAAGCGGCGGCTGTCCGATTGCGGGCCAAGCAGGCGGAACGCGGCGGTGCTGACCATCGCGGATTCGCGCCGATGATTCTGTTCGCGCCAGATCAGCGCCGCCGAAATGGCCTGCGCCACCAGCAACGCCAGCGCGATCGCCAGCAACACCTGCCCTTGCAGGCTGCGCGGCCACAAGGTGGGGCGAAAGCGGGGGAAAGGCTTCACCGGATCAGGCTTCACCGGCCATGGCCGGGCGCTTGCGCACTTCGGCGGCGAGCATGTAGCCGCCGCCCCAGACTGTCTGGATCAGTTGCGGGTTGCGGCTGTCCACTTCGATCTTGCGGCGCAGGCGCGAAATCTGGTTGTCCACCGCGCGGTCGAACAGATGCGCTTCGCGCCCCTGCACCATGTCGAGCAGGCGGTCACGGTCGAGAACCTGGCGGGGGTGGTCGAGAAACGCCAGCAGCAGGCGGAACTCGGCGGAAGAGATCGCCACGACCGCGCCTTCGGCGTCGGTCAGCCGCCGCTTGAGCGGATCGAGCTGCCAGCCTTCGAAATCATAGACGGTCGCATCGCTCACCTCGCTCGATTGCTTGGACGCGCGGCGCAGGACCGAGCGGATGCGGGCGACCAGCTCGCGCGGGTCGAACGGCTTTACCACGTAATCGTCCGCGCCGATTTCCAGCCCGACGATACGGTCGGTGGATTCGCCCTTCGCAGTAATGAAGATAACCGGCAGCCGCTTCGCCTCCACCAGGTGGCGGCACAGCGAAAGCCCGTCCTCGCCCGGCATCATGATATCCAGCAAGACGAGATCGCAGCCCGTTTCCAGCAGGCGGCTGCGGGCTTCGGCAGCGGTTCCGGCTTGAGTCACGACAAACCCCTGCCGGACCAGATAGTCCGCCAGGGGTTCGCGCAGCGCCGGTTCATCATCGACGACAAGAATGCGGATCGGCGCTTCGGTCATGGCATCCTGCCGTCAGGGTCAGTCAGCAGCCGGGGCGGGCTGCCCCGCCGGGCCGCGCTTGCCGTGCATCCGGCCCATCATGTCCTTCATCATCGCGCGGCGCTCCTCCGGGGTAACCGTACCATCCTTGTTGGCATCGGCCTTGTCAAAGTGCGCCTTGGCCATGGCATCGAACTCAGCGCGCGAAACCGCACCGTCCTTGTTAGTGTCGGCCATGGCGAGCATGTGCCCACCGGCCATGCCACCCTTGCCCCAGCGTCCGCGCTTGTGTCCCTTGCCATGGTCACCCATCGCATCGTCGCCACCGGCCATCCTTGCGCCGCCGTGCTTGCGGTCGCCCATCTGGGCGTGGTGGGCCATGAACTCGTCACGGCTGATCGCACCGTTGCCATCGGTGTCGATGGACTTGAAGCGTTGTTCCATCCGGGCGGTACGGTCGGCCTGATCCAGCTTGCCGTCCTTGTTGACATCGAGGCGTTCCCACATGCGGTCGCCCATGCCCTTGGCATCGGCCCAGGTCATCGGCTTGCCGCGTTCGGCGCCCATGCCTTGCGCCATGACGGGCGAAGCAGCGTACATGGCAACACCTGCGGTGGCCATGACGGCAGCGGCAGCGGCGATCTTGAAAGTCTTCATCACGAATGCTCCTTGAGCGGAAAACAGGGTGAAAACTGCGGCCGCCCGCCATCTGGCAAGGAGAGGGGGGAAGCCTTGCCCTTGGGAGGGGAGGGAAGAGGCGACCGCAGTTTCCGTAAGCCCTATCTAGGCACGCCTTGTCGCGCGACTATGCCGCCACACCCGCAAGTTTGTCTCAAATTGTCGCAACGGTGCCGCACCGTTCACCCGGCGGCAAGATCGCCGGGCATCGCGCCGACGCAGGGCCGTGCACGGCCACTCTCACAGCGGGGCGCAAACGCGTTCCAGCCAGACCCGGTCTTCATCGCCAAGCTGCGGGGCCAACAGGGCCTGAACGGCAGCGTGATAGCTGTCCAGCCATTCGCGCTCCTCCGGCGCAAGCAACGCGACGTCGATCAGGGCACGTTCGATCGGCACGAACGTGAGCGTTTCGAACCCGTAGAACGCCCCCTCGGCGCCGGGAATGTCGCGCTGTTCCACCAGCACGAGATTTTCGATGCGGATGCCGTATTCGCCGGTCTTGTAATAGCCCGGCTCGTTGGACAGGATCATCCCCGGCAAAAGCTCCTGTCCGGTGCCCGCCTGCCCGCCTGCTGCCTTGGCGATGCGCTGCGGCCCTTCGTGGACGGACAGGAAACTGCCCACCCCATGGCCAGTGCCATGGGCATAATCCAGCCCCGCCGCCCACAGGAACTGGCGGGCAAAACTGTCAAGCTGGCTGCCAGCCGTGCCCTTGGGGAAGACCGCACGCGCCAGCGCGATGTGGCCCTTGAGCACGCGGGTAAAGCGGTCGCGTATTTCCGCAGGCGGTGCAGCGGGGCCGATCCACACGGTGCGGGTGATGTCAGTCGTCCCATCGGCATACTGCCCGCCCGAATCGACCAGATAGACGCTGTTCGGCTCCAGCGTGCGGCTGCTTTCGGGGCTGACCCGGTAGTGCACGATCGCGCCGTTCGGCCCCGCACCCGAAATCGTATCGAACGACAAGTCGCGCAGCAGCCCGGTTTCGGCGCGCAGCGCGTGCAGGCGTTCGGCTGCGCCGAGTTCGGTGACGCCGCCGTTCGGGGCTTCGCGCGCGATCCAGTGGAGGAAGCGCGCTACCGCCGCGCCATCGCGCGCCTGCGCGGCGCGGTGGCCTGCCTGTTCCACCGGGTTCTTCACTGCCTTGGGCAGGACTACAGGATCGGTCAGCGCCACTGCTTCGGCCTCTGCCGCCTCAAGCGCATGGAACACCGCCGCCACTGCCCGTTCGGGATCGACCGCAACCTTGCGCCCCTTGAACGCCGCAAGCGCAGGCACGAAGGCATCGCGCGGATGGGTGCGAACGGCATTGCCAAGATGCGCCGTCAGGTCTGGCGTGACCTTTTCCGGCGCGATGAACAGGTCAGCGGTGCCATCGGCATGGGCGAGCACGAACGACAGCGCGACCGGGGTACGATCGACATCGCAACCACGGATGTTAAGCAGCCAGGCCACGGAATCGAGCGCGGTGATCACTACCGCATCCAGCCCCTTTTCCACCAGCCATTGCGCCACGTACGCACGCTTTTCATGCGCGCTCTGGCCGGTGTGAGCATCGTCATGCGGGATCGCGGAGGCCAGCGAAGGAGCGGGCTGGTCGTGCCACACCGCATCGACCGGATTGGACGCGACCGGAACAAGCGTGGCCCCGCGCGCTTCCAGTGCACGCGAAACACCTTGCGCCCAGCCACGCGAATGGAGCCATGCGTCATAGCCGATTCTGCCGCCGCGCGGGGCATGTTCGCCCAGCCACGCGGCAACGCTGGTCTGCGGAACCGACTGGTAGGACCACAGCGTGCCATCCACCTGATCGCGCACCTGCAGGGTATAGCGCCCGTCCACGAAGATCGCCGCCGTATCTGCCAGGACAACCGCGGTTCCGGCCGATCCGCCAAACCCGGTAAGCCATTCGAGCCGCTGGGCATAGGCACCGACATATTCGCTCATGTGTTCATCGCTGATCGGAATGACGAAACCGTCCAGCCCATCCCTTGCCAACTGCTTGCGCAGGGCATCGAGGCGGGCTTCGTGGGTGTGCATCAGCATGGCTTTGTCCTGAATCGGGGTGGCCCGGCTTGCGGCCATCATGGCGGCACCATAGATGCAGGGCATGACTCTTGCCACTCCCCCCGTCGCCCCGAAGAAGCCGCACAGCTTTACCTATCACGGCCTGACCGTGACCGATGATTACGCGTGGCTGCGCGATCCCGGCTACCCGGAGGTAACGGACAAGGCCATCCTTGCCCATCTTGAAGCCGAAAACGCCTGGTTCGAGGCGCGCATGGCCGACCGCAAGCCAGCCATCGACACGCTGTTCACCGAGATGCGTGGCCGCATAAAGGAAGCCGACAAGTCGGTTCCGCAAAAGGACGGCAATTTCCTGTACTGGATCGAATACGAGGAAGGCGCCGAATACAAGAAATGGTGGCGCCGCCCGGTCGGCGCGGCTGACGATGGCAGCGCGGACGAACTGATTCTTGACGAAGTGGCCCTGGCGCAGGGGAAGGACTATTTCCGGCTGGGCGCCATTGCCGTGTCGAACGATGGCACGAAGCTCGCCTGGGCGGTGGACGACAACGGGTCCGAACGCTTCACCGCGCGGATCAAGGTGATCGCCACGGGCGAAGTCCTGCCCGACGTGATACCCGGCACCCTGTCCGGTCTGATCTGGGTCAGGAACGATACCGGCCTGGTCTATAGCCTGGCCAACGAGAACTGGCGGACCGACAATGTGCGGCTGCACTGGATCGGAACGCCAGTGGACAGCGATGTCGAGCTGTACCACGAAGACGACGAGGGTTTTCGCGTCGGGGCGGCGCTTTCTGCCAACGAACAGTGGCTGATCATTTCCACCGGCGACCATGAAACCGGCGAAGTGCGGCTGGTGCCCGCCAGCGATCCGCTCTGCCCGCCGCTGCTGGTCAAGGAACGGCGCAAGGGCGTGGAATACGATGTCGATGAACGCGATGGCGTGCTCTACATCCACGCCAACGACACGCACGAAAACTTCCGCCTTGCAACCGCGCCGCTTTCCAGTCCCGGCGAATGGACGACGCTGATCGAAGGGACCGACGATTTCTATCTGACCGGTTTCGAACTGTTCCGCGATTTCTACGTTGTCGAAGGCCGGGTACGCGGGCTGGACCGGATCGAGGTGCGCTATTACGACGACCCCGCGCGGATCGAACCGATCGTCTTCCCCGAAGCCAGCTACGAAGCCTCGCTGGGCGACAATCCCGAATGGGACATGTCCGTGCTGCGCGTCGGCTATGAATCCATGGTCAGCCCGGCATCGGTCTATGATTATGACGTGGCCGCCAGAACGCTCGCACTGCTCAAGGTGCAGGAGATTCCGAGCGGTTACGATGCCTCGCTTTACGAAACGGCGCGGCTGGATATCGCGGCGCGCGACGGCACGCTGGTGCCGGTTTCGGTAGTCTGGCGCAAGGACCGCGACACGATCAACGCGGCGGCAGCCGGGCCGCTGCACCTCTATGGCTACGGCGCTTATGGCATTGCCATCGGACCGGGGTTCTCGACCACGCGGCTCAGCCTTGTCGACCGCGGCTTTGCCTATGCCATCGCGCATATCCGCGGCGGCGACGATCTGGGCCGCGCCTGGTACAAGGCGGGCAAGCTGGAGTCCCGCACCAACACTTTCAACGATTTCGTCGATGTAGCCAGAGGACTGATCGCGCAAGGGTTCACCCAGGCCGGAAAGATCAGCATCTCCGGCGGGTCCGCAGGCGGGGAACTGATGGGCGCGGTCATCAATTCCGACCCCGATCTGTGGGGCGCGGTTGTGGCGCACGTGCCGTTCGTCGACGTGCTGGCCACCATGCTGGACGAAACCCTGCCGTTGACGCCGGGTGAATGGCCCGAATGGGGAAACCCGATAGAGGACAAGGCAGCGTTTGAACTGATCCGCTCCTATTCCCCCTACGATCAGGTCCGGCCCCAGGCCTATCCGCCGCTGATGGTCACCGCGGGGCTGAACGATCCGCGCGTCACGTACTGGGAACCGGCCAAATGGGTGGCAAGGCTGCGTGCGGCAAAGACCGACAGCAACGAACTGGTGTTCAAGACCAACATGGGCGCGGGACACGGCGGCAAATCCGGACGATTCGAATCGCTCAAGGAGACGGCGGAAGAGTTCGCCTTCATCCTGTGGCAACTGG
Source organism: Novosphingobium lubricantis (assembly GCA_042650965.1). Taxonomy (GTDB): domain Bacteria; phylum Pseudomonadota; class Alphaproteobacteria; order Sphingomonadales; family Sphingomonadaceae; genus Novosphingobium; species Novosphingobium lubricantis. The sequence goes on along the minus strand of JBHSCB010000002.1, from coordinate 184,025 downwards.
GCGTCGCGGTGTGAGCAACCGCCATGCCCTGACCTTTACCGCGCTGCCTGAACACATCGACGCCCTTGGCCATGTCAACAACGCGGTCTGGCTGCAATGGGTGCAGGACATTGCGGTGGCGCACTGGGAAGCCGTGGCGAACGAGGCGCACAAGGCAGCCTATGTCTGGGTCGTGACCCGGCACGAAATCGACTATCGCGGCAACATCGGCCTTGGCGAAAGCGTTGATGCCTGCACCTTCATCCCTGCCGGGCCGGTCGGCGCGCGGTTCGACCGGCGTGTGGATTTCACCAGCGCCACGGGCAAAGTCATCGTCAGCGCATTGACCACATGGGCGCTTATCGACCGTGCCAGCGGCCGCCTGATGCGCGTGCCAGCCGAAGTGGCCGCCCCGTTTCTGGCGGATTAGGCCGTAAACGCATAAACCACACCGTCGAGGATCGAGGCTCAGGGTCTAAGCCACCGCCGTCCTGCTGGCCGCTTCGAAGCTGGTCAGGCGCTCTTTCATCGTCCGGTTCCGCCCCAGCCGCTTGGCTTCGTAAAGCAGGCGGTCGCAATGGCTGTAGAGCATGGCGAAATCGGTCTTGAGCGAACCGCCCGGATCGTGTTCGACAAGCCCCATGCTCGCCGTCACCACGCGGTCAAGGCCGGGTACTTCGCTGGTAATCCGGGCGCTGATCGCGCGGCGGCGGCGTTCGGCGCGCGATGCCGCATCCTTGCCCCGCAACAGCAGCATGAACTCTTCGCCGCCCAGCCGGATGGCCTTGGTGTCGCGGTCCTCGACCAGCGCAGCCCCGACCGCCCGCAACACCTGATCGCCGGTGGCATGGCCCAGCGTATCGTTCACGGCCTTGAAGTGGTCGAGGTCGATCACCGCCATGGTGCGGAAGCCCTGCCGGAAAAGATCGTCGAATCGCCGCTCTATCGACCGGCGGTTGCGCAGTCCCGTAAGCGGATCGCGGGCGGCAACGCCTTCGAGTTCCAGCGCCCTGGCCGTGGCGCTGTCGCGCTCTTCGCGCAGGCCCACGAAACGGCTGACGATGGCCAGGGCGGTTACCAGCACTTCCAGCGCCAGCGCCAGATGGTAGATCTCGATCATCTCGATCGGCCGCATCGAAGGCAGCATATAGGCTGCAACCCGCCAGCACCCGACAAGGATGATGCCGGTCCAGCCGACGATCAGGTAGCGCGCCGCAATGCTGCCCCGCCACCACGCGACACCGACCATGGCCGCGATCTGCGCTATCGTCAGGGCAACCATCGCGTGAATCATATAGGCCGACCACGCGCGCAGCGGCTCGATCGGGATAGAGGCAACCAGACCCGTCACGACCAGCCCGGCCGCAAGCCATTTTGCAAGACGCCGCAGAAGCGGCGGAATCATGCCGCGCTCGATAAAGCACGCGGCAAACATCAACGCCGCGGCGCCAAGCGTGACAAACGCCATGTTTGACGCCTGCCATTCCCAGATCGCGCGGGTTTCGAAGAACAGGTGGGAAAAACCGGTCGTGACGCCCGCCTGCACCAGCATCGCGCCCACCATTGCCAGGTGCCAGATGACATAGCGTTCGGGCAGCACCGAATAGAACGCAATGTTGATCAGCAAGGGCACCAGCAGCATGCCGCAGATCGCGGCCATGGCCACGATGCGCCGCACCGGCCACCCTGTACCCTCCGGCCGAGCATCGAGCCGCATCTGGCTCAGCGTCGTCTTGCCCCACGGCCGCACGACGCGCACGATCACCTGGCGTGGCTGGGCGATACCCTGTGGCAAAGGTGCCGTCATGTAGGGACCAGCGGTAAGATGCCGCATCGTGGCCGGCGTCCACGATTCCCAGCGTGCTGCGCCGTCCCTGCCAATCACCCCGATATCGATCCGTTCGAAATGCCCGCCATGCGTGACCATGCTGCGCGGCGGCGCGCGGTCCGGGGAATCGGCAAGATCGAAACGGATCAGCATGGCTTCGGCGCCAAGCACCCAGCCGCCTTCGCCGCAATCCCAGCGGCGCGTATCGGCAACGACCTGCTGCAACGACTCTGCGGCGCTGGCGGCGGCGTGGCACTCGCGCGCAACCGGCACCGCCTGCGCGCCCGCGGCAACCGGAATCAGTCCGGCCAACAGCAGGAATAGCACGCACAAGCACCGGATCGAAGGGATCGCCATGGTTTCCCGATAACGCACCAAGCTTATAGGGGCGTTAATGGCGTATCGGATCAATCATGGCCCTTGCGGATACCTTCGGGTAACGTTCAGCGCACGTCAGAGCACGTTCCCGTCGCGGTCACGGTAGATTTCGCGCCGCCCGACATGGTTGGCCGGTCCCACCAGCCCGTCGGCCTCCATCCGTTCGATCCACTTCGAAGCGGTGTTGTAGCCCACGCCCATCTGGCGCTGGATCCAGCTTGCCGATGCCTTCTGGCTTTCGAACACGAGCTGGCACACCTGCCGGTACTTGCGGTCTTCCGGGTTGTCGGACGCAGCGTCGATATCGTCGAACCCGAAGCCGCCGTCTTCCGGCTCCTCGGTGACCGAATCGACGTATTCCGGGCTGCCCTGGCTGCGCCAGTGATCGGCCACCTTTTCCACTTCCTCGTCCGAAACGAACGGGCCATGGACACGGCGCACCGGATCGGTGTTGGGCTTGTAGAGCATATCGCCCTTGCCCAGCAGTTGCTCGGCGCCCTGTTCGCCCAGAATCGTGCGGCTGTCGATCCGGCTGGTCACGGCAAAGCTGATGCGCGTGGGCAGGTTGGCCTTGATCACGCCGGTGATGACATCGACCGATGGGCGCTGCGTGGCCATGATCAGGTGGATGCCCGCCGCGCGGCTCTTTTGCGAAAGCCGCTGGATCAGCACTTCGATTTCCTTGCCAACGGTGACCATGAGATCGGCGAGTTCATCGACGATCACCACGATCTGCGGCAGCGGCTGATAATCGAGCTGCTGCTCCTCGAACAGCTCCTCGCCGCTGTCGGGATCGAAGCCCACCTGGATGCGGCGGCCCAGCGGCTTGCCCTTGGCCTGCGCGGCGCGCACCTTTTCGTTGAAACCGGAAATGTTGCGCACGGCGATGGACGACATCTGGCGGTAGCGCCGCTCCATCTCCTCAACCGCCCATTTCAATGCGCGCACCGCCTTGGCCGGTTCGGTGACCACCGGCGAGAGGAGATGCGGAATATCGTCATAGCTCTTGAGTTCCAGCACCTTGGGATCGACGAGGATCAGGCGGCACTGCGAAGGGGTGAGCCGGTAGAGCAGCGAAAGCAGGATGCAGTTCAGGCCCACGGATTTGCCCGAACCGGTCGTGCCCGCAACCAGCAGGTGCGGCATTGTCGCCAGATCCGCGACCACCGGCTCCCCGGCAATGTCCTTGCCCAGGATGATCGGCAACAGCGCCTTGGAATTGGCGAACTTTTCGCACGCCACCAGTTCGCGGAACGAAACCATGTCGCGGTTCGCATTGGGCAGTTCGATGCCCATGACGGTACGGCCCGGAATGGCCGATACGCGCGCGGAGATCGCGCTCATGTTGCGGGCAATATCGTCGGCCAGGCCGATGACCCGGCTGGCCTTGATACCCGGCGCCGGTTCGAGTTCGTACATCGTCACCACAGGGCCGGTCCGCACGGCAGTGATTTCACCCTTGACGTTGAAGTCGTCGAGCACGTTTTCGAGCAGGCGCGCGTTACGTTCCAGCGCCAGCTTGTCCACCTTCTGCGCCGATCCGGCAGGCACTTCGGCGAGAAGTTCGATCGATGGCAGTTCCTGCGGGTCGAACAGATCGCCCTGCCGCGCCTTGGCCGGAACCAGCGCGGGCGAAGGAGTGTTGGTGGGATCGGTGATTTCGGTCGGCTTGCGCTGGGCAAGGGCGTTCTGGATGTCGATATCGTCGGGCGCGGCCCGCGCTTCGCGCTCGCGCTTTTCCTTGCGCGGCGGGACAGGCGCTGCGGCGTCGGCATCGTCCTGCACGCGGCTGGTCCGGGAAGCGCGGCGCGCAAACTGCGGCAGGCTGAGCATCCGCGCCCAGTCGAACGCGAAGATGCGGCTGGCGATGGCAATGCCTCCGCCCAGCGCCAGCAGCCCGACCGGCGCATTGATCCACAGCGAGGGCACCTGCGGAACAAGACTCGCCAGCGCATTGATCGCCGCCGCACCCAATAGCCCGAACAGCCCCCCCGGCCCGGCAGGAAGGCGGCTGCCCGAACCCGCACCCCACAGGGCCAGCGCGGTTCCGATCAGCGCCATGGCCAAGGTCAGCAGCAGCACCGGCCGCCACCAGCGCGGCGCAGGCATGGCGGCATCGTCATCGTCGCGGTCGATCAGGTCGCTTTCAGCGTCCCACAAACGGCGGGCAAAGACCCACAGCAGCGGTAACACCAGCACACCGGGAAAGCCGAACAACAGCAATACCCGCTCCGCCGTCCACGCCCCGGCAAGGCCCATCCAGTTTTCGACCGGGCTGCCCGATGCGGTACTGCCCGAAGGGTCGGTCTGGGTATAGCTGACCAGCGCCAGCGCCAGGAACACAAGCGCCGCCGTCAGCACACCGCCGCCGATCAGCTCAAGGCTGCGGCGCAGCGAACGGCGCAATACGGCGCGCCAATCTGCGCCGCCGCCGCGTGCGGTTGATGCTGCCCGGCTTGCCATGGTCTTCAATGTCCCCGTACTTGCTCCGGGCATAATGCGCCTGAACGGGAGTCAGCGTCAAGAATCCGCGACGCGATCCGGCATTCCGGGGCGTTTCTGTTAGACCAGTCCGTCGATCGCGGCCCAGCCGTGGACCGGCAGTCGGGCGGCGCGGCGGCGGTTCACCCCCCCCAGTGCGATCACCGGCACGGGCGACTGGCGCGCCAGATGCAGGAACCGCACCGGCCCCAGCACCCGCCCGCCGGGATGCGAACGGGTGGCATGGACAGGCGAAAGCAGCACCGCATCGGCGCCCACCCGCACCGCATCGGCAATCTGCGCCAGTGAATGGGCCGTAGCCAGCCGCAAGCCGGCACGGCCCGCGCGCCCCGCCCGGCGCGCTATCGCCTGCGCCGCGCCATAAACGCCATCGCAGCGCCAGCCGCGCGGCACCGCCGCACCGATAACCAGCACCCCGCGCGCGCGCGCCAGCCGCTGCAATGCCTCGAAGCGCCTGCGCCGGGTCTGCGGTGGCAGGTGATAGTGCCGGAAAACGACCGCACTTCCGGGCGGCAAGCGTGCAATCGCCCCTGCCAAGGCCGCATCGTTGCGGGCATCGGTCAGCAGGATCAGCCGGGGGATGCCGGGGCCTTTGATGGTCTGGCGCTTTGCCATGGCCGCGCTATAGCACCGCGGCATGGAACAGGCAGTCCCTTCATCGCCGCTCGATCAGGTGCGCCACCGCATCGCCACCGCCGCCCGCATTGCCGGGCGCAAGCCGGATGCAGTGACACTGATCGCCGTCTCCAAGACGCGGCCCGCGCAGGCGGTGCTCGATCTGATCGCGCAAGGGCACATGGTCTTCGGGGAAAACCGCGTACAGGAAGCGCAGGCAAAGTTTCCGGCGATCCGCGCCGCGCACCCCGACGTGGAACTGCATCTTGTCGGCCAGTTGCAATCGAACAAGGCGGAAGAAGCTGTCGCGCTGTTCGACTGCATCCATTCGCTTGACCGGCCAAGCCTGATCGCGGCGCTGGCCAGGGCGCAAGACAAGCTGGGCAGGACGGTGCCGTGCTTCATCCAGGTGAACATTGGCGCGGAAGAACAGAAAGGCGGTTGCGCGGTGGCCGATCTGCCCACCCTGCTGCAACTGGCCCGCGATGCCGGGATCACGGTCATCGGGTTGATGTGCGTCCCGCCAGCAGGCATCGAACCGGCGCCGTTCTTCGCGCTGCTCGACAAGCTGGCCGACGACCATGGCCTTGCCGCGCTGTCGATGGGGATGAGCGACGACGTGGAAACGGCGGTGCAGATGGGGGCCACGCACGTTCGCGTGGGATCGGCGCTGTTCGGTCCGCGCTGAACGCTGCGGGACAGCGCAAGTGCGGCGGGGAGCATGATCGCCCCCCGCCGGTTTCGCATCAGAAGTTGGCGTTGACTTCAAGGCCGACGACACGGCCCTTGACCAGCGGCGAGAACGTGCCGGCCTTGGGGTTATCGGCAAACGGCCGGTCGACCCCGGTGGAAAGCGGGCCGCCAAAGACCGCGATCTGGCCTGCGGTGCCGAGCTGCGTATCGCCACCATGCTGAACCTGATCGAGCAGGTTGCGGCCATAGATCGTGAAGGTCAGCCCGCCGGTGCGATAGCTGATCGACGCATCGAGGTTATCCGATGAGGTGATCCAGCCGAAGTTGCTGTCGGTGTAGGCATAACGGTCACGGTGCTGGAAGTTGGCGCGTGCAGTGATGGCCTTGTCATCGCCCACCGGGAAATCGGCCACGGCACCAGCGCCGTAAGTCCACTTCGGCGTGCGCGGCAGGTCCAGCGCCTTGTCGGCGGCGGTAACCACGCCATCGCCGTTGAGGTCCAGCTTCACCGTCTTGTAGCGGCCGTTGATGTACCCGAAGTTGGCCGTGAGCAGGAAGTTGGAGGTCACCGCAAAGCGGCCTTCGCCTTCGATCCCTTCGATCCGCGCATCGGCGGTGTTGAAGATCGACTGTGAAACGCCTGCGGCAGACCCTTCGTTCACTTCGCGCTGCATATCGCCCACATCGGTGCGGAACGCGGCAAGGTTGACCGTGAGCTTGCGGTCCGCGCTGCGGAACTTCATGCCCAGTTCGTAGCTGTCGACCTGTTCTTCATCGAACGAAAGCCCGCGCGTTGCGGCGATGGCTTCGAACGCATTGGCGTTGGTAATGCGGAAGTTGTAGCCGCCCGAACGGAACCCGCGGGTCCAGTTGCCATAGACCTGGGCATCGTTGTTGAAGCGGTACTGGAAGCCCAGCTTCGGACTCCAGTTTTCCCACGTGCGCTTGTCGTTGAAGCCGTTGTTTTCGGTGGGGATAAGCGGATTGCGGCCAGTGGTCGGGCAGGTTGCCATGCCAACCGAGCAGTTCGGGCGCGGACGGATATACGTTACCGCCACATCCTTGGTTTCCTTGGACCAGCGCACGCCGCCGGTGAACGTCAGCGCGTCGGTCACGTCGAAGTCGCCCGAAATGAACGCACCCCAGACATCGTGGTCCTGGCGGCCCCCGCCGATGTGGTTGACCGGCGGCGGACTGATGAAGCGCGGGAACTTGCGGATTTCATCATAGCGCAGATCCTGGGTGAACCAGTATCCGCCCGCCGTCAGATCCACCGGGCCAAGCCGGACGTTGTAACGCAGTTCATCCGAATACTGCCGCTGGCTGAACACGCTGTCCGAGTGGAAGATGAAGACCGGACGCGAATCGATATCGCCGCTGGTCGATGAATCCATGTCGCGGAAACCGAAGATATTGGTCAGCTTGCCATCGCCGATCTCGATTTCGGTCTTGTGCGTGGCGAACCATGTGCGGTTCTTGTAGAATCCCGGATTGTTGATCGAGAAGTCGAACGTGTCGCGCTTGTAGATGCCGTGGTTCTGGGCCGCCGGACCATCGCCATCGCTGTTGAAATATTCAACCTTGGCGACCATCCGCACCGTTTCGGCAGGCAGGAACTCCAGCGCGCCACGCAGGATCTGGGTCTTGGCCTTGCCGAAATCGCGCCCGTCGAACAGGTTCTTGAAATAGCCCTTGTCGTTGTTGACGTAGGCCCCGACCTTGAAGTTGAGGATATCCTTGACGATCGGCCCGGACACGACCGCCTGGCCACCCATGCTGCCCGCGCCACGGCCGGAATCGACCGGGCCTTCATAGAACGCGCGGAAGTTGGCCTTGAAATAGGGCGTCGGATCGCCGGTATTGATAAGCACGGCGCCGCCCGTGGTGTTGCGGCCGTACAGGATGCCTTGCGGTCCGCGCGCAATTTCCACCGACCCAAGGTCGAACACATCGAAGACGATACCGCTGTTCACGCCGATGTAGACGCCATCGACAAACACACCCACCGTCGGGTCGATCGAGGGGATCGAACTGTTGACGCCCAGGCCGCGGATCGAGAAGTTTGCCGTGCCGCGCGATGTGCCGACCTGGTCGAGTGAGACGTTCGGCGCGCTGTAGGTCAGTGTCTGAACATCGCGGACCTGCAATGCCTGCAGTGTTTCCGCATTGAACGCCGTGATTGCCACCGGCACCGACTGGACGTTTTCGACGTCCTTCTTCTTGGTGGCGGTAACGATGATATCGGCGTTGAGGATGTCGATGGCGGATTGGCCCTGCCCGGATTCCTGCGCCCATGCAGTTCCCGCTCCGGCGCCGGTTGCGGCAATAGCCACAAGGCTAAGGCCCACGGCAGCATTGAATCGCAGCACGCTTCTTGATTTACGCATCATGCCCTACTCCCATTTTCATTTTTGGCATTTATTGTTTGGGAGTGTGATCGCCGACGTCGCGCGCCATTTCAATCCATTTTTAATTGGCTGATTAATTAAACGCAAAATGTGTTGCAAAAGTGCCAACCGGTTCGGTTGCATTTCCTCAGGTGTAACGCTCCAGCTCGTTGCCCGTGAGGGTGACGACGTGCAGCAGATTGGTGGCGCCCGGCGTGCCGAACGGCACCCCGGCCAGAGCGACCAGTTTCGATCCGGCGGTGCCGAAACCGTGGCGCAGCGCCATGCGCTTGCCCTTGGCGATCATTTCCTCGAAGCTGCCGATGTCCTTGGTGCTGACAGCATGCGCGCCCCACAACAAGCCGACCCGGCGCGCCGTGGTCAGCGACGGGGTCAGCACCAACATCGGTGCAGACGGGCGCTCACGCGCCACGCGCCGCGCCGTCGATCCCGACCCGGTGAACACGATGATTCCCGCAATCGGCATTGTCCCGGCAATGCTTGCTGCCGCCTGCGCAAGAGCGTCGGCCGTCGTCGGGTCGGGCACGGTTTCGATAAAGTGCACGCGCGCGCCATAGCCGGGGTCTTTTTCCACCTGCGCGGCGATGCGGTGCATGATCGTCACCGCCTCTTCCGGCCAGGCCCCGGCGGCCGTTTCGGCGGACAGCATCACCGCATCCGCCCCGTCATAGACCGCGTTGGCCACGTCGGACACTTCGGCGCGGGTCGGCGTCGGCGCTTCGATCATGGATTCGAGCATCTGCGTGGCCACGACCACCGGCTTGCCCTGGCGACGTGCGGATTCGACGATGCGCTTTTGCAGTGGCGGCACTTCTTCGGGGTTCAGCTCCACGCCAAGATCACCGCGCGCCACCATGATGCCATCGGCCAGCTCGATGATCTCTTCCAGCCGGCTGATCGCGGCGGGCTTTTCGATCTTGGCCATCAGCGCGCCATAGCCGCCCATCAGCCGCCGCGCTTCGGCCACGTCTTCGGGCCGCTGAACGAACGACAGCGCGATCCAGTCCGCCCCATGCTCCACGGCAAAGGCAAGATCGCGGCGGTCCTTTTCGGTCAGCGCGGGCACGGGCACCACCGCATCCGGCACGTTCACCCCCTTGCGGTCGGAAATCACGCCACCGACTTCGGCCGAACACAGGATTTCGTTCTCATCCGCGCGGATCACGCGCAGGCGCAGCTTGCCATCGTCGATCAGCAGGCGCTGGCCCTTCTGCAGCACGCCGAACAGTTCGGGATGCGGCAGGCAAACGCGTGTTTCATCGCCCGGTGCCGGGTTGCGGTCCAGCGTGAAGTGGCCGGAGTGGCGGATTACCGCGCGCCCTTCCCGGAACGTGCCGACGCGCAGCTTCGGCCCTTGCAGATCGCACAGCACCGTGATCGGATGGTTGAGCTTCTTTTCCAGCGCGCGGATGCTGGCAATGGTTTCAGCATGCACCGCATGGTCGCCATGGCTCATGTTCACGCGGAAGGCATCGGCCCCGGCGCGGACAAGCCGTTCCAGCATGGCCGGTTCGCGGCTGGCGGGACCGACCGTTGCCAGGATCTTCACCTTGCGTTCCCGTGCGATGCTGGAACGCGGATCGAGCTTGGCCACGGCTGTCATACTCCTTATGGAATTGTGCCACGCGCTATGGCTCATGCCCGGCCAAAACCCAAGGACGATTACAGTGGATACGAATGCAAATGCCCCCGCAGCGCACGACCCGCTCGATACGCTGCCCGATGCCGTTGCCGCCGCGGCCTTTCGCCGCCTTGTGCGCCACTTGCGCCATCGCCACGACGCACAGAACATCGACCTGATGGGTCTTGCGGGTTTCTGCCGCAATTGCCTGGCCGACTGGATCCGCGATGCCGGGCATCCCGGCGACAAGGCCGCCGCGCGCGAACTGATCCATGGCATGCCGTTCGATGAGTGGAAAAGCCGCTACCAGACCGAAGCGACGCCCGAACAGATCGCCCGGATGGACGAAAGCCTGAAGAAGAACGGCGGAACGCACTGACGCCTGCGCGGCATGGCATGGGCAGTGCGCGCACTGTCCACGGCCCTCTATCCGCGCCAACTATCCACGCCCAAGTATCCACAGGCACGCCTTTGCCCGAATCCCGCGGCGCGGCTATCAGCCCGCGCAACCGATTCACGCCTTGCACCCGGAGATTTCCCGATGGCCGATTCCGCCGACGACCGCCTGCGCCTTCTGATCGAACGCATCGAACGCCTTGAAGAGGAAAAGAAGGGCATCGGCGACGATATCAAGGACGTGTACAACGAAGCCAAGGCGACCGGCTACGATGCCAAGATCATGCGCCAGATCGTGCGCCTGCGCAAAATGAAGCCCGACGACCGCCGCGAAATGGAAGCGGTGCTCGAAACCTACAAGAACGCCCTGGGCATCGATTGATGCCTGCCGCCGGGGGCAAGAACGCCCTCGGCAAGGCGCGAATGACCGGCTAGGCTGGGCCGTCCAGACCGAAAGGCCCGCCATGCTGATTTCCACGACCAACCTGATCGAAGGCCGCCCGGTGCAACGCTATTATGGCGTCGTCACCGGCGAAGTGATTCTCGGCGCCAACATCGTGCGCGACATCTTTGCCTCGATCACCGACATCTTCGGCGGGCGGTCGGGCAAATATGAACAAGTGCTGGCCCGTGGGCGCGAACAGGCGCTGCGCGAACTCGAAGACCGCGCGCGCGCGCTGGGTGCAAACGCGGTGATCGGCGTCGATATCGACTATGAAACGCTGGGTTCGCGCGGATCGATGCTGATGGTCAGCGCGAGCGGCACCGCCGTGCTGCTTTGATCCGGCGTTTCCGCGCCGGATACAACGCGGGCAGATAAACGCTCAGTGCGTCAGCAGCGCCAGCGCCAGCATCACCGCGTTCGAAGCGATGTGCATCACGATCCCGGCAAACAGGCCAATGCGCAGGCGGGCATAGGCGAACATCAGCCCGGACCACGCCTGCGGCAGGATCATCGGGATCGCCAGCAGCGAAAACTGCGGATAGTTGAACAGGTGCGTAGCGGCAAAGACCAGCACGCCGGCATAGAACAGCACCGGAAACGCTGCGCTGAACCAGCCCGGCACATCGTCGCGCCCGCGCAACCGCCACAGCACGGCGGCGAGGGCGATTGCCGTGACCAGCAGGATCAGCCCGCCGACGACGGGATGCCCCTTTCCGAACAGCACGAACGCCGCCATCCCGGCCAGCGCGGCGGCCATGGCCCACAACGGGCCGCGCCGCCCGACCAGCCAGCCGCGAAACACCAGTTCTTCCAGAACCGGCGCGAGCACGACCGCTCCACCCCAAAGCGCCAGCGGGCTCATCCCGTCGAACGCATCGGGTTCAGGCAGGTTGAACGCCGCCTGCCACGCCTTGACGAACAGCATGACAACGGTGCCCAGCACGCCGATTTCCAGCATGGTGAGCCGGAGCAGAAGCTGCCCGGCACCCGGCGCGCGCAAACCGGCAGGGCGCAAGGGAACCGGCTTGCGCAGGAACGATGCCAGATCGGCCAGGATTTCGCGGAAGGTCATGGCTGCGTTCTTACCCTGCAAATGCGGCTTTGCACCAGATTCCGTGTCCGGATCGGATTCCGTGTTGAGAATTGCCCATCCGCGCGTCCTCGGCTAGGGGCAGGCATCATCCCATCCTACAGATCCGCAAGAAGCAGACCATGGCAGGCCATTCCAAGTTCAAGAACATCATGCATCGCAAGGGCGCGCAGGACAAGAAACGGTCCGCGCAGTTCTCCAAGCTCTCGCGCGAAATCACCGTGGCCGCCAAGATGGGCATGCCCGATCCCGACATGAACCCGCGCCTGCGCGCGGCCGTCAACGCCGCCAAGGCGCAGTCGATGCCCAAGGACAACATCGCCCGCGCGATCGACAAGGCGAGCAAGGGCGAAGGCGATAACTACGAAGAAGTGCGCTACGAAGGTTATGGCCCCGGCGGCGTGGCGATCATCGTCGAAGCCCTGACCGACAACCGCAACCGCACTGCCACCAACGTGCGCACCGCGTTTTCCAAGAACGGCGGCAACCTTGGCGCCAGCGGCGCAGTCAGCCACGGATTCGAACGGCTTGGCCTGATCGAATATCCAGGGTCCGCAGGCGACGAGGAAAAGGTTCTCGAAGCCGCCATCGAAGCGGGTGCCGACGATGTCGAATCCGACATGGGTGATGGCGATGAAAACCCCGGCAGCCACCAGATCTGGGTCGCGGTGGAAAACCTCCACGAAGTGGCCCGCGAACTGGAAAGGACCCTGGGCGAAGCCGAAGGCGTCAAGCTTGCCTGGCGGCCCAACATGCGCACCGAAGTTTCGGCCGACGATGCGGCAACCCTGCTCAAGCTGATCGACGTGCTGGACGACGACGACGACGTGCAGACCGTGTGGGGCAATTACGAAATCCCCGATGACGTGATGGAAAAGCTGGGTTGACGGGCACGCTTTCCCGCCGCGCGCTGCAACTGCCGTGATCATCCTCGGCATCGACCCCGGCCTTACCGTTACCGGCTGGGGCGTGGTCGCCAAGGAAGGCAGCCGGCTGAGCCACGTCGCCAACGGGCAGATCCGCACCGATGCCAAGGCCAGCATGGCTGAACGGCTGGTCGAACTCGATTCGGCGCTGAGCACGGTGATCGACCTGTACCGGCCCGATTCCGGTGCGGTCGAGGAAGTGTTCGTCAACGTCAACCCGCAGTCCACGCTCAAGCTTGGGCAGGCGCGCGGCGTTGCCATGCTGTCCATCGCCCGCGCCGGGCTGCCCGTGGCCGAATACCCGACCAAGGTCATCAAGAAGGCGCTGGTCGGCACCGGCGGCGCGGAAAAGCAGCAGATCCAGCACATGCTCAAGATCCTGCTGCCCGGCGTAAAGCTGGCTGGCGAAGATGCTTCCGATGCGCTGGCCGTGGCGATCACCCACGCCAACATGCTGGGCAGCCACCGCTAGGGGCGGCCGGCGGAACCAACTGCCACGCCGCTCGTATCGCTGCCATGCAGGCACGTTCCGATCACGACTGGATGGCGCACGCGCTCGACCTCGCGGTTGCCACGAAAGGGCGCGACCCCGCCAACACGCCTATCGCGGCAGTGGTAATCCATCATGGCCGGGAGGTGGCGCACGGCGTCAATTGCACGGTCGAGCGGTGCGATGCCACCGCCCATGCCGAAGTCATGGCCCTGCGCGCCGCTGGCAATGCGGCAGGCGCGATGCGCCTGCCGGGCGCAACGCTCTATTCCACGCTCCAGCCCTGCGGCATGTGCACGATGGCCGCGATCTGGGCAGGGGTCTCGCGCATCGTCTACGGGGCCGGGCGCGACGACGTGCACGCGATGTATTTCGAGGACCGCCATCTTTCGACGATGGATTTCATTGCGGACGCCTACAAGGACGACCTGACCCTTACCGGCGGTGTGCTCGCCGATCGGTGCGCGGCGCTCTATTACCGCCCGTGGGACAGCGTGCCGCAAGAGGATCAGGCCAACACGTAGCCGATGCGCGTTATCCTCTGGCCATGGCGTCCGGTTCCTGCCATAGGAACAAACCATGATCGCCAAGCTCACTGGCATTCTTGACGACAGTGGCCCCGACTGGGCCGTGATCGACGTGAACGGCGTCGGCTATCTGGTGCAATGCTCGGCCAAGACGCTCAGCCACCTCGGCATCCGGGGGGACCGCGTAGTGGTCCACACCGAAATGCAGGTGAGCGAGACAGACCAGCGCCTGATCGGCTTCACCAGCGCAGGCGAACGCGCCTGGTTCCGGCTGCTCACTGCGGTTCAGGGGGTTGGCTCCAAGGTGGCGCTGGCCATTCTGTCGGCCCTGTCGATCGAAGAACTCCAGCGCGCCTGCGCCCACGGCGATGCCGCGATGATCGCCCGCGCCAACGGCGTCGGCCCAAAACTCGCCAGCCGCATCGTCAACGAACTGAAAGACAAGGCGGGCGGTCTCGCCGGCTATGCCTCGCCGATGGGGATGGGCAACGAAGCATTCTCCCCGCCCCCCGGCAACGCCAGCGCCGATGCGGTTTCCGCGTTGCAGAACCTCGGTTTCAAACCCGCCATTGCGAGCAGCGCCGTCGCCATGGCGGTCAAGGAGCTGGGCGAAGATGCGGGACTGAACGATCTCGTGCGCGTGGCGCTGAAGAGGGCGGCGGGGTGACGCGCGCCATGCCACCCGGCTCGATTTTGGGCAGCCTGTTGCTCATCTGGAACTTCAGCAGCTTTGAAATTGACATCGATAGCTGCCTCGATGCCGGGGGAGCATGGGTTTACGCCTCACAGAACTGCCAACACAAATGACCGATAACCCCCTCCTCTCCTCCGCCTCGCAGATCGAGGATCAGGACGCTGCGCTGCGGCCCAAGACGCTGGCCGAGTTTGTCGGGCAGGCCGGCGCCAAGGACAATCTGCGGGTGTTCATCGAAAGCGCCAAACAACGGCGTGAAGCGATGGACCATGTGCTGTTCTTCGGCCCGCCCGGCCTTGGCAAGACCACGCTGGCGCAGATCATCGCCCGCGAACTGGGCGTCAACTTCCGCGCCACCTCCGGCCCCGTGATCGCCAAGGCGGGCGATCTGGCCGCGCTGCTGACCAATCTCGAACACGGCGATGTGCTGTTCATCGACGAGATTCACCGGCTCAACCCCGTGGTGGAGGAAGTGCTCTACCCGGCGATGGAAGACCGTGCGCTCGATCTCATCATCGGGGAAGGCCCTTCGGCCCGCTCGGTGCGGATCGACCTGCCGCCGTTCACGCTGATCGGGGCGACCACGCGGCAGGGCCTGCTACAGACCCCGCTGCGCGATCGTTTCGGCATCCCGGTGCGCCTGCAGTTCTATTCGGTTGACGAACTCGAACGCGTTGTCGGGCGCGGGGCATCGCTGATGGGCATCGGCATCGACAAGGGCGGCGCGACCGAGATCGCCCGCCGCGCACGCGGCACCCCGCGCGTCGCCGGGCGCCTGCTGCGCCGCGTGCGCGATTTTGCCCAGGTCGACGGCGCCGAAACGATCACCCAGGCGCTGGCGGACAATGCCCTGACCCGGCTTGAGGTCGACAAGATCGGGCTGGACCTGCAGGACCGCCGCTATCTGATGATGATCGCGGATGTCTACAAGGGCGGTCCGGTCGGCGTGGAAACGCTGGCCGCCGGGCTTTCCGAACCGCGCGACACGATCGAGGAAGTGATCGAGCCATACCTGATCCAGCTTGGTCTGGTCGCCCGCACCGCGCGCGGCCGCTGCCTCAACGATCGGGGCTGGCAGCATCTGGGACTCACCCCGCCCACCGGGCAGGTGCCGGGACAACTGCCGGGTCTGTTCGAACCCGGAGACTGAACCGGAGGGGCGAAATCGTTAACGCTCCGCCCTGCGATCGGTCCCATATTGGTACAGACTTGCCGCGCGCACCGTTCCGGTCCCGATTTCGGTCAGAATCCATGGGCGAAACAGGGTTAACCCCATTGCCCTGTTGCTGACCATCTGCGTTGTTTGATCTGTCAGGAAGGGCAAGCAGGACGTTAACCGGTCTGTGCTAGCGCCTTCCCAGGGAAGAACGAGAGCGAAGATCATGTCGGTTCGGATGGCATTGGCAAAATTGGCGGCAGCCGCAGCAGGCGGGGCGATGCTCGGCGGCGGCGCGGTGCACGTTTCTGAAGCGCCTTCCCACGGCGAAATCCACAAGACCAAGCCGGTCAAGGTAAAGCAGGGCGGCCCGGCCAAGCGCAAGATCGCCCGCCGTGCCGCCCCGCGCGAAGTGCACCGCGCCCGTCGCGTCGTTACCACCACGACCACGCGCAAGTGCGAACCCGCCCCGCAAATGGCCATGGTTCCCGTGCCCTACATGCCCCCTGTCCCGCCCCAGCCGATGAACGGCAGTTCGGGCGGCGGCGTGCCGGTGGTGATCGGCGGCGGCGGGATCGGCGGCTTTGGTGGCGGCTTCTTTGGCGGCTTCTTCGGTGGCGGCGGCAGCGGCGGCGGGGGCGGCAGCGTCGTCATATCGTCGACCAGCACCGGCTCCACATCGACTTCGGGCGGTTCGACGTCTGGCGGGTCGACCTCCACCTCCGGCGGTTCCACATCGAGCACCAGCGGCGGCGTATCGACCTCGACCGGCGGGGTGTCCACGTCCAGCTCGACCGGGGGCGTTTCAACGTCTACCGGCGGCGTCTCCACGTCCACGTCCACCGGAGGCGTTTCAACGTCGACATCCACTGGCGGGGTTTCGACCTCATCGGGCAACGTCTCGTCTTCGAGCGGGAATGTGTCTTCGTCGAGCGGCAACGTCTCCTCTTCCAGCGGCAACGTATCGTCCTCGTCGGGCAATGTCTCCTCGTCATCGGGGAACGTCTCGTCGTCCAGCGGCAACGTCTCCTCGTCGAGCGGCAACGTGACGTCCAGTTCGTCGACATCGACTTCGTCGGGCAACGTGAGCACCAGTTCCTCGACGTCCACGTCGTCGGGCAATGTCAGCACCAGCTCCTCGACATCGAGCAGCACCAGCAGCTCCACCTCGTCGTCGACCTCGTCGAGCACGTCTTCGTCAACATCATCCTCCACTTCCACCTCCAGCTCGAACGGCGGAACGAACGGTGGCAGCACGACCACGACCAGCTCGACCGGGGGCACCGACGTGCCGGAGCCGTCGATGGTGATCCTGTTCGGCATGGCCGCCGCCGGTCTGGTGGCCCGCCGCCGTTTTGCGCGGCCAGCGCAGGGCTGACGCCCGCATCATCGCTTTCGGACGCGCAAAAAGGGCGGCTTTCCGACTGGGGAAGCCGCCCTTTTCGCGTTTGCACGACTAGCCCGCACCGCAGGATCGTGCGATGAAAAAACCCGCCGGGGCATGCGCACTCGGCGGGTTTTTTGATCAAGGCCGGCGGTCCGAAACCCCCGGCACGCGATCCGTGGCGCTTACGAAGCCAGCTTGCGCAGCACGTATTGCAGGATGCCGCCATTCATGAAGTATTCCACTTCGTTGGCGGTATCGATGCGGCACAGCGCGGTGAAGGTGAAGGTCGAACCGTCGGGACGGGTCACTTCCACTTCCACGTCCTGGCGCGGCTTCAGCGCGGCAACACCCTTGATCGTGTAGGTATCGTCGCCGGACAGGCCCAGCGTGGTGCGGCTCTGCCCTTCGTGGAACTGAAGCGGAAGAACGCCCATGCCGACCAGGTTGGAACGGTGGATGCGTTCGAAGCTTTCGACGATGACCGCGCGCACGCCCAGCAGGTTGGTGCCCTTTGCCGCCCAGTCGCGGCTGGAACCGGTGCCGTATTCCTTGCCCGCGATGACAACCGTCGGCGTGCCATCGGCCTTGTGCTTCATGGCCACGTCGAAGACCGAACCCACTTCATCGCCATAGCGTGAGAAGCCGCCTTCGGTGCCGGGAACCATTTCGTTCTTGATGCGGATATTGGCAAAGGTGCCGCGCATCATAACGTCGTGGTGGCCACGGCGCGCGCCGTAGGAGTTGAAGTCCGCCTTGGCGACCTGATGCTCCATCAGCCACTTGCCCGCCGGGCTGTCGGCCTTGATCGACCCGGCCGGGCTGATGTGGTCGGTGGTGATCGAATCGCCGAGGATCAGCAGCGGCTTGGCGGCGATGATATCGCTGACCGGGGCCGGCGTCATGCTCATGCCCTCGAAGTATGGCGGGTTGGCGACATAGGTCGACCCGGCGCGCCACGAATAGGTTTCGCTGCCGGTGACGTTGATCGCCTGCCAGTGCGCATCGCCCTTGTAGACGTCGGCATAACGGGCCTGGAACATCGCACGGTCCACACAGCTCGCCATCGTGCTGGCGACTTCGCTGTTCGTCGGCCAGATGTCCTTGAGATAGACATCCACGCCGTCCTTGCTCTTGCCGATCGGGGTGGTGGTGAAGTCTTCGATCACCGTGCCCTTGAGCGCATAGGCGACGACCAGCGGCGGCGAGGCGAGGAAGTTGGCGCGCACGTCGGGGCTGACGCGGCCTTCGAAGTTGCGGTTGCCGGAAATGACTGCCGCAGCAACAAGGCCGTTGTCGTTGATCGCCTTGCTGATCGGTTCGGCCAGCGGGCCGGAGTTGCCGATGCAGGTGGTGCAGCCATAGCCGACGAGGTTGAAGCCGACGGCATCGAGGTGTTCCTGCAGACCGGCCTTGACGAGATAGTCGGTGACCACCTGCGATCCGGGGGCGAGCGAGGTCTTGACCCACGGCTTGGGCTTGAGGCCCAGCTCGTTGGCCTTCTTGGCGACGAGACCGGCTGCCACCAGCACACCGGGGTTCGACGTGTTGGTGCAACTGGTGATCGCGGCGATGGTCACGTCGCCGTCACCGATGTCGAAGTCCTTGCCTTCCACCGGAACGCGCTGCTGCGCCTTCTTGTAGAGGTTGGCCATGTCGGCGTTGAACACATCGTCCACGTCGGGCAGCGACACGCGGTCCTGCGGGCGCTTCGGCCCGGCCAGCGAAGGCACGACGGTACCGAGATCCAGTTCGAGGGTCGAGGAGAACACCGGTTCGACCGCAGGGTCGATCCAGAAGCCCTGCTCCTTGGCATAGGCTTCGACCAGCGCAATCTGCGCTTCTTCGCGGCCGGTCAGGCGCAGGTAGTCCAGCGTCTTGTCGTCGATGCCGAAGAAGCCGCAGGTCGCGCCGTATTCCGGGGCCATGTTGGCCAGCGTCGCGCGGTCGGCCAGCGACAGGGCGGCAAGGCCGGGGCCGTAGTATTCGACAAAGCGGCCGACCACGCCGTGCTTGCGCAGCATGTTGGTTGCGGTCAGCACGAGGTCGGTGGCGGTGACACCTTCCTTGAGCGTGCCCGTCAGCTTGAAGCCGACGACTTCGGGGATGAGCATCGACACCGGCTGGCCGAGCATCGCGGCTTCGGCTTCGATCCCGCCGACGCCCCAGCCCAGCACGCCCAGGCCGTTGATCATGGTGGTGTGGCTGTCGGTGCCGACGCAGGTGTCGGGATAGGCCACGGTCACGCCGTTCTGGTCGGTCGACGTCCACACCGCCTGCGCGATGTTTTCAAGGTTGACCTGGTGGCAGATGCCGGTGCCGGGAGGCACGGCGTAGAAGTTGTTGAGGCTCTTCGATCCCCACTTGAGGAAATCGTAACGCTCCATGTTGCGTTCGTATTCGATTTCCATGTTCTGTTCGAACGCCTTGGGATGGCCGAACTCATCGACCATCACCGAGTGGTCGATCACCAGATTGACCGGGACCAGCGGGTTGATCTTGCTGGTATCGCCGCCCAGCTTGGCGATGGCATCGCGCATCGCGGCAAGGTCGACCACGCAGGGCACCCCGGTGAAATCCTGCAACAGCACGCGCGCGGGGCGATACTG
This sequence comes from Novosphingobium lubricantis, assembly GCA_042650965.1. GTDB lineage: Bacteria > Pseudomonadota > Alphaproteobacteria > Sphingomonadales > Sphingomonadaceae > Novosphingobium > Novosphingobium lubricantis. The sequence goes on along the minus strand of JBHSCB010000002.1, from coordinate 164,284 downwards.
GATTTCGTTCGACGATTCGCTTGGGTTCTTCTGCCAGTCCATCACCGCTTTCACGTCATCGGTGGAAACGGTGAAACCGCCGTCCTCGAAACGCAGGAGGTTTTCCAGCAGCACCTTCATCGAGAAGGGCAGGCGCGAAACGTCGCCCAGCTTTGCCGCCGCCTTGTTGAGCGAATAGTAGGCGAACTCCTTGCCGCCCACGGCCATCGTGCTGCGGGTGCCGAGTGTATCCTGTCCGACCTGGGTCATGGCTGTGAGTCTTCCCTCCTGTCGCGGCCGCTGCTGCAAATAGTGCCACGCGGGGAATCGCGAGAGGGACAAACCCGGTTGGATCCAACCCTTGCGGCGCGGCGGATAACGGCCTGAAAGCATGAGCGCGATGCGCGTAAACCCGCCCCTCGTCAAGGGTGGCCAGCCGCCATTTTACGCCGCACCTGCACAATTTATCGGTTATTGACTTTCAATAGCAGAAGGGCGGTCAAAACCCACTTCCACCCGCTTCGTTCACGCCTGCGCCAAGGCCCTGCTTTGCGCCGCTTTCGTGCACCGATCGCCCGGTAGCGTAGAGGCACCCGGCCACGATCAGCACCACCCCCGCCAGCGTGTTCAGCGTGACCGGTTCATCGAAGGCGATCCAGCCGACGACCGCGGCGGAAAGGAACGCGGTGTATTCCAGCGGCACCAGCACCTGCGCCTCCGCCCGGCCATAGGCCCAGCTCAGCAGCATCAGCGCGGCGGTGGAGAGCAGCGCCGATACCCCGATCAACCCCCAGGTCCGGGCATCGGGCCAGGGCACCAGCCACCACGCGCCAAGCCCCAGCACCAGCGCGGTGACCAGCGCCTGGAAGAACGCGACCTCCTCCGGCGCGGCGATCAGCGCCTGCTGGCGTTGCAGCACCAGATTCCAGGCATAGAGCACCGACGACACGAGGATCGCCGCCATGCCCCTGGCGGCTTCGGCATCGGCAGGCCCGTCGAACTTGGCCCAGCCGATTACCACCACGCCTGCCAGTGCCAGCAGCGACCCGCCGACCGCTGCCTTGCGCAGCGTTTCGCCGAGCAGGATCGCAGCCAGATAGAGCGCGATCAGCGGCGCGATGAACGACAGCGCGATCCCTTCGGCCAGCGGCGTGCGCACGATGCCATAGAAGAACAGCACCGCCATGCCGGTGGCCACCACCCCGCGCAGGCCGTGGACCCGGATCGTGGACCATGCCGGCCAGCCGCGCCGGCGCCACAGCCAGAGCGGCAGCACGAGCGTGGCAGCGGTCAGCCCGCGCCAGAACATCGCGGCATAGGCACCCATTGCCAGCGACGCGGCCTTCATCGTCCCGTCCATCACCGAAAACAGCGACAGGCCAAGGATCGTGGCAAGGATCGGCAGGATCGGCACGCGCGCAACGGTCATGCGCGCTGCCATAGGCCAGTTTGCGTGCGGCAAGAAACTGCCTTGTTGCCAGCGAACGATCCGTGTCCATTCAGACGATTAAGGCTCCAGTCAGGCGCAATGCTTGATCGTTGCGCAGGCTTGGGGCAGGACTTTGCGGCGACATTCCGGTTTGCACCGGACGATCAGGATAACAGGGATACCATGGTGAAGCGTGCGATTGACGGGACCGGCCTTTCCGGCAAGCTGGGTGTGGCCATGCTGGGAATGGCGATTGCGGCCCAGCCCCTTGCCGCCAGCGCCGCCCCGCAAACCGCCCCGGTGGACCTGACACGCCAGGTGCTCAAGGCGCCGGGCACGACCCCCGCGATCGAAACCCCGCCCGCGCCCACCGGCTCAACCCCGGCTTCCACCGCGACAAGCGGCGGCACCGCGCAAAGCCCGGTCCTTGCGCTGCCCGCCGTCCCCGCGCCTGCGCCCCACTGGACAGCAGCCGATGCGCAGGCGCTGCTGGCCACGATCAAGGGCATTGGCAGCGAAGGGCTTTTCCCGAAAGACTATCAGCCCGACGTGCTGGCCACGGCGATTGCCGGGGGCGAAGGCGCGGCGCTGGATGAAGTGGCGGGCCGCCTGTTCACCTGGCTGGCCGAAGACCTGCGCGACGGGCGCACGCCGATGGCCGCACGCGTCCAGTGGTTCGCCGTCGATCCCGATCAGGACGTGAACCCGACCGCGCTGATCCTGGCCTCCGCGCTCGAACGGCATGACGTGAAGGGCGCGCTGATGGCGCTGCTGCCCACCCATCCCGATTATGCCGCGCTGCGCGATGCGCTGCCCAAGGCGCAAACCGCCCAGCAAGCGGCGCTTATCCGCGCCAACATGGATCGCTGGCGCTGGCTGGCGCGCGATCTGGGCACGCAATACCTGCTGACCAATGTGCCCGAACAGATGTTGCGCCTGACCGTGCGCAACAAGATCATCAGCACCTATCGCGTGATCGTGGGCAAGCCGGGCCGGACCGCCACGCCGCAGCTTGCCGAAACGGTCGAAGGGGTAATCTTCAACCCCACCTGGACCGTACCGCAATCCATCGTGATGGGCGAAGGGCTTGGCCCGCGCCTGCTGGCCAATCCCGCATCGGCAGCGCGCCAGGGGTACAAGGTGACCAAGGCCGCCGATGGCACGATCTACGTGGTCCAGCAGCCGGGCGATACCAATTCGCTGGGCCGGATGAAGCTGGACATGCCCAACGAGCACGCCATTTTCCTGCACGACACCCCCAACCGCAACCTCTTTGCGCAAGCGTCCCGCGCGCTCAGCCACGGCTGCGTGCGGGTGGAACGTGCGACCGAACTGGCGATGACCATGGCGATCCTGGGCGCGGGGATGACCCCGGAAGAAGCCGCCGCGGCGCACACCTCGCGCACATATACCAAGGTGGCGATGACCAGGACCTTCCCGGTCTATCTCACCTATTTCACCGTCGCGCGCGATGTGAACGGCACCCTGCGGTCGTTCAACGACATCTACGGGCGCGATGCGCCGGTGCTGGCCAGCTTCACCCAGCCGCGCCAGGCGCACACCAGCCAGCGCAAGAGCAACGAAGCGGTCATCAAGCTGGACAACCCGCTCTGACCGCCCCGGTCTGATCGTGATGCGCACGCGGTTGAGCGTGTGCAGGCGCAAGCGCAGCTATGACAGCGCCGATGAAGCGCGTGAGGCAGCAGCACGCGCAAGCGGCCTGGTCCTGCACGCCTACCGCTGCGACCGCTGCCTGCACTATCACCTGACCAGCCGCACGAAAGGGCGGCGGGTACCCCGTCCCTGATGAAGGGTCCGGTGTGAAGGGTCCGGCGTAAAGGCCGGGCAGCGGCAAGCGAACCGTGCGTTCAGCCCAGCCCCAGCCGGTCGGCATAGATCAGCCGCCCGCCGGAAAGGTGCCACAGCGCCTCGTTGAAATCGGCTTCGCCCATGGCCAGGCAACCGTCGCTGCGCCCCAGCTTGCCGAAACGTTCGAGCATGTCGGGGTTGGCGTAGCGCGCCGGATGCAGCACGATCGCGCGGTCCAGCACGTTGGAGTTTTCAGGCGAAAGCCCGCCGAGTCGCACCGATGTGCCGTATTTGCCCTTGTACCATTCGAACGTCACATAGGCCCCGCGCGAGGTGGCAAGGCTGCCGACTTCGTTGGAAAAGGTCTTGAGGAACCCGTCATGCTCCGGGTCCGATCCGCGCCCGTGGGTAACAAGGAACGAGCGCACCTCGCCACGGTCAAGGTTGGCGAAATGAAAGCGCGGGACCGACGAAGGCATGGCGAAATCGGCAATCCCGACAATATCGGTCCGCCACAGCGACGCACGGTGCCGCTCAACCTGCTCCTTGGCGATTTCCAGCACGCGGCGGTGCTGGTCGTTGGGGTAATAGGCCGCCGTCGCGGCGCGCGCGGGCAGCACGCTGGCGACACTGCCAGCCGCCAGCCCGGCCAGCACCGTGCGCCGGTCAACTTTCGGGTGCGATTGCTTGCTGTTCATGCCCAACCCATACCACACTGGCTCCGTACCCAGCCTGAACGTTGTACATACTACGCTTTTGTGGCGCGATTTCCAGACCTTGACGGCGCGGCTGCGCCCTCGCCCAGTTTGAGCAGGTCCGCGCCATCGACGCGCATCACCGTCCACGCGTCCATGAACCGCGCGCCCAGCGAACGGTAGAAACCGATCGCCGGTTCGTTCCAGTCGAGCACCGACCATTCCAGCCGCGCACAATCGCGTTCCGCCGCCAGCGCCGCGAGGCGTTGCAACAAGGCTTTGCCCAGCCCGCTGCCGCGCGCGGCGGGGCGCACGAACAGGTCTTCGAGATAGATCCCCGGCTTGCCCTCGAACGTCGAGAAATTATGGAAGAACAAGGCAAAACCCTGCGCGACCCCGTCAACCTCGCCGATCAGCACTTCGGCATAGGGACGCGGGCCAAACAGCTTTTCCGCCAGACCCGCTTCGTCGAACCGCACCGCATCGGCCAGCTTTTCATAGGCAGCCAGCGCGCGGATCAGCTCTGCGATCAGGGAAAGATCGACGGGCGTGGCAGGGCGGACCGTCAGCGTCACAGGCGGAGCCTTGCCCTGAGCCGTGGCCACAGCATGCCCAGCGCCAGGCCGAACATGACCAGTGCGAAAGCGGCGATTTTCCAGCCCTGCAACGGTTCACCCAGCAGCAGCGCCGATGCGCCAAGACCGAAGACCGGCACCATCAATGCCATCGGCGCGACGTGCGCGGCAGGGTGGCGGCCAAGCAGCCAGCCCCACGCCGCATAGCCGAACATCGTGTTGCCGACCGATTGCCAGGCCACCGCGCCCCAGGTCCAGCCATCGGCCATGGCGACTCCGCGCGCCATGGCCTGCGGGCCTTCCAGCAGCAGCGCAAAGCCCAGCAGCGGCGGCACCGCAAACAGCGCCGACCAGACGACGTAGGACAGCATGTCCAGCCCCGGCTCGGCGCTGGTGGCCTGCCGCGCCACCATGTTGCCGCACGCCCAAGCCAGCGCCGCGCTCAACACCAGTGCCAGGCCGAGCGCCGTCGCGCTGCCATCGGTATGCAGCAGGATGACCGCCAGCCCGGCGCTGGCCAGTGCCAGCGCGCCGATCTGGTAAAGCGCAATCCGCTCCCCGGTCAGCCGCATCGACAGCGCAATGGTGAAAAACACCTGCACCTGCACGACAAGACTCGCCAGGCCGGGGGTGATGTCGGCGCGCATGGCGGTGAACAGCAGACCGAACTGGCCGGCCCCGATCAGCACGCCGTAGCTGGCCAGATTGCGCCAGGCCACGCGCGGACGCGGCAGGAACAGGACAAGCGGAAAGGCCACGAAAACAAAGCGCAGCAGTGCCAGCGTCAGCGGCGGCAGGTGTCCCAGCGCAACCTTGATGACGACGAAGTTGGTTCCCCACACCGCCATGACCGCGATTGCCAGCAGAAGATGCAGCCCCGGCAGGCCGTGGCGTGGCGGCAAGCTATGCCGCCGCCTCGGTCGGGTTGCCCGCGTCGGTTGTGGCGGCTTCGATTTCGGCGGCCTTCTGCTCCACCAGCGTCACGATGTGGTCGAGCATGTCTTCGGACTGCACGTGGTGATCGGTCACCCCCGAAAGATAGACCATATGCTTGCCGTTGCCGCCGCCGGTGATGCCGATGTCGGTTTCGCGCGCTTCGCCGGGGCCGTTGACAACGCAGCCGAGCACCGAGAGCGAGAGCGGGGTCTTGATATGCGTCAGCCGCTTTTCCAGCGCCTCGACCGTGCGGATCACGTCGAAGCCCTGCCGCGCGCAGGACGGGCACGAAACCACCCGCACGCCGCGCGTGCGCAGGCCCAGCGACTTGAGGATTTCGAACCCGACGCGCACTTCTTCTTCCGGTTCCGCCGAAAGCGAAACGCGGATCGTGTCCCCGATCCCGGCCCAGAGCATGTTGCCGATGCCGATGGCGGATTTCACCGTCCCGCCGATCAGCCCGCCCGCTTCGGTAATGCCAAGGTGCAGCGGGCAATCGACCGCTTCGGCAAGGCCCATGTAGGCACTGACCGCAAGGAACACGTCGGAGGCTTTGACTGCCACCTTGTATTCATGAAAATCGTGGTCCTGCAAAAGCTTGATATGGTCGAGCGCGGATTCGACCAGCGCATCGGGGCACGGTTCGCCGTATTTTTCCAGCAGATGCTTTTCAAGGCTGCCCGCGTTCACGCCGATGCGGATCGCGCAACCGTTGGCCTTGGCCGCGCGCACCACTTCGGCCACGCGTGCGCTGCTGCCGATGTTGCCGGGGTTGATGCGCAGGCATGCCGCCCCGGCATCGGCGGCTTCCAGCGCACGTTTGTAGTGGAAATGGATGTCCGCAATCACCGGAATGCGCGCCGCCCGCGTGATCTTGCCGAACGCCGCAGTGCTTTCCTCGTCCGGGCAGGATACGCGAATCAGGTCTGCCCCCGCTTCCTCGCACCGCCGGATCTGGTCGATCGTGGCGACCGCATCGGATGTCGGGGTGTTGGTCATGGTCTGGACGGTAATCGGCGCATCGCCGCCGACAGGGACCGCGCCGACCATGATCTGACGGCTTTTGCGGCGAGCGATATCGCGCCATGGACGGATGGATGACATGGCGCCCCTATAGGCGCTTATCGCCCGCCCTGAAAGGCACCTAAACGTACCTGAAGCTACCCGAACGCGATTGAGCGCGCCCTGACCGGCCCGGCGAACATGTATTCGGGGTCGATATGGTCCCCCACGGCAAAGGTGATGTCGGCAACCTTGTCCAGACCGAAGCGGCGGTAAAAAGCCTGGGCCTGCGGATTGTCGGCATAGACCGAAAGCTGCATTTCATCCGCCCCCCACGCCCGCGCCTGTTCCATCGCCCAATCCATCAGCCGCGCACCCGCACCGCGCCCGATGCGCTCGGGGTCGGTATAGAGCTGCTTCAGCTCCATCGGCCGTTGCGCGGCAGTGTGCGGGGGCAGCGTGCTGGCGGAGACGATCTTGCAGAAGCTGGCAATCGCACCGCTTTCCTCCGCCTCCACCACCGCCACCCGCATCGCCGGGTCCGCGATCTGCGCGGCGACGATCGCGGCGGTGTGCGTTTCATCGAGGAACCGGGCGAGATTGGCGGCACTGTAGAGGTGGCCGAACCTGGCGACGAACGCCCGACGGCCAAGATCGGCGATGGCAGCGGCATCGGCAGCGGTGGCGAGGCGAAGCGTCATGCCCGCGCCTTACCCCGCCGCGCGCGTCACTTCCAGCAGCAGCGCACCTTGGCGATCAGCCTTTTTCGGCCGGTGCTGTGTCCTTTGCCTTTGTGTAGGGCACAAACTGGCCCAGTCCCACCGTGCCGCGCCAGAACCAGAAATTGTTGTCGAACATGCGCACGATATCAACGCTGCAAAGCTGCGACCCCATCGGCTGGGTGACCATGACGTTGTTGTTGTCGAGCGAGGACGCGCCGGAAACCGGGCGGTTTACCCAGATCGTCCCGCCGGATTCGTAAGTGATGGCGGTGCGGTCATAGATGCGCGACTGGCGCACCGCAGGCAGATAGATGCAATCGACCGGCTTGCCCGCAACGCGGCCTTCCAGCTTGCGGGCAAGCTGCTGTTCCGGGGTCAGGTCAGGCTTGGCGTCGGCGGCAGCCCCGGCGAGGAGCAGCGATCCGGCGGCCAGGCCCATGGCGATCCTGCTGAGAACCGTTTTCATGGCTGGCACTTCCTCTCGTTTCGATCACAGATCGATAGTGCGATTCGCCTGAACCGGCGCTTAAGCCCCGGCTGTGCATGGGCATGCGTTCAGCCAGTTCCGCCCACGGTCAGCCCTTCGACCAGCAGCGTCGGCTGGCCGACCCCGGCGGGCACGCTCTGCCCGCCCTTGCCGCAGATGCCCACGCCTTCGTCCAGCGCCATGTCGTTGCCGATCCCGACCACGCGGGTCAGCACGGTCGGGCCATCGCCGATCAGCGTCGCGCCCTTGATCGGCGCACCCAGCCGGCCGTTTTCGACGCGGTAGGCTTCGGTGCAGGAGAACACGAACTTGCCGCTGGTGATGTCCACCTGCCCGCCGCCGAACGATTTGGCATAGATGCCGTTCTTCATCCGGCCCAGCAGTTCGGCAGGATCATCGTTGCCCCCGCGCATGAAGGTATTGGTCATGCGCGGCATCGGCGCATGGGCATAGGATTCGCGCCGCCCGTTGCCGGTGGGTTCAACACCCATCAGCCGCGCGTTCAGCCGGTCGTGGATATAGCCCTTGAGGATGCCATCTTCGATCAGCACGTTTTCCTGCGTCGGCGTGCCTTCATCGTCGATCGAGAGCGAGCCGCGCCGCCCCTGCCCGCCAAGGCCGAGCAGCGTGCCGTCATCGACCACGGTCACCCCCGGCGCGGCCACCCGCTGGCCGATGCGCCCGGAAAAGGCGCTGGTGCCCTTGCGATTGAAATCGCCTTCCAGCCCATGGCCGACCGCTTCGTGCAGCAGCACGCCGGGCCAGCCGGGGCCAAGCAGCACGGTCATTTCACCGGCAGGCGCGGCCACCGAATCGAGGTTGACCAGCGCCTGGGCCAGCGCCTCGTCAATCGCGCGGTTCCACGTTTCGGGCGCGAACAGATCGTCATAAAGCCGCCGCCCGCCAATCCCGAAGCTGCCGGTTTCGCGCCGCCCGTCGCGTTCGGCCACGATCGACACGTTGAGCCGCACCAGCGGGCGCACATCATGGGCGACGAAACCATCGGCGCGCACGATTTCCACCACCGACCACGACCCGGCCAGCGATGCCGAAACCTGCGCCACGCGCGGATCGCGCGCGCGCGCAGCGGCATCGATCGATTCGAGCAGGCGCACCTTGGCTTCGAACGGCACCGCATCGAGCGGCGAGGCATCGGTATAGAGGTGGCGGTTGCTGCTGCGTGGCGGTGGCGCTGGCTGGCCCTTGGCGGGATCGAGCAGCTTGAGCGTTTCCCCGGCGCGGGCAATCGCGGCGGCGGAAATCTCGTTCGCGTGGGCAAAGCCGGTCATCTCGCCCGAAACGCCGCGCAGGCCAAAGCCCGCATCGCGGGAATAATCGGCGGTTTTCAGCCGCCCGTCGTCGAAGCCGAAGCTCTCGCTGGCGATGAATTGCAGGTAAAGTTCGCCGTCATCGCAGCTTTGCAGCGCATCGCGCGTCAGCCGCCGGGCATCGTCAGGGGTCAGCAGGCCGGAGCGGTAGAGCAGCGAGCGGGTGTCTTGATCGGTCATGCCTCCAGATATAGGCGATCAGCCGGCAAAGACCATAGAGACGATCAGGGATCATAGAGACGATCGGGGGCCATAGCGGCCATCGGGGCCGCGCGCCGTTCAGGCGGCCTGCGCCGAATCCGCCGCCCCGCCCTTGAGCACGAACCGCTTGTCGCAATAAGGGCAATCGACATAGCCGCGCTCGTCAATCTCAAGCCAGACGCGCGGATGGCCCAGCGCGGCGCTGGAAAAGCCCCCGCTGGCGCGGATGTCCGATGCGCCATCGCACTTGACGCGGGTGGTTTCGGTAAAGGCGGTTTCCGGGACGTTCTGCATGGCAGCCGCGCTAGCAAATCCGCACCTTCCAGACAATTGCGTTTTGTCTGCCGCTGGTGCAGGCAAGGCCCCATGAATCAACCCCCTGCCATCCGCATCCACGATCTGGTCAAACGCTATGCCGCCAGCGGCAAATCGCCGGGCAAGCTCGCGCTCGACGGGGTCAGCTTCGATGTGCCGCAAGGGCAGATCTTCGGCCTGCTGGGGCCGAATGGCGCGGGCAAGTCCACCCTGATCAACACGCTGGCCGGGCTGGTGATGAAAACATCGGGCACGGTCGAAATCTGGGGCCACGACATCGACCGCGACATGCGCAACGCCAAGGCATCCATCGGCATCGTGCCGCAGGAAATCGTGTTCGATCCGTTTTTCACGCCTGCCGAAGTGCTCGACAACCAGGCCGGATTCTATGGCGTGCCCAAGGCGCTGCGCCGGACGGTGGAGCTGCTGCGCGCGGTGCATCTTGAGGACAAGGCCAACGCCTATGCCCGTTCGCTGTCGGGCGGGATGAAGCGGCGCCTGCTGATCGCCAAGGCCATGGTTCATTCCCCGCCGATCCTTGTGCTCGACGAACCGACCGCCGGGGTCGACGTGGAACTGCGCCGCCAGTTGTGGGAACTGGTCACCGAACTCAACAACGACGGCGTCACCGTGGTCCTGACCACGCACTACCTCGAAGAAGCCGAACAGCTTTGCGACCGCATCGCCATCATCAACCATGGCAAGCTGATCGCCAACAAACCCACGCGCGAACTGGTGGACATGGCGCGCGAAAAGATCGTCGTGCTGACGCTGGACCGCGACGTGGCCGTGGCTCCGCAGCATGAAGCCTTTTTGAAAAGCCGCATTTCGGGCGAGCGGCAGGTCGAGATCGGGTACGACAAGGACCGCATGAACGCGGGCGAGGTGATGTCGCTGGTGCAGGGCCAGGGCTATGCCATCGTCGACGTATCCACGCGCGAAGCCGATCTTGAAGATGTTTTCGTCAGCCTGACCAGCACCCCGCGCGCACTGGCGTGACCGCAGCGTTAACCTTGCGCGGTAGCCATGACCTTATGCGCGCTCGGTCTGCCTGCGGCGCCAGCCACCCTTGTCCAGACGGCGAATCGGTGTGCCGCAGTGGCGGCATGTCGCCACATAGTGAAAACCGTTCCATTCAACGCCTTCACGGTTCGGGCGGTGGCTGTTGAACAGGCACATGAAACGCGAATCACGCATTGGATGGCAGCTCGCTCCAGAATGGATGTAACGTCACTCTTTACATGATTCATATTTAACACAAGTGACAGCCTTCGTCTTTCTGCGGGCCGTGCGACGAACCGTGCGGCAGCCGCACGATTTCGGGCCTTTGCAATCGCGGGCAGGAGGTTCTACGGCAGGCAGGTGCAATCGCGCAGTGGCGTGACACGCCAAAGACAACGTGGCTGCGACAGGTCCGGGCAAGACGCCCCACCGGCACGGAGCAAGGGAGTGCGGCTTGAGCGGGCAGGATGTGCTGATCATCGGATCGGGCGCGGCGGGGTTGAGCGCGGCGCTGGTGCTGGCCGAACATTGCCGCGTTCTGGTGCTGGCCAAAGGCGCGCTGGACGGCGGATCGACCGCCTGGGCACAGGGCGGGATCGCCGCCGTGCTCGATGCGGGCGACACGTTCGAGGAGCACATCCGCGATACGATGGTTGCGGGCGCGGGCCTGAACCGGCGTGAAACGGTCGAGTTCGTGGTCGAGAACGCCCCGGCGGCGATCCGGCGCCTGATCGACCTCGGCGTGCCGTTCAACGCCGATGCCGGTTCGCTGCACCTGACGCGCGAAGGCGGCCATTCGCACCGCCGCATCGTCCATGTCGATGACGCGACTGGCGCGGCGGTGCAGAAATCGCTGCTCAAGGCGGCGATGGACCACCCCAACATCACCATGCTGCCGGGGCAGACCTGCATCGACCTGATTACCGGACGCCACGAACTGGCGCGCTATTCCGGGTCGGGACGCGTCTGGGGCGTCTATGCGCTGGACGAAGCCACCGGCAAGGTCGAAGCGCACACCGCCCGCGCCACGATCCTGGCCACCGGCGGGGCGGGCCGCGTCTACCAGTTCAGCACCGCCCCGCGCGGCGCCACCGGCGATGGCATCGCCATGGCGTGGCGTGCAGGCGCGCGGGTTTCCAACATGGAGATGATGCAGTTCCACCCGACCTGCCTCTACAACCTCGACGTCAAGAACTTCCTCATCACCGAAGCGGTGCGCGGCGAGGGCGGGCGGCTGGTTAACCCGCGCACCGGGCAACGGTTCATGGCGTTCTACGATGCCGAACGCATGGAACTGGCGCCGCGCGACATCGTGGCCCGTGCCATCGATTCCGAAATCAAGAAGTTCGGCCTGGATTACGTGCATCTGGATATCAGCCACATGCCGCCGGAGTTCGTCCGCGAACACTTCCCCAACATCCACGCCAAGCTGACCGGGCTGGGCATCGACATGACGACCCAGCCGATCCCGGTGGTCCCGGCCCAGCACTATACCTGCGGCGGGGTGCTGATCGACCTGGCCGGGCGCACCGACCTGCCGGGGCTGTATGCCGCCGGGGAATGCACCGAAAGCGGGCTGCACGGGGCGAACCGGCTCGCGTCGAACTCGCTGCTCGAATGCTTCGTGTTCGGCGATGCCGCCGCGCGCGACATCCTGCGACGGATCGACAGTTTCGAAGCGCCGCCCGAAGTGCGCGGGTGGGATGAAAGCCGGGTGACCGATTCGGACGAGGAAGTGGTCATCAAGCAGAACTGGACCGAGATCCGCCGCTTCATGTGGAACTATGTCGGGATCGTGCGGACCGACAAGCGGCTGGAGCGCGCGGCGCACCGGATCAAGCTGCTGACCGAAGAGGTCAACGACTATTACGGCCATTTCCGCGTGACGACCGACCTGATCGAGCTGCGCAACCTGCTGCAAAGCGCCGACCTGATCGTGCGGTCGGCGCGGGCGCGGCACGAAAGCCGCGGCCTGCACTTCACGCTCGACCATCCGCACACCGATGCAGTGGCGCGCGATACCGTGCTGGTGCCCTGACCCGCAAGGGTCACAGGCGGCGCGGTCAGGCGGCTTCGGCCTCGACGAACTCAGGGTAAAACGACGGGGCGCGGGTCGACCAGCCGTGCGCCGTTGCCGCCGCTTCACTGATGGATTGCAGCAGCCCGCGCCGCTGGTCGGGACGAATCACCGGCAGCGCCGCCGCGCCGCAGAACGCGCCGGGCAGCCAGGGCCGCACTTCGGCACCGAGCAGGCGTTCATACAGAAAACGGAACGCGGAAAAACAGGCCATGCGCCCTTGCGCCAGGTCCGATGCCGCCATCCGCACCAGCCGGCCCATGAACGGATCGAGCGTGTCCAGCCCGTCGACGTCCGGCAGCATGCGGCGCAGCGGTGCGATATCGGCATAGGCTGCCGCCTGCGCGCGAATCGCTCCGGCTTCGGCTTCGTCGCGCGCCCAGCGGGCAACCGCGTCACCGCGGCCCAGCGCAATGTCCAGGCTGCGGCGGATATAGCGTTGTTCGCTCGGCAGGAAGCTTGCGAACTCGCGGATTTCCGAAATCGTCATGCCTGTGGCCTGCTGGTACGCCATGGTCGTGCCCTTCCTGCCGCACGCGAAGCAATCCGTTGGCGGCAGTGTCCGGCATACCCTGTTATGGTTAACATTGCGTTGCGGCGCGCCTCAGCCAAACGCCTTGTACGCACCCCACAGGCTTGTCGCGGTAAGCACGATGCCGACCATGATGAGCATCGACTTGGCCGGAATGTGCTTGGCCGCCCAGGCGCCCAGCGGCGCTGCGGCAACCCCGCCGATCAGGAAGCCCAGCGTCGGCCCGGCAAGGTCGGCCACGCCAAGATGCCAGATGAAGGTGGCCGAAACGGTCAGCGTCAGGAAGAACTCTACGGTGTTGACCGTGCCCACGACCTTGCGCGGATCGGCGCCCTGGATCAGCAGGTTGGAGGTGACCACCGGCCCCCAGCCGCCGCCGCCCGCTGCATCGAGAAAGCCCCCGACAAGGCCCAGCGGCGCAACCCAGCCCGGCTCGCGCAGCTTGGGCGGATAGAGCAGGCCGCGCACCAGCAGGTAGATGCCGATGCAGGTCAGGTAGACCAGCACCCACGGCTTGACCACCGCCGCATCGAGCGAGGACAGGACATAGGCGCCAAGGATGCCGCCCGCCATGCCGGGGATCAGCAGCCGCAGGAACAGCCGCCGGTCGACATTGCCGTGGAGCATGTGGCTGATGCCCGATGTTGCCGTGGTGAAGCATTCCACCAGATGCACCCGCTGCGATGCCAGTGCCGGGGGTATGCCCAGCACGCCGACCATCAGCGTGTTCGAAATCACCCCGAACGCCATGCCCAGCGCGCCATCGACCATCTGCGCGGCAAAGCCGACGGCGATGAACGGCAGCAGCGCCGCTAAATCCACTCCGGCCAGAAAATCCATCACGCACCCTGCCCCTATGTTGCAGCGGGAGAGATAGCGCGGGGCCAGCGCGACCGGAAAAGCAGATTTTATACTCTACTGCAAAGGCAGAGTTTGTTGCGCAACCCGCTCAACTTTCACGGCGGCGGTAGCGGAAGTACCAGACTTCGTGCCCGTAGACGGTGCGCGCCTTGTGTTCGTAGCGGGTTTCGGGCCATCCGCCGGGGCGCACCTGGAAATCCTTCGCCTCCTGCGCCAGCCATTCGAACTGGTGCTTGTGGCGCCGCATGACCATCAGCGCATGGCGCAGATAGATCGCGTGATCGGTACCGAAGCGGAACTCGCCGCCGGGGCGCAGCTTGGCCGCGAACAGATCGAGCGGCCCGTCGTTCATCATCCGCCGCTTGGCATGGCGCGCCTTGGGCCAGGGATCGGGGTGCAGCAGGTAGAGGAACGACAGAGCGCCATCGGGAATGCGGCGCAGCACTTCCAGCGCATCGCCGTGATGGATGCGCACGTTCGGGATCGGCGGATGCGCGCCATTGTCCCCGGATACGTGGGTCAGCGCCTGCGCCACGCCGTTGAGGAACGGTTCGGCGCCGATGAAGCCATGGTCGGGCAGCATGTCGGCGCGGAACGCCATGTGCTCGCCCCCGCCAAAGCCGATCTCGAAATGCAGCGGGCGCGGTTCACCGAACAGGGCCTGCGCGGTGATCGGCCCTTCGGCTGGCATGGCGATCCGGGGCAGCAGTTCATCGACCAGCGCCTGCTGGCCCTGCCGCAAGGGCTTGCCCTTGGAGCGGCCATAGAGCCGATTGAGCGTGATCGGATCGCCCGGTTTGTGTGCAGTCATGGGAAGTGCCGATGGCAAGGTTGCGTACGGCGGTCAATGGGGCTGGCAAGAGGGCTGGCGCGCGCAGGCGGCCCGAACGAAAGCGGCCCGCCACGCGAATGGCAGGCCGTTTCGGGAAGAACGGGAGGATAACGTCGGGAAGAAGCGTCAGGCCGCTTCGGTCGCGCTCATGTCATCGGGATCGCGCAGCACATAGCCACGGCCCCATACCGTTTCGATGTAGTTTTCACCGCCGCAGGCATGGGCCAGCTTCTTGCGCAGCTTGCAGATGAACACGTCGATGATCTTGAGTTCGGGTTCGTCCATGCCGCCGTAGAGGTGGTTGAGGAACATTTCCTTGGTCAGCGTCGTGCCCTTGCGCAGCGAGAGCAGTTCGAGCATCGCGTATTCCTTGCCGGTCAGGTGCACGCGGGCCGAATCCACCTCTACCGTCTTGGCATCGAGATTGACCGAAAGCTTGCCGGTGCGGATGACCGACTGCGAATGGCCCTTGGAACGGCGCACGACCGCATGGATGCGGGCGATCAGTTCTTCGCGGTGGAACGGCTTGGTCACGTAATCGTCGGCACCGAAGCCGAACGAACGCACCTTGCTGTCCATTTCGGAAATGCCGGAAAGGATCAGGACCGGGGTCTGCACCTTGGCGACGCGCAGCTTCTTGAGCACATCGTAGCCGTGCATGTCGGGCAGGTTGAGGTCGAGCAGGATGATGTCGTAATCGTACAGCTTGCCGAGATCGAGGCCTTCTTCGCCAAGGTCGGTTGCGTAGACATTGAAGCCTTCGGTGGTGAGCATAAGCTCGATCGCCTTGGCGGTCGTCGGTTCGTCTTCGATCAGCAGTACGCGCATTGAACTGCCCCCCTTCTTGCCATGTCACAGCGGCAATTGATCCGGTCAAACGCTGGACCTATCGCCATTAACCATAGGACAAATGAACTGAAAAGGTTAATTTCCTGTAAATCGGATCAAAGCCTTTCGGCCGATTAACCACGCCCGCGCCCGCAACACGGAGCGAAAGGGAGCGAAGTGATTCAAACCGGGGCAGAAAATGGCCCTTTGCGCGGTGTCCCGCAATGAATCACCCGGCCTGCCCCGACCGGGGCGACGGTAAACAAGGTTAAGGCCCCCTTGCGACGTGCGGGGCACCGGCAACCGGCGCGATCAGGCCCCGGCAATGCCCAGCCGCGATGCCGCCTCGCGCAGCTTGCGGGCCGAAGCGCCATCGTTGCGAAAGGCGGCCAGCCCCTTTTGCAGGGTGGCGGCGGCCTTGGCCGGTTCGCCCAGTTGCATGCGGCTGCGCATCAGCATGATCCAGCCATCGGCATTGTCCGGGTTGTTTTCCAGCTTGGCTTCCAGCCCGTCGACCATGCCGCGGATCATCGCTTCCTGCTGGCCCTTGGGGAGTGCAGCGGCGGCTTTCATCTCCTCGCTTGTCGGGCCGGGGATGCCGGCGGCTGCCTTGACCGGGCCATCGGTGACGACTCCGTTGGCCGGGGCAGCAAAGCGCGCTTCGGCCAGCCGCTTGTCCACGTCGATCTTCCACTTTTCACCGACATTGCGGATCACTTCGCGGATGTCTTCGGCATAAGGCGCATCGGCCGGGGTATCGGCCAGCAGATCGAACCACGCGTCTATCGCCTGGCGATGGCGCCCGCCAAGGTCGAGCGCGACCGCCTGGAAATAGCGGGCGCGGGCATCGTCAGGGTCCAGCTTGATCGCCTTGTCGAACGCCGCCCTGGCATCGCGCGGCATCCGCCCCTCTTCCTTGCTGGCAAGGACCAGCGCCTCGCCCAGGAACGACCAGGTTTCGGCGTGTTCCGGGTCGATCGCGGTCGCCTTTTTCAGCGCCGTGGCGGCATCGGCATAGCGTTCGGTCTGGAAATAGGACCAGCCGAGCATCCGCCAGCCTTCGGCATCGTCGGGCTTTTCGGCCAGCTTGGTTTCCAGCCTGGCGATCACATCATCGACCGATGGCTGCTGGCTGGGTGCAACGGCGGGTGGCTGGACGGTTGGCGGCGTGTCCGGCCCGCGCATCATCGCCACGCCGCCCGCGCCCAGCGCGATCAGCGCGGCAGCGGCGAGCGCGACCTTGCCCCAGCGCGCAGGGGCCTGCGGATCGCGCTGGTCTGGATCTGGTCGAGGCTCGGTCATCGCACACTCCTGTTGGCCGTTTCAGCGGCCGGTTGACCATTGCACGAAAGGCGGCGACGGCGCGGCCCGTGCAACGGACATGTCCTGCGCTGCGGCGCATATCGCGCCGGACGGGGGGCGCGCAAGCAATTGCGCGAGACCCGGCCGGGCAAAGCCGGACGGGCGGATCGCCGGGATGGTCCTGCCGCGCGCAAATGCCGCCACGCAAATTGCCCGGAAGCAAATTGCCAGGAAGCAAATTGAATGTGGCAATGCGCGGCACATTCGCTAAGGTCTGCGCAACCGGGGTCGCATACGGGAATGGCTAAGGACGAAGGCGCTGGGCACAGGCGCCGTCCTTTTGCGCGATGCGGGGGACGCAAACCGGTGGGCGAAGTATTCAAGGTTGCGATCATCGGATCCGGCCCGGCGGGCATGAGCGCCGCCAGCCGCGCGGCACAGCTTGGCCTTGGCCATGTGCTGCTGGAAAAGACCGATCATCTTTCCGACACGATCTTCAAGTACCAGAAGGGCAAGCATGTGATGGCCACGCCATCGCAGCTTATCCTGCGTTCGGACCAGGAGTTCGACGCGGGCAAGAAGGAAGACATTCTCGACAAGTGGAACGAACGCACGGCTGCGCTGGGCGTGAACGTGAAGTTCAATGCCGATGTAAAGGCGATCCGCGGCACCGGACCGGCCATTGCCGGGTCGATCCAGAAGATCGTGACGCGCGCCCGCGATGGGTCGACCACCACCACCGAACTGCAGCGCCACGCGCCGCCCTACGCGATCGAACTGACCAGCGGCGAAGTGGTCATGGCCGAAACCGTGGTCCTGGCGATCGGCACGCAGGGCAACCCCAACCTGATGCGCTGCCCCGGCGGCGATCTGCCGCACGTGACCTACCAGCTCGACGATCCCTATGCGGTGCTGGACCAGCATATCGTCGTGGTCGGCACCGGCGATGCCGGGATCGAGAATGCGCGCGGGCTGGTCGAAGATCCGGCGCAGGGCAATGTCGTCACCGTGCTCAACCGCAGCCCGCAATCGGCCAACGTGCGCGAAAGCTTTGCCACCGCCAAGGAGCCGAACGCCAAGGCGCTGGTGGCCGACGATGCGGCGGGCAAGCTGCGCATCCGCTACGAAACCGAAACCAAGGCGATCGAACCGGGCTGGATCACGCTGTCCACCCGCGATGGTGAGGAACGCATCCGCTGCGACCGGATCATCGCGCGCATCGGTTCGGCCCCGCCGCGCGCCTTTGTCGAAGGGTGCGGCATCGAGTTCGCCAGCGCCGACCGGCTCGCCTTCCCGACGCTTTCCCCGCAGTTCGAATCCACCGCGCCGGGCATTTTCGTCATCGGCGCACTGGCCGGTTACCCGCTGATCAAGCATTGCATGAACCAGGGCTACGATGTGGTCGAGTTCATCAATGGCAATACCGAGCTGAAACCGGCCGACGAACCGCTGCTCGAAGCCAAGTTCGCGGGCCTTCCGGGGCGGCGTTCGGTCAACGAATGGCTGGATTTCCTCCAGACCAACGTCGCCATCCTCAACGGCATGACCACGCTGCAGTTGCGCGAGTTCATGCTCGATTCCGAAGCGCGCGCCTATGCCAGGGGCGATGTGATCTTCGAAAAGAACGATCCGGGTTCCTCGCTCTTCGCAATTGCGTCCGGTTCGGTCCATGTGCGGCTCGACGCCAACGATCCTTCGAAGGTGGTGGCGATCCCGGCGGGGTCGATCTTTGGCGAAGTCGGCCTGATCTCCGGGCGCAAGCGCGGCGCGACGATCGTTGCCGCCGAAGACACGATCTGCGTCGAAATCAGCCGCAACGCCGCGCTCAAGCTGCAAAGCCAGGTGCCCACGGCCAAGCGCGCGATCGAACGCATATCGACAGAACGCCAGATCCTGCAGATGTTCGGGTCCGGCCTGACCCCGGCAGACATCACCGAAGTGGTCGAAAGCGCCAAGATCGTTTCGGCCCACGCCGGGGAAGCGATCATCAACGAAGGCGATGAGGACACCGACATCTACGTGATCCGCGTCGGCTCGATGATCGTCGAGAAGGAAGTGGGCGGAAAGCCGGTGTTCCTGTCCTACCTCCCCGCCGGATCGTACGTCGGGGAAATGGCGCTGATCGACGGTGGGCGGCGCACCGCAACCGTGCGCGCCGCGATCAAGAGCGAAGTGATACGGATCGACGGCGAAGCCTTTGGCCGGGTGCTCGCCGCCAAGCCCGCGCTGCTGGAACGCGCGCGCAAGGACATGGAAGTGCGCCGCGCGACCAATGCCTTCATCGAATCGAAGAAAGACAGCTTTTCGGGCGTCGTCGATCTCTATTCCGAACAGGCCAAGTTCCTCGTCAGCCAGGGGCTGGGCGAGGCGACCGACGTGCTGCTGATCGACGAACGGCTGTGCGTGGGCTGCGACAATTGCGAAAAGGCCTGCGCCGACAGCCACGATGGCCTTTCGCGGCTCGACCGCGAGGCGGGCAAGAGCTTTGCCCACCTGCACGTGCCCACATCGTGCCGCCACTGCGAACACCCGCACTGCATGGCCGATTGCCCGCCCAACGCGATCCATCGCGGCCCGGACGGGGAAGTGTTCATCAACGACACCTGCATCGGCTGCGGCAATTGCCAGCGCAACTGCCCCTATGGCGTGATCCGCATGGACAAGGTGCCGCCGCAGAAGCCTTCGCTGCTGTCGTGGCTGTTCTTCGGCAAGGGTCCGGGGCCGGGCGAACCGCCCTACAAGTGGTCGAAGAAGAACACCCGCTACACCGGCGATCCGGCGGTGGACGAACTGCTGGACCGCAAGAAGGCGATCAAGTGCGACATGTGCGCCGGGATCGAAGGCGGGCCAAGCTGCGTGCGCGCCTGCCCGACCGGAGCCGCGATCCGCGTTTCGCCGGACGAGTTCCTGACCGTTTCGCGGCTTGAGAACGAGGGGGCCTGAGCCGATGGCGAGCACCGCACCACGCAAACGCACCGGCGCCACGCGCCAGCGCACCGCCACCCACGAAGGCTTTCTGAGCCACCGCAACATGTACTGGGCCAAGGTGTCCGGCGCGCTGGCGATCGTGCTGATCGGCATGTACCTGTTCCTGCCGCTGCCCGGCACGCACTTCGGGTCAAGCTGGCTGGGGTACACGCTCGGCACCGTCGGCGCGCTGCTGATCCTGTGGCTGACGGCGCTCGGCATGCGCAAGCGCGCGATCACGCCGGGGCGGTGGAGCCTCAAGGCGTGGACATCGGCGCACGTCTACCTCGGTCTGTGCCTGACGGTGATCGGCACGCTGCATTCGGGCTTTCACTTCGGCTGGAACGTCCACACCCTGGCCTGGGTGCTGATGCTGGTGGTGATCGGATCGGGCGTGTTCGGGATCTGGGTCTATGCCACGCTGCCGCGCGCGCTATCGGCCAACCGCTTCGACGAAGAAGGCGCCATCACCGAAAAGCAGATGATCGAATCGCTGCGCTCGCTCGACCGGCAGATCCACGACGCGGCCCAGCCGCTCGACCCCGAAGCCGCCGCGCTGGTCAACCGCAGCCTTGAGGAAGATGCCTTTTCCGGCACGTTCTGGAACCGCATCACCGGCAAGTATCCGCGCTGCGCAACGCGCAACGCCGCCGCCGAACTGCGCCGCATCCGCACTTACCGGCCGCGCATCGCCGACGATCCGCTGGACAAGGTCGATGCCCTGCTGACGCGCAAGGAGGCCATGCTTGGCCGCATGCGACGCCATCTCAAGCTGAAGTCCTGGCTCCAGGCCTGGCTGTACGTCCACGTCCCCGTGACCTTCGCGCTGATTGCGGCATTGTCTGCCCATATCGTCAGCGTCTTCTTCTACTGGTGAGCGAACGATGAGCTTTCTTGTCCAGCAGATCGCGCTCAAGTCCAGCGGCGAAGAGATTGTCCGGCCATCGACGGTCGAAGGCGATGAACTGACCATCGGGCGCGATGCGTCCTGTGGCATCCACCTGCCCGATCTTGCCGTCGATCCGCGCCATGCCCGGATCACCGCACAGGTCGACGGCACGCTGACCATCGCCTCGATCGGGGAACAGCCGTTCGAGGTCAACGGGCGCAGCGCGACGCGATCCACGCTTGACCCGGCCGTGGGCGCGGAGCTGGTTTTCGGCGGCCACCGCATCGCGGTTTCGCGCGACGGCGAAAGCGGCCTGCCGACCTTCACGGTTCGCCGTGTCGAAGCGGTTTCGGATTCCGCCGAAGACAAGGACATCGGCACGATCTTCACGCTCAAGGGCCTGTTGCCCGGAAAGCGGATGTCGGCGTGGGGCTTTGCGATCCTGATGCTGATCGCGTTCCTGGCCTTCCCGATCTACAGCTATGTCAGCTACAAGCCTCTGGCGATGCAGGAAAAGGCGCGACGCCCCGATGGCTTCCACGCCGACCAGACCTGGTCGTCCGGCCCGCTCAGCATCGCGCACAAGAACCTTGGCGGCGATTGCCAGGCCTGCCACACGCAGGCCTTCGTCGCGGTGACCGACGCCGCCTGCCTGACCTGCCACACCAAGGACGCGCACGATCACATCGGCGACAAGAGCCGCCTGCTCAAGGCGCGGGGCGCTCCGCATGGCATGGCCGCCGTGCAGCGGGCCGTGGCCAGCGCGTTCAACCGCCCGGCAGGCAGGTGTGTCGATTGTCACACCGAGCATGAAGGCGCGGGTGCTATGCCTGCGACCCAGCAGAAGTTCTGTGCCGATTGCCACGATGGGATGAAAAGCCGCTTGCCCGATACCAGGATCGCCGATGCCGCCGATTTCGGGACGGCCCACCCGCAGTTCAAGCCGATGATCATCGCCGGCATGAACGGGGAAAAGCCGCTGTTCAGGCGGGCGAACTGGACACCTGCGCTCAGCGAAGACAACGGCATCAAGTTCACCCATGGCCAGCACTTGTCGAAGACCAACGGCATCGCCCAGATGGTGCGGCGGATGCCGAACCGCTTTTCGCAGCCCGACGGGCTGGACTGCAAGGATTGCCATGTTGCCGACAGCACCGGCACGCGCTTCAAGCCGGTGGTGATGGAAGATTCGTGCCAGGCGTGCCATTCGCTCAGCTTCGACCAGATCGGCGGCACGTTCCGCACGCTGCGCCATGGTGAACCCGAACTGGTCGTGGCCGATCTGCGCGCCTTCTATCGCGGCGGTGCGCCCGCCCGGCCGGCCAACCTTTCCGGGCTTGCCCGCCGCCAGCCCGGCGATGCCGCGCTGCGATCGACCGCGGCCGATTATGCCCGCGCCGTGCGTTTCTACCCGACGCGCGCCGATCAGGCGATCGCCCAGGTCTTTTCGAAGGATGGCATGTGCTACGATTGCCATACCGTGACCCGCACCGGCAGCGCGGCCAGCGCGGGCTTCAAGGTCCAGCCGGTGGCGCAGAACGACCGCTATTACCACAAGGGCTGGTTCGACCATAAGCCGCACGAAAAGAGCGAATGCACCGACTGCCACGTCAATGCCGCCACATCCAAGACCGCGAACGACCTGCTGATTCCGGGGATCGACGGCAAGGGCGGCTGCCGTTCGTGCCACGTCGGCGGCGAAGGGGCGAAACTTGGCACCGTTTCCGTAAAGGATCCGGTCGATTCCTCGTGCGCCATGTGCCACTCCTACCATAACGATGGCGGCGCTCCGTGGGCGCCGGCCAAAGACAAGAAGAAAGATGCGGCACAGACTGTCGCCGTGGCGGAACGGCCACGGTTCCCGGTCAAGCTACACTAGGTCGCTGGCGGGGGACGATGCTGATAGCGCAGGTCACGGATATTCACCTGGGTTTCGAACCCGACAGTCCAGGTGAGTTCAACCGGCAGCGGCTGGACCGCGTGCTGGCGCATCTCGTGGCGATGCAGCCGCGCCCGGACCTGTTGCTGGCCACGGGCGACCTGATCGACCGGGGCGACCGCGCCAGCTACGAACGCCTGCGCGAAGCCTTCAGCGAAGTGCCGTTTCCGGTGCACTACGCGCTTGGCAACCACGATGAACGCGCAACCTTCCAGCAGGTCTTCCCCGAAATCCCGTTCGAGGACGGCTTCCTGCAATATGTGCTGGAAGGCCCGGAGCTGCGCATCATCGTGCTCGACACCCTGGAAGAAGGCCGCCACGGCGGCGCTTTCTGCGCGGTGCGCGCGGCATGGCTGAACGCGCGGCTGGATGAAGCGCCCGATGCCCCCACGCTGATCGTGCTGCACCACCCGCCGATCGAAGTGGGCATCGCGTGGATGAACACCGACCCGACCGAACCCTGGGTCGAACAGCTCGGCCAGTGCCTGCGCGGACGCAGCAACATCGTCGGCATCATCTGTGGCCACATCCACCGCGCGATTACCGCCCGCTGGGAAGGGACGGTTGTCGCCACATGCCCTTCAACCGCGCCGCAAGTGGCGCTGGACTTGCGCCCGATCGACCCGGACACACCCGACCAGCGCAATCTCATCATCGCTGATCCGCCGGGCTTTGCGCTGCACTGGTACAATGGCCGCGAACTGGTGACGCACTGGGATACGGCTGAGGATCATCAGGTTCTGGCGCGCTATGACGCAAACCTGCAAGGCATGATCCAGCACATGCTGGCCGAACGCCCCGGCGCCGCCGAAAAATCCGCCGCCTGATCCAGCCGCGCCGGTTCAGCGCACCCCGGCCAGCGTCTTCTGCCGGCGGCGCTGGACAGAGCTGCCAAGCCCGATCGCTTCACGGTATTTCGCCACCGTGCGCCGGGCAAGATCAAAGCCCCTGGCCTTGAGCAGATCGACCAGCGCATCGTCGGAAAGCACGGCCTTGGGGTCTTCCGCGTCGATCAACTGGCGGATCGCGGCCTTGACCGCCTCTGCCGATGCGCCTTCGCCATCCGACGATCCCACCCCGGAGGTGAAGAAATACTTCAGTTCAAAGGTGCCACGGTTGCAGTTGAGGTACTTGTTCGAGGTGACCCGGCTGACGGTCGATTCGTGCATCGAAATCGCCTCGGCCACGGTGCGCAGGGTCAGCGGGCGCAAATGGGCGACGCCGTGGCGCAGAAAGCCGTCCTGCTGCTTGACGATTTCCGCGGCCACTTTCAGGATCGTCTTCTGCCGCTGGTCCAGCGCCTTGAGCAGCCAGTTGGCATCGGCCAGCTTTTCCCCCAGCCAGGCCCGCGCCTCCTTGGCAATGCAGGCGCCGCGCATTTCGACATAGTAGCTGCGGTTGACCACCAGCCGCGGCAGCGTGGCCTGGTTGAGCGCGATGTCCCAGCCGCCATCCTTGCCCGCGCGCACCAGAATATCGGGCACGACCGCTTCGGCCATGCCACCGCCAAACCGCAGGCCGGGGCGCGGATCGTAGCTGCGCAGTTCGGCCAGCATATCGGCAAAATCTTCGTCATCGACCTGGCACAGCCGCTTGAGCCGGGCGACTTCGCCACGCGCCACCAGATCGAGATTGTCGATCAGCCGCGCCATGCACGGATCGTAACGGTCCGCCTCGCGCGCTTGCAACGCGATGCATTCCGCCAGAGTGCGCGCACCAACGCCGGTGGGGTCGAGCGACTGCACCACCCCCAGCGCCTGTTCGACAACGGCCGTCTCCAGCCCCAGGGCGGCAGCCACTTCACCGATCCCGATGCCGAGATAGCCCGCCTCGTCGAGCTGGTCGATCAGCCAGCGCGCAACGAACAGCAGTTGCGGATCGCGGGTAGCGGCGCCGACCTGGGCGTGGAGATGCTGGGCCAGCGTTTCCTCCGCCTGCCCATGGTCGTCGATGTCCGGCGCTTCACCGCCCGCGCCGAACTCGCGCGGCTGGGCCAGTTCCAGCGCCCCGGCCCCGCCCCCCAGGGCAAAGCCATCGCCGGTGTCACGGTCCACGTCGAGCGCGCCCGCATCAATATCCAGCGGACGGTCCTCGGCCACCCGGCCCTCGGCCACGAGCTGGTCCACCGGCGAGGATTCCAGATGCGTGCGGCGCAGCGCATCGGTCTGGTCCGGCAGGGCATCCGGCGGGGCGGTTTCCCCGATTTCCAGCAGCGGGTTTGCCTCCACCGCTTCGCCAATGAAGGTTTCGATCTCAAGATTGGACAGCGCCAGCAGCTTGATCGCCTGCTGCAACTGTGGCGTCATCACCAGCGACTGGGTCTGGCGTATGTCCAGCCTTGGCCCCAGCGCCATCGTTCAGTTTCCCCCCGCTGCCTGCATCAGAGGGTAAAACCCTCACCCAGGTAGAGGCGGCGCACGTTGGCATCGGCAACAAGGGCTTCCGGGCTGCCGGCGAACAGCACCTGTCCGCCATAGATGATGCAGGCGCGATCGACGATATCGAGCGTTTCGCGCACGTTGTGGTCGGTAATCAGCACGCCGATGCCGCGCCGCTTGAGATCCTTGACGAGGTGGCGGATGTCGCTGATCGACAGCGGGTCGATCCCGGCGAACGGTTCGTCGAGCAGGATGATCGAAGGCCGCGCTGCCAGCGCCCGCGCGATTTCGCAACGGCGGCGTTCCCCGCCCGAAAGCGCCATGGCCGGGCTGTTGCGCAGCCGAGCGAGGCCGAACTCATCGAGCAGGCGCTCCAGCTCCTCGGCTCGCGTGGCCTTGTCCGGTTCGATCAGTTCGAGCACGGTGGCGATGTTCTGTTCCACCGTCATGCCCCGGAAGATCGAGGTTTCCTGCGGCAGGTAACCCAGCCCCAGGATCGAGCGGCGGTACATCGGCAGGCGGGTGATATCGACGCCGTCGAGCAGAATGCGTCCCGAATCCGGGCGCACCAGCCCCATGATCGAATAAAAGCAGGTCGTCTTGCCCGCGCCGTTCGGCCCCAGCAGGCCGACGACTTCGCCCTTGCCCACCGACAGCGAGATATCGGTCAGGACCGCGCGCTTGTCATACGATTTGGCGATCGAGACGACCTCCAGCCCGCCCTGCGGAATCGCGGGCGAGGCATCGGGGCTGGCAGGGGCGGTATCGAGGTCGATCATGCGGTGTGCTCTGTCTCTGGCGGCGCTCGTCACGGTCAATAGCGGGTTGATCCGGTTGGGCAAACCCTGCCCGGTGCATTTGGCAGGATTTATGCATGGCATGCGTCGATGCCCTGCCGCACCAGTCCTATCGCCGGACGGTTACTGCCAAATTAACCTTGCGACCGGGGCTTGCGCATGGTCTAATTCATCCGGGAACAGGATAAAAAGGGACCGGTGCCATGAACAAGGCCGTCCGATCGGATCGCACCACCACCGCAGCCACCACGCGCGACTGGCGCAAACGGATGAGCGACAATGTCGCTTATGGCCTTCTGGTCTATACCGGCCTGCAGATTTTCGTCACGATGCACGAAATCCAGGGCAGCAGCGGTTCGATCCTGCCGGTTTTCGTCCTTGTGATGCTGGTTGCCGCGATCATCCCCATGTTCCGTCACTTCGAACGCCGCTGGGAACACCTGAGCGACGAACAGGCCCACGATCCGCGCTACAAGGCCGCCTTCCGCCGCGACCAATGGCGCGTCTGGGGGCTGGCCGCGCTGCTGCCGTTCCTCATTACCGGCCTGTACAAGCTGCTGGCCGCGCTGGCCTGAAACCACCGCAGGGCTGCCGCTGGACCGGGCCTGTGCCCCGGAAAGACCCTGCACGGCACCGACCTGCTTGATTGCCCCCGCCGCACCGGGGCGCTAGAGCGCGCTAGCAGTCCCGCCTCCGCGAAAGGTTCCACCATGCTTTCACCCGAACACGCCGTCGAGCGGTGCGAATCGCTCATCGCCCGTGCGAGCCGCGCCGGGGCCGATGCCGGCGATGCCGTGTTCGTGGCCAGCGCGTCGGAATCGGTACAGGTGCGGCTGGGCGCGCTCGAAGATGTCGAGCGGTCCGAATCCGAACAGATCAGCCTGCGCGTGTTCGTGGGCGGCGCGTCGGCTTCGATCGCATCGACCGACCTCGGCGATGCCGCGCTCGACGAACTGGCCAGCCGCGCCGTGGCCATGGCTCGTCTGGCCCCTGCCGACAAGTACGCCGGGCTGGCGCCCGAAGAGCTGCTGCTGCGTGGCGCGCCGCCCGCGCTCGACCTTGCCGACCCGGCCGACCGCGGCCCCGCCGATTTGCGCCGCACTGCCGAAGAAGCCGAAGATGCCGCCCGCGCAGTGGCGGGGGTCACCAACAGCGAAGGCGCAGGCGCCAGCGCCGGGCACGGCCTGTTCGCGCTGGCCACCAGCCATGGCTTTGCCGGGGCCTATGCCACAACCAGCCACAGCCTTTCGGCCAGCGTCGTGGCTGGCGAAGGTGGCGGCATGCAGCGCGATTATTCCTGGCGCAGCGCGCGCCACGCCGCCGATCTCGCCTCCCCGGCAACCATCGGCCACGAAGCGGGCACCCGCGCCGTGGCGCGGCTCAACCCCGGCCGGGTCAAAAGCGGCACGATGCCGGTGGTGTTCGATCCGCGCGTGTCCAGTTCGCTGATCGGGCACCTGCTGGGTGCAATGTCGGGCGCGGCGATTGCGCGCCGTTCCAGCTTCCTGCTCGACCGCGATGGCGCGCAACTGTTCGACAGTGCGATCCGTATTGCCGAAGACCCGCACGTCCGGCGCGGCCTGCGTTCGCGCCCGTTCGATGGCGAAGGGCTGCCGACCGCTGCACGCAATCTGGTGGAAGGCGGGCGGCTGACCGGCTGGCTGATGGACAGTGCCGCCGCGCGCCAGCTTGGCGGCACGCCCACCGGCCATGCCTCGCGCGGGTCATCGGGCGCACCGCACATCACCACCGGCAACCTCGTGCTGGCACCGGGCGCACAGACCCCGGCAGAACTGATTGCCGATATTGCCGATGGGGTCTACGTGACCGAACTGATCGGCCACGGCGTGAACGGTGTGACCGGCGATTACAGCCGGGGCGCTTCGGGCTTCCGCATCACCGGCGGACAGATTTCCGAAGCGATTGCCGAGTTCACCGTGGCCGGGAACCTGATCGACATGTTCGCCGCGATGATCCCGGCCAACGATCTGGAAATCCTGCGCGGGATCGATGCGCCGACCGTACGGATCGACGGCATGAGCATCGGCGGCGACTGACCGGCCGCCACGGCCCTTCACGGCACCATGAAAAAGGGGAGCGCACTGGCCCTGCCCGCGCGCTCCCCCGTTTTCGTCCGGTCGGTAAATCAGGCTTCCTTGGCAGCCTTGGCCCGTTCGATCGCTTCAAGCGTGATCTGGCGCGCGTCTTCCGCGCCGCCCCAGGTGCCCACGCGCACCCACTTGTCCTTTTCCAGATCCTTGTAATGCGTGAAGAAGTGTTCGATCTGCTGCATCACGATTTCGGGCAGATCTTCGCGTTCCTTCACATCCGAATAGTACGGGAAGGTCGAATCGACCGGCACGCAGACCAGCTTTTCATCGCCGCCATGTTCGTCTTCGAGGTTGAGCACCGCGATCGGGCGGGCACGAACAACCGACCCGGCCAGAAACGGCGAACGCGCGATGACCAGCGCGTCGAGCGGGTCGCCATCGGGCGAAAGCGTGTGCGGCACGAAACCGTAGTTCGCGGGATAACGCATCGGGGTGTGCAGGATGCGGTCCACGAACAGCGCGCCCGAAGCCTTGTCGAACTCGTACTTCACCGGTTCGCCGCCCACGGGGACTTCGATGATCACGTTGAGGCTTTCCGGCGGATTGTCGCCAGTGGGAATCATGTCGATGCGCATCAGTGGCCCTGTTCGTTTAGGGGGGTGGAGATTGCACCGCCCCTAGCGAAGCCGCTTGTGCACCGCAACAACACTTATGCCGGAATCACGTCCCGCCCAGCGCATTGATGACAAAGGCGATCACGCCAAGGTTGAAAACGAACGCCGCCAGACATTGCAGGATCACGATGCGGCGGATGGTATGGCCGGTGATGGCCGTGTCCGATGTCTGGAACGTCATCCCCAGCGTGAAGCTGAAATAGGCGAAGTCAAGGTAATCGGGCGGGCGCTCGCCCGGAAAATCAAGGCCGCCGCAATCGCCATCGGTGCCCGGCCGGCTGGAATAATACAGGTGGGCATAGTGCAGCGCATAGACGCTGTTGGCGAACAGCCAGGCAAGCATCAGTGTGCCGATCAGCTTGCCCATGGCCATGCCATCGCCCGCCTGAGCGCCGGGCAGTTCCCCGGCGATGGCCGCCATCACCCCCAGCGTTACCGCCGTCGTCACCACCAGCACCAGCACACGGTTGGCGGCATTCGCGCTGGCATGGCGGCGGATGGTGGCGATATCGGCATCGCGCAGCAAGGGCAGCAGCGAAAGCAGGAAAACCAGCGCCGCCAGATCGAAGCTCATCGCCACGGCATCGGCCATGCCGGGCGTACCGGCCCAATGCCGCAGCGCCAGGAATCCAGCGACCAGCACGCCCAGGAACAGTACGAATCGTGGCGGGGCGACCCGGTTACCAAGGCCGCCCGCGCGCGCCACGGTTACTTCCGCGCCGGTGCCGCAGCGCCCGGACGGCGGGGTTGCAGCAAGAGGTCCAGCCCTGCCGGAGCCTTGCCGGGGGCCACCCGTTCCAGCCAGGCGAAGCGCAGCCCGTCGGCATAATCGAGGCGCACGGTGTCATAGCGCCCGTCGCGCTTGACCAGCAGATCGAGCGGCTGGCCCTTTTCACCCTTCGGCCCGGTCTTGGCCGCGGTGATCGCCTTTTTCAGATCGTCCGCCGAATAGGGCAGGCCGTTGACCGCCACGATCACTGCACCGGTCACGATCCCGGCGTTGAAGGCGGGGCTATCCCACCGGCAGGCAGTGACCTTGCCATCCTTGTCCAGCGTAAGCCCGATGGAGCTGGACAGCGGCAGGCTCTTGCCGAAGTCCATCACCGCCTTGGTGAAGGGATTCGGTTCTTCCTTCCACACCAGCCGGTAGCCGCCCTTGGCGATCCCGTTGAGCGGGGCGGGCTGGCCCGGCGTGTTGATGCGCGTTTCGATCAGCCCGGCCCAGTCATAGGGATAAAGCGCATTCAGCCGGGTCACGATCTCGTCCGCCTCGAACGTGATCTGCCCCCAGTCGCCCGGATTCATCCCGAAAAAGGCCTTGGCGAAATCGTCGATGGACTTTTTCCCGCCGGTCCCTTCGCGCAGGATCTGGTCGATCTCCAGCCAGACCAGTGCGCCTTCGGTGTAATAGTCCTCGTTGCGGGCAAGCGAGGAATAGGGCTTGGCCTTGCGCCCGCCGAACACCGGATCGAACCCGGTATCTTCGACCGACCGCCATTCGCGGCCCGGCTGCTGGGTATAATTGCCCGCCCACGAGGCAAGTTGGCCCAGCACCATGTCCTTTGACTGCATGCCCGAACGGCCCGCCAGCACCAGACCCCAGAACTGGTCCTGCCCTTCATAGGTCCACAGCAGGTCGCCCTGCATCGGCTGGCGGTAGTCGGGTGTCCACAGCCGCGCCGGGCGGCGGAACTTGCCCGACCACGAATGGGCATATTCGTGGGGCAGCAGGCCGCGGTCCCATTCGAACTTGTTCCATTCGGTAAAGGCTTCGGGTTCAAGCTGGTTCTCGCTCGACCGGTGATGTTCGAGGCCGATCCCGCCGATCTTGTCGGACAGCGCCAGCAGGAACTCGTAATGGTCGAAGTGGTTGGCGCCGAAGGCCAGCGCGGCTTCATCGACCAGCGCCTTGTGCGCGGCGATGTGTTCCGGCTTGGCCGCAAGCTGTTCCGCCTTGTCGGCCACGACGTTGAGCGTGACCTTCTGGCCCAGATCCCACTTGCGGAAATACTTGCCCGCGAAGATCGGCGAATCGACCAGCGTTTCGTAATCGGTCGTTGCCCAGCTCGCCCGGTTGCCCGCGACGGTCACGCCATCCAGCGCAGTCGCCGCCGTCCACCCCTGCGGCAAGGTCACGCTGGGCGTGACCTTGATCTGGCGCACGTAATGCCCGGCGGGATAGAGGCTCATCTTCTCCCACTGCAGGTTCAGCATTTCGGGCGTCATCGTGATGCGCCCTTCGTTGCTCTGCAGCGGCGAGGTGTGGATGAACTTTGCCACCACCGCCTTGGCCCCGGCGGGCAGCATCACATGAAAGGCATTCATCTCCACGCGGTCGCGCTTCCACGCCACTGGCTTGCCATCGACGAAGAACTGCACGCCGACCAGTTCGGCCAGCGGCCCGCGCGGCGCGTGGTTGCCCGGCAGCCATTGCGGAAACAGCAGGATCAGTTCGCTGGCGCCAGCGGCCACGGGGATCGTCTGCGTCACGCGATAGGCGCGGCGCTGCACGTCCGATGCGTCGATATCCAGCAGCATGGTGCCGGGATAGGGCACGTCCTGCGCATCGGGAACGCGGTGTTCGATCGGCACGGCAACCGGCGCCGAATTGGCGGCCAGCGCATGGGTGGACACGGAAAGGGCGAGAAGGAGCGGAGCAGCCGCGAGTTTCGTGATCATGGCCACGGTTCATGGCCCGAACCGGTCGCATTCGCAACCATTGCGCGTGCCCTTTTTGAGAGTGCTTTCCGTTTTGCGCAATTGCCGCTAATCGCGCGCCATGAGCACCCAGACACCGCAAGCCATTCGCGGCACCCAGGACATCTTCGGCGCCGATGCCGAAGCCTTTGCCTTTGTTGTCGAAACCTTCGAGCGCGTGCGCAAGCTCTACCGCTTTCGCCGCGTGGAAATGCCGGTCTTCGAAAAGACCGCCGTGTTCAGCCGCTCGCTGGGCGAGACGACCGATGTCGTTTCCAAGGAAATGTACAGCTTTGAAGACCGCGGCGGGGAATCGCTGACCCTGCGGCCGGAGTTCACCGCCGGGATCGCGCGGGCCTACCTGACCGACGGCTGGCAGCAGTACGCCCCGCTCAAGGTCGCCACGCACGGCCCGCTGTTCCGCTACGAACGCCCGCAAAAGGGCCGCTACCGCCAGTTCCACCAGATCGACGCCGAAGTGATCGGCGCCGCCGAACCGCAGGCCGACGTGGAACTGCTGGTGATGGCCGACCAGTTGTTAAAGGAACTGGGCATCGCAGACGGCGTGACGCTGCAACTCAACACGCTGGGCGATGGCGCCAGCCGCGATGCATGGCGCACCGCGCTGGTGGACTACTTCCGCGCAGTGAAAGCCGACCTGTCCGAAGATTCGCAAGAGCGGCTGGAACGCAACCCCTTGCGCATCCTCGACAGCAAGGACCCGCGCGACAAGGTTTTCACGACCGAAGCCCCGAAGATCGACGATTTCCTGAGCGACGAGGCACAGGACTTCTTCGCCAGAGTGACCAGCGGCCTCGATGCCGCAGGCGTGGAGTGGACCCGCGCCCCGGCGCTGGTGCGCGGCCTCGACTACTACCGCCACACCGCGTTCGAGTTCGTGACGGATCGGCTGGGCGCACAGGGCACCGTGCTGGGCGGCGGGCGCTATGACGGGCTGATGGAAGCTCTGGGTGGTCCGGCTACGCCTGCCGTCGGCTGGGCGGCGGGGATCGAGCGGCTGGCGATGCTGGTGGGGGAGAAGGGTGAGGCCAAGACCGACGTTATCGTTGTGGTTGAGGATGACGCCTTGATCACGAAAGGTTTGGCAGCGATTAGTGAGCTTCGCCGAAATGGTTTGAGTGCAGACCTGATTTCGACCGGTTCGCCAAGAAAGCGTTTCGATAAGGCGTCAAAGGCAAATCCCAAGGCGATTTTATCAATTGGTGGGCAAGGCATCTGGCCTGCACCAGCGCGGGGCGATGAGGCGACCGTGAACCAAGTCGCTGACATTTTGCTTGCTGCAAAGACACTTGCTGAATGAACGCACGCCATAATCCCGTCGCCCTGAACGTGTTTCAGGGTCCATCGCTCCTCCTGCACGGACAGTGCTTGCGGAGGGATGGATGCTGAAACAAGTTCAGCATGACGGGTTCGGAGTATTCCCGGCCACTTCCTGCCCCTCCCCCTTGAGGGGGAGGTTGGGTGGGGGTGTTCTCACGCCAGCCCAGACGCGCAGCCTTGCCGCGCTCCTCCTCCCCCAGCCCCTCCCCGCCGGGAAGGGGGGCAAGTGAGCGTATCCGACGCCCGCCTCGGCCACCTCACGCACCGCTTCGCCGAACTCGAAGCGCGGCTGGCTTCGGGCACGCTGGAAGGGGCGGATTTCATCGCCGCCAGCCGCGACTATGCGGAACTGGAACCCGTCGCTCGCATCGCGCAGGAAATTGCCGCGATGCGCGCCGAACTGGCCAGCCTCGCCACGCTCGATGATCCCGACATGCGCGAACTGGCGGACGAGGAACTGGCCCGCATCCGCGATGCCCTGCCGCAAGCCGAGCACCGTCTGGCACTGGCCATGCTGCCGCGCGATTCCGCCGATGCGCGTCCGGCCATGCTCGAAATCCGCGCGGGCACCGGGGGCGATGAAGCCGCGCTGTTCGCCGCCGACCTGTTCCGCATGTACGAACGCTTTGCCGCCGAACAGGGCTGGCGGATGGAGACGATCAGCGTCAACGCCAACGATCTGGGCGGGTTCAAGGAAGTGATCGCCAACATTGCCGGGCAAGGCGTCTTCGCCAAGCTGAAGTTCGAATCCGGCGTCCACCGCGTGCAGCGCGTGCCGGTGACCGAATCCGGCGGGCGCATCCACACCAGCGCGGCGACCGTGGCGGTCCTGCCTGAACCCGATGCCGTGGACGTGCAGATCGAGGACAAGGATCTGAAGATCGATGTCTACCGGGCCAGCGGCGCGGGCGGACAGCATGTCAACACCACCGATTCGGCGGTGCGCATCACTCACTTGCCCACGGGAACGGTCGTGACCTGCCAGGACGGGCGCAGCCAGCACAAGAACAAGGACAAGGCGATGCAGGTACTGCGCACGCGCCTGTTCGAAGCCCAGCGCGAGGCCGCGCAAGGCGAAGAGGCCGAAGCGCGCAAGGCGATGGTCGGGTCCGGCGACCGGTCCGAACGCATCCGCACCTACAATTTCCCGCAAGGCCGCGTGACCGATCACCGCATCAACCTGACGCTGCACCGCCTGCCCGAAGTGCTGGAAGGCCCCGGCCTTGGCGAACTGATCGACGCGCTGATTGCCGAAGATCAGGCCAAGCGGCTGGCGGCGATGGATGGCTGAGCGGCGCGCGGCATGACCGTGGCCCAGGCCCTGCGCGAAGCCGCCGCAAGGCTTTCCGCGACGAGCGATACCGCGCGGCTCGATGCCGAAGTGCTGATGGCTCATGCCCTGGGCTGTTCGCGCTCGGACGTGCTGCTGCGCTACATGACAGCCGCCGTGCCGGACGGCTTCGACGCGATGGTGGAACGGCGCATGGGCCACGAACCCGTGGCCTACATCACCGGCACGCAGGCCTTTCACGGCCTTGATCTGACGGTCAGCCCCGCCGTGCTGATCCCGCGCGGCGATAGCGAGACGCTGATCGAAGCGGCACGGGCCGCGCTGGCCACTCGCCCGCCGCGCCGCATCATCGACCTTGGTACGGGGTCGGGGGCATTGCTGCTGGCGGCGCTGGCGCTCTGGCCCGAAGCGGAAGGCGTGGGCATCGACCGTTCGCCTGCCGCACTCGCAGTCGCCCGCGCCAACGGTGCGCGCCATGCGCCAGCCGCGCGTTTCCTGCACGCCGACTGGACGCGGCCCGGCTGGACCGCCGATCTGGGACGGTTCGATCTGATCCTGGCCAACCCGCCCTATGTCGAAGCCGGTGCGCCGCTTGATCGCAGTGTCTATGCCCACGAACCGGCGGAGGCGCTGTTCGCCGGGGCGGACGGGCTGGACGATTACCGTGTCATGGTGCCGCAACTGCCCGGATTGATGCAGGAAAATGCCATCGCCATGGTCGAGATCGGGTGGACCCAGGCCGATGCCGTCAGCGCGCTGGCCCGCGCCGCCGGAATGGCAGCAACAGTGCACCGCGATCTGGCGGGACGGCCCCGCGCAGTCGAAATGGCGGCAAAACGCAATATTCCTCTTGGCAAGGCCGGGGCCGGCGACTAATCATGCATGCAGGCAAGGGACGGATGAAGGCTTCCCGTCCCGGCCTGCTCCACCATTTGCAGGGATGAACGGCCAAGAGCCGAACTAAAGAGCAGATGCTGGGAACCCCGGCCCGCACGTGCGGGCCGATGGCATAGGGTTTGCACGGCAAACGGGGCTGCACGGCGATACGGTTACAAGACCGTCATTCCAGACTGGCCGCCCCATACAAGGAAGTGCCTGAATTGAATAACAATCGTGGGAATAACCGCCGTCGCGGGCGTAGCAACAATCGCCCGCAGAACGGTGGCCAGCAAGTCAACCGGATCGACAGTCGCGCACGGGGTAATGCCCCCCAGCTGCTTGAGAAGTATCGCAAGCTCGCCCAGGACGCCCATCTCAATGGCGACCGGGTGCAAGCGGAATACTACCTGCAGTTTGCCGATCACTATTTCCGCGTCATCGCCGATGCCCGGACCCGTCAGGAAGAACAGCGCCAGCGCCAGAACGGCGGCGGCAGCAACGAACGCTGGCAGGAAGGCGAGTTCGACGAAGACGGCAACGATTTCAGCGTCGAAGGCGATTTCGCCGGGTTCGACCGCCCCGCTTCACGCCAGGACCGCGAACCGCGCGAAGACCGGCAGCGCGAAGAGCGTCCCCGTGATGAACGCTCACGCGACGACAGGCCCCGCGACGACCGGCCCCGCGACGACAGACCGCGCGAAAACCGCCGGTTCGATCGCAAGCGCGAACGCGATTCGGACACGCCGCAGGATGCGCAGGACGAAACCGCAGACACCGCGGCGGAACCGGTCCGCATCGGCCAGGGCGTGCCTGCGCTGGAAGGCGAACCGGCCATCGAGGCAACGGACAACCCCTTCGTGCGCAACAACCGCGCCGCGCGCGGCCTGCGCCCGCGTGGCGAAAGGCGCCCGCGCGACGAATCCGGCCAGGCCCCCGCGCCGCGCCGCGAACCGGCCCGCAGCCGCAAGGACAGCGATACCGAAGCCGACAATGCACCGGCGGCGTTCGATCCTTCCAGCCTGCCCCCGCCAATCAACGCCCGCTCCGAACCGCGCAGCGAATCCGCGCCCGACGACGCCGCGCCGTCTGCCGACGCAGCACCCGCGCCCAAGCGCCGCGGCCGCCCGCGCAAGACTCCGCTGCCCGAAGCCAGCGAAACGGTTGAAGGCTGAGCTTTGACACCGGGGCTGGCCGCTTGCGGTTAGCCCCGGTGCAGCCCATAGCTGGCAGGCATGCTCCGCCTCGCCAAGACTTCCCGCACGTCCTTTTCCACGCTGGCCGCCGGTTCGTCCGCTGCCGCTCCGCTTGTTGCCGGCGGACTGGCCGCCACCGGCTTTGCCCCGCTGGGCCTGTGGCCGCTGACGCTGGCCGCGCTGGCATGGCTGATCCAGCGCATCGGCACGATCCGCAGCGGCAGACAGGCCTTCTTGACCGGCTGGCTGTTTGGCGTGGGCCATTTCAGCGTCGGCAACGGCTGGATCGCCACGGCCTTCACCTATCAGGCGGAAATGCCGCAATGGCTGGGCTGGATCGCAGTTGTCCTGCTGGCGCTGTACCTTGCCGTCTATCCGGCGCTGGGGGTACTGGCCGGGTGGTGGCTGGCGCGGCGCTGGCGGGCGGCGCTGGTGCCCGCTTTCGCGGCCTGCTGGATCGTCAGCGAATGGCTGCGCGCCTGGGCATTCACCGGTTTTGCATGGAACCCGCTGGCGATGGTTACCCTCGGCAGCTTTGCACGCCCCGGCCTGGCGATGCTGGCCCCGTGGCTGGGCACCTATGCCCTGTCCGGGCTGGTCGTGCTGCTGGCCGGGTGGTGGCTGTTCGCGCTGCGCGCGTGGCGCCGGGGGCACTGCGCAGGCGCCGCCGCCTATGCCGCAGGGCCGGTGCTTGCCATGCTGCTCCCGCTCGCCCTGCACGGCGGTGAGCGGCGCGAAGGGACCGTTCCCTACACACTGGTCCAGCCGGATATCCGCCAGGACCTGCTCAACGATCCGGCCAACTACGAAAACCAGTTCCGCACGACCGCGGCGCTATCGCTGGCCCGCAAGCCGGGTGCGCGGCGCATCGTGCTCTGGCCCGAAAGCGGCGTGCCCGATTTCCTGCGGCCGGGCTATGATGCGTTCTGGTACGAAGGCACCACGTTTGCCGCCGACCCCGGCCTTGCCCGCAGCCGCATCGGCCGGGTCATCGGGCCGGGCAGCCTGCTGCTTACCGGCACGACCGATCTGGCGATCCGGCGGGACAAGGTGATCGGCGCATGGAACGTCGTCACCGCGCTTGACAGCAGCGGCACGATTCGCGGCAGTTACGCCAAGGCGCATCTGGTGCCCTACGGGGAATACCTGCCGATGCGCGCCCTGCTCGAACCGCTCGGCGCTTCGCGGCTGGTGGCGGGAAGTCTCGATTTCTTCCCCGGACCGGGGCCGCGCACGCTCGATTTCGGGGCGCTGGGCAAGGCGGGGATCCAGATCTGTTACGAGATCATCTTTTCGGGCGAAGTGGCCGACCGCGCGCACCGCCCCGATTACCTGTTCAACCCTTCGAACGATGGCTGGTTCGGCGCATGGGGGCCGCCGCAGCATCTGGCGCAGGCGCGGATGCGCGCGATCGAGGAAGGGCTGCCGGTGTTGCGCGCCACGACCACCGGGATCAGCGCGGTAATCGACGCCGACGGCATCGTGCGCGCCCACGTGCCGCAGCACCGCGCCGGGCGGCTCGACGGGCGGGTGCCGCCCGCCCATGCGCCCACGCTGTTTGCGCGCACCGGCAATGCGCTGGCGCTTGGCTGGGCCGCAGTTCTTCTTGTCATTACACTGGTTGCCACGGCGACGCGAAGGCGCTAAGCGAGGGGTGACATAAAGGTTTCTTTATATAGGACGTCCCATGCGCGCCGATTATCTCTTCACGTCTGAAAGTGTTTCCGAAGGCCACCCGGACAAGGTTTCCGACCAGATCAGCGATGCCATCGTCGACCTGTTCCTGTCGAAGGACCCCGAAGCGCGCATCGCGTGCGAAACGCTGACCACCACCCAGCTTGTCGTGCTGGCCGGTGAAATCCGCTGCAAAGGCGTCTATGAAAACGGTGCCTGGGCACCGGGCGCGCAGGAAGAGATCGAAGCCACCGTGCGCCGCACGGTCAAGGAAATCGGCTACGCTCAGGATGGCTTCCACTGGGAAAAGCTTGAGTTCATCAACCGCCTCCACGGCCAGTCCGCCCACATCGCGCAAGGCGTCGATGCAGCGGACAACAAGGACGAGGGCGCGGGCGACCAGGGCATCATGTTCGGTTACGCAACCGACGAAACCCCCGACCTGATGCCCGCCACGCTGTATTACAGCCACAAGATCCTCGAACGCATGGCCGCCGATCGTCACTCCGGCGTGGCCCCGTTCCTTGAACCCGACGCCAAGAGCCAGGTGACCCTGCGCTATGAAGGCAGCCTGCCGGTGGCCGCAACCGCGATTGTCGTGTCCACCCAGCACGCGCCGGGCTATGACGAAGGCGACAAGGAAGCCGAACTGCACGCTTACGTGAAGCGGATCATTGCGGAAGTGATCCCGCCCGTCCTGCTGCGCGAAACGGTCTACTACATCAACCCCACCGGATCGTTCGAAATCGGCGGGCCGGATGGCGACGCCGGGCTGACCGGGCGCAAGATCATCGTCGATACCTATGGCGGTGCATCGCCCCACGGCGGCGGCGCGTTTTCGGGCAAGGATCCGACGAAGGTGGACCGTTCGGCCGCCTACATCACCCGTTATCTCGCCAAGAACGTGGTCGCGGCGGGCCTTGCCACGCGCTGCACCATCCAGATCGCCTATGCCATCGGCGTGTCCGAACCGCTTTCGCTCTATGTCGACACGCACGACACCGGCACCGTGGGCGATGACAAGATCGAACAGGCGATCCTGGCGATCACCCGTCTGGGCGGCCTGACCCCGCGCGGCATTCGCACGCATCTGGGCCTGAACAAGCCGATCTATCGCCCCACCGCCGCCTATGGCCACTTCGGCCGCAAGGCCGAGGGCGATTTCTTCCCGTGGGAACGCCTCGACCTTGTCGACGATCTCAAGGCTGCGTTCGCCTGAACCGACCCTAAGGTGTCCTGAGCGGCACCTGACACGCGCTGAACGGCCCGTCTCCGCACCGGAGGCGGGCCTTCGTGCATGATGGGTTTCATCTGCGCTTTCCTACAAAGCGCCAACTCCGCCAGCACATCGGTTTTTGGCGGAGATGGCTGCATGCGTGAACTGACCCCCCGGATCGCCCTTGAACTGATCGCCCACGAAGGGATCGTCACCGAAGCCTACCGCGATAGCGTGGGCGTGTGGACGTGGAGCGTGGGCGTAACCGATGCTTCGGGCCACACGGTCTTTCCGCGCTACAAGGACCGCCCGCAGCCGCTGGAACACTGCCTTGGCGTGTACCTGTGGCTGCTGCGCGAAAAGTACCTGCCCCCGGTCCTTGCCGCGTTCGGCCGCCATGACCCGTCCGAGGCGGAACTGGGCGCGGCCTTGTCGTTCCACTGGAACACCGGCGCGATTGCACGGGCAAGCTGGATCCGGCGCTTTGTCGAAGGCGATGTGGCGGGCGCGCGGCGCGCCATGCTCGACTGGGCGCGCCCTGCCGCGCTGCTGCCGCGCCGCCGCAAGGAACAGGCCCTGTTCTTCGACGGGCGCTGGAGCGAGGATGGGACGGCGCTGGTCTATGGCGTCGCCCGCCCGTCGTACAAACCAGCCAGGGGACAACGGGTGCCGGTGCGTGCACTGGTCGAAGGGCTGTTCGCCGCAACCCCTTCCGCGCGCCCATCCGCCCCGGAAACGCCGCAACCGGCCGCCTGCACCTGGTTCGATCGTCTGTTCGACTAGGCCGCAAACGACGGCCGGGCAGCGAATCGGTTCCCTGTTTGTCGCCAGCCCGCGCGCGATCTGCGCCAAGGTGTTCAGAAAAGCACTTTCGCGTGGAATCACCGCAGGATAAGACTGTTAATTGAGAATAAACCCGTAGTGGGGCATAAACGTGTTCATGAACTTCCGCACCGCCAGAATGATCGCGGCACTGCTGACCGCAGTTCCCGCCATGGTTGCCACCGTTCCGGCGGTGCAGAGCCGGACGCAAGTGTCGCTGCTCGATCAGCGCGACCAGATCATCCAGCAGCAGATCGAGGCGATTGCCGCCGAAGGACGCGGCCGGATCGGCGTGGCGGCAATGGACCTTGACGGCGGCGGCCAGATCTTCGTCAACGGCGACATGCCCTTCCCGATGGCGAGCACGGCCAAGATCGCCGTGGCGGCGACCTTCCTCGAACAGGTCGAACAGGGCAATTTCCGCCTCGACCAGCAGTTCCCGATGATGGTCCGCGTGCGCGAAACAGGCACCGCCAGCCCGCAGGCGCCGCTGCGCGCCGGTGACGTGTTCACCGCGCAAAGCCTGATGGAACTGATGATCACCCGCAGCAGCAACGAGGCGACCGACGGCCTTCTGCAAGTTGTCGGCGGCTTCCACAACGTCAACCGCTGGCTGGCGCGCAACGGCATTTCCGGCCAACGGCTGGACCATACCATGGCCACGCTGGTGCGTGACGATGGGCGCGTCGATCCGGCCAAGGTGATCGACACCCGCACCTCCAGCACCCCGCGCGCAATGATCGCGCTGCTGGCAGCCATCGACCGCGGCGGCGTGCTCAGCCCGGAAAGCCGCGCGGTTCTGCTCGACACGATGACCCGCACCAGCACCGGCAAGACCCGCATCCGCGCCGGGGTTCCCGAAGATACGCTGGTGGCGCACAAGACCGGGACGCTTGCCGGGGTGACCGACGATGTCGGCATCATCCGCCTGCCCGATGGCCGCCATCTGGCAGTGGCGTTCTTCGTCACCGGGCCGGAAGGCCACGCCGCCCACGCCCGCCTGATCGCGCGGATGACCCGTGTACTTTACGATGGCTACAGCGCCCCGCTGAACAAGAGCACGCAGGATCTCGTCCGCCGCTGAGGCGCGCGCGTTGCGCTTAACCGGGCTCACCTAACCGGGCCTTCTCCGGCCCCTTACCCCATTACCGGCAAGCCTGACCCTGATAACCGAATCGCCACGGCACAGCCTCTGGCGCTGTGCCGGTCCGTGCCTGTGCACAGGTGCCCCGGCAGTCGACGTTCACGCCTGACAGGCACGAAGAAGGGGACGCAGCCGCGAGGCCACGTCCCCTTGTTCTTGTGTAATCCTTCCTTGCGGAAAGAAATTACATCGAAGCAGCTTCGCTCGCTTCAGCAACGGCGTCCGAAGCGGCAGCCGAGGCATCAGCAGCAGCGTCAGAAGCGTCAGCAGCAGCTTCGGTCGCTTCCATGGCGGCTTCGGTGGCTTCTTCAGCCGGCTTTTCCGAGCAGCCGGCGAGAGCAAAGGCAGTGCCGGCGACAGCGGCGAGGATGAGCTTGCGCATGCGTTACAATCCCTGGATTGAAGTGAACCGCGCCGGGCAAGCAGCCCGCCGCAAAGCCTACTCAGCAGGTAGACTTCGACCCCCAATTAATCGGCAATTCATCGCCTTGCAAGCATAAGACGTAGCCAAGTTGTCCCATCCGGCCCCCTTTGTTGGCGGGAATGCCTTTTTTTTGCCCGATTTCAGGGGATTCCGGCAGGTCAATTTCCTGTGAAATTGATCGTCGAAAGAGTGTCGAAAGATGCCTGAATCGGCCATGACGCAGGCCGGTGGCCCTGCTAACACCCGGCGATGGACGAAAAACAGCATCTCTATCTGGTCGATGGTTCGGCCTATATCTTCCGCGCCTATCACCGCCTGCCACCGCTGACCAACCCGCAGGGCGTGCCGGTGGGCGCGGTTTATGGCTATACCACGATGCTGTGGAAGCTGGCCGAAGACCTGCACAAGGCCGATGGCCCGACGCACCTTGCGGTGATTCTCGACAAGGCGGGCACATCGTTCCGCAACGACCTCTACGACCAGTACAAGGCCAACCGCCCGCCGCCGCCCGAAGATCTGGTGCCGCAGTTCCCGCTGATCCGCGACGCGACACGCGCCTTCAGCCTTCCCTGCATCGAGGAAGACGCGCTGGAAGCCGATGATCTCATCGCCTCCTATGCCCGCGCCGCCAGCCTGCGCGGCTGGGACGTGACGATCGTTTCATCGGACAAGGATCTGATGCAACTGGTCGGCCGGTGCGCCGAAGGCGGCGGGCGGATCGACATGCTCGACACGATGAAGAGCGCGCGCATCGACGTGGCCGAAGTGATCGAAAAGTTCGGCGTACC
The DNA here is from genome assembly GCA_042650965.1 of Novosphingobium lubricantis. Taxonomy (GTDB): domain Bacteria; phylum Pseudomonadota; class Alphaproteobacteria; order Sphingomonadales; family Sphingomonadaceae; genus Novosphingobium; species Novosphingobium lubricantis. Next base: position 122,208 of record JBHSCB010000002.1, on the reverse strand, counting down.
GCCCGAAAAGGTGGGCGACGTTCTGGCGCTGATGGGCGATTCGGTCGATAACGTGCCCGGCATCCGTGGTATCGGCCCCAAGACCGCGACCAGGCTGATTCAGGAATACGGCGATCTGGAAGCGACGCTGGCCGCCGCACCGGAAATGAAGCCGTCCAAGCTGCGCGAAAGCCTGATCGAACAGGCCGACATGGCGCGCCTTTCACGCCAGCTTGTGCAGCTCAAGGAAGACTGCGCGCTGCCGATGGCGCTGGATGACTTCAAGCTCGATGCCATTCCCCCCGCCCCGCTGGCGGCGTTTCTGGGCGAACACGGCTTTACCAGCCTGCTGCGGCGGCTCGACGGCGGACAGGGCAGCCCCGGCCCGCGCACCCAGCTCAATCCCGCCAAGGCGGAAACCGCAGGCGCGGCGCCTGCCGCCGATGGCAACCGCCAGCCGCTGCCCGCCTGGCCTGCCATCGACCGCGAAGCCTATGCCTGCGTCCAGACACTGGCCGAACTCGAAGCCTGGATCGCCCGCGCTTTTGCCGCGCGGATCGTGGCGGTGGATACCGAAACCAGCGCGCTCGATGCGATGCGCGCCGATCTGGTGGGCGTGAGCCTGGCGCTTGGCCCCAACGATGCCTGCTATATCCCGCTGGGGCATGGCGGCACCGACATGTTTGCCGAACGGCCGGTACAAGTGGACAAGGCCGCCGCGCTCGCCCTGCTCAAGCCGCTGCTGGAAAGCGACGCGGTGCTCAAGGTGGGGCAGAACATCAAGTACGACATCAACGTGCTGGCGCGCCACGGGGTGAACGTGGCGCCGGTCGACGATACCATGGTGATGAGCTTCTGCCTTGATGCCGGGCGCGGCGAGGTGGGGCTGGCCGGGCATGGCATGGATGAACTGTCCGAACGGCACCTGCTGCACACCACGCTGGCGTTCAAGGATCTGTGCGGCACCGGCAAGAAGGCGATCTCGTTTGCCGAAGTGCCGCTCACTGATGCCACCCGCTATGCCGCCGAAGATGCCGACGTGACCTGGCGTCTGCACCAGCTTTTCGCGCCGCGCCTTTCCAGCGAAGGCGGCACGCGCATCTACCAGCGGGTGGACCGCCCGCTGGTGCCGGTCGTGGCGATGATGGAGCGCAACGGCATCAAGGTGGACCGCGAACGTCTGGCGGGCCTTTCCGCCGAGTTTGCCGCCAAGATCGGTGAACTCGAAGCCGTGATCCATCAGGCCGCAGGCATGGCCTTCACCATCGGCAGCCCCAAGCAACTGGGCGAGGTATTGTTCGAAAAGCTGGGCTACAAGGGCGGCAAGAAGGGCAAGACCGGGCAGTATTCCACCGACCAGTCGGTGCTCGAAGAGCTGGCCGCGCAAGGGGCGGAAGTGGCCACGCTGGTGCTGGAATGGCGGCAGCTTTCCAAGCTCAAATCGACCTATACCGATGCGCTGCAAGCCGCGATCAACCCCGATACGGGCCGCGTCCACACCAGCTACAGCCTGGTCGGCGCGCAGACCGGGCGGCTTTCGTCCAACGACCCCAACCTGCAGAACATCCCGATCCGCACCGAAATCGGCCGCCAGATCCGCGAAGCCTTCGTGGCCGAACCGGGCAACGTGCTGCTGGCGGCGGACTACAGCCAGATCGAACTGCGGCTGGCCGCGCACATGGCCGACGTGCCCGCGTTGAAAGAGGCGTTTGCCGCGGGCGAGGACATTCACGCCCGCACCGCCACGGAAATGTTCGGCCATGTTGACCGGGACACGCGCGGGCGGGCCAAGACGATCAACTTCGCCATCCTCTATGGCATCAGCCGCTGGGGGCTGGCCGGGCGGCTGGGGGTGAGCGCGGACGAGGCGCAGGCGATGATCGACCGCTATTTCGAACGCTTTCCCGGCATTCAGCGGTACATCCACGAAACGCTCGAAAGCGTGCGCGAGCACGGCTTTTCCGAAACGCTGTTCGGGCGCAAGACATGGTTCCCGCGCATCGGTTCGAAGAATCAGGCCGAACGCCAGGGCAGCGAACGCGCCGCAATCAACGCGCCGATCCAGGGGACCAGCGCCGATATCATCAAGCGCGCGATGGCGCGGATGATGCCTGCGCTGGCGCAGGCCGGGCTTGGGCATGTGAAGATGCTGCTGCAGGTGCACGACGAACTGGTGTTCGAACTGCCCGAAGGCGATGTGGACGCGGCACGGCCAGTGATCGAGCGCGTCATGGCCACCGCCGCCGAACCGGCGGTGAAGCTGACTGTGCCGCTGGGCGTGGAGATCGGCACCGGGCGTTCATGGGGCGAGGCGCACTGACCGAAACGGCGCCGCCCCTCGCGGGCGCGCACCGCCCGGCATGGTCAGTCGAGCGCCGCGAACTGCGCCAGATCGCCGGTCTGGAGCATCAGCACGGTCTGGTTGGGCACCGAATTGGTCAGCGCATAGAATGCCGCCGCCTTGTCCGCCGCAAGCCCCATGTCGCGGTAATAGGAAAGGTAGGCGCGGTTTACCGGATCGTCGGCGGCAAAATCGGACGGCTGGCGGCCATCCTCGTCGATCCACGAATGGACCATGAAGGCCGCATCCGCCGCCGCGCTGCGGCTGGCCCCGGCAAGGAACAGTTCCACCGCGCCCGACCGCACCGAACCGTGGGCGGGCACCACTGTGGCGATGCCGCGCGCGCGGATCATGCGGCCGAGCTTCAGGTTGGCGAAATCGTCGACCGTGCCGGGGCAATCGGCCATTTCCAGCACGCGGATGCCGGGATAGGCGCGCAGCATCGCCTGGAAATCCGCCGGGGAATAGCTGTCCGTTTCGGCCACCAGCGCAGCGCGGCGGGTGTCGAGCACTTCGAACGGGCCGAAGCTCGCCACCCCTTGCGCGGCGCGCGGCTGGTGCAGGCCGACCAGCCGCTCCGACCCCGGCTCCTCCACCTCGACCACGGTGGTTTCGGTCCAGGTCACGCCGTCTTCCACCCAGGTGCGGGTGTACTCCTCGCGCGCGCAGACCGGCTGGATCGCCAGCGCGGCACCAAGGCAGGACAGGATGAAGCGGCGCAGCATCCAGTGGGTATCCGCGTGCGCGGCTTGCCGAACTGCCAAGGAAGGCGGTTAAGAAATCCTCACCGTTCCGCGCCGGATCGGTGGCAACTGCCTCCGAACTGGCGGCAATAGCCCGCTGGCGCTTCACACCATGGCCGGGCTGGGCAATGACCCTGCGTGTCAGGGGGAACACGCATGGTCGCGCTGGTATCGACAGTCGCCTATCTTGGGCTGGAAGCGCGCGCCGTCGAAGTGCAGTGCCAGGTTGCGCCGGGCATGCCCGCGTTCAAGCTGGTCGGCCTGCCGGACAAGGCAGTGGGCGAAAGCCGCGAACGCGTGCAGTCCGCGCTGTCCGCGCTTGGCCTTGCCCTGCCGCCCAAGCGCATCACGGTGAACCTGTCACCGGCGGATCTGCCCAAGGAAGGTTCGCACTACGATCTGCCGATCGCGCTGGCGCTGCTGGCGGCGATGGGCGTGGTCGATCTTGAACAGATCGCCGATTACGTGGCGGTGGGCGAACTGGCGCTCGACGGGCGGGTGCTGCCCTCGCCCGGCGTGCTGCTCGCCGCGCTCCATGCCAGCGGGATCGACAAGGGCCTGATCTGCCCCGCCGCGCAAGGGCCGGAGGCGCGCTGGGCCAGCGGGATCGACGTGATCGCCGCGCCCGACCTGATCGGCCTGCTCAACCACCTCAAGGGCACGCACCGCCTGCCGCAACCACCGCCGGGGGAAGCCGAGGCCCCGCGCCGCATGGCCGATCTCAAGCAGGTGAAAGGCCAGGAAACCGCCCGCCGTGCACTGGAAATCGCCGCTGCGGGCGGGCACAACCTGCTGATGATCGGGCCGCCGGGCGCGGGCAAATCGCTGCTGGCGTCGTGCCTGCCGGGCATCCTGCCCGATCTTTCGCCGGCAGAGGCGCTGGAAGTGTCGATGGTGGCGTCGGTCGCGGGCACGCTGGAAGATGGGCGGATCAGCCGCGCCCGCCCGTTCCGCAGCCCGCACCATTCCGCATCCATGGCGGCGCTGACCGGCGGCGGGCTGAAGGTGCGGCCCGGCGAAGTCAGCCTTGCGCATCTGGGCGTGCTGTTCCTCGATGAATTGCCGGAGTTCCAGCGCGCCGTGCTCGATTCGCTGCGCCAGCCGCTGGAAACCGGCGAAGTGACGGTGGCGCGCGCCAATGCCCATGTCACCTTCCCGGCGCGGGTCCAGCTCGTGGCGGCGATGAACCCTTGCCGTTGCGGCCATCTGGGCGATCCGGCGCTGGGGTGCAGCCGCGCCCCGCGCTGCGCCGCCGATTACCAGTCGAAAGTATCGGGCCCGCTGCTTGACCGGATCGACCTGCACGTCGAAGTCGATCCGGTTTCCGCCGCCGATCTCGCCCTGCCGCCCCCGGCCGAAGGATCGGAACAGGTCGCCGCCCGTGTGGCGGCCGCGCGCAGCGTGCAGCGCGCACGGCTGGATGGCACGGGACGGCGCAGCAACGCCGAACTCGATGCCGACCTGCTCGACCGTCATGCCACCCCGGACGAGCCGGGGCGCAAGCTGCTGGCGCAGGCCGCCGAAGCGATGCGCCTGTCCGCGCGCGGCTATACCCGGATGCTGCGCGTGGCGCGCACGATCGCCGATCTGGCGGGGGCAGAATCGGTGAGCCGCGTGCACATTGCCGAGGCGCTCAGCTATCGCCGCATCGCGCCGCGGGCCTGACCGCCGCCCCGCCGCCTTGTTGCTACAGCAGGGTGCGCCCCAGGAAGATCAGCAGCATCGCGCCCAGCACCGATGCCAGGCATCCGGCGCGGTTCACGCTGTCGCCAAAGGTTGCCTTGCTGCGCCAGCTCGCCAGCATCCCGGCCACCAGCGCGCCGCCCACGCCCAAAAGGATGGTCTTGAACAGGCCCATGTCGACCGCGCCGGGATAGAAGAAGCGCGCCAGCACGCCGACGACCAACCCGGTGACGATGATCGAAATCAGATTCAGCATGGCGTTCCCTCCATTCCTGTGGACACCGCATATGAAGGCGATTGACGCCATCTTGTCCACAATTTGATCGGGGTGGAAAAATAAACCGGCCGGGGCACGGATTGCCTCTTGCAGTGCCGCTGTTCCGCCACTTGCTGCACCGCACCATCGGCGCGCGCACGACGAAGCGAATCGGGCATGCGACGAAACGAGTCCCCCTGCGCATGTTTACCCTCTTGTGTCTGAATCGCGTTGAGGCACTATGGGTAGTGGTTGGACATCAGGGGGACCTCTAAACCTAGTTTGGGGCGCTTTGCCGTGTTTTTCACGCAATGGTCCGGTTTTCCCCGTACGGGGCAACCGCACCGCCGTTGCGGAACGGACAGGTCAGCCACACACGGGTTTCATGGTGAAACGGCGGAACGGCGTGCTGCGGGACAATAATGTTCCCCATTCGTTCCAACTGATGTAGGATCGGGAGGCAATGCCCGATTCGCATGATGGACGACCGATCCGGCCCCGGCTTTTGCGGGATGGCCGGATGGCTTGATGATACGCCTTGGTGGCGAAACGGGGGTTGCAACGTGGATTTCAGGACTGGAGACGGCTCCGTGGCGGCGCATGACGAATTGGCCCTTGCTCCCGCTCCGGCAGCGGCCGGGGAAACGAAGGCGATGGGCATGAAGGCAGATGACGCAGGCAGTGACGCGCTGGTCGCAGGCATGGCCGCGAGCGTTGCGGCAGCCGCCGTTGCCGCGGCGCCCGTCAGCGATTCCAAGAAGGTCAATCCGCGCCGCTTCACCATCGTCACCGATGATTCCCGCGATGCGCTGCTGACCGATTTCGGCAAGGACACGCTGGACGACCGCTACCTCCTGCCGGGCGAAAAGTACCAGGATCTGTTTGCGCGCGTGGCCGATGCCTATGCCGACGATCAGGATCATGCCCAGCGCCTGTACGACTACATTTCGAAGCTGTGGTTCATGCCTGCCACCCCGGTCCTGTCGAACGGCGGCACCGGGCGCGGCCTGCCGATCTCGTGCTACCTCAACTCGGTGGACGACAGTCTTGAAGGCATCGTTGCCACGTGGAACGAAAACGTCTGGCTCGCCTCGCGCGGGGGCGGCATCGGCACGTACTGGGGCAAGGTGCGCGGGATTGGCGAATCCGTCGGCCTGAACGGCAAGACCAGCGGCATCATCCCCTTCGTGCGGGTGATGGACAGCCTGACGCTGGCGATCAGCCAGGGGTCGCTGCGGCGCGGTTCGGCCGCCTGCTATCTCGACGTGTCGCACCCGGAAATCGAGGAGTTCCTCGAAATCCGCAAGCCCAGCGGCGATTTCAACCGCAAGGCGCTGAACCTGCACCACGGCGTGCTGCTGACCGACGAGTTCATGGAAGCGGTGCGCGAAGGCGCCGAGTTCCACCTGCGCAGCCCCAAGGACGGTTCGGTGCGCAGCACGGTCGATGCGCGTTCGCTGTTCCAGAAGCTGGTCGAAACCCGGCTGGCCACGGGCGAACCGTACATCGTGTTTTCCGATACCGTGAACCGCATGATGCCCAAGCATCACCGCGATCTGGGGCTGAAGGTTTCGACCTCCAACCTCTGTTCGGAAATCACCCTGCCGACGGGCCGCGATCATCTTGGCAACGATCGCACCGCGGTCTGCTGCCTGTCCTCGCTCAACCTTGAAACGTGGGACGAATGGAACGCCGACAAGCGGTTCATCGAAGACGTGCTGCGCTTCCTCGACAACGTGCTGCAGGACTATATCGACCGCGCGCCTGCGGAAATGGACCGGGCAAAGTATTCCGCGATGCGCGAACGGTCGGTCGGCATGGGGGTGATGGGCTTCCATTCGTTCCTGCAGATGAAGGGCATCGCCTTTGAATCGGCCATGGCCAAGGCGTGGAACCTCAAGATGTTCCGCCATGTCGCGGCCAAGGCTGATGAAGCCTCGATCCTGCTTGCGCAGGAACGCGGCGCGTGCCCCGATGCGGCGGAAATGGGCGTGATGCAGCGGTTTTCGTGCAAGATGGCGATCGCGCCTACGGCGTCGATCTCGATCATCTGCGGCGGCACCAGCGCCTGCATCGAACCGATCCCGGCCAATATCTACACGCACAAGACGCTGTCCGGCTCGTTCGTGGTCAAGAACCCCTACCTGCAGAAACTGCTGGCGGAAAAAAGCAAGGATTCCACCAACGTATGGAACTCGATCCTCGAACACGGCGGGTCGATCCAGCACCTCGATTTCCTCTCGCCAGAGGAAAAGGCCGTGTACAAGACCAGCTTCGAGATCGACCAGCGGTGGCTGCTGGAGTTCGCGGCGGACCGCACGCCCTATATCGACCAGGCGCAGTCGCTGAACCTCTACATCCCGGCCGACGTGGACAAGTGGGATCTGATGATGCTGCACTTCCAGGCGTGGGAGCGCGGGATCAAGTCGCTCTACTACCTGCGCTCCAAATCGGTGCAGCGCGCCGGGTTCGCCGGTGGGGTGGAGGCCGACAATACCGCCGCAGCCCCGCGCATCGAACTGAGCGCCGGGCAGACCGACTACGAGGAATGCCTCGCCTGCCAGTGATGGCCAATCGTTGAGGTCGCCTTTCATGCCCCTTCCGGCAGCCCTTTCACGCCCTGAAGCGTTCAACCGGCTGCCGGGCCTTGACCGGGTGCGCGCTGTCGCAACGCGCCGCACCGCGACAGGTTGCGACAAAACAGGCGCTTGCGCTTTCCCGGCGCGGCCCGCTAAAGCGGCCCCGCTCAATCTTGCGAACAATTCGCATTATCAAGGGGATTCGTTTCATGCGCAAATGGCACCGCTGGATCACGGTGTTCTTCGGGGTGTTCATGCTGTGGATGGCCGTGACCGGCATCGCCAGCCATGTGACCGCGCTGTGGCCGGAAGGGGCGCAGGCTGCCGCCCCGGCCGCACCGGAAGGGTTTGTCTGCCCCGAAACGATGATGTGCCGCCCCAAGGCCAGGCCCGGCGGCATGAAATCGCTGGTCGGCTGGTTCCATCACCTGCATTCGGGCGAGGAGTTCGGGCCGGTGGGCACGGCAATTTCGCTGATGACCGGGTTCGCGCTGCTGTTCTTCGGCATTTCGGGCCTGTGGATGTACATTTCGATGTGGCGCAGCCGCAAGGACCGCAGCCTGAAGCCGGGCTGGTTCTGGAAATAGCGCACGCCCGCTTCACCGCTTACCCCCAGGCTTACCTTCCGCTTTCCCCGCTGCGTGCTTCGCGCGCGGCGGGTTCTGGCGTATAACCCCTTACTGTCACCGGAGCCGTCCATGCCCCTTCTTGAAGCCCGCGCCACGTACAAGCCCTTCGAATATCCGTGGGCCTACGAGTTCTGGAAGCGCCAGCAGCAGGTGCACTGGATGCCCGAAGAAGTGCCGCTGGGCGAAGATTGCCGCGACTGGGCGCAGAAGATTTCCGAGCATGAGCGCAACCTGCTCACGCAGATCTTCCGCTTCTTCACCCAGGCCGACGTGGAAGTGCAGAACTGCTACCACGAACAGTACGGCCGCGTGTTCAAGCCGACCGAGATCAAGATGATGCTGGCCGCGTTTTCCAACATGGAAACCGTGCACATCGCCGCCTACAGCCACCTGCTCGACACCATCGGCATGCCCGAAAGCGAATACGGCATGTTCCTTGAGTACGAGGAACTGAAGGCCAAGCACGATTACATGCACACCTTCGGCGTGGACACGGACGAGGATATCGCCCGCACGCTGGCGATGTTCGGCGGCTTTACCGAAGGCATGCAGCTTTTCGCCAGCTTCGCCATGCTGATGAACTTCCCGCGCTTCAACAAGATGAAGGGCATGGGCCAGATCGTTTCGTGGTCGGTGCGCGATGAATCGCTGCACTGCGAAGGCATCACCCGCCTGTTCCACGCCTTCGTGCAGGAACGCGGCTGCCTGACCAAGGCGGTGAAGGAAGACATCATCGACTGCTGCCAGAAGACCGTGCGGCTGGAAGATGCGTTCATCGACCTGGCCTTCGAACAAGGTCCGGTGCCGGGGATGAGCGCGAAGGAAATCAAACGCTACATCCGCTACATCGCCGACTGGCGCCTGTCGCAGCTCGGCCTGCCGGCGGTGTACATGATCGACGATCACCCGCTGCCATGGCTGGCCCCGCTGCTCAACGGGGTGGAACACGCCAACTTCTTCGAAACCCGCGCCACCGAATATTCCAAGGCCGCCACCAAGGGCGACTGGAACACGGTGTGGAACAGCTTCGACAAGCGCCGCAAGGCCAAGGGCGCCGCGAACGAGGCCGCAACCGCCGAAATCGAAGTGGACATGTTCGGCGCGGCGGGAATCGCGGCGGAGTGAGGTGAAAGGCGGTGCCCAAAGTCTTCGACTGGAACGGTTACCGCTTCCACTTCTTCTCGAACGAGGGCAATCCGCGCGAGCCCGCACACATTCACGTAACCAAAGGCCGTGACACGGCGAAGTTCTGGCTCCTGCCGGAAGTAAGCCTCGCGTACGACCGGGGCTTTCCGCCGCACGTGCTTTCGCTTTTGATTAATGTTATCGAACTGCGGCGCGAAGAACTTGAAAGGGCGTGGAATGACTATTTCGCCTGAGCCTCTGTCCGTCCGCTTCGACCAGCACAGCCTTTGGGTCGAACTCGACGATGGCCGCACGATCGGCGTACCTTTGGCATGGTTTCCCCGGTTGCTGCATGCATCCGAGGCGGATCGGGAGGAGTTTTTCCTGAGCCGCGACGGCATCCACTGGGACGGACTGGACGAGGACATCTCGATTGCCGGGTTGCTGGCGGGACGTGGGGATAGCGAAGGGTTGCGAAAGGTAGCGGCTTAGATCCTGTATCGGCTGCGCAGTGGGCTGCCGTAGCGGATGCTGCTACCCTGCTTTCCGCCGGTCTCGACGGTGCGGCGCTGGTGCTGCGTGAGATCATCCGACGCTTCCCATGGCTGCGCCATATCTTCGCCGATGGTGGCTATGCTTGGCGACAAGCTCGGAGACGCCTTCAGGCGGATCGGCAAATGGACCGTCGAGATCGTCAAGCGATCCGATGTCGCAAAGGGCTCCTGGTTCTTCCGCGCCGTTGGGTCGTCGAGCGAACACTGGCCTGGCTGAACCGCAACCGCCGCATCGCAAGAGTATGTAATCACGTCGGATAATTTTGAATCAGACTCTGTAGAAACGACTGTAAAAAAACTCGCAAGTCATCGATCTAACCCTTCTATCTTCCGCTACCGCCACTGGGTTGATGACATCGCTATTGCTGGCGATCATGGGCAAGCGCGGTGGTACTCGTCGGCTCAAAGCTGGGCGGACCTTGTTTTTGATCGAGAGAGCGGAGGCCCACCCCCCTTCCCGCAGGCGGAAAGGGTCAGGGACCGGCAGTCGGTCCCGTTGCGTCCGCCCGACGCATCGCATAAGCCCATCCCATGGAACTCGACGATCAGATGCGCCGGTATTTCGGGGACGCCGATATTGCGCAAGCCACGCCGGCCGTGCTGGAGGCCGGGATTGAGCGGATGCTGGTGGACTTCGGGCTGGAGCAGGATCGCGCGCGGCGCTTTGGCCTGTGGTCGATCCTCTACATGCTGTCCGCCGCGCCCGATCTGGATGTGGCGTTCAAGGATGCGGCAGACCGCGATGCCGCGCGCAATTTCATGGACATGATCGACCGCGCGGCGTCCGCCGGATGAGCGTGGCCTTCCGCCGCGAAGGCGATGACGAACACCTCGAACCCAAGTTCGAACTGCCGATCCCGCCCGGACCGAACCTGGTGACCGCGCGCGGGCTGGCGCAGATCCGCGCGCACGTGGCGCGGCTTGAGGCGGAGATTGCCGCCCTGACGGACGACGATGCCATCGCAAAGGCGCGGCGAACCCTGCGTTACTGGAGCACGCGGCAGGCCAGTGCACAACTGGTGGACCGCCCCGACGGCAGCGCGGTCGCGTTCGGCTGCACGGTGACCTTTCGCCTCAACGGCACCGAACGCTGCGTGACCATCGTCGGCGATGACGAGGCCGATCCCGCCGCCGGGCTGCTGGCCTTTTCCGCCCCGCTAAGCCGCGCGCTGATGGGGGCAGAGGCTGGCGAAACGGTGGACTTCGGCGGCAAACCCGGCGCGATCGCAGTGCTGGCGATAACCGTGGCGACAGGCTGAACCCGGCACCGCAAAAGGGTGGCGCGCCGCCTATCGCACGGGCGCGAATCGTGTTATCTACATCAGTGTGAACAAGCAGCCCCCTCATCTCGTGCCCATTGCCGTCCAGCCTTCGGACATCGACTTCATGGGCCACGTCAACAACGCGTCCTACCTCAACTGGGTGCAGGATGCGGTGATTGACCACTGGCGGGCGCTGGCCCCGGCAGAGGCGGTGGCGGCGCACCTGTGGGTCGCGCTCAAGCACGAGATCACCTATCGCCGCCCGACCTTCCTCGATGACACGGTGATTGCCCATGTCGTCCTGGAAAAGGTGCAGGGCGCGCGCGCGTTCTATGAAACGATCATCAAGCGCGGCGAAGAAGTGCTGGCCGAAGTGCGGTCGAGCTGGTGCTGCCTTGATGCCGAAACGCTGCGTCCGGCGCGGCTGGCACGCGATCTGGTCGAACGTTTCCTGCCCGCGCAGGCCTGATGCCTCAACGCAGTTTTGCAATCCCAAGACCATCCGCCTTGGCGCGGATCTTCACCGATTCCTCGCTGCGGGTCAGCGCCTTGGCGATGGATTTGAGCGGCATGCCCTTCTTGGCCAGCGCGTGCAGCTTCTGCAGCTCGTCGCTGGTCCACGGTTGCTTGTGGCGTTCGAACCGTTCGGCCATGGCTATGCTCCCCGGTCGTGCGTGACGGTGACGATGTAGTTCAAGGCAAGATCGTCGGCGATGTGCAGACCGCGCCCCACGCTCCACGCGATGCCCATCGGGTTGCCCATCGCCAGCCCTGCTTCGGCCAGCAGATCGTGCAGTTCGAGCGGGGTGATGAAATCGTCCCAGTGGTGCGTGCCGCGCGGCACCATGCCCAGCGTTTCGGCTCCTTCCACCAGCAGCAGCCGCGAACGCATGGTACGGTTCGGGGTGGACAGGACCATCAGCCCGTCCTTGTCCAGTGCGCCCGCAAGGGCGGCGATGAAGGCGCGCTTGTCGGCGACGTGTTCGATCACCTCCATTGCGGTGACCAGATCGTATCCGGCAAGGCCAAGCTGGCCGACATCGGCGCAGCGGTAGTCGATCTCCAGCCCCGCCCCTTGCGCGTGCAGGCTGGCGGCAGCAATGTTTTCGGGCGCGGCGTCAATCCCGGTGACCGTGGCGCCAAGCCGGGCGAGCGGTTCGCACAGCAGGCCCGCACCGCAGCCGACATCGAGCGCGCGCCGGCCGGACAGTGGCCGTGCCCCGCGCGGATCGGCGGCGAAGTGCGCGTCGATTGCATCGCGGATGAAGCCCAGCCGCACCGGATTGAGCCGGTGGAGCATGGCGGACGCGCCTTTGGGGTTCCACCAGTCCGCAGCCAACTGGCCGAAATGCGCAGCCTCATCGGGGCGGATGGTGCTGGCAGAGGTTGCATTGCTCATATGACGTCCGTAAAGCGCGCGCGCCGCCCGGTCTACTGGCCATGCGGGAAAGATTCTTTCACTGGCACAACCCTGGAGCAAGCCCTTGGCCCGCATCGTGATGAAATTCGGCGGCACGTCCATGGCCGGAACCGAGCGCATCCGCCGCGTGGCGCGCATCGTGCAGCGCCAGCAGGCCGCCGGGCATGAAGTTGCCGTGGTGGTCTCGGCCATGGCGGGCGAGACCGACCGTCTGGTGAACTTCTGCCGCGAAGCCGATCCGCTTTACGATCCCGCCGAATACGATGTGGTCGTGGCCAGCGGCGAACAGGTGACCTCCGGCCTGCTGGCGATGCACTTGCAGGCGCTGGGCTGCAAGGCGCGTTCGTGGCTTGGCTGGCAGGTGCCGATCAGGACCGACGATGCCCACGCCAAGGCGCGGATCGAGGATATCGACGCCGACGCCCTGCTGGCCAGCATGGGCGCGGGCGAAATCGCGGTGATCCCCGGCTTTCAGGGCGTCAGCCCGGCGGGCCGCGCGACCACGCTGGGCCGGGGCGGGTCGGACACGTCCGCCGTGGCCGTGGCCGCCGCGGTCAAGGCCGATCGCTGCGACATCTACACCGACGTGGACGGGGTCTATACCACCGATCCGCGCATCGTCGCCAAGGCGCGCAAGCTCAAGAACGTGACGTACGAGGAAATGCTCGAACTGGCCTCGGTCGGATCGAAGGTGCTGCAGACCCGCTCGGTCAGCCTGGCGATGAAGGAAGGCGTGCGCGTGCAGGTGCTGTCGTCGTTCATCGACGACGATGCCCCGGCAGCGGATTCGATCCCCGGCACGATGATCGTCAGCGACGAGGAACTGGAAGGACTTGATATGGAACGCCAGCTGATCACCGGCATCGCTGCCGACAAGAACGAAGCCAAGATCACCCTGACCCGCATCGCCGACCGCCCCGGCGCGGTGGCGGCGATTTTCGGGCCGCTGGCGGCCGCGAACATCAACGTCGACATGATCATCCAGAACATCGCCAAGGACCGTGGCGAAACCGACGTGACCTTCACCGTGCCGCTGTCCGATCTGGCGCGCACCCAGGCGCTGCTGGAAGAGCGCAAGGACACGATCGGCTATTACCGCATGCTGGCCAACAGCAAGGTGGCCAAGATCAGCGTCGTTGGCGTGGGCATGCGCAGCCATGCAGGCGTCGCCGCCACGATGTTCCGCGCGCTGGCCGATCGCGGCATCAACATCCAGGCGATCACCACCAGCGAAATCAAGGTTTCGGTGCTGATCGACGAGGACGAGACGGAACTGGCCGTGCGCGTGCTGCACACCGCTTACGAGCTGGACGGCGAATAAGCCTTTCACCGCGGCACGGTGCGGGCAAGTCCTGCCTTGTTGCGGACACGAAGGGGCCGTAAAGCGCGCCAGCCTACCCGACGGGAACCACTTCAATGACCGCAAACGCCACGACTGCCACCCCAAGGACATCCGGGCTGATGCGCCGTGGCGCGGCGTTCCTTGGCACCGAACACGCGATCCTGTGCGGCGCGATGAGCTGGGTGTCGGAGCGCAATCTGGTTTCCGCGATCAGCAACGCCGGCGGGTTCGGCGTGATCGCTTGCGGGGCGATGACGCCCGACCTGCTCGATACCGAAATCGCCGCGACACGGGCGCTGACCGACAAGCCGTTCGGCGTGAACCTGATCACCATGCACCCGGCGCTGTTCGATCTGATCGCGGTCTGCGCGCGGCACAAGGTTGGCCACGTGGTGCTGGCAGGCGGCATCCCGCCCAAGGGCAGTGTCGAGGCGATCAAGGCGTTCGGTGCGAAAGTGCTGGTCTTTGCCCCCACGCTGGCACTGGCCAGGAAGCTGCTGCGTTCCGGCGCCGATGCGCTGGTGATCGAAGGGTCCGAAGCGGGCGGTCACATCGGCCCGGTATCGACATCGGTGCTGGCGCAGGAGTTCCTGCCCGCGCTGGCCGAAGAGCACGTTGTCTTCGTCGCCGGCGGCATCGGGCGGGGCGAGATGATCGCCAGCTATCTGGAAATGGGCGCAAGCGGCGTGCAACTGGGCACGCGCTTTGCCTGCGCCAGCGAATCCATCGCCCATCCCGCGTTCAAGGCGGCGTTCTTCCGCGGCAACGCCCGCGATGCGATCGCCAGCGTGCAGGTGGACCCGCGCCTGCCGGTGATTCCGGTGCGTGCGCTCAAGAACAAGGGCACCGAAGAGTTTACCGCCAAGCAGATCGAAGTGGCCCGCAAGCTTGATTCTGGCGCTATCGACATGGGCGAGGCACAGCTTGAGATCGAGCACTTCTGGGCCGGGGCGCTGCGCCGCGCAGTGATCGACGGCGATGTGGAGCGTGGATCGGTCATGGCCGGGCAGTCGGTCGGCATGGTCACGAAGGAAGAACCCGTGGCAGCCATCGTCGCCCAGCTCATGGCCGAAAGCGAAACCGCGCTGACCCGCAGGTAACCCCGCAACCGCATCAGGAGAACCGCCATCCCCCAGCGCGCCGCGTTCGGCATCGTCTTTGCCATCGTCCTGATCGACATGCTGGGCTTTGGCGTGGTCGCTCCGGTCCTGCCGGGGCTGATCGTCGAACTGACGCGGGTGGATATCAGCACTGCGGCGGAATACGCCGGGTGGCTCGGCGCGGGCTATGCGGCGATGCAGTTCATCTTCGCCCCGGTGATCGGCAACCTTTCCGACCGGTTCGGGCGCAGGCCGGTGCTGCTGCTGTCGGTCCTGCTGCTGGGTCTGGACTATCTGGTTCAGGCCACCGCGCCGCACTTCTGGTGGCTGGTGATCGGCAGGCTGGTGGCCGGGATCACCGGCGCAAGCTTTTCCGCCGCCTATGCCTATATCGCCGATGTCACCCCGCCAGAACGCCGCGCGGCAGCGTTCGGCACGCTGGGGCTGGCTTTCGGCGTGGGCTTCGTGGTCGGACCCGCCGTCGGTGGATTGCTCGGCGGGATCGACGGGCGCCTGCCGTTCTACGCCGCAGCCGCCCTGTCGTTGACCAATTTCGCGTTCGGCTTCCTGTTCCTCAAGGAATCACTGCCGCGCGAAAACCGCCGCCCGTTCGACTGGCGGCGCGCCAACGCGATGGCATCCCTGCGGGTGCTGCGCGGGCAAAGCCCCCGCGTGCTGTGGTTCGTCGCCGCGCTGGGCGTGTGGCAACTGGCGCATGTGGTCTATCCGGCGGTGTGGCCCTATTTCACCATCGCCGCCTATGGGTTCACCGCGCGCGAGGTCGGGCTTTCACTGGCGGTCGTCGGCTTTTCCAGCGCGCTGGTGCAAAGCGTGGGCCTGCGCTTTGCCCTGCCCCGGCTAGGGGAACGGCGGGCGGTGATCCTCGGCGTGACAAGCCTTGGCGTGGCCGCGGTGCTCTATGCCGTGGCGCAGACCACCTGGCAGATCTACGCGGCCATCGCGGTCGGTTCGTTGCAGGGGTTCGTGCAGGCACCGATAGCCGCGCTCAACAGCCGCGCGGTCGATGCGCGCAGCCAGGGCGAATTGCAGGGCGCGGTGCAATCGGTCGGCTCTCTGGCGGCAATCATCGGTCCGCCGTTCTATACCCAGATCCTGGCGGCGTTCAGCGGCCCGGCGGCGATCATGCAGCTTCCGGCGATGCCGCTGCTGGTGGCGGCAGGGGTTGCGCTGGTCACGCTGGCGCTGTTCCTGAAGGGCGCGGGCCTGATGCCGCGCGCGGATCAGGATTCCAGCTCGACATCCCAGTAAAGCCAGTCGCGCCAGGTTTCGTGCAGATAGTTGGGCGGAAAGGCACGGCCCCGTTCCTGCAACTGCCACGTCGTGGGCCGTATCGCCCGCGACATCAGCTTCATCCGCGCCTGTTCGGGCGTGCGCCCGCCCTTGCGCAGGTTGCAGGGCGAACAGGCCGCCGCGACATTTTCCCACGATGTGCGCCCGCCCAGCCGGCGCGGCACGATATGGTCGAAGGTCAACTGTTCGGGGCTGCCGCAGTACTGGCACTGGAAACGATCGCGCAGGAACAGGTTGAACCGGGTGAACGCCGGGTATTCGCTGGGCCGCACGTACTGGCGCAGCGCGATGACCGAAGGCAGCTTCATGCCGAAGCCGGGGCTGTGCACTTCGCGTTCGTAGGTTTCGATGATGTCCACCCGTTCAAGGAACACCGCCTTGATCGCGGTCTGCCAGGGCCACAAGCTGAGCGGGTAGTAGCTGAGCGGGGTGTAATCGGCGTTGAGCACCAGCGCGGGGCAGTTGGACAGGTGACGATCGTTGCGCAGGACATGATCGGACGCGGCGCCATCGCCGCAATGGGGCCTGGCCGCAGCCGCCCGCTCGATCAGCGCCTCGTGCAGCATGTCCTTGTCCGGGCGGTGCGCATCATCGGTTCCTTGCAGACGGAGCGGTAATGCCCCGGCGAGGGCAGTCATGGCTGAGCCGCGTGACCGCAGTGTTACGCATGGGCATCAAGGAACACTGCGGCAACTCCGGCGTCAAGGGGCAATCGGGGCAGCTATCCACAGCTCAAAAGGCATAGGCGATCACCAGGTCGGTCAGCAGATCGCGCCCGGTGAACACCGCCCTGGTGGTGATGCGTTCGTTCAGCCCGTGCACGCCGTTGCCATCGGGATTGCCGAACAGGCCGGGCGGGCCATAGCTGGGGATTCCGGCGGCGGCCAGGAACACGCCATCGGTGGCCCCGGTGGACATCACCGGCACCAGCGGCACGCCGGGATAATACTTCGCCACCAGTTTTTCCGCCGGACCGATGATCTTCGGGTCCAGCGGCGGGGCCACCGCATCCGGCCCGCGATGGTCGGTCCTGACCACGGTCATCGCCGGATCGGCAACGACCGTTTCCAGCGTCTTGCGCACCGCTTCGGCCGAAACGCCGGGAAAGATGCGGCAATTGATGTTTGCGCCGGCGCGTTGCGGCAGCGCGTTGTTGGCGTGCCCGCCATCAAGCAGCGTGGCAACGCAGGTCGTGCGCAGCATTGAATGGAACGCACGGTCGGTATTGAGCAGGGCTTCGGCCTGCTTGTCCGCCGGGTTGGCAGCGATGGCCATCATCGCCTGCCCCATGGCATCGCCGCGCGCCGCACCTGCCTTGGAAAAATAGGCGCGGGTCGTGGCGTTGAGCATCAGCGGGAAATCGAAATCGCGCACCCGTGCAAGCGCATCGGCGAGGGCATAGATCGCGTTTTCGCGCACCGGGGTGGAACTGTGCCCACCGGGGTTGGTCGCTTCGATGCGGTAGTTGACCGGCGTCTTTTCCCCGACGTGGATGTTCTGCACAACCACCCGCCCGCCCTGTTCCAGCGGCTTGTCCGTGCGCCCGCTGCCGCCTTCGTTGAGCGCAAAGGCAGCGTCGATCAGATCGCGGCGGTTTTCCGCCAGCCACTTCGCGCCGTTGAAGGCCGTGCTGGTTTCCTCGCCACAGGTCAGCGCCAGCTTGATCGTGCGTTTCGGTTTGCGGCCTTCCTTGCGGAAACGCATCAGCATGTCGGTCCAGATGGCGACCATCGCCTTCATGTCGGCCACGCCGCGGCCATAGAAATAGCCGCCTTCCTCGATGAAAGCGTAAGGATCGCGGGTCCAGTCCTCGCGCTTGGCTACGACAACATCCAGATGACCGAGCAACAGGATCGGCTTCTGCCTTGCAGACGTGCCCGGCAGCACCGCCACGATGCCGCCTTCCCTGGGGTATTCGGGCACGGCAAAGCGATGCAGCTCGCCATCGGCAAAGCCCGCACTGCGCAAGTGACCTTCGATCTTGTCGGCCAGCGCGGTGCAACTGCCGGTGGTGATCGAGGTATCGGTTTCCACCATTTCCCTGAGCAGGGCGCGATAGGCCATCTGATCGGGCCGCAAACCCGCGGCAGGCGGGGCATCCGCGGCCATCGCGGGCGCGGCGGAAACAAGCGTTGTGGCAAGCATTGCTGCAAGAATGGCAGTTGGTCGGCGCATCGTTTCGGTCTGTCCCGCACGGTTGGGTTTGCTGCGCCATCGTGGTGGAGGCCGCACGGTTTCGCAAATGCTTTTCCGGGCCGCCCGGCGATCTGCGCCGCCTGTGCAAAACGGGCCGGATTCGCTTGGGTTATCGCCCTTAAGTGCCTATGTGCAGAATATGGCCAGCACGAACGAAAACACCCCGAACACCAACACCTATGGCGCGGATTCGATCAAGGTTTTGAAGGGCCTTGATGCGGTGCGCAAGCGCCCCGGCATGTACATTGGCGATACCGACGATGGGTCCGGCCTGCACCACATGGTGTTCGAAGTTTCCGACAACGCCATCGACGAGGCGCTGGCCGGGCATTGCGACCTGGTGCTGATCGAGCTGAACCCGGACGGTTCGGTTTCGGTCGAGGACAACGGGCGCGGCATTCCCACCGGCATCCATGCCGAAGAAGGCGTTTCCGCAGCCGAAGTCATCATGACCCAGCTTCACGCCGGCGGGAAGTTCGAGAACACCTCGGACGACAATGCCTACAAGGTTTCGGGCGGCCTGCACGGCGTCGGCGTTTCGGTGGTGAACGCGCTGTCGGAATGGCTGGAGCTGACCATCTGGCGCGACGACAAGGAACACTGGATGAAGTTCGCCCACGGCGATGCGGTGGAGCCGCTGCGCGTGACGGGCGATGCCCCTGCCGGAAAGAAGGGCACGCGCGTGACCTTCCTGGCCAGCACCGACACTTTCAAGAACGTGACCGAGTTCGATTTCGACAAGCTGGAACACCGCTACCGCGAACTGGCGTTCCTCAATTCAGGCGTGCGTATCCTGCTGCGCGACAAGCGCCACGAAGAGGTCAAGGAGCACGACCTGTATTACGAAGGCGGCATCGGCGCCTTCGTCAAATACCTTGACCGCAACAAGCAGCCGCTGATGCCCGAACCGATCTCGATCAGCGCCAACCGCGATGGCATCGGCATCGACGTGGCCCTGCAGTGGAACGACAGCTACTACGAAAACGTCCTGACCTTCACCAACAACATCCCGCAGCGCGATGGCGGCACGCATCTTGCCGCGTTCCGCGCCGCGCTGACCCGCACGCTCAACGGCTATGCCGAACGGTCGGGCATGCTGAAGAAGGAAAAGGTCACGCTTTCGGGCGATGACATGCGCGAAGGGCTGACCGCGATCGTTTCGGTCAAGCTGCCCGACCCCAAGTTTTCCAGCCAGACCAAGGACAAGCTGGTTTCCTCCGAAGTGCGCCAGCCGCTGGAAAGCCTGATGGCTGACAAGATGAGCGAATGGCTGGAGGAAAACCCCGCCCACGCCAAATCGGTGATCCTCAAGGTGATCGACGCGGCTGCCGCGCGTGAAGCCGCGCGGCGCGCGCGCGAACTGACCCGGCGCAAGGGCGCGATGGACATTGCCAGCCTGCCGGGCAAGCTGGCCGATTGCCAGGAACGCGATCCTTCGAAGTGCGAACTGTTCCTGGTCGAAGGGGATTCGGCAGGCGGCAGCGCCAAGCAGGGGCGCGACCGCAAGACGCAGGCGATCCTCCCGCTGAAGGGCAAGATCCTCAACGTCGAACGCGCCCGGTTTGACCGGATCATCGGTTCCAAGGAAGTCGGCACGCTGATCCAGGCAATGGGCACCGGCATCCGCGACGAGTTCAACCTCGCCAAGTTGCGCTACCACAAGATCGTCATCATGACCGACGCCGACGTGGACGGCGCGCATATCCGCACCTTGCTGCTCACCTTCTTCCACCGCCAGATGCCGGACATCATCCGCGCCGGGCACCTGTTCATCGCCCAGCCCCCGCTCTACAAGGTCGCCAAGGGCCGCAGCGAAGTCTATCTCAAGGACAACGCGGCGCTGGACCGCTATCTGGTCGAAGCCGGGCTGGCCGGGCGCGTGCTGGAAACCGCAGGCGGCGCGCGCAGCGGCCCCGATCTGGAAAGCCTGGTCGATCACGCCCTGCGCATGCGCAACCTGATGGCCTTCGTGCCACGCCGCTACAATCCCGCGATCATCGAGGCGCTGGCGCTGGCTGGTGCGCTCGACCCGGACCTGACGCCGCAGACCCGCGACGAGGCGCTGGCCCGCACCACCCGCTGGCTGGATCGCGGCGATACCGAGGCGCGCTGGACCGTGGCCCTGGCCGAAGAAGGTGGCTACCACATCCAGCGCATCTGGCGCGGGGTGACCGACCATCATGTGATCGAGGCCGGTTTTCTGGTCAGCGCCGAAGCGCGCAAGCTCGCCCGGCTGGCCGCCGAACATGCCGATGTCTATTCGGGCGTGGCGCGGCTGGTCCGCGCTGGCACGGCAGCGGCCGAACCCGATCCGGCGCTGTTGGCCGAAGACGATGGCGATGTGCCGCCCGCGCCGGTCGTGCAGGACAAGGATTCGATCACCCGGCCCTCGGAACTGCTGGAAACGGTGTTTGCCGGCGGGCGCAAGGGGCTGGCGATCCAGCGGTACAAGGGCCTTGGCGAAATGAACGCCGAACAGCTCTGGGAAACGACGCTGGACCCGGAAAACCGTTCGCTGTTGCAGGTGAAGGTCGAAGACGCGGACGTGACCGACGAGATCTTTACCCGGCTGATGGGCGACGTGGTCGAACCGCGCCGCGATTTCATTCAGGAAAACGCGCTGAACGTGGCCAACCTGGACGTGTGACGATGGCGTTTACCGACGCGATTCCATGGGACCAGCCCGCCACGATGATTGATCTGGAAGGCCGCGTGCCGATCATCGGCACGATCCGCGACTGCGCCATGCACTATGCCATCTACAAGCCGCATGCGCGTGAAAACGCGCGGGTGGTGCTGACCCGGCCGATCCACCGCGAAGGCCGTGCAACGCGCACATGGCTGCTCGATCCGCCCGAAATCGCGGAACTGGCCGACCGTCTGGCGCGCGAAACAAACTGAACGCCGCCCCGGTTCAGGTCGCCCGCATCGCCGCGGCGGCAAGGCTTTCGGCTTCCAGCAGCAGTTCGTCGTCCGCCGCGCCCGCCGGGGTCGCTTCGCGCCCGATCATCACCAGCACCGGCACCGCCAGCGGGGTAACGCGATCGAGCGTGACATGCACGAGCTGGTCGGCCGCGCGGTCAAGCAGATCGCCCAGCCGCCCCACGTCCGTCATCCGCGCGCGCGCATCGGCCCACGCTGCTTCGATCAGCAGGTGGTCGGGTTCGTACTTGCGCAGCACGTCGTAGATCAGGTCGGTGGAAAAGGTCACCTGCCTGCCCGATTTGCGCTTGCCCGGCTGCTGGCGCTCGACCAGCCCGGAAATCACCGCCACTTCGCGGAAGGCGCGGCGCAGCAGGTGCGATTCCTGCACCCATTCGACGAACTCGTGCGCCAGGATATCGGGCGAAAGCAGCGGCGCGGGATCGTCCACCGGCCGCGCGCCCCATACCGCCAGCGCATAATCGTTGGCAACAAAGCCCAGCGGCATCAGCCCGCGTTCGTTCATCCGCCGGGTGATGAGCATGCCGAGCGACTGGTTGGCGTTCCACCCTTCGAAGGTGTAGTAGACGGTGTAGTGCCTGTCCTTGTGGGGAAAGCTTTCCGCCAGCAGATCGTCCGGGCCGGGCAGGCGGCTGCGCCAGTCCTGCATTTCCAGCCATTCGCGCACATCGTCGGGGAAGCGCACCCACCCGGCGCGGTCCACCATCAGGCCGCGGACGCGGGCGGAAAGGTGCGTGGTCAGCGGCAGGCGGGCGCCCATGTAGCTGGGGATCTGGCCCGGTTTCTTCGCCGCGCGCACGATCAGGTCCAGATCGCGCACGCCTTCCACTTCCAGATCCATGCCGGCAAAGCGGATCGTGTCGCCGGGCGAGAGCGTCGCCCCGAAGCTTTCCTCCACCTTGCCAAGCGTGCGCCCGTTGCGGAAGCGCACGTCGAGCATTTCGGCATCGACGATGATCCCGGCGTTAAGCCGGTGCCGCGCGGCGTGTTCGGGGTGGGTCAGCCGCCAGGTGCCGTTGCGGTCGCGCACGATGCGCTTGAAGCGGTCATAGGCACGCAGCGCGTATCCCCCCGTCCCCACGAAGGCGAGCACGCGCTGCCACTGTGCTGCATCGACCCAGCGATAGGCACTGGCAGAGCGCACTTCGGCGTGGAACGCGGCTTCGTCGAACGGCCCGGCACAGACGCGCGCCATGACATGCTGCGCCAGCACGTCCAGCCCGCCCGCGCGGAAATCCTCGCCATCGCGCCGCCCTTCGGCAACGGCTTCCTGCGCGGCAAAGGCTTCGAGAAACTCGAAGCGGTTGCCCGGAGCCAGCAGCGCACGGCTGGGACAGTCGAGCCGGTGGTTGGCCCGGCCGATCCGCTGCAACAGGCGCGACGATCCCTTGGGCGCGCCCATCTGGATGACCAGATCCACATCGCCCCAGTCCACCCCAAGATCGAGGCTGGCCGTGCAAACCAGCGCCCGCAGTTCGCCGCGCGCCATCGCCCCTTCCACCTTGCGCCGCGCCTCTTTCGAAAGCGAACCGTGGTGAATGCCGATCGGCAGCTTGTCGTCGTTCACGTCCCACAGAAGCTGGAAGATGTATTCGGCCAGAAACCGCGTGTTGGTGAAGATCAGCGTGGTCCGGTTGCGGCGGATTTCGTCATAGATCTGCGGTACCGCCCAGGCAGCGGCATGCCCGCCCCACGGCACGCGCTGGTCTTCGGGGCACAGGATCGCCAGCTCCGGCGGTGCGCCCGGTTCCCCTTCCACCAGCCGCACCGCCTGCGCATCGCCGCCCGGCGCCAGCCAGGCGCGGAAATCGTCCGGGTCGGCCACCGTTGCCGAAAGCGCCACCCGCCGCATCGCAGGGGCAATCGCCTGCAACCGGGTCAGCGCCAGCGTCAGCAGATCGCCGCGCTTGCCGTTGGCGAAAGCGTGAACTTCATCAACGATGACATGGCGCAGCCTCGCAAACAGCGTGTCCGCTTCGGGATAGCTGAGCAGCAGGGAGAGCGATTCGGGCGTCGTCAGCAGCACGTGCGGGGGCCGGGCGCGTTGCCGCGCCTTGCGGTCGGACGGGGTATCGCCGCTGCGGGTTTCGGCCCGCAAGGGCAGGCCCAGCGCCTCTACCGGGGCCAGCAGATTGCGCTGCACGTCGTGCGCCAGCGCCTTGAGCGGGGAAATGTACAGCGTGTGCAAGCCATCGCCGGGCGGCGTATCGCCCGCGAAATCCACCAGCGTCGGCAGGAAGCCCGCCAGCGTCTTGCCCGCGCCGGTATCGGCCACCAGCAGCGCGTGCTGCCCGTTGTGCGCGGCGTCGAGCATGTCGCGCTGGTGGCGCCGCACGCGCCAGCCCCTGGCGGCGAACCATCCGGCAAGATTTGCGGGCAGGCCAGGGACTGCAGGCAGGCCCGGCAGGATTTCCGGCGGAATGGCGGGCGGCGGGGTCATCCCGGTGAATATGGGGGCGCGGTCACCGTTGCGAAAGGAACGAGCCGCGCAAGGCCCGCCACCAGCGGCGCAACCGCCCGTCAACCGGTGCCTGCCCTTCGGCCACAAACCGCATGCCGTCGAGCCGCGCCTTGATAAACGCCACGGCGGGGCGAACGGCACCGCCCTCACCCTCGTCCGTTCCCGCGGCAGCCCAACCGAAAACCGCCGCCGCCGGGTCCAGCAAGGGCGCCGAACGTGGCCACGCATCGGCAAGCAAAGCGGCCAGCCAGTGGTCGACCCCGGCAAAGGCATCGGCATCCAGCGATTCAGCGTGGCGCAGCACGGCGCGCAGGTGCCCCAGCGCCATGGCCTCTTCCCAGCCTTGCAACGCGGGCAGGGCAGCGGTGCGATCGCCTTCCGGGATCAGAAGACGGCGCAGCGCCTGTTCGTGCGCCCAGGCCGGCATCACCGCATCGGCGCTGTGTTCCAGCCCCAGCAGGACAGGGCGTACAAAGGGATCGCGGCTGACCGCGATGGCTTGCGCCGCGCTGCCTTGGGCGGGCGTGAAGCCGTGCGTCACGTCAAGCTGCGGCGGGGCCTGCGCAATGCGCGTGGTCAGCGCCGGTTCGGCGGTCCCGCGGGCATCGGGCGCACCATAGAGCCAGCCCGCACTTTCGCGCGCCGCGCCAACCGTCGCCGACCCATCATCCGAAGGGGGTGCAGGTTCAGCCATCGAACGCATCGTTCAGCGGCACGGCGGCACCGATGTCAGGCCACGGCTCCGCCCATCGCTGGTGGTTCCCGGCTCGATCCCGATGCGCATCACACTCTCCTTCCTTCCTCGCCAGATGGCCAGCACGGCCTGCCTTGGCAAGGGTAAAGGCGCAAGACGCACCGGTGCGGCCCTTTCAGTGCGCCACTTGCGGCCCGCGCCGCACGCCCGATGCCGCCAGTTGCGCATCAAGCAGCGCCAGCACCCGCGCCAGCCCGTCTTCGCTTTCGCTTTCCGCGCGGGCCACGAGCACGTCCTGCGTGTTCGATGCGCGCAACAGCCACCAGCCGTCGGGCGTATCCACGCGCACGCCGTCGATCGCATTGACCTGCGCGCCCGCCGCCTCCAGCCGGGCACGCACTTCATCGACCACCGCCAGCCGCCGCCCCTGCGGCACTTCGAAACGCAGTTCGGGGGTGTTGACCATCACGGGCATGGCATCGTGCAGCGCGGTCAGCGAACGGCCCAGCCGCACCGTCGCCGCCATGAGCTGCAGCGCGGCATAGAGCGCATCGTCGAATCCGTAATATGGCGCGCCGAAACAGATGTGGCCGGTCATTTCTCCGGCCAGCAGGCTGCCAGTTTCCTTCATTCTGGATTTTATGAGCGAGTGCCCGGTCTTCCACATCTGCGGCACGCCGCCCAGATCGGCGATCCGCCGGAACAAAGCCCCGCTGGCCTTCACATCGGCCAGAATAGTGGCTCCCGGCCGGATTTTCAGCAGGTCTTCGGCCAGGATTGCCAGCAGTTGATCGCCCCATATCGTGCGCCCCCTGGCGTCGACCGCACCGATCCGGTCGCCATCGCCATCGAAGGCAAATCCGAAATCGAGGTTTCGTGCCACGACAGCACCGGCAAGATCGGCAAGGTTGGCCTCAACAGTCGGATCAGGATGATGGTTGGGAAAATGGCCGTCCACTTTCGTATAGAGAAGGACATGCTGGCCGGGCAATCTGGCGGTCAGGGCGTCGATCACGGGGCCAGCCGCGCCGTTGCCGGCGTCCCAGCCGATGCGCAGCGGCTCCAGCGCGCCGCGCCCGATGCCGTCCAGCCCTGCGATCAGCCGCTCGACATAGGCATCCATGACCGCGATGGTGCTGACGGTGCCGCTGCCGGAAACCCACACGGCTTCATCGGCGATCCGCCGGAGATCGACTATGTCGGCCCCAAAGAACGGACGCCCTTCAAGTACCATCTTGAAGCCATTGTGATTGGCGGGATTGTGGCTGCCGGTTACCTGAATGCCGCCCTGAACATCTGGCATTGAAGCTTCGGCAAAATAAAGCATCGGCGTTGGCCCCAGGCCGATCCGCACCACGTCGATCCCTGCGGCCACGATCCCTTCGACCAGCGCGTGTTCGAGCACGGGCGAACTGAGCCGCCCGTCATACCCCACGGCCACGCGGGTGCCGCCAGCCTGCGCGACCCGCGTGGCAAAGGCGCGACCGATGGCGCGGGCATCATCCGGTCCCAGCGTTTCCCCGAAAACACCGCGGATGTCGTATTCGCGCAGGATGGAGGGGTGAAAGGCGTGGCGCATCGCGGAAAGGACGGGTCAGGCCCCGCTCAGCCGCCGTGGCCGTTGCGCCGGTCTGCCAGGCGCGCCAGCAACAGGTCGCGTGCGGCATTGGCTTCGTGCACCGCAGCGGAACTGCCGCCCCGGTCCGGGTGCACTTGCGCGATCAGGCGGCGGTGCGCGTCGATGACGTGTTCGTGCGAAGCGCCGGGGGCAAGGCCCAGCAGGTTGCGCGCGCGGGCCTCGGCAGCGGCCTGCGGATCGCCCTGAAGATACTGCCACGGCCAGCGCCCGGTCAGCAGCTTGCACGCAAAGCTGACCAGTGCCGCCAGCGTCAGCAGCTTGACCATCAGCCCACGCTTTCAAGCGGTAGCCGCGCGGCGGCGTCGGGCCGGACGGGCACAGGCAGGTTGAGGCCCGCCACCAGCGTGCGCAGTTCCTGCCGCGCGACCAGATGGCTGGTGCCCAGTTCGCCAAGGTGCCCCTTGTCCAGCAGGGTCAGCCCGCTGGGGAACAGTTCGCGGTAGATCACGCGTTCGGACAGGCCGCTGGCGATGCGGAAGCCCACCCGCTTGGACAGTTCGGTCAGCGCCAGATCGATGCGGCGCTGGTTGCGCGCTTCGGTATAGCCGGTGCGGTTGCGCACCACGACCCAGTCCATTTCGCGCCGCGCATCCTTGATCGTGGCCATGGCCCGCTTCTTGCGCGCCTCCCAGATCAGTTCGGCATAGAACGACAGGCGGCGCACCTTGAAGGTTTCCGCATCGACCTGCCCGATCAAATCGAAATCCACGAAGCTGTCGTTCAGCGGGGTGACCAGCGTATCGGCGCGGGTGGCGACATGGCGAGCCAGCGGATCGTCGCGGCCGGGCGTATCGAACACGATGAAATCGTGCGAGGCTCCGATGCTTTCGACCAGCGCATCGAGTTCTTCGGTGCTTTCGCCGCCATAGACTTCGAACGTCGCGGTCGGCAGCGCGATCTGGCGACGGCGCATCGTTTCGGCGCGGTTTTCCAGATAGCGGTGCATCGTGCGCTGGCGCGCGTCGAGGTCGATCGCGGCAACCCGCGCGCCCTGGTAGGCCAGCGCCACGGCCACGTGCACCGCAGTCGTGGACTTGCCGGTGCCTCCCTTTTCGTTGGCGAAGACGATGCGATGCGGGCCGGTCGACAAGGGGCGGTACTTTCCTGCAAGATGACATGGCGGCGGGCTTGCGGGGGCCATTGGTGCCCCCTATCGCCCGTCCATCGGACTTACTGGAGAGGCCGCGAACGTGCAAACCATCAATCGGCTCGAACCCCTGCGTCAGGCGGTCGATGCACTTAAAAACGGGGGAAAAACCGTGGCGCTGGTGCCCACGATGGGCGCCTTGCACGAAGGTCACCTGACGCTGGTGCGCGCCGCGCAAGCACGCGCCGACCATGTCGTGGCCTCGATCTTCGTCAATCCGCGCCAGTTCGGCCCCAGCGAAGACCTTGACGCCTATCCCCGCCGCCTTGCCGCCGATGCCGCCCTGCTCGAAGCCGAAGGCGTGGGGGTGCTGTGGGCGCCGCTGGTCGAGGAAATGTACCCGCCCGGCTATGCCACCAATGTCGGCGTTTCGGGGGTCAGCGACGTTGCCTGCGGGGCGGCGCGGCCCGGCCATTTCGACGGCGTGGCAACCGTGGTGTGCAAGCTTTTCAACCAGGTGCGGCCCGATTTTGCGCTGTTCGGGGAAAAGGACTGGCAGCAACTGGCGGTGATCCGCCGCATGGCGCGGGATCTGGACCTGACCCAGCCGCACGTATCGGCGATCATCGGCGTGCCGACAGTGCGCGAAGCCAGCGGCCTGGCGCTGAGCAGCCGCAACCAGTACCTGAACGACACCGAACGTGCCCAGGCTGCCGGACTTTCGGCCGCGATGCGCCGCGCGATCGACGCGATCGAAGGCGGAGCGGCGGTCGGTCCCGCGCTCGCCGCACTCAAGACGGAAATCCTCGCCGGGGGCTTCAGCGCCGTCGACTACGCCGACCTGCGTGATGCGACGACGCTCGAATACTTGACGGCGTTCGACGGCCGCCCCGCCCGTCTGCTGGTGGCCGCACGGATCGGCCCCGCGCGCCTGATCGACAACATGGGGCTGGGAGACTGAACCAGCCGCGCGCCGGTTCAGTGCACCGGCGGGTCGACTGCGGGCACCGCGTGGACCGGAGCCACGGGTTCGCCGGCGTGGCGCGGCGGAGTCGCGTCTTCGGGCACGTCGTCGATCATCATGTCGTGCGTGGAGACATGTTCGAGATTGCGCACCTTCACGCTGAGCACGCCATCGCGCAACGTCAGTTCGTTGAAGCTGGCCGGGGTCGAGCGCAGCCGCTGGGACAGCGTGCCCGCGCCGATCATCCGCACGCGGCCGCCGGGCGTATCGCAGTGCAGATCGAACGGATCGTGGACATGGCCCGAAAGCACCGCCAGCACATTGCGCCGGGCCAGTTCGGCCAGCGCGTGGCTGCCGCCGCGGGTCAGCGCCTTGCCGCGCGTGCCCGCCTCGACCAGCGGATGATGGCAGGCGACCAGGGCGCGCACGCCCGGCGGCAGCGCGTCGATCGCGGCCAGGGTATGCGCCAGCGCGGCCTTGCCCACAGTGCCCTTGGACCAGTTGAGCCGCCACTGCGCCCGCGCGGTGGTGACCAGCGGCACGATGGCGACGCCGGGCAGATCGATCTCGCGCTCCACCAGCCCTTCGATGGCGTGAAAGCGGTGATAAGGCCGGGTAAAGCGTTCGACGAGGTTGAAATAGGGCAGGTCGTGGTTGCCCACCTCCACCGTTACCGGCGCATCGAGCCCCGAAATCCAGTCGCACGCGGCGGCAAATTCGCGGTGGCGGGCGCGCATTGTCAGATCGCCGGTGATTGCCACGGCATCGGGCCGTTCGCGCGCGATGCAGCGGGCCACCCAATCCAGCGCGCGCCGGTCTTCCAGCCCGAAATGGATGTCGCTGATATGGAACAGACGGGTCATGTCGGGGTGCCTGATCGCCGCAGGAGGCGCGCCGGTCAATCCCCGGACTGCCGGGTGGCGATGAAATCAAGCGCGAATCGCGCGGATTCAAAGCGTTCCTCGCACGCGCCCTGGCGCCGTTCGCCATCGATCATCAGCGCGATGGGCGCATCGCTGCGGCAGGTCACCGACCCGAACTCGCCGAGATCATCGTGCGGCCCCTCGCGGAAGTTGCGCTTGACCAGCATGGCAAAGCCTTGCGCCGCGAAATCGGCGGCATCTTCGAAATCATAGCCTTCGGCCAGCACCTTTTCGCCATGCGGCGCCAGCAGAATGGCACGGTAGCCACGCGGCTTGCCCGCGGCGGTGTCCGCCAGATGGATGGTCGCGCCGTCGGTCGTTTCGCGCCACGCGGTGGAAAATGCTTCGGCAATCGTGGCCAGATCGAGATCGCGCACGCCTTCGCGCACATCGGCCCACATCGCTCCCGGCCCGGCCAGCACTTCGATCAGCGACGTGCCTTGCGAGGTACGCAATACGGTGGGACGAGTGCGTTCAAACTGCCCCTTGGCGAACGCTGCGACAATCGCGCGCGCCGACCGATCCGCGTGAAGCCGTTTGCACATCAGGTTCTGGGTGCCGCCGGGCAGCACCAGCAGTGCGCCGCCCCACCCTTCGATGGCAGTGGCGACGGCGTTGACCGTGCCATCGCCGGTAAAGACCGCCACGGTGGCGACGCCCGCGTGTTCCAGCGCGGCGCGATCGGGCAAGTCATCCTGCGGAAAGGCGATGGTGCGCTGCGGGGCGCACCCGGCGGCGGAAAGCGCGGCGATCACATCGCGCACGGCGGCTTCGCTGTTGCTGCCGCTGGCCGAATTGGTGACCAGCCAGAGAGGGTTGCTGTTCATGCCCTGCTGGAACTGCCCGCGTGGCGCACGGTTCCTCAGACCCGCCCGGTCAGGATCAGCCATGCCGAAAAGCTGTTGAGCACCGAATAGACGACATAGGCAATCGGACCGCCCATCGCACCTTCGGCCGCGAACAGCAGCGCCGCCAGCAGCAGCAGGAACTCGATTGCCAGCGTCAGCCGCCCGTTCAGCGCGTGGACGAACCACGGCATCCGCCCGACCAGCGGATGGCCGCTGTCCATCACCGCGCGATGCAGTGCGAAATTGCCGACGCCCAGCAGGAAGATGATCAGAATCGCCATGTCCGGCGTCAACGATATGGCCGGATCGGCCGAAAGTCACACCCGCAATTTCATCAGCGGTCACACCGATTCAGGAATCCCGTCAGGACGTTGGTGGAGCCAGATAAGCGGTTCGTCGGGGCAACCCGCCGCTGATCGACGCTGGCAGGAATCCGGTCGAGCGCCGCGCGCATCGGTGCCGGGTGCGGGGTAGGGAAAATGCATGCGGTGGCCACCCGGACCATCCCCCGACACCCCGCCAGGGTGGCCGCCGCGCCCAGACCCCGACCGGACCGGCCCTTGCGGCCCGGTTCGCACAGCCAAAGGATAAAGCCATGTTTGCCAAGCCCCTGATCGCTTCCGCCCTGTTCGCCGCCACCGTCGCCATGGCCCAGCCTGCGCTGGCGGGCAGCCACACCGTGAAGTTCTCCGACCTCGATCTGTCCAGCCCCGAAGGCCAGGCCCGGCTCGATGCCCGGATCGCCGCTGCCGCCCGCAAGGTGTGCAAGGCAAGCCAGCCCGACGTGACCCTGGCCGATGTGCAGGCAGGCCGCCGCTGCTTCAACGCCGCCGTCGCCGATGCGCGGATCAAGCTCGACCGCGTGAAACCCGCCGCGCTGGCTGCCCGCTAAGGCGCAGCACCTCCCCTTCGGACCTCACCCGTCCGATCGCCTGGCGGATCCTCAGTCCCCCGCACAGGCCAACCTCGAAGGGTCGTCGCACCGCGCGGCGGCCCTTTTTTTCGGCCACGGTTGAAAGGGCTGGGAGGCAGCCCGCAGCGAGCGAGGGTCAGCCCTGCCGCAAGCGGTCCTGTGCCGCCGTGGTCGCATCATCGAGTTCGCTGCGGTCACGCCAGACCAGATCGACCGGCAAAAGCGGGCGGCCATCGTGCGAGCGGATATCGATCTGCGCAATCGGCTGGCCATCGCGCGCATCGCACAGCACCGGATTGGCAGGCGCTGGCAGCTCCCACTTTTCACCCCACTGGCGCAGCGCCAGCATCGCGGGCAGCAGGTCCAGCCCCTTGGCCGTTAGCCGGTATTCGATCCGGCGGCGATCATCGGCGCAGTGTTCGCGCTTGAGCACGCCGGATTCGACCAGACGCGACAGGCGATTCGACAGGATGTTGCGCGCGATGCCAAGCGAATCGAGGAAATCCTCGAAATGGCGGACCCCGTTGAACGCGGCGCGCAGGATCATGAACGACCAGCGTTCACCCATCGCTTCCAGCGCCAGAGGAAGGCCGCAACAGGCAATGTCACTCAGGTGTTCTCGGATTTTTTCCATATTGCATGCGCCATAGCCGATTTGCCGGAGCGATGTAAGTTTTTAGTTGCAACTAGCAACTCGCATTGATAGGTATTGATTCGCAACTTGATAGCCGCAACCGTGCTGAAGGATCTTCACCGATGATCGCGCATCGCAACAGCGCCACTCGTCATCGTTTCCCGCTGGCCCTTGCCGTATGCGCCGCTGCCGCTTCCCTGCCGACGATGGCGGCATCGCCGGTTCAGGCAGCGCAGCGCGAAGCGTTCTATACCGCCACGCTCTCACGCCCGATGGAAGGGCCGCAGCGCGTGATCCAGAAGGGGATACTGTGGCAATGCGCGGGCACGCAATGTTCGGCGCCGCGCGATGCCTCGCGCCCGGCCATGGTCTGCGCGCGGCTGGTTCGCAAGGTCGGGCCGGTGGTCCGCTTCGCCACGCCACAAGGCAACCTTGTTCCGGCAGAGCTTGCCCGCTGCAATGCCGCTGCGCCGGGCTGATCGTGCGCACCGGCCTCACCCTCTACTCCAGCACATCGCCTACGCTACCCTGCGGGCGGTGTGCGCCCTGCCCGGCACGCTTCGGGGCCTGACAGCCGTCTGGCCTCCTGCGTCCCGGTGCGGGGACTTCGGGCTGCGAACACAATTGCTGTTCGCGGCCCGCTTTTTTTGCCTATAGCCTGCAGCGATGCGCCAAACTGTTTCCGCCATTACGCTCGCCGCGCTCGCGCTCGTTTCATCAGCCGTGTCTGGCGCCGCACCACCGCTGCCCGCATCGGGCGGAGGCGCTGCAACGGGCCGCCTGACCGACGACCATCGCGCTGCCTTGCGCTGCGCGGCAGCGTTTGCCATCGTCGCGCTTGAACAGGCCGATGGCGATGCGCCCGAAGGCTGGCCGCCGCTGGCGCTGCGGGGCAAGCAGTACTTTGCCGATACCGGCGCGCAGGTGATGCGCGAAGCCGCGCTCGACCGTGACGGTGTGCGCGATCTGATGACGGCGGACGTGCGCGCCCTGCAGGCGGCACCCGATCCCGAAGCGGCGCTGGCGGCGCTTGCCGCGCCCTGCACCGCCCGGCTCGATGCCGCGGTTCCGCCGCTGGCCACGCCGGACATGCGGCAATGCGCCGCAATCATGGAGCTTGCCTACGAGGACGCGCACGACCGCGAAGGCATGAACACGGCGGCGCGCGATTTCAGGACGCTGGCATCGGTGCTGGCCGCGCGCGCCCACGATGCCGCGATCAACGCCGGGGGCAGCGGCAACGATGCCGACCGCGCGCTGGCCGAAGCGCGCGAGGCGATGCGCGCCGAAGCTGGCGACGACAAGGGCGGCATCGCCAAGTACGATATCGCCCATTGCTATGACCTCGCCCGACCGGACGAGAAATCGCACTATTGACCGCAGCTATTGAGGGTCGTGTCCGCGCACCCCATATCGCCCGGCAACAGTGCACGGCAAAGGAGATCCCCATGCCCGACAAACTTCAACTGACCGATGCGCAATGGCGCGAACGCCTTACCCCGGAACAGTACCAGATCCTGCGCCAGGCAGGCACCGAACGCGCGTTCACCGGCGCCTATGAAAGCAACAAGGCCGCCGGCGAATACCACTGCGCCGGATGCGGCGCGCCGCTGTTCACGTCGGACACCAAGTACGACAGCGGGTCCGGCTGGCCCAGCTTCTTCGCCCCGATGGACCCCGAAGTGGTGGACGAACACCGCGACACCGCCCACGGCATGGTCCGCACCGAAGTGCGCTGCGCGCGGTGCGACGGGCATCTCGGCCATGTCTTCCCCGATGGCCCCGCCCCCACCGGCCTGCGCTATTGCATGAACAGCGCCGCGCTCGATTTCACGCCGAAAGACTGATGCCGTCCTGCCAAAGGGTCCGGGAACAAGGGCTGCCGTTTTGCGGTTAACCCGGCGTTCCGATTCGCCTATGCATTGGCGCAAGGGCGCGCGGCACGCGGCCTGGGCGCAATGCGCGGGCCTGCCGGATAAGGCCCGCACGATGAGGGAAGCGGTACAAGACTGATGGCCAGACGGGACTTGCCCCGCAACACCAACGGGGGTCGCTCAAACGGGGGCCGCTCTTCGCCGCAATCGCCGCCGCCTTCGGCCCTGCGCCGCTGGACCGGGCGGCTGTTCATGTGGGGGCTTGGCGTTGCCTTGCTCGGTGCGATCGCGCTGGCCGTGGCGGTCTTCGTCACGATGCGGTCGCTCCCCGGCTATCAGGAACTGAAATCGAGCCAGACCGGGCAGATGATCGTGGTGCGCGCCGCCGATGGTTCGCAACTCGTCACGCTTGGCCCCAGCTACGGGCGCTGGATTCCCTATGCGCGGATTCCGGCGCCAATGAAGGATGCGATGGTATCGGTCGAAGACCGGCGTTTTCGCAGCCACCTTGGCGTCGATCCGATCGGCATCGTGCGCTCGCTGATGGTGCGGGTGGAAAGCGGCACCTGGAAGCAGGGCGGATCGACCATTACCCAGCAGCTTGCCCGCAACATCTTCCTGAACAACAACAAGACTTTCGGACGCAAGGCGCGCGAATGGGTGCTGGCGCTGGCGCTGGAACGGAAGTTTTCCAAGGACCAGATCCTCGAACTCTATCTGAACAAGGTCTATTTCGGCGGCGGCGCCTATGGCATCGATTCGGCCGCGCGCAAGTTCTTCGGCCATTCGGGCGAGGAGATTTCCCTGCCTGAAGCGGCGATCATCGCCGGGCTGGTCAAGGCGCCTTCGCGCTATTCGCCCACCGCCGATGCCGATGCCGCGGTCAACCGGGCCGGGGTGGTGTTGCAGACCATGCGGGACAACGGCGTGCTCAGCGCCGATGAAGCCGCCGCGGTCGATCTGAAGAAAGTGAAGATGGTGGAAGACCGTGCGGGCCAGAACTCGGCCCGCTACTTCACCGACTGGGCGCTGCCGCAGCTCGACATGCTCCTGCCCGAAAACGATCGCCCGATCGAAGTGTGGACCACGCTCGATCCCGCGATGCAGCGCGCCGCCACCAGCGCGATTGCCGACTTTGCCCCCAAGGGCGCGCAAGGGGCGCTGGTATCGCTCGACCGCGATGGTGCGGTGCTGGCGATGGTCGGCGGCACCGACTACGTCACCTCGAACTACAACCGCGCCGTCAACGCGGTGCGCCAGCCGGGTTCGGCGTGGAAGCTGTTCGTCTATCTTACCGCGCTGGAATCGGGCTATACCCCCGATGACCGGGTGGTCGATGAACCGGTGACGATCGACGGCTGGACGCCGCGCAACGATGGCGCGCGCTATGCCGGGGAAATCGACCTGCGCACCGCCTTTGCCTATTCCAAGAACACCGTGGCGGCGCAGTTGGGCAACGAAGTGGGCTTTGGCGCGGTAGCCAACATGGCACGCCGGTTCGGCATTACCACGCCGATCAACACCCTGCCGTCGATGGTGCTGGGGTCATCGGAAGTGCGCGTGATCGACATGGTCCGCGCCTTTGCCGCCGTGCAGGCCAAGGGCACGTCGATCACCCCCTATGGCATCCGCAAAGTCACCACGACTGACGGCGAAGTGCTGTACCAGCATCGCATCGAAACCCCGCAAACGCTGGTGCCGCCCTATGTTGCGGCGGGGATGACCGACCTGATGCAGACCGCGGTCAACATCGGCACCGGCCGCGCCGCGCAGATCGGCCGTCCGGTGGCGGGCAAGACCGGCACCACATCATCGAACAAGGACGGCTGGTTCCTCGGCTTCTCCAGCGGCATCACCACCGGCGTGTGGATGGGC
Organism: Novosphingobium lubricantis; assembly: GCA_042650965.1. Lineage (GTDB taxonomy): Bacteria > Pseudomonadota > Alphaproteobacteria > Sphingomonadales > Sphingomonadaceae > Novosphingobium > Novosphingobium lubricantis. The sequence goes on along the minus strand of JBHSCB010000002.1, from coordinate 86,833 downwards.
CGCGACGATGCCAGGGCCGTGCCTGGCCTGCAGGGCGGCGCCGCCCCGGCCCGCGCCTTTGCCGCCTACATGAAGGTGGCGACGGCAAAACGCCCGGTCGAAAAGTTCGATACCGAACTGAAGCTGCCGCAGTGGCAGCTCGAACCCGATGACGAAGCGATGCAGGGCAACCCGGACGACTATTTCTATGTCGACGAGAACGGCAATCTGGTGAATCCGTCCCGCCCGGAACGGCGGCGCGATGTCGATACCTTCGACCCCGATGCCCCGGTCGTGCCCCCGGTGCCTGCGTCCGGCGATATGCCCCAGGCAGCGAATGACGATTTCCTCAACCGCGCAACCGGGCGCCAGGGCGATGCAGCCCAGCCCGCCCGGCCACGGCCCAACGCAAATCCCTGAACCTTTCCGGCGTCTTGCGCGTTGACCTTGCGATGGGTGGCAAATGCCGCCCGGTCGAGAGGAGAACGACAATGGGCATTCTGCAATGGGCCGCAGCCGGTGCGGCAGGATACGCGATCTATCGCGCGGTACTCAAGCGGCAGGGCGATTCGGCCCCGGCGGCCTTTGCCGAAGGAGAATCCGCCGATGGCAACTTCGCGCAGGTCCGCTCCGCCGGGAGGCAGGGCATGCGCTCCAACCCCACGCGCTGGGACAAGGTCGACGAGGCCAGCGACGAAAGCTTTCCCGCCAGCGATCCGCCGGGCAACTACTGAACGGTCCGCGCTTCACGCAGACGCATGCAAAAAGGGCCGCCCTTGTCGGGGCGGCCCTTGTTGTTCGTCCTGCCAGGCCGTGACGCCGTTCAGCGCAAGCGCACCGGCATGTACAGCGGCGGCTGGCCACGGCGCTGAATCCGCAGCAGCACCGCCTCGCGTCCTTCGGTCTTGGCGTTGCGCACGATCTTTTCCAGATCGGCCACGCTCGCCACCGAGACATAGTTGGCTGACAGCACGATATCGCCGCGCTGCAGGCCCTTCGATGCGGCATCCGACGATCCATCGACCGCAGTGATGACCACGCCCTTGGCATCTTCGCCCGCGCCAAGCTGGCGTGCGATCTGCGAGGTCAGCGGAATTGCGGCGACGCCCAGCGCGTTTTCCAGCACGCCGGGGCCTTGCTGGCTCTTGCCGAACTGTTCGCCATCCTGCTGCGCATCGGGATCGAAGCTCTGCTGCGCCAGCTCCTCTTCCGAAGGCCGCTTGCCGACAACGGTCTGCACGGTCATGCGCTGGCCGTTGCGGATGAGTTCGATCGGCATGCGCTTGCCTGGCGCAGTGTTGGCGACAAGGAACGACAGGGTCTGGTCCGGCGTCACGTCCTTGCCATCAACCTTGACCACCACGTCGCCCGGCTGAATGCCGGCCTTGGCTGCGGCCTGGCCCGGTTCCACGGCCTGGATGAACTCGCCACGGTTCTTGGCAAGACCAAGCGATGCCGCCAGGTCTTCCGACAGCGGCTGGATGCGCACGCCCAGATACCCGCGTTCGATGGCTTGTCCGGCGCGCAGCTTTTCCACGATCGGCGCGGCGATTTCCGCCGGGATCGCAAAGCCGATGCCCACCGAACCGCCGGTGGGCGAAAAGATCGCATTGTTTATGCCGATCACGTTGCCCGCCATGTCGAACATCGGCCCGCCCGAATTGCCCCGGTTGATCGAAGCATCGGTCTGCAGATAGCGGTCATAGGCCGATCCCGACCCGGTGTTGCGATAGACCGCCGAAACGATCCCCTGCGTCACCGTGCCGCCAAGGCCGAACGGGTTGCCGATGGCAATCACCCAGTCGCCGACCCGCGCCTTGCGCGAATCCCCGAACTTCACGAACGGAAACGGCTTCGATCCGCTGATCTTGAGCACCGCAAGGTCCGATGCGGCATCCTTGCCAATCAGCTTGGCCGGGTATTCGGTGCCATCGGGCGTGGTGACGGTGATCGATTCGACCTCGCCCTGCCCGTCGGCGGTGATGACGTGGTTGTTGGTGACCACATAGCCATCGGCAGAAATGATGAAACCCGAACCCAGCGATTGCGCCTCGCGCGTTTGCGGCCCGCCGCTGCCGCCGCCGAACAGATCGGCAAAGGGCGTCCCGGCAAAGGGATTGTTGCTTTGCACCTTCACCCGCTGCCGGGTGGAAATGTTGACCACCGCAGGCTGCAACTGTTCGGTCAGGTCGGCAAAGCTGGATGGGGCACCAGCGCGCGGCACAACCGTGCGCATTTCGGACTGGTCGTTTTGGGCAACCTGTGCACCAGCCGGGAAACCGGTTGCCAGGGTCAGGGCGCTGCCCGCCAGAAGCAACGCCGAAGTCACACCGTAAGCATATCGCACGTGGCCTGGTCCTCTTGGTCTGTCACCGTGCCGGATGCGGCACGGCTTGCGTGTGTTTGTGCCGATTCAGCCCGTTGGCGATGAACGGACATTGAATGGCGCGGTTACGATCCGTTCACTTGCCGCCCCCGGTCAAACCGGAGGTTGCCGGTCAGTTCCCCCGGAACTGCTTGAGATACTGGTTATCGGGAGAAAGCACGACCGACGTGGAAGATCCCTTCTGCGCAAAGGTCGTATCGTAGCTCTGCATCGCGCGGTAGAAATCGTAGAACGCCGGATCCTTGTTGAAACTGTCGGCATACGTCTTGGCGGCAGTCGCTTCGGCCGTGGCACGGATGATCTGCGCCTTCTTCTGGCCCTGCGCGCGGATCGTGGCGGCTTCCTGCTGGCGGGCTGTGGCCATGCGGGTAAAGGCCGATTCCAGCGGCGTGCCTTCGGGAAGGTCGGCGCGCTTGATCCGCACGTCGATGATCTGCGCACCATATTCGCGCGCTTCACGGTCCAGCCCGGCGCGAATCTGTTCCATCGCCTTGCCGCGATCGGCGGTCAGCAGCGATCCGAAACTGCGCTTGCCCAGTTCCTGGCGCAGCGCGGAATTGAGGATCGGCTGGAGCTGTTCGATCACGCGGTCAGTCGTGCCCGCGGTCTGGACCATGCGCACCGGGTCGATGATGCGGAACCGCGCAAAGGCATCCACTTCCAGACGACGCTGGTCGGCAGAGAGCACCTGCTGGCGCTGCATGTCGAGATCGAGGATGCGGCGGTCCACTTCGACCACCTGTTCCATGAACGGTACGCGCAGGATCAGCCCGGCCCCGGTCTTGCCGAACTCCACGTCGGGCTTGAACCGGTTGTAGACGCGATCGGGCTGGCCCAGCCGGACAACCACTGCCTGCGTGCTTTCATCGACCACCTTGAGGCAGCTTGCCGCGCCGATCAGCGCCAGCACCGCCACGATGATTGCGATCTTCTGTTCGGCCCAGAGCCGTTCGAGGGTCATCATCTCAAGGGGTTCCTTCGCCAGCGGCCGGTGCCGCCTGCGTGCGCTTCATCTCGTTCAGCGGAAGGTAGGCCTGCACGCCGTTCGTCTCCAGGATGACCTTGTCGGTCTGGCTCAGCACGCGCTCCATGGTTTCGTAGTACATGCGGCGGCGCGTGACTTCGGGGGCCAGCCGGTACTGTTCATAGACCTTGTCGAACGCCGTTGCCTCGCCCCCCGCACGCGCGGTGAGCTGTTCGGCCCAGGCCTGCGCGCGGTTGATCTCGCTCTGCGCGTCCTGCTGCGCGGCCAGCACTTCCTTGAAGGCATCGACGACCTTGGCGGGCGGATCGGTCTTCTTGATATCCACGCCCTGAATCAGCACGCCGGACCGGTAGGCATCAAGCACCGACTGCATGCGTTCGCGCACGTTCTGTTCGATCTGCTGGCGCCCCGCCCCCATCGCATCGTTGAGCGCGACTTCGGCAATCGACTGGCGCATCGCGGCTTCGGCCACTTCGCGCACGGTCTGTTCGGGATCGGCAAGCTGGAACATGAACTGCTTGAGATCCTTGATGTTCCAGCGCACCAGATAGGTCAGATCAACCAGGTTCTGGTCGCCCGTCAGCATCAGCTTTTCGCCATCGCCTTCGGGGATCGATTCGCGGCGGATGGACGTGACGTCCTGCACCGTCACCGTCTGGATCGGCCACGGCATGGTCAGCGCCATCCCGGAATCAAGCGTGCGCGAATAGGAACCGAACGTGGTCACCACGCCCTTTTCCTGCGGCGATATGCGGTGGATCATGGACGACCCCAGCCACAGCGCGACGATTACCGCGATGCCCAGCGGCATCCAGGAACGGCCATCGGGCAATTGCGGCAGGCGCGGGATGGTGGGGCCGTTTCCGCCACCGCCGCCGCCAGAGCGCCCCTTGCCCCGCGCGCGGAAGATATCCTCGATGTTCGGGGCACGGCGCGGGCCTTCGGGCGCGGACCCCGATTTGGGCGGCAACCACGGGTTGCGCGGACCATCGCCACCAGCCGGGGGCGGCGAACCGGCCGGTCCGGCGGGCGCATCGTCTCCGCCAGCGGGCGGTTCATCCCCGCCCGAACCCCACGGGCTTTTCTTTCCGGCCATCGCCAGACCGCGTGAACGGCCCAGTCGCGCAATAAATCCACCCAGTTCAGTCATCCCGTTGTTATAGGAACGCTTCGCGCGAAAAACAGTGTCCTTTCCCCAAAATTCATCTGCTAGGAGACCCCGGCGCACGGTGCTTCGGATCGGGCGCGGGGTATCTGGCAGCAGGAACAGGCAACAGGCATGGAAGAACAGTCGCTGCGCGAAGCGGTGCAGGATGTGGCAGGGGACCGGCTGCAATCGCTCAAGCTCGACCCGTCAGGGCCGACGGCCACGATCATGCTGGAAGTGGGCGGGCTGGAACGGCTGGACCGGGACAAGCTTGAAATGGCGGTGCGCGATGCCGCGCGCAAGGCCGGGGTCACCGACCTGCGGCTGGGCATGACCGCAGAACGCAAGGCGCGGGTCATCATCGCAGTGGGATCGGGCAAGGGCGGCGTCGGAAAATCCACTCTTTCCGCCAACCTTGCCATCGCGCTGGCCCGGCTGGGGCGCAAGGTCGGGCTGGTCGATGCCGACATCTACGGCCCTTCGCAGCCCCGCCTGATGATGACCGAAGGCCGCCGCCCCGAAGCCGAAGGCAACAAGATGATCCCGGTGCAAAGCCCCTATGGCGTGGCGATGCTGTCGATGGGCCATCTGGTTCAGCCGGGACAGGCCATCGCCTGGCGCGGACCGATGGCCGGCAACGCGCTGGGCCAGTTGATCGACGCACACTGGGGCGAAACCGAAATCATCGTCGTCGATCTGCCGCCGGGGACCGGCGATGTGCAGCTAACCATGCTGGCCAAGCACAAGCCTGCGGGCGCGGTCATCGTCTCCACCCCGCAGGATCTGGCGCTGATGGATGCAACGCGCGCCATCGGCCTGTTCGAACAGGGGCAGGTGCCGTTGATCGGCATGGTCGAAAACATGGCCGGGTATATCTGCCCGCATTGCGGCGAAGGCAGCGACCCGTTCGGCCAGGGCGGTGCGGAAGCGGCGGCGCGAACGATGGGCCTGCCGTTCCTCGGCCGCGTGCCGCTGGACATTGCGATCCGGCGCGAAAGCGATGCCGGAAACCCGCCTGCCGCGGGCGACAGTCCGCAGGCCGAAGCGTTCGCGTCGATCGCGCGCGGCGTGCTGGCATGGCTCGACGGAAAGCGTTGACGGCGTGCGGCTGACGCGCAGGGGGCTGCTGATCGGGGCAGGCGCGGGCGGCGCCCTGCTGATCGCATTCCCGCTGGTCCCGCGCCGCCACCCCGCGCCGCTGGTGGCGGGAAAGGGGGAAACGGTCGTCGATGCCTTCCTCAAGCTTGGCAAAGTGCGCAACGCGGCGGGCAAGCCCGATTGCATCCTGACCGTGGCCGTGCCGGTGACGGAGATGGGCCAGGGCATCACCACGCTGTTCGCCCAGATCGTGGCCGACGAAGCCGGTGCCGACTGGCGCAAGATCGCGGTGGAAGCCGCACCGATCAGCCCGGCCTATGCCGACCCGGTGCTGTCCGCGCACTGGGCGCCGCTGTGGATGCCCGCGTTCGAATCGCTGGCCGACAGCCCTGGCGGCATGCTGCCCCGGCTCCATGCCGAACGCGCGGCACTGATGATTACCGCCGATGGAACCGCCCTGCCCGCATTCGAGCCACGGCTGCGCGAGGCGGGGGCCGCGCTGCGGGCGATGATGGCCCAGGCCGCCGCCGCCCGCTGGGGTGTGCGCTGGGAAGAATGCGACACGCGCGACGGGTTCGTGCTCCACGGCAAGCAGCGCCTGCGCTTTGCCGATCTGATCGACAGCGCGGCGGACTTCGATCCCCCGGCCGTCCCGGTCCTGCGTGCCGAACCCGCGCGCGAAACGCCGGGCCGCTTCCCCGAAGGAGCGCCGCCGCGCCGCCCCCGGCTGGATCTTCCGGCCAAGGTCGATGGCAGCTTCAGCTTTGCCGGGGATATTCGCCTGCCAGGCATGGTCTTCGCGGCCATCGCCCACGGGCCGCAAGGGTCAAGCATCCTCTCAAGCCACGATCCGCAGGCCGCCGCGAAGGTGCGCGGGCTGGTGGGCGTGGTCCACGCGCGGCGCTGGCTGGCGGCGGTGGCGACCACGTGGTTTGCCGCCGACAAGGCGCTGCGCGCCATGGAGCCGCGCTTCGATGCCGATGGCCCGATTGCCGACAGCGACAGGATCCTTGTTGCGCTCGACACCGCGCTGGCCAAGGGCGATGCCACGCGCCTGATGGCCGAAGGCGATCCCGACGCCCTGCTGGAAGGGCCGCGCCTGCCTGCCACGCACCTGTCGGCGCGGTATGACGTGGAAACCGCACTGCACGCCCCGCTGGAAACGGCCAGCGCCACCGCCCGTTTTGCCGATGGCAGGCTGGAACTGTGGCTGGCAACGCAGGCGCCCGAACAGGCCCGCCGCGCCGCTGCCCGCGCCGCCGCGCTCGCGCCCGACGATGTCATCGTCTATCCGCTCCACGCCGGCGGCAGCTTCGATGCCCGGCTTGACGTGCGCATCGCCGCCGAAGTCACCACCATCGCACGCATCATCGGCAAGCCGGTGCAGCTTACCTGGTCGCGCTGGCAGGAATCGCTGGCGGGAATCCCGCGCACGCCCGTCTCCGCACGGCTCGATGGCGCGCTCAGCCCGGACAAGGCGCGCGTGCTGGGCTGGCGGGCGCGACTGGCCCTGCCCGCCACCGCGCGCGAATCCGCCGCGCGCCTGCTCGATGGCCGGGGCATTGGCGATGCCATGGCAGTGCAGGACCAGACCGACGCCATGGCCTGCGCCGGGGCGCTGCCGCTCTACCGCGTGCCCGAAAAGGCGGTCGATCACGTGCCCGTCGCGCTGCCGCTGCCCACCGCGCGCTTTCGCGGGCAGGCGCACGGCTATACCGCCTTTTTCACCGAAAGCTTCATCGACGAACTGGCCCACCTTGCGGACAAGGAACCGCTGTCGTTTCGCGTCGGGATGCTCGAAGGCGAACCGCGGCTGGCCGCCTGCCTGGCAGGCGTGGCGCGGCTGGCGCAGTGGGGGGGCGGCATCGACGCCTCCGGGCAAGGTATCGCCTGCCACAAGATGACCCTGCCCGGCCCCGCCGGCACCAGCACGACAGGCATGATCGCGGTGGTGGCAACGGCGCGGCAGGAGGCCGGGGTCGTTCGCGTCGAACGGATCAGCGCCCATGCCGATATCGGCCGGATCATCAACGTCGACATCGCGCGCCAGCAGATCGAAGGCGGGCTGATGTTTGGCCTCGCGCTCGCCGTCGGCGGCTCTACCGGCTATGCCGGAGGCAGACCCCTGGCCGGGCGCCTGTCGCAGCTTGGCCTGCCGCTGCTGGCCGATTGCCCGAAAGTCGATGTTGCCTTTGCCGACAGCAGCGAAGACCCATTCGACCCCGGCGAACTGGGCATGGTGGCGGTAGCGCCCGCCATCACCAACGCGCTGTTTTCCGCAACCGGCGTGCGTTTTCGCCGCTTGCCGCTGCTTTCCGAAGGACTGTGATGGAACGCCCAGCCGCCTTGCTTCCCGCCGGTCATCCCCCGGTGCAGACCGGCCGGATCGGCGTGCTGGTAATCAATCTCGGCACGCCCGACGCGCCCGATGCCGGCGCGGTGAAACGCTATCTCAAGCAGTTCCTGTCGGATCGGCGGGTGGTGGAAATCCCGTGGCTGGTCTGGCAGCCGATCCTGCGCGGCATCGTGCTCAACACTCGTCCGCGCAAGTCAGCCCATGCCTATGCGCAGGTCTGGACGCCGGACGGCTCGCCGCTTGCCGCGATCACCATGGCGCAGGCCCGTGCGCTGCAGGAACGGCTGGGTGATGCCGCGATCGTGCGCCACGCGATGCGCTATGGCTCCCCCGCGATCGGGCAGGAACTGGATGCGCTGCTGGCGCAGGGGTGCGAACGCATTCTGCTTGCGCCGCTCTATCCGCAATATTCGGGCGCAACGTCGGCCAGCGCGCTCGATGCCATGGCGGACTGGATCAAGGCACGCCGCCGCCTGCCCGCGCTGCGCACGCTGCCGCCCTATCACGACGATCCGGCCTATCTCGATGCGCTGCACACCGACCTTGCCGGACAGATCGCCGCGCTGGCGTTCGTGCCGGAACTGCTGCTGCTGAGCTTTCACGGCATGCCCCAACGCACCTTGCATCTGGGCGATCCCTACCACTGCCATTGCCGCAAGACCGCGCGCCTGCTGACCGAACGCTTTGCGGCGAGCCATCCGGCCTTGCGCGTGGCAACATCGTTCCAGTCGCGGTTCGGGCGGGCGAAGTGGCTAGAGCCTGCAACCGATACGGTCCTGGTGGAAGAAGCGCGCAAGGGCACCCGCCGGGTGGCCATTGCCGCGCCCGGCTTTTCCGCGGATTGCCTGGAAACGCTGGAAGAACTGGCGATCCGCGGCAAGGAAGACTTTATCGCCGCTGGCGGGACCGATCTTGCCGCGCTGGCCTGCCTCAACGCCGGTGCACCGGGCATGGACCTGCTCGAAACGCTGGTGCGCCGCGAACTGGCGGGCTGGCTGTGACGGATGCGAAGCGCAGCGGCAGGGCAATTTGCCCGGTCAGGCGCAGCGCGTGCATCCGATGCGCCGAATCTGTTGACGATTCGACGCCCCGCCGCTAAGGCGCGCGCTTTCCGGCGGTCCATTCCGCCACCCGAAGATTTCATGCAGCCCGCCCCGTGCGCGCCGCCCAAGGACGAGAAACAGGAAATATGGCCAATACGCCGCAAGCCCGCAAGCGCATCCGTCGCAACGAACGCCGCGCCGAAATCAACGGCAATCGCCTTTCGCGCATCCGTACTTTCGTGAAGAAGGTCGAATCCGCGCTTGATGGTGGCGACAAGGCGGCTGCGGCGCAGGCCCTGCAGGAAGCCCAGCCTGAACTGGCGCGTGGCGTTGCCCGTGGCGTGCTCCACAAGAACACCGTATCGCGCAAGATCTCGCGCCTGTCGAAGCGCGTCGCCGCGCTCTGACCTGATCGGGCACCGGGCTGGGCGCCATCGCGCGCGGCCGGGCCGAATCACGCTATCCGCACAGGGTACAGAGCAGCGCCTCGCCATCTGGTGAGCGTTTGTCTCATATCAGCAATTGTGCGAATCTTTATGTGAAGGGTCGATGCCGCTGCATCGGCCCTTTTTTGCGCCGTACCCGCAGCAAAATATCCGAAGTCGATCTTGTTACAGTGTGCACCTGCAACAAGTTACGGATATTCCGTGATTCGGTTTACGGTTTCGTGAAAAATCCTTATTTTTCAATACATTCATGCATTTCTGCGGGTCTCGGTGAGTCAAGGGCATTTATTTCAGTTTTTTTGCCGTGCCCCGGCTTGCGCAAAGGGGCGATGGGCCAATAGACAGACTCCACCGCGGGCAAGAATCACTGTCGGCGGTGTCACTGAAATTATGCGGTCGTGGCCTGCCGTGCGCAATGCATGGCTGGGCAGGGGGTATTCGTGCCTGTTTGCCGGAAAGGTCTGTCATTGCGACAGGCACCGGGCAAACAGGATAGGCAAATTGGGCAGCAGCGCGTGAAGATCGAAGATTTTGCAGGCGGCTCAGCAGTTCGACCGGGCCTTGGGGCGGGCCCATCGGAACGCGGGTTGGAGGGAAGCGGCGCAAGCGCCGGTTCCGGCAACCCGGCGGACACGGGAACGGCGAACACCGACAAGGCACTTGCCGAAAAGACACAGCCAGACAGGGCAACCACAGGCCGGAAGGGGCGGGAAAGCACGATGATCGAAGACCAGGATGCGCTGGATCTGGCAGCCGACTGGGCCGACATCAGCCAGGGCCTGAAAAAGGACCTGGGGCAACAGCTTCACGCACAGTGGATCAAGCCGATCCAGCTTGGTTCGTTCTGCAAGGATACCGGCACGCTCGACCTGTTCCTGCCGACCGAGTTTTCCGCGAACTGGGTGGCAGATCGCTTTGCCGACCGGCTGAGCCTGGCATGGAAGATCGCCCGCTCCGAAGTGCGCCAGGTGCGCATCACCGTGCACCCGCGCCGCCGTTCGATGCCCGAACTGCGCGTTGGCGCGGAAACGGCTGCGCCTGTGCGTATGGCAATCTCCCCGACAATGGCGGATTCGGCGCTGTCGGGCCTTGACCCTTCGCTGACCTTTGCCGAGTTCGTTTCCGGCACGGCCAACGTGCTGGCGGTCAACGCCGCGCAACGCATGGCTTCGGCCGAAGCGCCGCAGTTCTCGCCGCTCTACCTCAAGGGCTCGACCGGTCAGGGCAAGACCCACCTGCTCCACGCCATCGGCCATGCCTTTGCCGCCAACAAGCCCGGCGCGCGGATCTTCTACTGTTCGGCCGAACGCTTCATGATCGAGTTCGTCCAGGCGATGCGCTCGAACGAAATGATCGAGTTCAAGGCCCGGCTGCGCGGGTTCGACATGCTGCTGGTCGATGACATCCAGTTCATCATCGGCAAATCGTCCACGCAGGAAGAGTTCCTGCACACGATCGACGCGCTGATGAGCGTCGGCAAGCGGCTGGTCGTTGCCGCCGACCGGGCGCCACAGGCGCTCGACGGGGTGGAACAGCGCCTGCTCTCGCGCCTGTCGATGGGCCTCGTGGCCGATATCCAGCCGGCCGACATCGAACTGCGCCGCAAGATCCTCGAACACCGCCTCGCGCGCTTTGCCAACACACAAGTCCCGGCCGACGTGATCGAGTTCCTGGCCCGGACGATCAACCGCAACGTGCGCGAACTGGTGGGCGGGCTGAACAAGCTGATCGCCTATGCCCAGCTCACCGGCCAGCCGGTTTCGCTGCAACTGGCCGAAGAACAGCTCACCGATATCCTTTCGGCCAACCGCCGCCGCATCACGATTGATGAAATCCAGCGCACTGTCTGCCAGTTCTACCGGGTCGATCGCACCGAAATGGCGTCCAAGCGCCGCGCCCGTGCTGTCGTGCGGCCGCGCCAGGTGGCGATGTACCTCGCCAAGGTGCTTACCCCCCGGTCCTACCCCGAAATCGGGCGCAAGTTCGGCGGGCGCGATCATTCGACCGTGATTCACGCAGTCCGCCTGATCGAGGAACTGCGCACGCGCGATGCCGACATGGACGGCGATGTGCGCACGCTGCTGCGCCAACTGGAAGATTGAACAGGTCTTCCGCCCGGCATCCACCGGTTTTGCCGGGTTTATGCACAACAATGCCCCGAAGGTGAGCCATCTCGCCATCGGGGCATTTTGCATCTAGATGCCACGGGATGACTTCGGCACCGATGACCCCCGACCGCCTCGATCGTTTCGCGCGCCACATCGTCCTGCCCGAAGTGGGCGCGGTAGGGCAGGCGCGGCTGGCCGCCAGCCACGCGGTGCTGGTGGGCATGGGCGGAATCGGCTCACCCGCCTTGCAGTACCTTGCCGGTGCCGGGATCGGGCGGCTGACGCTGATCGACGATGACGTGGTCGAAGCGTCCAACCTGCAACGCCAGACGATCTATGCCGAAGCCGATATCGGCACGCCCAAGGCGCAGGCCGCCGCCGCGTGGGTCGCGCGCTTCGACCCGGCGCTGGCGGTTGCCGTTCACGCCACGCGCATTACCGCCAGCAATGCAGCCGGCCTGATCGCGGGTGCCGATGTGGTGTTGGACGGGTGCGACAACTTCGCCACCCGGCTCGCCGTATCCGATGCCTGCGTCGCGCAAGGCATCCCGCTCGCCTCGGCCGCGCTGGGCCGCTTTCAGGGGCAGGTGGCCAACTTTGCCGGGCACCGCGCCGGGCACGCCTGCTACCGCTGCTTCGTGGGCGATGCCTTCGATTCCGAAGATTGCGACAGTTGCGCCGATCTGGGCGTACTGGGGGCGATGGTCGGCATGATCGGGGCGTTCGGCGCCATGGCGGCGCTGCGCATCGTGCTGGAAGGCGCCAGCACGCTGGGCGATCCGCAATGGGGCCAGTTGCACGTGGTCGACGGCCTGAAGCCCGGCCTGCGCACGATGCGCATTGCCAAAGACCCGGAATGCCGGGGTTGCGGATCAGCGCAATAACGCATCCACCCAGGCCGGCACCACTTCGCTCGCCGGCCCCAGCCGGGTTTCATGGAACCATGCCGACCCCTGGCTGCGCTCAAGATTCAGCTCCAGCGTCTGTGCGCCAAGATCGCGGGCAAGGCGTACCAGGCCCGCCGCCGGATAGACCGCGCCGGACGTGCCGATCGACACGAACAGGTCCGCCGCACCGATCGCCCGGTGGATCACGTCCATGCCATAGGGCACTTCCCCGAACCACACCACGTCCGGACGCAGCGCCGCTTCGCCGCAGGTGGGGCATGGCGGGCGGTGGATCAGCGGATCGCGCCAGAGGTGGCGTTGATCGCATGCCGTGCACCATGCGCGCAGGTGTTCGCCATGCATGTGCAGCACATTGCGCGCGCCGGGGCTTTCCGGCGTGACGCGTTCGTGCAGGTCATCGACGTTCTGGGTGACGATCAGCACGCTGCCGCCCGTCCGCGCGGTCCATTCGCGGTCCAGGCGTGCCAGCGCGGCATGGGCCGGGTTGGGCTGGCGCTGCTGTATCGCGGCGCGGCGCATGTCATAGAAGCGCAGCACCAGATCGGGATCGCGGGCAAACGCTTCGGGCGTGGCGACATCTTCCACGCGGTGCTGCTCCCACAGACCGCCGCCGCCGCGAAAGGTATCAATGCCGGATTCGGCGGAAATCCCCGCCCCGGTAAGAATGACGATATTGCGAAGCTGGCTCATCCCGACCATGAAGCACGGCGGCAAGGGAACAGGCAATGGCAAGAATCGGAATCATCGGCAGTGCTGGACGGATGGGCAATGCCCTGCAGGCGGCAATCGCGGCGGCGGGCCATGCCTATGCCGGTGGCGTGGACAAGGGCGACGATATCGCCGCGCTGGCCAGCACCAGCGAGGTGCTCGTCGATTTTTCCGCGCCCGGCGCGCTGGAGTTCAATCTCGATGCCGCGATCCATGCCGCCATTCCCATCGTCATCGGCACCACCGGACTGGAAGAGCGCCACCATTGGCTGATCGATTCGGCAGCGGTCAGCATCCCCGTGCTGCAAACCGGCAATACCTCGCTCGGTGTCACCCTCCTTGCCCACCTCGTGCAGGAAGCGGCGCAGCGGCTGGGGGAGGACTGGGACATCGAAATCGTCGAAACGCATCACCGGATGAAGGTCGATGCCCCGTCGGGCACGGCGCTGTTGCTGGGCGAAGCGGCAGCAAAGGGGCGCGGCGTCCTTCTGGCGGACGAGGCCGTGCGCGGACGCGACGGGATCACCGGCGCGCGCCAGGCCGGGACGATCGGTTTTGCCGCGCTGCGCGGCGGCAGCGTGGCTGGCGATCACTCCGTCCATTTCCTGACCGACAACGAACGCCTGACCTTTTCCCACCTTGCGGAAAACCGCGGCATCTTTGCCAAGGGCGCGGTGCGCGCGGCGCAGTGGCTGCTGGGCAAGGCGCCGGGGCGCTATACCATGCCGCAAGTGCTGGGGCTGTAACGTGAAGAAGGCGGATGTCTTCGAGTTCTTCCGCCGTCTGGCCGAGGCCAACCCCGCCCCGGAGACAGAGCTTGAATACGGCAACGTCTATCAGTTGCTGGTGGCCGTAACCCTTTCGGCGCAGGCCACCGATGTCGGCGTGAACAAGGCCACCCGGCGGCTGTTTGCCGTGGTCAGAACACCGCAGGACATGCTCGATCTGGGCGAGGACGGGCTGAAGGAGCACATCAAGACCATCGGCCTGTTCAACGCCAAGGCAAAGAACGTGATGGCCATGGCGGGGATCCTCGTGCGCGACCATGGCGGCGCGGTTCCGGCCGACCGCGATGCGCTGACCGCGCTGCCCGGCGTCGGCCGCAAGACCGCCAACGTGGTCATGAACTGCGCCTTCGGGGCCGAAACCTTTGCCGTGGACACGCATATCTTCCGCCTCGGCAACCGCACTGGTCTGGCGAGGGGCAAGACGCCGCTGGCCGTCGAGAAGGGGCTGGAGAAGAACGTTCCGCAGCCCTTCCGGGTCGGCGCGCATCACTGGCTGATCCTGCACGGGCGCTATATCTGCAAGGCGCGCACGCCCGAATGCTGGCGCTGCCCGGTGGTTGACCTTTGCGCCTACAAGCCCAAGGTACTGGAACAGGGGGCCAGACCGGTGGCGGCAGCGCGCAAGCGCGCCCGCCCGACCAAGGAGAGCGCGACATGATCCGCACCGCTTCCATCCTGACCCTGTCCCTCACCGGCGCCTTGGCGCTGGCCGGCTGCGCGGCGCAAGGCAGCAAGGCGACTGGCAGCGATGGCCATGGCAAGAACGTGCCCGCAGCAAAAGTGGTGGGAGAACCGGTCAATTGCATAGACCTGCCGATCCGCGAAAGCCGGGTGCGCGATGACTGGACCATCGACTTTCGCGCCGATGGCAATCGCTGGTATCGCAACACCCTGCCCTATCGGTGCAACAGCCTGGGGTTCGACCGGGCCTTCAGCTATGCCACGTCGCTACAACGGCTATGCAATGTCGATGTCATCACGGTGATCGGCATGGCAGGCGGCGGCCCGATCCCGCGCGCAACATGCGGGCTGGGCATGTTCACCCCGGTCGAACTGGAAAAGTAGTCCTCAGTCCTCGAAATTGACCGGGTCAAGATTGAGGCCCGCACGCCCGTCCGCAGCCGTGTGCGACGGGGCGTGCAACGGCTCTGCATCGGGATCGAGCGGTGGCTGCAGCATGCCTTCCCACTTGGTGATCACCGAAGTCGCCACGGCATTGCCGACGACATTGGTGGCCGAACGCCCCATGTCGAGGAAGTGATCGACACCCAGCACCAGCGCAATGCCTTCGACCGGCAGGCCGAACTGGTTGAGCGTTGCGGCAATGACGACAAGGCTGGCGCGCGGCACCCCGGCGATCCCCTTGGACGTGACCATCAGGGTCAACAGCATCACGATCTGGCTGCTGATCGGCAGGTCGATGCCATAAGCCTGCGCGATGAACAGCGCGGCGAAACTGGTGTAGATCATCGACCCGTCAAGGTTGAAGCTGTAGCCCAGCGGCAGGACAAAACCCGAAATGCGGCGCGGGACGCCGAAACGGTCCAACTGTTCGAACAGCTTGGGCAGCGCGGCTTCGGAACTGGCGGTGGAATAGGCCAGCAGCAGCGGTTCGCGGATGTACCGGATCAGGGTGAAGATGCGTCCGTGCAGGAACAGCGCGCCCGCGCTGAGCAGCACGGCCCACAGGATCAGCATGGCAAGATAGAACGAGCCGACCAGCTTGCCATAGGTCACCACGATGCCCAGACCGCGCACCGCGATGACCGATGAGATGGCGCCGAACACCGCAAACGGGGCAAAGCGCATGACATAGCCGGTGACGGTCAGCATCACCTGGGCCAGCGCCTCTGCCCCGCGCACCAGCGGCGCGCCGCGTTCGCCTACGGCGGACAGCGCGATCCCGGCGAACAAGGAGAAGACCAGCACCTGCAGGATGTCGTTCTTGGCCATTGCCTCGATCGGGCTGGCCGGGAATACCGAAAGCACGAAGTGGCGGAAGGTGAAATCGCCGGTGGCCAGTTCGCCCAGCTCACCCGTCGGCACCAGCTCCAGCCCCACGCCGGGCTTGAGCAGGTTGACCATGATCAGGCCGAGCGTGATCGACACGAAGCTGAATGTCACGAACCATGCCAGCGCCCGGCCACCAATGCGGCCCAGCGCGGCGCTATCGCCCATGCTGGCGATACCGGTAACGATCGTGGCGAGAACCAGCGGCGCCACGATCATCTTGATGAGGCGCAGGAATACGTCGGGCAGCAGTTTGAGCGTATCGGCCCACAAGGCCAGCGTGGCATCCCCGGCGGAAAAGCTGCGGTTGAGCGCGTAGCCGACGACAATGCCCAGCACCATGCCGACGATGATGAAAAGTGTGAGGCGCCTGGCCAAGTTCGATGCTCCCCGAAGGCTGGGCAGGCCATGGCTTGGCGCGCCGCAAGATTGTTGCGAGCGAGACTAACGACCTTTCAGGCGAAACCCAAGGGGCACGACGGCACCCTTTTGCGCGACGGCGCCGCCCCCGCCGTCAACCGCACTGCGCGCGGTGCAGCAGCTTCTGGTCAGCCAGCACCAGCGCCATCATCGCTTCGACCACGGGCACCCCGCGAATGCCGACGCACGGGTCGTGGCGGCCCTTGGTGAACAGCTCGGTCGCTTCGCCTTCGCGGGTGATCGTGGGCATCGGCGTCAGGATGGATGATGTCGGCTTGAACGCCACGCGCACCAGCACGGGCTGGCCGGTGGAAATGCCCCCCGCAATGCCACCGGCGTGGTTGGCGGCAAACTGCGGACCGTCAACGCCGGGGCGCATCGGATCGGCATTGCCTTCGCCGGTATTGGCCGCAGCGGCAAAGCCATCGCCGATTTCCACGCCCTTGACCGCGTTGATGCCCATCATTGCGTGGGCCAGTTCGGCATCGAGCTTGGCATAGAGCGGTGCGCCCCAGCCGGCCGGAACGCCGGTCGCCACGCATTCCACCACCGCGCCCAGCGATGAACCGGACAGGCGGGCATCGTCGACCAGCTTTTCCCAGCGCACTGCTGCCGCAGCATCGGGACAGAAGAACGGGTTCTGGCCGATCTGGGCCACATCGAAGTTGGCCATGTCGATCGCATCGCCACCGATCGCGCTGACATAGCCGAGGATCGCCACTTCGGGGATGACGAGACGCGCAACACCCCCCGCCGCCACGCGCGCGGCGGTTTCGCGCGCGCTGGACCGCCCGCCGCCGCGATAGTCGCGGAAGCCGTACTTGGCATCATAGGCATAGTCGGCATGGCCGGGGCGATAGGCCTTGGCGACATCGCCGTAATCCTTGGACCGCTGGTCCACGTTTTCGATCATCAGGCTGATCGGCGTTCCGGTGGTCCGGCCTTCGAACACGCCGGACAGGATGCGCACGCTGTCCGGCTCCTGGCGCTGCGTGGTGAAGCGCGATTGGCCGGGGCGGCGTGCGTCGAGGAACGGCTGGATATCCGCTTCGCTGAGCGGCAGGCCGGGCGGGCACCCGTCAACCACGGCGCCCAGCGCCGGCCCGTGGCTCTCGCCCCAGGTGGTGAAACGGAAGATGTGGCCGAAACTGTTGAGGCTCATGGCGCAGCCCATGTCGCAGTTGCGCGCAAAAGTCCACCTTCCGCCAGTGCGCCCCGGACGCTATCAGGCATGGCCATGTACCTTGTCGTGTTCCGCAACCGAAAGCGCGCCGATATCGACGGCGCTGCCTATGCCGCCGACGCCGGTGCGATGGAGGCCCTGGCCGCTCGGCAGGACGGCTTCATCGCCTTCAAGAGCTACACGGCCGCTGACGGGGAGGTTGTCGCGCTGTCGGAATGGGCGGACGAAGCCGCGGCGCTGGCATGGCGCAAGGTCGCGGAACACGCGGCGGTGCAGGCAAAGGGCCGTGCGCAATATTATGAAAGCTATACGCTGTTTGCCGGCAGCCCCACCCGTGTCCACCGTTTCGGACCGCCGCAAGGCAAGGAAACCTGACCAATGACGATCACGCTCTACGGCATCCCCAATTGCGACACGGTGAAGAAGGCGCGCACGTGGCTGGAACGGCACGGGCTGGCCTATGCCTTCCACGACTACAAGAAGCAGGGCGCAGATCCGCAGCGGATCGACGGCTGGATCAGCGTGGCCGGGCGGGAGCGCATCGTCAACCGCGCCGGGACGACCTTTCGCAAGCTGGACGATGCCGCCAAGGCCGCGCTGGAAGGCCCGGATGCGGCAACGATGCTGGCGCTGCACACCTCGGTGATCAAGCGGCCGGTCGTCGAATATCCGGGTGGCCTGCTCGTAGGCTTCAAGGAAGCCGATTGGGCAGCGGCCCTGCTGTGATGCCTCTATGGCCCTGCCAGATGCAACGAAAAAGGGGAGCGGATGACCCCGCCCCCCTGATTTTCGTTCGCACCCCTTGCGGGGCATGACCGGCAAGCCTCGGCTTACTGGCCAGCCTTCTGGAAGGTGGCGAAGTTTTCGTTGCCCACGAAGCCGAACTTGGTGACCTTCGAATCCGTGATGATCTTCATCATCCGGTTGGCGATCTCGTAGCTCGCGTATTCTTCCGGCTGGAACTGCAGTTCCGGTTCCGGGTCGATCGCCTTGGTCGACTGCAGGATCGAGACGAGCTGGCCCGCGTCGATCGGTGCACCGTTCCAGAGAATCTGGTTCGTCTGCGTCAGGACCAGCTTGTTCTTGATCGGATCGATCTTGACATCGTTGGTCGGCGGCGAAGGCTGCGGAAGATCGATATTCACCGCGTGGGTCGCCACGGGGATGGTGATGATGAACATGATGAGGAGAACGAGCATGACGTCGATCAACGGCGTCGTGTTCATTTCCATCATCGGCTCGCCATCATCTTTGCCGGCGCTCATGCCCATGTAATGGTACTCCTGTTCGCTCTCTGGCCCGGTCAGCCGGACTGCGTGCAGCCCGGCCTGTGGGATCGGTCTTAACCGTTCGGGTCAACCGGGGTGGAGATGAAGCCGACCTTGGGATAACCGGCCGACTGGACGTTGTAGATCGCCCCGGCAATGCACTTCCATGGCACGTTCACGTCGCCGCGGATCTGCACTTCGGGGATCTTTTCGGGGTCCATGTTGGCAGCCCCACCTTCACGCTTCACGATCGCATCGAGACGATTGAAAGCCTGCTGGTACAGCTCCTGGTTATCCACCGGGGTCGTATTGTTGAAATAGACGCGGCATTGGCCGGTGCGCGAAGACCCTTCGTATCCGGGATCCTTCGGGCTGCGGCCTGCGGCGTCGGTCGAGACGACCGAAAGCATCAGGTTTTCGACCTTGTCCTGCGATTCCTCGCTGGGAAGGACCGGCACCTTGAGCTTTTCGACAGTCTGGATCGCGACGGGCACCGCGATGAGGAAGATGATCAGCAGCACCAGCATCACGTCCACGAGCGGCGTGGTGTTGATGTCCGACATCGGGCGTTCTTCTCCGCCAGCGCCGCCTACAGACATTGCCATGGGTTAAATCCTATCCGTTCTGAGCCGCGAGAGGGGCCGGGAGTGGCATGAGGCAAGCCCCCGGACCATCTTCCCGGCCTTGACCCGCGTATCCGGAACGGGGCCGACCGCAAAACCGCCGCCGGCCCGGTTCATCATTACTTCTTGACCGGAGCGGCCGGAGCGGCAGGCGCGGCGACCAGCGCCGGCTTGACTGCACCCTTGGAAGTGATGTTGGCCAGCAGATCGGTCGAGAAGCCCGAAAGCAGTTCGGCGATGCGCTTGTTGCGGGCCTGCAGGTAGTTGTAGGCAAGCACCGCAGGCACGGCGACGAGCAGGCCGAGCGCGGTCATGATGAGAGCTTCACCGACCGGCCCTGCGACCTTGTCGATCGAGGCCGAACCGGCAAGACCGATGTTGATCAGCGCGCGGTAGATGCCGACCACGGTACCGAACAGACCGATGAACGGCGACGTTGCACCCACGGTTGCGAGGAACGGCAGGCCGCCGGCGAGGCGCGAGTTGATCGACGCTTCCGAACGGGCCAGCGAACCGTGCAGCCAGTCGTGCGCTTCAAGAGCGTCGGTCATCTTGGCGTGCTGGTCTTCGGCGGCGATGCCGTCGTCCACGAGCTGGCGCCAGGCCGAGTTCTTTTCAAGCTTGGCGGCGCCTTCCTTGATAGAGGGAGCGCGCCAGAAGGTGGAGCGGACGGCCTTGTACTGGCTCAGGATCTTGTTCTGTTCGAAGAACTTCGTGAACAGGATGAAGAACGAGCCGAAGGACATGATGCCGAGAATGATGACGGTGGCATAAGCGATGAAACCGCCCTGCTCCAGCGCCTCGGCGAAACCGAACTTGTTCTGCGGCGCAGCTTCAGCAGCCGCAGCGGCAAGAGTGTAGATGAACATGCGAGTCTTCCTCTTAGTATCAAGTCAAAGTGCGTGAAAACGTCTGGAACGGGCGTCCCGGTCCTTGTCCGTGTCCGGCTGGATCAATCCTTCGGAATGACCCACCGGATCGAATTCGAGTAGGAGCCCGTAGTCGGGTTTCCATCGCCGTCGGTCGCAGGCGTGAAGCGTGCGCGGCGGCGGATGTTCGCGCAGGTAGCGTCGTCAAGATCCGCACTGCCCGAAGATCGCGTGATCTGGCAGTCCGTAACCTTGCCATCGGTACCTACCGTGACGCGGAAACCCGTGGTGCCTTCACGCTCTTCGCGAAGCGCACGCGACGGATAGTCGTTCGAAGTCGCCCAGTTGCCCGGATTGCCCTTGGGCGCAGCGGCCTTGGGGGTAAACCGCGGCGGCGGCGGAGCAGCAGGCGGCGCAGGAAGCGCAACCGGAGCCGGCGGAGCCGGAATCGGCGGAGCCTGATTCACCGTCTGCACCTGGGGCGCAGGCGCGTTAAAGCTGATCGGCGGCGGAGGCGCGACGATCGGCGGTGGCGGCGTGTTTTCCTTCGGAGGAGGAGGCGGCGGCGGTTCTTCCGGCGGCTTCTCTTCCTCGATGTTGACCGCCGAGGTTACCTCTTTGACCTTCTTGATCGCTTCGTATGCCAGGCCAGTGACCAAGGCATAACCGACAACGACATGAAGAAGGGCAACGATGATGAGCGCGGTGATCTTGTTACCGCTCATCTGTTGGTCAGCGTATGCCATTCAGCTCCAATACTCCTGATCGCCCACCCGGACCGGAGCACAAAAGCGACCCAGACCAAGGTGGAGCCTGCGCACAGGATCACCGTCCTGCCCGAAGGCCAATCCAGCAAATTTCAATCCACCCTGCCGGCAACCCGGTTCGCCGGCAACAGACGCGGGCGTCCGGTTGCGGCAAGATTCAGGCTTCTTGTTCTTGAATTACCCGAACGGACGCATCTTTAACGGCGAAGCCATAGCCGCGCAAATGCTTTATCGGTTAACTTTCGATTCAGGGTTTGACTGCCTCAAATGACCGGAAAGCAACGGAAAGCGGCCATTCCGAAACAGGCCGGGAAAGCGGAAATGACAGTGCATAAATCTCGAACGGCCAAGACCTTGGCGACGGTTGTCCTCACTTTGGGGGTATTCGGCCTTGCCCCCGCGACCGCCCAGAATGTGGCGATTCGCAACCCCGCTGAAATGACCGCGCCGGTTGTGCCCACGCTGACCTATGCAGACATCGCCAGCCTTGCCGATGCCGCCGATCTGGTGCTGCGGGCGCAAGTCCGCAAGACGACTCGCCTCAAGCCGGAGCAGGCACCGGGACTGGCGCCGGGCATGGCCCGCCTGCTCGTGGAGGCGCGCACGCTGGCGCTCCTCGCCGGCCCGGCAACCGGCGAAACCGTGCGCTATCTGGCCGACGTGCCGCTCGATGCCAAAGGCAAGGTGCCCAAGCTGAAGAAAGCACAAGTGCTGGTCTTTGCCCGATCGGTGCGAGGCCGCCCCGGCGAGCTGGCGCTGGTCGATGGCGGCGCGCAGATCGCCTGGACGCCAGACCTTGAGGCGCGCGTGCGCGGCGTGCTTACCGAACTGCTTTCACCCGATGCCCCGCCAAGGATCAAGGCCGTGCGCGAGGTGCTGTTCGTTCCCGGCAACCTGACCGGCGAAGGCGAAACCCAGATATTTCTGCAGGCGCATGGCGATGCACCGATCTCGCTTTCGGTGATCCGTCGGCCGGGGCAACCGCGCGTCTGGGGGGTAAGCCTGTCGGAAATCGTCGACCAGACCGCCCGGCCGCCTGAACGCGATACGCTCACCTGGTATCGTCTTGCCTGTTCCTTGCCGCCGACAATGCCGCCCGGCGCAAGCCTTTCGGGCAGCGCCGATGCCGTGCGGGCAGCGGCGGCAGACTATGCTTTCGTGATCGCGCAACTGGGGCCGTGCACGCGCACGCGCCCGGCCGTTGCGCGATAGGAGCGCCAGCCAGCGACGATTCCGGCGGTTGCCGAGGTCCGCCGCCTCGCCTAAGGCCCGCGCGGAAAGTACGGCTCGAATTGCAGCGGACGGGACACAGATGAGCGAACCTTTGCGTATTGCCCTGGCGGGGCTTGGCACCGTTGGCGGCGGGGTGATCCGGCTGATCGAGGCCAATGCCGATCTTATCGCGCGCCGCGCCGGACGGCCGATCGTCATCACCACGGTCAGCGCGCGCAACCGCGGCAAGGATCGCGGTTTCGACGTTTCGCGCTACGCGTGGGAAGATGACATGGTCATCCTGGGCGAGAGGCCCGATGTCGATGTCGTGGTCGAACTCGTCGGCGGGGCAGACGGTCCGGCGCTGGCGCTGGCGCGCGCCACGTTCGATGCGGGCAAGGCGCTGGTCACCGCCAACAAGGCTATGATCGCCCACCATGGCGTGGAACTGGCGACACGGGCCGAAGCGGCAAAGGTCGCGCTCAAGTTCGAGGCGGCGGTCGCAGGTGGCATACCAGTGATCAAGGGCCTGAAAGAGGGGATGGCCGCCAACGAGGTCCAGCGCGTCTACGGCATTCTCAACGGCACCTGCAATTACATCCTCTCGACGATGGAAGACACCGGCCGCGATTTTGCCGATGTGCTGGCCGAAGCCCAGGCCAGGGGTTATGCCGAATCCGATCCGACGTTCGACATCGACGGCATCGACGCCGCGCACAAGCTGTCGATCCTCTCCTCGCTGGCCTTCGGCACCGCCGTCGATTTCAAGCCGGTGGCGGCAACCGGCATCCGCCGCGTACTCGCGGCCGACATCGCACAGGCTGATGCACTGGGTTACTATATCCGCCTGATCGGCATGGCCGAAACCGAAACCGACAGCGCAGGCAACCGCCGCCTGTTCCAGCGCGTGCACCCGCACCTTGTCCACCGCGACCACCCGCTGGCCCACGTCGATGGCGCCACCAACGCGGTTGTCGCGGAAGGCAACTTCGTTGGCCGCCTGCTGTTCCAGGGCGCGGGCGCGGGCGATGGCCCGACCGCCAGCGCCGTCGTTGCCGACCTGATCGATATTGCGCGCGGCGACATCGGTGCTCCGTTTTCGATTCCGGTCGCGGAACTCGACCAGGCCGCTCCCGCCGATGCCGGGCACCGTTCGGGCAAGGCCTATATCCGCTTCAACGTCGCCGATCGGCCCGGCGTGCTCGCGGAAATTGCTGCGGCGATGCGCGATGCCGGGGTTTCGATCGAAAGCCTGCTGCAACAAGGCAACAAAGTGAACGCGCAAGTCATGGTCGCCATGGTCACCCACGAAGGCCCGGAAAGCGCGATCACCGAAGCCCTGCGCCTGCTCGATGGATCGCCCGCGCTGGTCGAACCGCCGCTGGTCATGCACATCCTGGGCGATTGATACCCGCCCGCCGATGCGCTCAGGGGGCCGGAATCTCTCCCTTGGCGATCCGGTCGGCGTCCGAGCCGGGCGGTGGCGGCGGCAGCGCCTTGATATCGAAATAATACATCGGCGCAGGCACCCCGCCGAGGCCGAGGCACCCGCGGCTGCAATCGCGCAACCCGCTTACGTTCGGGGCGCGCGGCAAGCCGGTATCGGTCGACCGTGCGGTGTCGGTTTCATCGCGCAGCGGGATACGCTCCTTTTCGCTCGCTTCCTTGCCGCCGCACACCACGATCGACCCGTCGGGCCGCTGGATCGGACGGCACCGCTGGGGCTGGACGCCGGACAACAGGCGCTGCGCCATCGCCGCATCGTCTGAAGGGGACGCCGCCCCGGCAGGGGCCGGCGGGCCTTGCACTTGCGGTGCAGGCGCACCCTGGGCATAGGCGGCAGCGGGAAATATCGTGGCCACGAGCGCAAGGGCGCCTCGAACTGCTACTCTGCGTCTCGACAAAACCCTTCCCTCGCGTCTAGTGCCTGGGTCACAACCATGTCACCTGTGCCGTGCAATGCCGATTGACCAGATTACACGCTTTTATTTCACGCCTTCGCATACGTTTGCACAGTCTGCGACGCGCGTCGACTCGGTAGTGCCGCGCCGATGCTGCACCGCTGCTGAACCTCTGGCGGGATCGTAACCGCCAGGGAATGCACTCCACACACCCGAATGCCCCTTGATCAGACAGGAAGCCACAAAGTGACCGAACAGACCGTCAACCCCACCCCGTCCAAGGTCCTTGACCGCGTCCTCGTGCTGGAAATGGTCCGCGTGACCGAAGCCGCCGCCATCGGCGCATCCCGCCTGATCGGGCGTGGCGACGAAAAGGCCGCCGATGCCGCCGCGGTCGAAGCGATGCGCGCCGCGTTCAACGAACTGTGGATGGACGGCACCGTGGTGATCGGCGAAGGCGAGCGCGACGAAGCGCCGATGCTCTACATCGGGGAAAAGGTCGGTGCCGCGCCCGGCACCGGGCCGAAGATCGACATCGCGCTCGATCCGCTGGAAGGCACCACCATCACCGCCAAGGCCGGACCGAACGCACTGGCCGTGCTGGCGGTTGCCGAAGAAGGTGGCCTGCTCAACGCGCCCGACGTCTACATGGAAAAGCTCGCGGTTGGCCCCGGCTACCCGGAAGGAATCATCGACCTCGACAAGTCGCCGACCGAAAACGTCAAGGCTGTGGCCGCTGCCAAAGGCGTCGAACCGGGCGATATCATCGTCTGCGTCCTCGACCGCCCGCGCCATTACGACCTGATCGCCGAACTGCGGGCGCTGGGTTGCGGCATCTCGCTGATCCCCGATGGCGATGTTGCCGGGGTGATCGCGGTGACCAACGAGGAAACCAGCGTCGACATGTACATGGGGTCGGGCGGCGCGCCTGAAGGCGTGCTTGCTGCCGCTGCGCTGCGCTGCGTTGGTGGCCAGTTCAAGGGACGCCTGCTGTTCCGCAACGACGACGAACGCGCCCGCGCACGCAAGTGGGGCATCACCGACCTCAACAAGCAGTACGACCTGTCGGAACTGGCCAAGGGCGACTGCATCTTCGCGGCCACCGGCGTGACCGACGGTTCGCTACTCGACGGCGTGAAGGTTCACAAGAACGGCGTGATGACGACCGAAAGCGTGGTGATGCGCGCATCGTCGGGCACCGTCCGCTGGGTCAAGGGCGAGCACCGCAAGGGCCGCTGATCGCCTGAGCATCGGAATGCACAAAAGGCCCGGCCACCGTCATGGTGCGCCGGGCCTTTCTGTTTGTACTGCACACACCCGCGCACCTGGCGTGCAAAAAGCCCCGCCGGATCGCTCCGGCGGGGCTTTTCACTGGTTCAGAGGATGATCGTCAGGCTCAGGCCTCGTCGTCACCCTTGAGCAGGTAATCGCCTGCATCGGCGTCAAGGCCATGGGTTTCACCCTCGACCGCCGCCAGCGGATCGTCGCCGATCGCCGCTTCCGGTCCCTGGGCCAGTTCGGCGGCATGCTCTTCGGCCGCCGTCGCCGGAGCGATCAGCGATTCCTGAAGCTTGCGGTACGACGCCCGCAGCGCGGCATCGCGCGACGAAGCGGCAACGCGCATCCGGTTCATGCCCGCGCCGGTACCGGCGGGGATGAGACGGCCGACGATGACGTTTTCCTTCAGGCCGATCAGCGAATCGCGCTTTCCTTCGACCGCCGCCTGCGTCAGCACGCGGGTGGTTTCCTGGAACGACGCGGCCGAGATGAACGACCGGGTCTGGAGCGATGCCTTGGTAATGCCGAGCAGCACCGGCTTGCCTTCTGCGGGCGCAAGGCCGGCTTCCAGCTTGGCGTTCACTTCGAGCATTTCTTCCAGATCGACCTGTTCGCCCGCCAGCAGGGTGGTGTCGCCACCGTTCGTGATCTCGACCTTCTGCAGCATCTGGCGAACGATCACCTCGATGTGCTTGTCGTTGATCTTCACGCCCTGCAAGCGATAGACTTCCTGGATTTCCGCGACGAGGTATTCGGCCAGAGCCTCAACGCCCATCACTTCCAGGATGTCGTGCGGATCGGGCGAACCGGAAATCAGGTTGTCGCCCTTCTTGACATAGTCACCTTCCTGCACGTCGATCACGCGGCTCTTGGGCACCAGATACTCGACCGGATCGCCCTCTTCCGGGATGATCGCAATCTTGCGCTTGGCCTTGTAGTCCCGCACGAACTCGATGCGCCCGGCAATCTTGGCGATGATCGAATTGTCCTTGGGCTTGCGCGCCTCGAACAGTTCGGCAACGCGCGGCAGACCGCCGGTGATGTCACGGGTCTTGGCGGCTTCACGGCTGGCACGGGCAAGAATGTCGCCCGCTTCGACGCGCTGGCCATCCTCGACCGAAAGCGTGGTGCCAACGGCCAGCAGATAGCGCGCCGCTTCACCCGAATCATCGTCGAGCAGGGTCAGGCGGGGACGCAGGTCTTCCTTCTTGCTGCGGTTGCCCGCCCGGTTTTCCGTGATCACGCGGCTGGTCATGCCGGTGGCTTCGTCGGTCTGCTCGGTCAGGGTCTTGCCATCGACAAGATCCTGATAGCGCACGATGCCGGGCTTTTCGGTGATCACCGGGGTGGTGAACGGATCCCATTCGGCCAGGCGTTCGCCCTGCTTGATGGTCGCGCCATTCTCGTGGATCAGGTGCGTACCATAGGGCACGCGGTGGATCGCGCGCTCACGCCCTTCCGTGTCCATGACCACGATTTCGCCGTTGCGGGCAAGCGAGAGACGGCGGCCACGCTTGTCGGTGATGGTCGGGATATCCCGATACACCACGGTGCCATCGCTGATCGCTTCGAGGTGCGATTGTTCGTTGACCTGCGCCGCGCCACCGATGTGGAACGTACGCATGGTGAGCTGCGTGCCGGGTTCCCCGATCGACTGCGCGGCGATGACGCCGACAGCTTCACCGATGTTGACCGGCGTACCGCGGGCAAGATCGCGCCCGTAGCACTTGCCGCACACACCCTGCTGCGCTTCGCAGACCAGCGGCGAACGGATGCGCGCCGACTGGACGCCTGCCGCCTCGATCTTGGCAATCGCCGCTTCGTCGAGCAGTTCGCCCTTCGATGCGATCACTTCGCCGGTCTTGGCTTCGATCATGTCTTCGGCCAGCGTGCGGCCCAGAATGCGTTCGCCCAGCGAAGCGATGGTCGAACCGCCCTGCACGATGGCGCGCATTTCCAGCGCGCGCTCGGTGCCGCAGTCTTCCTCGATCACGACGCAATCCTGCGACACGTCGACGAGACGGCGGGTCAGGTAGCCTGAGTTCGCCGTCTTGAGCGCGGTATCGGCCAGGCCCTTGCGGGCGCCGTGGGTCGAGTTGAAGTATTCAAGAACGGTCAGACCTTCCTTGAAGTTCGAGATGATCGGCGTTTCGATGATCTCGCCCGAAGGCTTGGCCATCAGCCCGCGCATCCCCGCGAGCTGCTTCATCTGCGCCGGGGAGCCACGGGCGCCCGAGTGCGACATCATGTAGATCGCGTTGATCGGCTTCTGACGGCCCGTTTCCGGGTCGATCGGCGAAGCCTTCAGCTCTTCCATCATGGCGTTGGCCACCTGGTCGCCGCAACGGCTCCAGGCGTCGATCACCTTGTTGTACTTTTCCTGCTGGGTAATCAGGCCGTCCTGGTACTGCTGTTCGTAATCCGCGACCAGATCCTTGGTTTCGGCAACCAGCGCATCCTTGCTGTCGGGGATGATCATGTCATCCTTGCCGAACGAGATGCCAGCCTTGAACGCGTGGCGGAAGCCCAGCGACATGATCGCGTCGGCGAACAGGACAGTGTCCTTCTGGCCAGTGTGGCGGTACACTTCGTCGATAACGTCGCCCACGTCCTTCTTGGTGAGGAGGCGGTTGACGACGTCGAAGGGCACCTTGTGGCTCTTGGGCAGGCATTCGCCGATCAGCATGCGGCCCGGCGTGGTTTCGAACCGCTTGAGGTACTGCTTGCCGTTTTCGTCGGTCTGCGGAACGCGGGCCACGATCTTGGAATGCAGCGTCACCGCCTTCACTTCCAGCGCCTGATGCACTTCGGCCATGTCGGCCAGCATCATGCCTTCGCCCGGCTCGCCGGCACGGTCCATCGACAGGTAGTAGATCCCCAGCACCATGTCCTGCGACGGCACGATGATCGGCTTGCCGTTGGCGGGCGAGAGGATGTTGTTGGTCGACATCATCAGCACGCGCGCTTCAAGCTGGGCTTCCAGCGAAAGCGGGACGTGGACGGCCATCTGGTCACCGTCGAAGTCGGCGTTGAACGCCGAACAGACGAGCGGATGAAGCTGGATCGCCTTGCCTTCGATCAGCACGGGTTCGAAGGCCTGGATGCCGAGACGGTGCAGCGTCGGCGCACGGTTGAGCATCACCGGGTGTTCGCGGATCACTTCGTCCAGGATGTCCCAGACTTCCTTGCGTTCCTTTTCGACCCACTTCTTGGCCTGCTTGAGGGTCATCGACAGACCCTTGGCATCGAGCCGCGCGTAGATGAACGGCTTGAACAGTTCGAGCGCCATCTTCTTGGGCAAGCCGCACTGGTGCAGCTTGAGTTCCGGCCCGGTCACGATGACCGAACGGCCCGAATAGTCGACGCGCTTGCCCAGCAGGTTCTGGCGGAAGCGGCCCTGCTTGCCCTTGAGCATGTCGGACAGCGATTTCAGCGGACGCTTGTTGGCGCCGGTGATGACGCGGCCACGGCGGCCGTTGTCGAACAGCGCGTCAACCGCTTCCTGCAGCATGCGCTTTTCGTTGCGCACGATGATGTCCGGCGCACGCAGTTCGATCAGGCGCTTGAGGCGGTTGTTGCGGTTGATCACGCGGCGGTAGAGGTCGTTCAGGTCCGACGTGGCGAAGCGGCCACCGTCGAGCGGCACCAGCGGGCGCAGTTCGGGCGGAATGACCGGCACGACATCGAGGATCATCCATTCCGGGCGATTGCCCGAATCGATGAACGATTCCACGACCTTGAGGCGCTTGATGATCTTCTTGGGCTTGAGTTCGGACTTGGTCGTCCGCAGCTCTTCCATCAGATCGTCGCGTTCCTGGACGAGGTCCAGGTTCATCAGCATGTGCTTGACCGCTTCGGCGCCGATCCCGGCGGAGAAGGCGTCTTCGCCGTATTCGTCCTGCGCGTCGAGCAGTTCGTCCTCGGTCAGAAGCTGGTACTTCTCAAGCGGGGTCAGGCCCGGCTCGATCACCACATAGCTTTCGAAGTAGAGGATGCGCTCAAGCTGCTTGAGCTGCATGTCGAGCAACAGGCCGATGCGCGAAGGCAGCGACTTGAGGAACCAGATGTGCGCGACGGGCGCGGCCAGTTCGATGTGGCCCATGCGCTCGCGCCGCACCTTGGTGACGGTCACTTCGACGCCGCACTTTTCGCAGACGACGCCCTTGTACTTCATGCGCTTGTACTTGCCGCACAGGCATTCATAGTCCTTCACGGGACCGAAGATGCGGGCGCAGAACAGGCCGTCACGCTCAGGCTTGAACGTGCGGTAGTTGATCGTTTCCGGCTTCTTGATCTCACCGAAGGACCAGCTGCGAATGCGCTCGGGCGAGGCGAGACCGATCTGGATCTGGTCAAACGTCTCGGGCTTGGCAATCTGGTTCGTGAATTTGGTCAGGTCGTTCATATTTCAGTCCCTTCGGACGGGTTCAATTTCTTCAATGCTCGGCGGCGGCGGAGACTAAAGGTCAGGTAAGCCCAAAATCCAGCAGCCAAAACATTACAAAGCATCGATTCAATGCTAAATTGACGGCCAGCCGCGATCGACGAAAGAACTATTTCAGTTAAAAGTCCGATCAGGAGCGCCGCCACAAATACATTCGCTCGCGACTTGCACATAAATCCAGCACCAACTGCGAGTGCAATACGTATCGGGTCTATGAAAATTACGAGCAATGTTATCATGTTCGTCACCTTTTACTCGGCAGCCTGCGTGAAATCATCGTCGTCCTTGTCGTCCAGCGACGACAGTTCGACGTTGAGGCCGAGCGAGCGCATTTCCTTGACGAGCACGTTGAAGCTTTCGGGAATGCCGGCCTCGAAGGTGTCGTCGCCCTTGACGATCGCTTCGTAGACCTTGGTGCGGCCGACGACATCGTCCGACTTCACCGTGAGCATTTCCTGCAACGTGTAGGCCGCGCCATAGGCCTGGAGCGCCCAGACCTCCATTTCCCCGAAACGCTGTCCGCCGAACTGGGCCTTGCCGCCCAGCGGCTGCTGGGTGACGAGGCTGTACGGCCCGATCGAACGGGCGTGGATCTTGTCATCGACCAGGTGGTGCAGCTTGAGCATGTAGATGATGCCCACGGTCACCTTGCGGTCGAAGGCTTCGCCCGTGCGCCCGTCGTAGAGGACCGACTGGCCCGACGTGTCGAGACCCGCCTTGGCCAGCATGGCCGAAACGTCGGCTTCGCGCGCACCGTCGAACACCGGCGTGCCCATCGGCACACCCGCCTTGAGGTTTTCCGCCAGCTCGACGATTTCGCCGGTCGTGCGCCCTTCGATATCGGCGTGGTAGTTTTCGCCGTAGATATCCTTGAGCTTGTCGATCAGCGCCGTCGGCGGGGGTGCCGCTTCGGGATCGGGGTTGGCATGGCGCCATTCCTCAAGCTGATGGGCAATCTGCTGGCCCAGCCCGCGGGCGGCCCAGCCAAGGTGCGTTTCGAAGATCTGCCCGACGTTCATGCGTGACGGCACGCCCAGCGGGTTGAGCACGATATCAACGTGCGTTCCGTCTTCGAGGAACGGCATGTCCTCGACCGGCAGGATGCGCGAGATGACACCCTTGTTGCCGTGACGGCCGGCCATCTTGTCGCCCGGCTGCAGCTTGCGCTTCACCGCCACGAAGACCTTGACCATCTTGAGCACGCCGGGCGCGAGTTCATCGCCACGCTCCAGCTTTTCCTTGCGGTCCTCGAACTTCTCCTGGATCGCCTTGACGGTGGCGTCGTACTGCGCCTTGACCGCTTCGAGCTGCTGCTGGCGGCTGTCGTCGGCAACCGCGAACTTCCACCATTCGTGGCGTTCGACATCGGCCAGCACCTGCTCGTCGATGACCACGCCCTTCTTGATGCCCTTGGGCGCTGCGGCCGAAACCTGGCCCAGCAGCATGTCGCGCAGACGGTTGAAGGTGGCGCGGTTGAGGATCGCACGCTCGTCCTCGCGGTCCTTGGCGAGGCGTTCGATTTCCTCGTTCTGGATCGCGCGGGTACGGTCGTCGATCTCGATGCCGTGGCGGTTGAACACGCGCACTTCGACGATCGTGCCCGAAACGCCCGGCGGCAGACGCAGCGAGGTGTCACGCACGTCGCTGGCCTTTTCGCCGAAGATGGCGCGCAGAAGCTTTTCTTCCGGCGTCATCGGCGATTCGCCCTTGGGCGTGATCTTGCCAACAAGGATATCGCCCGGATGCACTTCGGCGCCGATGTAGACGATGCCCGCTTCGTCGAGGTTGCGCAGGGCTTCCTCGCCGACGTTGGGGATGTCGCGCGTGATGTCTTCCGGCCCCAGCTTGGTATCGCGCGCCATGACCTCGAACTCCTCGATGTGGATCGAGGTGAACACGTCATCCTTCACGATGCGTTCGGAGATCAGGATCGAGTCTTCGTAGTTGTAGCCGTTCCACGGCATGAACGCGACGAGGGTGTTGCGGCCCAGCGCCAGTTCGCCCAGCTCGGTCGAAGGACCGTCGGCCAGAATGTCGCCGGTTTCGACAACGTCGCCCACCTTCACCAGCGGGCGCTGGTTGATGCAGGTGTTCTGGTTCGAACGCTGGAACTTCTGCAGCGTGTAGATATCGACGCCCGACTGGCCGGCTTCGATATCGCCCGATGCGCGGATCACGATGCGGGTTGCGTCGACCTGATCGACGATCCCGCCGCGCAGCGCGGCGATCGCGGCGCCCGAATCGCGCGCCACGGTTTCTTCCATGCCGGTGCCCACGAACGGCGCGTCGGCCTTGACCAGCGGCACCGCCTGGCGCTGCATGTTCGAGCCCATGAGCGCGCGGTTGGCGTCATCGTTTTCCAGGAACGGAATGAGCGATGCGGCGACCGAGACGAGCTGCTTGGGGCTGACGTCCATCAGAGTGATCGAATCGCGCGGCGCCATCACGAATTCGCCGTTCTGGCGAGCCGACACCAGTTCTTCCACGAACGAACCTTCGGCATTGGTTTCAGCCGAAGCCTGCGCCACCGTGTGCTTCTGCTCTTCCATCGCCGAAAGATAGACGACGTCCTTGCTCACCTTGCCGTCCAGCACCTTGCGGTACGGGGTTTCGATGAAGCCGTACTTGTTGACGCGGGCAAAGGTCGAAAGCGAGTTGATCAGGCCGATGTTCGGGCCTTCGGGCGTTTCGATCGGGCAGATGCGGCCATAGTGCGTGGGGTGAACGTCGCGCACTTCGAAACCTGCGCGTTCGCGGGTCAGACCGCCCGGCCCCAACGCCGAAACGCGGCGCTTGTGCGTCACTTCCGAAAGCGGGTTGGTCTGGTCCATGAACTGCGAAAGCTGCGAGGAACCGAAGAACTCGCGCACCGCCGCAACGGCAGGCTTGGCGTTGATCAGGTCGTTCGGCATGACCGTCGACACATCGACCGACGACATGCGCTCCTTGACCGCACGCTCCATGCGCAACAGGCCGACGCGGTACTGGTTTTCCAGCAGTTCGCCCACCGAACGCACGCGGCGGTTGCCGAGGTTGTCGATATCGTCGACTTCGCCCTTGCCGTCCTTGAGGTTCACCAGTTCCTTGACCACGGCGAGGATATCCTCGGAGCGCAAGGTGGTGACGGTATCGTCGCAATCGAGGCCGAGGCGCATGTTGAGCTTGACGCGGCCCACTGCCGAAAGATCGTAGCGATCGGAGTCGAAGAACAGACCGTCGAACAGGGCTTCGGCGGTTTCGCGCGTCGGCGGTTCGCCGGGGCGCATGACGCGGTAGATGTCGGCCAGCGCATGATCGCGGTCCGGCGCCTTGTCGGCCTTGAGCGTGTTGCGGATCCACGGCCCGACGGTGACATGGTCGATGTCGAGCAGTTCGAGCCGGTCGATGCCGACACGGTCGAGCACTTCGAGGTTTTCGGGGCCGACTTCGTCCCCGGCTTCGATCCAGATGCGCCCGGTCGTTTCATCGATCAGGTCGCGCGCGGCGTAACGGCCGAAGATTTCCTCGGTCGGTATCAGCAGGCCATCGAGACCATCCTTGGCAGCCTTGTTGGCGGCACGCGGCGAAATCTTCTGCCCGGCAGGGAAGATCACTTCGCCCGAACGCGCATCGACGATGTCGAAGGTCGGCTTTGTGCCACGCCATTGTTCGACCACGAACGGCACCTTCCAGCCACTTTCAGCGCGCGCCCAGGTGACTGTATCGTAGAAGAAGTGGAGGATTTCCTCGTCGCCCATGCCCAGCGCGTGCAGCAGCGCAGTGACCGGCAGCTTGCGCTTGCGGTCGATGCGGACGTTGACGATATCCTTCGCGTCGAACTCGAAATCGAGCCACGACCCGCGGTAGGGGATGACGCGCGCGGCGA
This sequence comes from Novosphingobium lubricantis, assembly GCA_042650965.1. Lineage (GTDB taxonomy): Bacteria > Pseudomonadota > Alphaproteobacteria > Sphingomonadales > Sphingomonadaceae > Novosphingobium > Novosphingobium lubricantis. The sequence continues at coordinate 53,041 of JBHSCB010000002.1, read as the reverse complement.
AGAGGTACTTGCCCGAAGAGTGGGTCTTGCCACGGTCATGGTCGAACAGCACGCCCGGCGAACGGTGCATCTGCGACACGATCACGCGCTCGGTGCCGTTGATGAAGAAGGTGCCGTTGTCGGTCATGAGCGGGATATCGCCCATGTAGACGTCCTGCTCCTTGATATCGATGAGCGACTTGGTTTCCGTTTCGGCGTCCACTTCGAAGGTGGCGAGCTTGAGCGTGACCTTCATCGGCGCGGCGTAGGTGATGCCGCGCTGGCGGCATTCGTTCACGTCGTACTTGGGTGCCTCAAGAACGTAACCGTCCTTTTCCTTGATATCGAGGCTGGCGGTGCCTGCGAAATCCTGGATCGGGAAGACCGAGCGCAGCGTCTTTTCCAGACCCGAAACATAGCCCGTGGCCGGATCGGAGCGGAGGAACTGCTCGTACGATTCGCGCTGGACTTCGATCAGGTTCGGCATCTGCACGACTTCGTGAATGTCACCGAAGATCTTGCGGATGCGCTTCTTCACGCCGGGACGGCTTGGCGCCTTGGTAGCCATAAAGGGTACGAGCCTCTTCTCAATGCAACGCCGGAAAACCGGCGGAAAACCTGCCACGCGCAGCGGTGGCGCCATCAAACGACAAAAGGCCGCAGGGCACACATGCGTCCCGAAACGGAAGCCATGGCCCGCAGCCTGCTGCGTCAGATGGAACGTTCGCGGTTTCCTTCCGTGGCCCTCCCCTGCGCATGGGAAGGCCTTGCTCGAAACCCCGGACGTGCAGCCCATCTAGGCGATCACCCGCCGCAAGTCAAAGGAATGGCACGCAATTCGTCGCGCCCTGCCGCCATCGGCACGGGCCAAATGCAGCGTATCGTCCAAAAACAGGCAGTGTATTATCGTTTTTCAATATTATTGATTGACGATAAGGCGAATCAGGCATATTGAAAAACGATACGCAGTTGATCGGAGTTCGATATGTTCAGCCAGACCGGCAAGCTCAAGGCCCTGACCGCCGAAGCCCTGCTCACCGCCGCTGCGGCCCTGTTCATACTCGGTCTCCCGCTGGCGCTAGTCCCGGAAACGCCCTTGGCGGCGCGGGCCGCGCTGGCGCCATCGGCTGTCAGTCTTCCCGAACTCGCATGATGTTCCACCCGGTCGTTCCGCCGGCCTCCTGCCCCTCTCTTGCCGAAAGCATAGTCCGATGACTCTCCGCCCCTCCGACCCGCTGCTTGCCGCCGTCCGTGTCATGACCGGCATCGCCATGGCGCTGGCTGCCCTCGTGGCCCTAGCCACCCTGCTCGGCGCACCGGCGGCGCTGGTCGCGGGCGATGCGCTTTCCGCCGCCATCGCCTCGGAAACCGGGCACCCAACGCCCGCCGGGGCGATTCCTGCCATTGCCCTGCTGCTGGCATTCATCGGCGCGATGGCGACCTGCGCATTCCTGTTCCTGCGCCTGCTCCGCCGCCTGATCGACAGTGTCGGTCAGGGCGACCCCTTCATCCCGGTCAACGCCGACCGTCTGGCACGGATGGGCTGGCTGACCCTTGGAATCGAAGTGCTGTCTGTTCCCGCTGGCGGCATCGGCGAATGGCTGGCCGGGCAATTCCACGATGCGACGTCCGATTTCGGCATTTCGATGAGCGGCATCCTGCTGGCGCTGGTCCTGTTCGTTCTGGCGCGGGTGTTCCGGCTTGGCGCGGCCATGCGTGAAGATCTGGAAGGAACCGTGTGATGCCGATCAACGTGAAGCTCGACGATCTGCTCCACGCCCGCCGGATGACCCTGACCGAACTGGCAGAGCGGGTAGACATCACGCTTGCCAATCTTTCGATCCTCAAGACCGGCAAGGCCAGGGCGATCCGCTTTTCCACGCTCGAAGCGATCTGCCGTGTGCTGGAGTGCCAGCCCGGCGACATATTGGGCTTCGATTCCGCCGACGAGCCGGAAGCCACCGCCCCGGAAGGTTGACTTTGCCGGGCGAATCCGTATTGGGGCCGCGCACCAGCGGGTCTTGCGGCCCGCCGGTCAACCGTCCGAGACAGTTGGTGTGCGGAACCCGTCCGCACTTAATTGCCAGCCTAGGCGGGGAAAAGAGTTTCACGGTCTCCCGCTCCTGAACGGACGGCGATGCCGCCCGCGTCTGCATTTGCGCAGCGCACCTCCTTCCCTTGTCAACGGACTCGCCGGTGGTTTTCGGGCCATCGACAACGTAGCCGGCCGTCCGGGTTTTCCGTGCGGCCAAAGTGAAGGAGTTAGGCATGGATCGTTCGCAGAAAGCCGAATCGGTCGCCTTCCTGACCGGAGTCTTCAACGAGGCCGGCGCGGTGGTCATCACCCGCAACCTCGGCATGACGGTGGCACAGTCCTCCGCCCTGCGCGCGAAGATCCGCGAAGCGGGCGCGACCTACAAGGTTGCGAAGAACAGTCTTGCCAAGCTTGCCATTGCAGGCACCGATTACGAAGGTCTGGGTGACATGCTCACCGGGCCGACCGCCATCGCTGCCTCGGCCGATCCCGTCGCTGCCGCCAAGGCCGTGATCGAGTTCGCCAAGACCACCGACAAGATCGAAATCGTCGGCGGTGCAATGGGTTCGCAGGTGCTTGATGCCAACGGTGTGAAGGCTCTCGCCTCGATGCCGTCGCTCGACGAACTGCGTGCCAAGCTCATCGGCCTCATCCAGGCTCCGGCGACCAAGCTCGCCCAGCTCACGACCGCTCCGGCGGCCAAGCTGGCGCGTGTCTTCGGCGCTTACGCCAAGGAAGCCGCATAAGACTGTTCATGCGATTAACGTCCGCCGTGCCGTTCGGGCCGCGCGGGCACAACAAGATCAGGAGTGAAAATCATGGCCGATATCGCCAAGCTCGTTGAAGAACTTTCGAAGCTGACCGTCCTCGAAGCCGCTGACCTCGCCAAGGCGCTTGAAGAAGCCTGGGGCGTTTCGGCTGCTGCCGCTGTTGCCGTTGCCGCGCCTGCCGCTGGTGGCGCCGCTGCCGAAGCCGCTGAAGAAAAGACCGAGTTCGACGTGATCCTCACCGGCGACGGTGGCAAGAAGATCCAGGTCATCAAGGAAGTCCGCGCGATCACCTCGCTGGGCCTGACCGAAGCCAAGGCGCTGGTTGAAAGCGCACCGAAGGCTGTCAAGGAAGGCGTTTCGAAGGCTGAAGCCGAAGAAATCAAGAAGAAGATCGAAGAAGCCGGCGGCACCGTCGAAATCAAGTAATCTTCTTCTGCGGCCTTCAACGGACCGAAGATTGCGAAAGGGGCGGTCCTGCGGGGCCGCCCTTTTTTCGTGACCGCGCAAGCGTCGATTCCCGCTGGCGCGTTCCGTGCAGACCCGCCCTGACCCAAAGACCACACGCCACCGGCACGGTTCCGCTTTCCCTGCCGCCATGCCCGCCCTATCGCAGCCGCCGCCATGTTTGAACCACCGCCCTCCCGCTGGACCGATGAGCTGCGCGCGATGCTTCGCCTCGCTGCGCCGATGGTTGGCGCCAACCTGCTGCAAATGGCGGTGTTTGCCGTGGATGTGGTGTTCGTCGCGCGGCTTGGCCCGGTGGCACTGGCGGCATCATCGCTGTCGATTGCCGTTTTCGGCCTGTTGATGTGGAGCCTTTCCGGGCTTGTCAGCGCCGCCGCGCCGCTGATCGCGGCAGAGCTGGGACGGCGGCGGCATGCGGTGCGCGAGGTCCGGCGCACGGTGCGCATGGCGGCATGGGCCGGGATCGCCGCTAGCCTTGGCGCAATGGGCGTGTGCCTGCTGGGCGAGCCGCTGATGCGCGCGACCGGCCAGCAGGACAGTGTCATTGCCCTTGCGGTGCCGTTTCTGAATATCCTGATGTGGGCGGCGATCCCTTCGACCATGGCAGCTCTGCTGCGGACGTTCGTGGCCACCCTGGGCCGTCCGGGCATCGGAACGGCCATCACCGGCATGGCGGTGGTCGTCAACGCGCTGGGCAACTGGGTTTTCGTGTTCGGCCATCTTGGCGCGCCTGCGCTCGGCCTGCCCGGATCGGCGGTCTCCAGCGTGGTCACCGCCTGCGCGATGCTTGCTGCCTTCGTGCTGGTGATCCGCAGCGACCGCCGCCTGCGCCGCTATCGCCTGGCCGGACGCTGGTGGAAGCCCGAATGGTGCCGGTTCCGCGATGTCATGCGCATTGGCCTGCCGATCACCGGGACGATCGTGGCCGAAGCGGGCATGTTCAACGGCGCTGCGTTCCTGATGGGCCGCATCGGCGAAACCGAACTGGCCGCCCACACGGTGGCGCTGCAGTTCGCCGCAATTGCCTTTCAGGTGCCGTTCGGGGTCGCCCAGGCCGCGACGATCCGTGTCGGCATGGCGTTCGGGGCGGGCGACAGGGAAGCGATTGCCCGCGTCGGCCGGGTGGCTGTAGTGCTTGGCATGGGCTTCATGACCCTGACCGCTGCGGTCATGCTGCTGGCGCCCCACGCGATCCTGCGAATCTACATCGACCCTGACGCGCCGCAAAACGCCGCCATGGTCGTACTGGCCATCCGCTACATGACCGTCGCCGCCGCGTTCCAGTTGTTCGACGGCGCGCAGGCGGTCGGCGCGGCGCTGCTGCGCGGTCTGCAGGACACGCGCGTGCCGATGGCGTTTGCCCTCTTCGGCTACTGGGTGCCCGGCATCGGCACGGCCGTCGCGCTGGGCCTGTTCACGCCGCTGGGCGGCCTTGGCGTCTGGATCGGGCTGATGACCGGGCTGGTCGTCGTGGCCAGCCTGATGCTGTGGCGCTGGAACAACCGGGCGCGGCTCGGCCTGCTACCGCATGGCCTGCTGCAACACTGATCGCATGGTGTGAAAATTTTCTCTTTGCGGCCCCATTGACGCCTCCGGGGTGCGCGCCCATATGCGGGGCGCTGGCACTCTCGGCATGAGAGTGCCAAGGCTCATTTATGACATGGAAGAGGGAGTATCCCATGACTTTTCGTCCGCTGCACGACCGCGTGCTGGTACGCCGCGTCGAAGCCGAGGAGAAGACCGCCGGGGGGATCATCATCCCCGACAGCGCCAAGGAAAAGCCTGCTGAGGGTGAAATCGTGGCTGTTGGCACCGGCGCTCGCGCCGAAAACGGTACGATCACCGCGATGGACGTCAAGGTCGGCGACCGCGTCCTGTTCGGCAAGTGGTCCGGCACCGAAGTCAAGGTCAGCGGTGAAGACCTGCTGATCATGAAGGAATCCGACATTCTGGGCGTGATCGGCTAAGCCGGTCCCAGACTTTCCGACACCAATTTCTGCTATTCAAAGGAACGAACAATGGCTGCCAAGGACGTACGCTTTTCGCGCGACGCTCGCGAACGCATTCTGCGCGGCGTGGACATTCTCGCTGATGCCGTGAAGGTGACGCTCGGCCCCAAGGGCCGCAATGTCGTCATCGACAAGAGCTTCGGCGCGCCGCGCATCACCAAGGACGGTGTTTCGGTCGCCAAGGAAATCGAACTGAAGGATAAGTTCGAGAACATGGGCGCCCAGATGCTGCGCGAAGTGGCATCGAAGGCCAACGACGCTGCCGGTGACGGCACCACCACCGCAACCGTGCTGGCCCAGGCCATCGTGCGCGAAGGCATGACCGCCGTTGCCGCTGGCATGAACCCGATGGATCTCAAGCGCGGCATCGACATTGCCGTGACCAAGGTCGTCGAAAACCTCAAGGCGCGTTCGACCCCGGTCACCGGTTCGTCGGAAATCGCCCAGGTCGGCATCATTTCGGCCAATGGTGACGTTGAAGTCGGCCAGAAGATCGCCGAAGCGATGGAAAAAGTCGGCAAGGAAGGCGTCATCACCGTTGAAGAAGCCAAGGGGCTGGAGTTCGAACTCGATGTCGTCGAAGGCATGCAGTTCGACCGCGGCTACCTTTCGCCCTACTTCATCACCAACCCGGAAAAGATGACGGTCGAACTCGAAAACCCGTACATCCTGATCCACGAGAAGAAGCTCTCGTCGCTCCAGGCGATGCTGCCGATCCTCGAAGCCGTGGTACAGTCGGGCCGTCCGCTGCTGATCATCGCCGAAGACATCGAAGGCGAAGCTCTGGCAACGCTGGTCGTCAACAAGCTGCGCGGTGGCCTGAAGATCGCTGCCGTCAAGGCGCCCGGCTTCGGTGACCGTCGCAAGGCCATGCTGGGCGATATCGCCACGCTGACCGCTGGCGAAATGATCTCCGAAGACCTTGGCATCAAGCTTGAAAGCGTCACGCTCGGCATGCTTGGTCAGGCCAAGAAGGTCACCATCGACAAGGACAACACCACCATCGTCGATGGCGCCGGTTCGGCAGACGACATCAAGGCCCGCGTCGAACAGATCCGCGCCCAGATCGAAGTCACCACCAGCGATTACGACCGTGAAAAGCTGCAGGAACGTCTGGCCAAGCTGGCCGGCGGCGTTGCCGTGATCAAGGTCGGCGGTGCCACCGAAGTCGAAGTGAAGGAGCGCAAGGACCGCGTCGATGACGCGCTGCACGCTACCCGCGCTGCGGTTGAAGAAGGCATCGTGCCCGGCGGCGGCACGGCTCTCCTCTATGCCACCAAGGCTCTCGAAGGCCTCAAGGGCGCCAACGACGACCAGACCAAGGGCATCGACATCGTGCGCCGCGCGATCCAGACGCCGCTGCGCCAGATCGCCGCGAACGCCGGCCATGACGGTGCGGTTGTCGCTGGGAACCTGCTGCGCGAAAACGACGAGAACCAGGGCTTCAACGCTGCGACCGACGTTTACGAAAACCTCAAGGCTGCTGGCGTGATCGACCCGACCAAGGTCGTGCGCACTGCCCTGCAGGACGCAGCCTCGGTCTCCGGCCTGCTGATCACCACCGAAGCGGCGATCAGCGAAAAGCCCGAAGACAAGCCCGCGATGCCCCCTATGGGTGGCGGCATGGGCGGCATGGGCGGCATGGACTTCTAAGTCCACGCAGCTTCTGCACAAACACCGGGGCCGGGAAGAGCGATCTTCCCGGCCCCTTTGTGATTGGCGGCGTGCTCATGCGTCAGGCAGTCTGTTCCAGCAGTTCGACCTCGGCTCCGTCTGTCAGGGTGTGCCGGTCATACCGGACGAAGCCCAGTTTACGCGCGACGGCAAATGAAGCCGCATTGCCGGTTTCGATCATGCAAGCGATGCGCTGCGGGCCATGGGTTGCCCGGAACCATGCGATCGCGCCGGCCATGGCTTCGGTAGCGAACCCCTTCCCCCAGTGCGGGCGGGCCAGAATCCAGCCGGCTTCCGCCACATCATCCATGCCCTTGCCGAAACCGCGGCGGCTGTGAAACACACCCGCCTGACCCACGAAGGCCCCGGTCGCGCGTTCATGCACCAGGAACAGTCCGTACCCGGACAGCAACCACGACCCAGCGCCGCGCTGCGCACGGTTGAACATGTCGGTCGTGGGGTCGTCAGGCCGCGGCCCAAGATGCCGATGAACCTGAGGGTCGGCTACCAGATCGCGTAGCAGCAGGTAATCGTTCCTGCCCGGCACCGACAAGGCCAGCCGCGATGTTTCGAACCGCGGCAGATCGATCATAACGCCACGTCGACCGCATGCAGCAGCACGCCGACCAGCCCGCCCACCAGCGTGCCGTTGATTCGGATGAACTGAAGGTCGCGCCCGACCGCGCCTTCGATCCGGTCCGTTACCGTGCGCGCGTCCCAGCGTTTGACCGTTTCCGACACCAGCCGGACGATCTGTTCGCCATAGCGCGTGGAAATGCCGACAAGCGTGCGGCGGGCGAAGCGGTTGACAACGCGCTGGAGCGCCACATCGCGTTGCAACGCGCTGCCAAGCTCGGCCAGGCTCGCCCCGAACTGGCCGTCGAGCGCGCCGCCACCAGCGCCGCGCACGATCTGCAACAGCCGGGTGCGCCCGCGTTCCCACAGCGCGTCCAGCCAGCGCGCAAAGGCCGGATTAGCAAGCACTTCCTGCTTCATCCGGTCCACCCTTGCCCGCATCGCGGGATCGTGGACCAGATCGTGCGCCAGCGTTTCCAGCCCTTCCTCGATCTTGCGGCGCAACGGATGATCGGGAACGACGAGCGTTTCCGCCAGCAGTTTGTACAGCCCATCGAGAATGGCATTGGCGAGCTTTTCGTCCAGCCCGGTCCAGCGCAGAATGGTGTTGGCGCGTTCGTGGATTGTCGCGTGGATCAACTCCTCGTTCGCTTCGATCGTTTCCGCGGCCTTGCGGACCAGACTTTCGATCACCGGCATGTGCCGCCCGTCGGCAATCGCCGCGCCCAGAAGCTGGCCCAGCAGCGGCGACAGATCGAGTTTTCCAAGCTGGCCGCGCAACGCGCCCTTGGCCAGCCCGCCCAGAGCTTCGGGATCGAGCGATTCGAGGATATCACCCACCAGGCCGGCCGCGCCATCGCGCAGGCGGCCTTCGCCACCGCGCGGATCGGCAAGAAAGCCGCCCATGGCCTGAGCGGTGTTGAGCGCGCCCATGCGCCGGGCAACGACCTGAGGGGTAAGGAAATTGGCCTGCAGGAATCCGGCCATGGTATCGGCAATGCGATCCTTGTTGACCGGGATGATCGCGGTATGCGGAATCGGCACGCCAAGCGGATGACGGAACAGCGCGGTAACGGCGAACCAGTCGGCCAGGCCGCCGACCATCGCCGCTTCGGCAAAGGCGCGCACAAAACCCAGCGCCGGGTGCAGCCCTTCGTAGCGGCGCGTCACGGCATAGATAACCGCCATGGCCAGCAACAGACACGTTGCCACCACGCGCATGCGGCGCGCCCGGTCCACCGGCGGCGCGCCTGCCTGACGGAACAAGCCCCGCGCCATCAGACCGCTGCGGCGCCGGGGGGCCGGGGCGGCGGCCTCTACTGCTCCGGCGCGATCAGCCGGGTCTGTTGGTTTGCCGTTCACTCCGCCGGAAATGCCTCAACCGGGGTCTGGTTCCTGCGGTCCTGGCTGTCATCATCGGGCTGATACCCCAGCACCTTGCGGGCCAGCCACGGCCCGATGCGCTTTTCCAGACCGTCGGCCAGGCTGAAACCGGCGGGCACGATCAGCAAGGTCAGCAGCGTGGACATGGTCAGGCCGCCGATCACGACGATGCCCATCGGCGCCCGCCAGCCAGCATCCCCGCCCACCGCCAGCGAGGTGGGAATCATGCCCGCGACCATGGCCACCGTCGTCATCACGATCGGCTGCGCGCGCTTGTGCCCGGCTTCGATGATCGCGGCGAGCTTGTCCTTGCCGGTCGCCATCTCCTCAAGCGCGAAATCGATCAGCAGAATCGAGTTCTTGGCGACGATGCCGAACAGCATGAGCACCCCGATGAACACCGGCAGCGACAGCGAATAGCCCGTCAAGGCCAGCGCCAGCAGCCCGCCCAGCGGCGCAAGGAACAGCGACCCCATGTTGACCAGCGGCGAGATGAACCGATGGTAGAGCAGCACCAGCACCGAGAATACCAGCAGCACGCCCGAACCCAGGGCGATCCCGAAGCTGTTGATCAGCTCCTGCTGGAACTTGTCCTCCCCGGCAACGGTGTTGGACACCCCTTGCGGCAGCGCCTTCATGATCGGCAGCGCGTTGATCGCCTTCATCGCATCGCCCTTGACCACACCGGGCGCAAGATCGGCGCCGACAAAGACACGGCGGCTCTGGTTGTACCGCTGGATCTGTGTCGGGCCAGACCCGAACGTGATATCCGCCACGCGCGACAGCGGCACCACTGCGCCCGATGCCGTGGGCACCGGCAGGTTGGCGATCACCGACAGATCGCGGCGGGCTTCTTCCGGCAACTTGACCCGGATCGGCACCTGCCGGTCGGACAAGGAAAAACGCGCACTGTTCTGGTCGATTTCGCCCTGTGTTGCGATCCGCACGACCTGGCTCAGCGTCTGGGTAGTCACCCCCAGATTGGCAGCCAGATCGAAGCGCGGTTTGATGATCACTTCGGGGCGGCGCAGATCGGCGCTGATGCGCGGCGCGACGACAAGCTTTACGCCGCTCATCTGGCTGACCAGCGTCTGCGCGGTCTTCTGCAGCAGTTCGGGGTTGGACCCGGCCAGCATGATGCTGATCGCCCGGCCCGACCCGCCACTGGGCGGCCCGCCATTGTTGGCGACGAAGTTCGCCCGGACGTCGGGCACGCTTTGCAGCACGGGCGCCATTTCGCGCTCATATTCAAGGCTGGTGCGCGCGCGGTCCTTGCGCAAGTTCACATAGATATTGGCACGCGCCTCACGAACGGCGGCAAGGGTCGATTCGGTTTCCGGTTCCTGCCGCAGCCTTGCCGCGATCCGGGCCACTTCACGCTCAGTCTGCGCCAGCGTCGTACCCGGCACCATCTCGACGCTGACCTGGATCGAATCGTTGTCGGTATCGGGGAAGAACTGGGTCGGAATGATCGCGCCCAGCCCGATCGTGCACAGCAGCGCCAGCAGGCCGATGCCCATCATCCACACACGGTGATCGTGCAACCGGGCGCGGAACCTGCGCCCCGGATGTGCTGCCCGGTAAGCCGCAGCGCGCGACGTATCGAGCGACCAGTGCAGCACCTTCATGTAGCGGTCCATCATCGGACCACCGCCGTGATCCGCCTCACCCTGCGCCTTGAGGAAATAGGCTGCAACCATCGGTGTGATCATGCGCGCGACGAGCAGCGAAAACAGCACGGCGACAACTACGGTGAGGCCGAAGTTCTTGAAGAACTGGCCGGACACGCCGGGCATCAGCGCCACCGGGAAAAACACCGCGACGATGGAAAATGTCGTCGCCACAACGGCGAGGCCAATCTCGTCCGCCGCGTCTATCGCCGCCTGATAGGCGGTCTTGCCCATGCGCATGTGGCGCACGATGTTCTCGATCTCGACGATCGCATCATCGACCAGCACACCTGCCACCAGCCCCAGTGCCAGCAGCGACATCTGGTTGAGCGTGAACCCCATCAGATCGAGCAACCAGAAAGTGGGGATCGAAGACAGCGGAATGGCAATGGCCGAAACGATGGTCGCCCGCCAGTCGCGCAGGAAGAAGAACACCACGATCACCGCCAGCACGGCGCCTTCGACCATCGCGTTGATCGACGAGCGGTACTGCTCCTTGGTATAGGTCACCGTGGTGAACAGCGTTTCGAACCGGATCTTGCCGCCCTGCTCCTTTTCGATCTTCGCCATTTCCGCGGTGGCTCCGTCGAACACCGATACGTCGGATTCGCCGCGCGCGCGCGAAATGGCGAAGTTCACCACCGGCCGCCCGTTGAACTTGGCGATGGAAGCTATTTCGCTGTAGCTGTCACGCACGTCGGCAACCTGATCGAGGCGGACGGTCCGCCCACCGGACAGGGCGATTTCGGTCTGCGAAAGGTCATAGGCCGTCCGCGCATTGCCCAGCACACGCACCGACTGACGCGAACCGGCCACTTCGGTCTTGCCCCCGGCGGCATTGATGTTGACCTGGCGCAATGCCGCGTTGATCTGGCTGGCGGTGACGCCGAGCGCCTTCATCCGCATCGGGTCGAGCGTGACGGCAATTTCGCGGCTTACCCCGCCCGACCGGCTGACTTCGGCCATGCCCGGCACCGACAGAAGCCGCCGCGCCACGGTATCGTCGATGAACCAGGAAAGCTGCTCCAGCGTCATGTCATCGGCAACGACCGCGATGTAGGCAATCGGCTGCGACGAGGTTTCGACCTTGAATACCCGCGGCTCAAGGATCCCCTCCGGCAGATCGCTGCGGATCTGGTCGACCTGATTCTTGACCTCGTTTACCGCGGCGTTGATGTCCTGCCCGATCTTGAACTGGACCTGGGTCTGGCTCTGCCCTTCAGACGCGGTAGAGGTCAGCGTATCGACCCCGGCGATCGAGCGCACGGCGGATTCGACGCGCTGGGTAATCTGGTTTTCGATCTCGGTCGGCGCCGCGCCGGGCTGTGCGATGGAGACGATCACCACCGGAAACTCGATATCCGGGTTGTCCTGCACCTTCATCTGCCAGAACGAGACCAGTCCCGCCAGCGTAAGACCGATGAACAGGACAAGAGGGACGACCGGGTTGCGGATCGACCATGCGGAAATGTTCTGGAAGTTCATTGCCGCCGCTTACCTGGCCGGCGCCGGTTTCGGCTGAGCAGCCCCGGCCAGCACCGGCCGCACCGGATCGCCGGCATTCAGGAAGCCGCCCGCCCGCAGGACAACGCGCTCGTTCCCCGAAAGTCCTTCGATCACGGCAATGCCGCGCGCGCTGATCTCTCCGGCAGTGACCCGCCGACGCTGCGCCTTGTTGTCGGTTCCGACGATGTAGACATACGCGCCCTTGTCATCGCTCAGAATGGCAGATTCGGGCAGCAATGGGGCATCGACCGTCCCCGAACGCAACGTCGCGCTGGCGAATCCGCCGGGGCGCAGGACCGGATCATAGCCGAGCGCGATCCGCGCCATCCCTTCGCGCGTTTGCATGTCGATCGTCGGCGAAAGCTGCCAGACCTGCCCCGAAAGCGCCTTCATCGTGCCGACGGGGGTGACCTCTGCCGGGGCGCCAACGGCAAGCTTGGCCAGATCAGCTTCCGAAACCCGCGCCTGCATTTCCATTTCACCGTCGCGCGCAAGCGAAAACAGCACGCCGGACCCTGCGCCGACAACCTGTCCCGGCTCGACCGCGCGGGTCAGGACCAGCCCGGCCGCCGGAGCCACGATATCAAGCCGCGCCGCACGCGCACCAAGTTCGCCCAGCGCCGCACGGGCCACACGCACGCGGGCGGCCGCGGCATCGCGGGTTGCAGTAAGCCGGTCGATGTCAGCCTTGGAAATGAAGCCCCGCTCCACCAGCTTCAGCCCGCGATCGAGGTTGGCTTGTGCCAGCCGGGCGTCGGCGGCAGCCACTTCGATATTGGCGGCCTGGCTGGAAATCTGCTGCGTCTGCACCTGACGGTCGATCACCGCGAGAACCTGCCCGGCTCGCACCCAGTCACCGGCATCGACGAGGACGCGAACGACCTGCCCGCCTTCGCCGGCAACGCCGACCGGCATCTCGCGCCGCGCCGCGATGATCCCGCTGGCGGTAATCCGGCTGGTTATGCTGGTCTTGCCCGGAACGACAACGGTCACAACCTGGGCCTGCGCGCGCTTGGTTCCGTCGCCAGTCGCCGCCCCGCTGCCATGCATCAGCCACCACGCCAGGGCGAGTACGGCCACGACCAGACCGGCAACGGCCCATACACGCCAGGCAGGCCGACGCGTCACGTCATCGCCATCGAAAAGCACCGCCGACGAAGGTTCGGGGGTGCGCTCGCCGTCAGTAGCAATGGTCGTTTCGTAGTTCATGCTAATTCCTGCGCTGCCCCGGTCCGCGCCAATTCCCGGCCACCAATACCAACCCGGTGCGATGGCAGGACAATGCCCGATCCCACTGGCGCGGTCTGATGACACCACGCAGACGGCAAGGCTGGCGGCGCTGCTGTCATGCCCGATCCGAGGCGCAGCAATAGACCGCCTTCCGACGAGTGGCAATTGCACCTCGACGAAAGACTTAAGCCGAAACGGCGAGTGTGTCTTTCCTGTACTTGTAATCATATGTAACCATCTGGCACCGCACCATGCCCAGTGCAGGGCGATTACGGCCAGGATCGGTTTCAATCGTCAGGCGCGTTGCCATCGCGCACGAAAACGGCCGCTTCCGATGGGAAGCGGCCGCTGGAAGCCTTAGGTATTCGCGTGCGGGGACTATCAGTACTTGAGCTGACGCTCGTACAGGTCACGGTAGTGCTGGATCCGCGTTACGCGCAGGCCCTGCATGCCCGAACGATCCACCGCACGCTGCCATGAAGCAAACTCTTCAAGCGTAAGCCCATAGCGTTCGCACACTTCCTCGATCGTGAGGAGGCCACCGTTGACTGCAGCCACAACTTCGGCCTTGCGGCGCACCACCCAGCGGGTGGTCGAAGGCGGCGGCAGGTTGTCGAGAGTCAGCGGCTCTCCAAGGGGGCCGATGACTTGCGACGGGCGGAGTTTCTGGTTTTCGATCATGGTTTTCTCGTGCTTCAGCGCAGTCCGGTCGCGGGGCGACCTTCGATGGCATCTGGTGTGCCCGTCCGGGCTTTGCCATCGGCTGAAGAGATTGGGTTAACGCGCTCTTCATCACTTACTAAGTGCGCCGGAACGCCCGGAATCCCGGACGTGATGATGCGCGCTGCTGCCAGATGGAAGCTGCCAGCGTAATCGGCAGCGTCTCGGCCCTGCTGCGTGGACATGACGCGCCGCAGATCCTGCGCCGCGCGGATGCGCGCGCACAGGTCATGCCATGTCATCGCCTGAAGCGCGACGCCATCATCGTGTCCGGCGACGGCACGCGCCAGCGCGCGGGGATCGTTGAAGCTCATGTCCATCGCCGCCGCTTTTAGGCGCAAGACAGCTAAGGGAGGGTAAAGGCGGCGTTCAAGTTTCCTTCATTGTCGCCACCGTGTGACGAACCGCTTGTGCCCATGCCGGTGCGGACGCTTTGCTCCCCGGCGCAAATACGCCTATGGGCAGCCCCATGCCGACGATTTCCGCCCTGCCCGATCTGGCCAGCCTGTTCGACCTGCCAGCCCCGCTGACTGCCCGCCGCATCGTGGTGGCGATGTCCGGCGGGGTCGACAGTTCGGTAGTTGCCGGGATCGCCGCCGCCAGTGGGGCCGAAGTCATCGGTGTGACGCTGCAGCTTTATGATTATGGGGCCGCCACCGGTCGCAAGGGCGCATGCTGCGCCGGCGACGATATCCGCGATGCCCGCGCGGTGGCCGACAGGCTGGGTATTGCCCACTACGTCTTCGATCACGAAACCAGCTTCCGCCAGGACGTGGTCGAACGCTTTGCCGACGATTACCTCAACGGTCGTACGCCTATCCCGTGCGTCCGCTGCAACATGGGGCCGAAGTTCACCGACCTGCTGGCCATGGCACGCGAACTGGGCGCCGACTGCCTGGCCACCGGGCACTATGTCCGCCGCGTGGCGGGAGCCGCCGGGCTGGAACTGCACCGCGCCATCGACCCGGCGCGCGACCAGTCCTATTTCCTCTATGGCACGACAGAGGCACAACTGGACTACCTGCGCTTTCCCCTGGGCGGCCTGCCCAAGGCCGAAACGCGGCGCATTGCGGCTGAACTGGGTCTGGCCGTCGCCGCCAAGCCTGACAGCCAGGACATCTGCTTCGTTCCCGATGGCGATTACGCCAAGGTCGTGCGCGCGGTGCGCCCCGAAAGCGAAGCACCGGGCGAGATCGTCCACGCCCGCACCGCAGAAGTGCTGGGGCGCCACCGCGGCATTATCCATTACACGGTGGGCCAGCGCCGGGGCCTGGAAATCGGCGGCCAACCCGAACCGCTCTATGTCATCGGGCTGGATGCACCGGGACGCCGCGTGCTGGTCGGCCCGCGCGCCATGCTGGCAGTCGGCCGTGCCACGATCGTGGACACCAACCGCATCGGACCGCTACCGCCCGCCGACCTGCCGCCCACCGATCTTCCGTACAGCGCGCTAACCGCCAAGGTGCGTTCGCTGGCAAAGCCGGTTCCGGTGGTGCTGGAAGGCCCGCTTGGCAATGGCGCGGCCACAACATTGCGCTTCGTGCAGCCCGAATACGGCGTTGCGCCGGGACAGGCGGCCGTCCTCTATGCCGGGGAGCGGGTTATCGGCGGTGGCTGGATCGACGCGACGCAGCCATGGGACGCGGACTGAGTCGTTACCACGGCTCCAGCATGCAGCCATGCCCTTCGCGGTAGGTGGCCGTCTGGCTGAAAAACAGCGCAAAACGCGCGGTCACGCTCTTTTCGGCCGTATCTTCGCCAAGCGTGACGAGTTCCATCCCCGGCTCGAAATCCTTGCGGCAATCGGCAAGATCGCGGCCGCCGACGAAACGGCACGAACAGGCCACGCGCGCGCCATAGCTGGCCCCGGTCAGCGCATAACTGCGAATCGGAGAAAGAAACGCCGCCACAACGGTGGCGATCAACCCCAGCCCGATCAGCAGCCAGCGCAACCGTCCGCGCGGCTGCTGGGCAGCAAGCGGCGTTGCAGTTGTGGGGGAAGTGTCTTTGCCGGTTGCCATGGCCATAGGTTCTGGTCGAAAGGACTGGCCTGATGGCCCGCCGCTGCACCTCCCTTATCCTCATGCTTGCGTTCCTGCCAGTGCTGGCGGGATGTTCGCGGGGGACGAATGCGCCCGATGCGCCGCCCCCGCTGTCTGCTGCGGCGCTGGATGCCATAGCCGCCAAACCCGGAGTCGAGCGCGAACGGCTGGCCCGCGCGGTCGATGCGCTGTTCACTGACGAAGCCGCGCAGACTCGCGCCGTGGTGGTAATGAAAGGCGGCCGCATCGTCGCTGAACGCTATGCTCCCGGCTATCACGAAAACACCCGCTTCGTCGGCTGGTCGATGGCCAAGACCGTGACCGGGGTGATGATCGGCATGCTGGTATCCGACGGACGCCTGCGCCTTGATGAAACGGCGCCCGTGCCCACCTGGCAACGGCCCGGCGATCCGCGTGGGGAAATCACGCTGCGCCAGTTGCTGCAGATGCGCTCCGGCCTGACGCACTCGGAGGGCAGCGACCCGGTCTATGAATCGGACGAGGTGCGCATGCTCTTCCTCGACGGGCGCGATGACATGGCGCGTTATGCCGAAGATCGCCCGCTGGAAGCCGAACCGGGCCGCAAGTTCGAATATTCCAGCGCGACCAGCGTGATCCTCTCCGATCTGGCAGCGCGCGTGCTGACCCCGGCGCCCGATCCCGACAGCCGCCGCCGCGCAGTGGCCGAATACCTGCGCACCCGCCTGTTCGAACCGGCCGGAATGACCTCGATGCTGCCGGAGTTTGACCGGGCTGGCACGCTGATTGGCGGATCGCTGATCCACGGCACGGCACGCGACTGGGCGCGGTTCGGCGAGTTCCTGCGCAACAAGGGGTCGGTCAAGGGTGCGCAGATCATGCCGCGCCAGTGGATCGACTTCATGGTGACCCCGTCCCCGCGCGAAGCCCAGTACGGCGCGCAGGTCTGGCTCAACCGCAGCCCGACTAACGGCAAGGCCGTGCTTTTTCCCGATCGCGGCCCGAAAGACCTGTTTGCCTGCGTCGGCCATCTCGGCCAATATGTGCTGGTCGCCCCGAAGCAGGGGCTGGTCGTGGTGCGGCTCGGCAAGACCGGGGACGACCAGCGCGGCGCGGTCGTGGACCGGCTGGCCGATATCGTCGCGCTTTACCGTTAACCGGGCACCGTCAGGGCAGGCGGAACAGCCCTTCGACCACGGTGCGGCACTGCCCGCCCAGCAGCACCCGATCACCCTCGATACTGCAGGCGAAATCCGCGCCACGCGCCGATGCCTGATGCGCCGAAAAGGCACTGCGCCCCAGCCGCTCCGCCCAGTAGGGCGCCAGCGCGGCATGGGCCGACCCCGTTGCGGCATCTTCGTCAATCCCGCCACCGGGCACGAACACCCGGCTGACCACATCCGCGCCCGCCGCATGGCCTGCCCCCGGTGCCGTGGCGATAAATTGCACATCGCCAAACGCCAGCAGCGCCCGGAAATCCGGCGAAAGCGCCAGAACATCGGCGGCAGTGGCATAGACGAACAGGTTATACCCCGGCGCCTGCCGAACTTCGACCGGCAGCGGCGCGCCAAGCAAGGCTGCCGCTGCATCGCATTGCCCCGGCGCGGTCACGACCCGTGGCAGCGACAGGACAAGGCGCTGCCCGTCGCGCGCAACATCGAGAATCCCGGCCTTGCGGGTGCGGAAGGTCACGCGGTTGCGCGCTGGATCCCGCGCCAGCACGACATGGCCGGACGCCAGCGTGGCATGGCCGCACATCGGCACTTCGACCTCAGGCGTGAACCAGCGCAGCTCGAAATCGGCAGCGCCGTTCGTGTCACGCACGAGAAAGGCGGTTTCGGCAAACATGTTTTCCGCGCCGATTGCCTGAAGCGTTGCGTCGTCCAGCCATTCGTCAAGCAGCATGACCGCCGCCTGATTCCCGCCGAACGGCCGCGCGGCAAAGGCATCGACATGAAAATAGGGCACCTGCCGGTCGCCGGATGAATCCCCGCCGCTCATCCCGCCGGTCCGCCTTGCGCCAAAAGCGCGGGGCTGGTGCCATCCGGCGCCGGCTGGAGGAGGTTTTCCGCGCCAAGCGCGCCTTCATCGACCAGCCCTTCCGGGTCGGGGTGGATCAGGATTTCAACGCCGGGAAACTCGGCCGCAAGGATTTCCTCGATCTCGTCCATCACCCGATGCGCCTGGGTCACCGTCATCCGCCCATCGACCCAGACGTGAAACTGCACGAAATCGCGGTTGCCACTGGTGCGGGTGCGAAGGTCGTGCAGACCCTTGAGTTCGGGATGCCGCGCCACGGCGGCAAGGAACCGTTCGCGCTTTTCCAGCGGCCATTCACGGTCCATCAACTGCTCAACAGCCGCCTGCGACGCACCCCACGCGCCCCAGCCCAGCCAGGCGGCAATCGCCAGCGCAAACACGGCATCGGCCCCGCGGATGCCCGCCATCGAATCGAGCAGCAGCGCCGCGATCACGGCCAGGTTCAGCAGCAGATCCGATTTGTAGTGCACGTTGTCCGTGCTGATGGCGAGGCTTGCCGTCTGGCGGATGACGTGCCGCTGGTAGGCCAGCAGAGCCAGCGTTGCACCCATGGCGATCGCGGAAACCAGCACGCCCGCACTGGCCTCTTCCACCTGGCCACCGCCCAGCAACTGACCCAGCGCCCGCACCGCCAGCCCGATGGCCGAAATCGAGATCAGCACGACCTGGAACATGGCGGCCAGCGCCTCGGCCTTGCCATGGCCGAAACGGTGGTTGTGATCGTCCGGCATAGCCGCCACCCACACGCCGACCAGCGTGGCCAGGCTGGCCACCAGATCGAGCGCGGTATCGGCCAGACTCCCCAGCATCGCCACCGAACCGGTCGAGACGACCGCCCAGATCTTCAGCCCGGCAAGCAGCGTGGCAACCGCAATGCTGGCCATGGCGGCGCGGCGGTTGAGATCGGCGTGGATGGCGTTCATCGTGCAGACTTAAGGGTAAAGCAGGGTGCTGGTCCAGCCGCCAGCGCCATCGGCCATGAAGCGGCGCCGTTCGTGGAGGCGATGATCGCGGTCCTGCCAGAACTCGATCGCCAACGGCGTGACACGATAACCCGACCAGTGCAGCGGGCGCGGCACATCGCCATCGGGATAGTCCCGGCGCAGGGCTTCGACACGGTCGAGATAGACCTGCCGATCGGCCAGCGGCCGCGACTGGTCCGACGCGGCAGAGCCAAGACGCGATTCGGGATGGCGGCTGGCGAAATAGGCATCGGCCTCGGCAGGCGTCACCTCGGCCACGGGGCCTTCGATGCGAATCTGGCGGCGCAGCGATTTCCAGTGAAACAACAGCGCGACGTGCGGGTTTTCCGCCAATTCGCCACCCTTGCGGCTTTGAAAGTTGGTATAGAAAACGAAACCGTCCGGCCCGTGCCCTTTCAGCAGCACCATGCGCAGCGATGGCACGCCGCCCGGCGTTGCCGTCGCCAGCGCCATGGCGTTGGGATCGTTCGGTTCGCTGGCCTGCGCCTGCGCAAACCACGATTCGAAGATCGCATAGGGATCGGCATGGGGGATGGCATCGCGGCCTTGTTCAGCTTCCACTCGGTTTTCCTGACAAAGATTACACTGTTTACTCGGTCGAGAGATTCGTTCGCGCTCCGTGGCCACGCCCATGGCAAACCGCCGACACTCCGGCGTTCCCGTGCCCCTGAAGTGCACACGACAGACGCGCCATGGCGATGATCGGGATCAAATCCATGAAAAACCGCCTACCCCGGCAGAAACGGTTAGGAAAGGCAACCTTGCGGGCAGGCCCGGCAAATCCTAGATCACGGGCATGGCAGATCCGTATTCCATTCTGGGCGTTCCCCGCAGCGCGAGCGAGAAGGAGATCAAATCCGCCTATCGCAAGCTGGCGAAGGAACTCCACCCCGATACCAACAAGGACAACCCCAAGGCCGCCGAACGCTTTTCCGAAGTGACGGGCGCCTACGACCTGCTGTCCGACAAGGACAAGCGCGCGCGCTTTGACCGTGGCGAAATCGACGCCGACGGCAATCCCGCAGGCTTTGCAGGCGGTGGGTTCGGCGGGGGTTTTGGCGGCAACCGCCAGGGCGGATTCGGGCATGACGGCGGTTTCGAAGGTGGCTTTGGTGGCGGGCACGCCGATCTTGGCGATATCTTTGAAGGGTTGTTCGGCGGGCGCGGGGCAACCGGCGGCTTTGGTGGCGGCGCACGGCGCGGCCCGCCGCCGCGCGGGGCCAATGCCAATTACCGGCTGCAGGTTTCGTTCGTCGATGCTGCAACCCGCGCCAGCCAGCGGATCACCTTGTCCGATGGCAAGACCATCGACCTCAAGCTGCCCGCCGGGGTCGAAAGCGGGCAGCAGATGCGGCTTTCCGGCAAGGGTGAACCCGGCCCCGGCGGCAATGGCGATGCCATTGTCACGATCGAAGTGGGGCATCATCCGTTCTATGAACGCGATGGCGACAACATCCGGCTCGATCTGCCCATCAGCCTGGCGGAAGCGGTCCATGGCGCCAAGGTGAAGGTTCCCACGGTCGATGGCCCGGTCATGCTGACCGTCGCGCCGGGCAGCTCCAGCGGCCGCACGCTGCGCCTCAAGGGCAAGGGATTTTCGCGCAAGGATGGCACGCGGGGCGACCAGCTCGTTACCTTGCAGATCGACCTTCCCGCCGATGACGCGGACCTCAGGGCCAGGCTGGAGGGCTGGCAGGACGGACGGAACCTGCGCGGCAAACTGGGCGTCTGAATGGCCGCTTCCGGCCTCGACCCGCAGCAAGGCGGCACGGCGCTGGCGGAAGAACCTTCAACCGATGACCGGCTGGACCTGTCCCCGGAAGCCCGCCGCCGCGCCGCGCGGCGCTGGCGCAAGGGCGCGGCGGCAGGCGCGCCAAGGCCACACGGTGCGGCGCGGGTGTTCGAAGTGGCGCGGCGGGTCGTCGCCGGGCTGATCCACGACGGTTCGATCCATGCCGGCAACATGGCCTACATGATCGTGATCGCGCTGTTCCCGTTCTTCATCATGGCCGCCGCCATCGCATCGGCAGTGGGCGAAGCGAGCCAACGCGCTGCGGCAATCGACACCGTGCTTATCGCCCTGCCGCCAGTCGTTGCCGCCACGATCGAACCGGTCGCGCGCAACGTGATCGACGCGCGCAGCGGCTGGCTGCTGTGGGTCGGCAGCGCGGTCGGGCTGTGGACCGTGGGCAGCCTTGTCGAAACCGTCCGCGATATCCTGCGCCGCGCCTATGGCACGCGCTGGGAACATGCCTTCTGGCGTTACCGGCTGATGTCCACCGGAATCACGCTGGCATCCGTGGTGCTGATCCTGCTGTCGATCTTCGCGCAGGTGCTGATCGGGGCAGCGCAGGAAATGATCGGCGCGTACCTGCCGCAGTTCGAAAACGTCGCGGGCAATCTCGCGCTCACCCGGTTCGTCCCCACGCTCGTGCTCTACGGGGCGCTGTGGCTGCTGTTCATATCGCTCACGCCGGGGCGCTATCGCGGGCGCGAATACCCCAAATGGCCCGGCGCGGTGCTGGTCACGGCATGGTGGATCGGGGTCACCACCGTGTTGCCCCGGCTTTTGCGGACGGTTTTCTCCTACGATCTGACCTATGGCAGCCTTGCCGGAATCATGATCGCCCTTTTCTTTTTCTGGCTGGTCGGCTTAGGGATGGTGGCAGGAGCCGAACTCAACGCCGCGCTGGCCGAACCACCGGAAGAGCGGGACACGGTGGGCCAGGCCGACAATCGCGCCCGTGCGGCGCAAATGGGCAAGACAAGAAGCGAGAACGAGAGCGCATGACCGGACTTATGCAGGGAAAGCGGGGCCTGATCATGGGCCTTGCCAACGACAAATCGCTGGCATGGGGAATCGCAAAACAATTGCGCGAACACGGCGCGGAACTGGCCTTTTCCTATCAGGGTGAGGCGCTGGAGAAGCGGGTGCGCCCGCTGGCCGAAAGCCTTGGCAGCGATTTCCTGATCGAATGCGATGTGTCGGACATGGCCGCGCTCGACACCACGTTCGAAACGCTCAAGGCGCGCTGGCCGACGATTGATTTCATCGTCCATGCCATCGGCTATTCCGACAAGAACCAGTTGCGCGGGCGATTCTACGACACCACGCTCGACAACTTCCTGATGACGATGAACATTTCGGCCTACAGCCTCGTCGCGGTGACCAAGCGCGCGGCGGAAATGATGCCAAACGGCGGGTCGATCCTGACGCTGACCTATTATGGCGCGGAAAAGGTCGTGCCGCACTACAACGTCATGGGCGTGGCCAAGGCGGCGCTTGAAACCAGCGTGAAATACCTTGCCAACGATTGCGGCCCCAGCGGAATCCGCGTCAACGCCATTTCCGCCGGGCCGATCAAGACGCTGGCCGCCAGCGGCATCGGCGATTTCCGCTATATCCTCAAGTGGAACGAACTGAACGCCCCGCTGCGCCGCAACGTGACCATCGACGATGTGGGCGGCGCGGGGCTGTATCTGCTGTCCGACCTGTCATCGGGTGTGACGGGCGAAGTGCACCATGTCGACGCAGGCTATCACACCGTGGGCATGAAGCAGGAAGACGCGCCGGACATCGCGCTGGGCTGACGCGGGAAGTCGCGCATCATCGGCGCGCTGGGCTGACGCAGGAAGTCGCGCATCATCGGCGCGCCGGGCGGACGGCAAGAGGGCAGAAAAGGCATGCCGGGGGCGCTACCCCCCCCCCGGCGTCTCCCGCCATCAGAACGAATTGCCGGACACATCCGCACCGGGTGCGGGGGGTTCGGTGGCGGGGGCAGGCGCATCCCCGGCTGGTGCGGGCACGCCATCGCGCTCGCGCTTGAGGCGGGCTTCGTATTCGCGCTCGATCTGTTCGACGCGGGCCTGTTCGGCGGCGGCATCAGCGTCGATGGTCTTGAGGCGGCGTTCGCGCTCTTCCTCGATCAGGCGGCCGAACTCGACATCCGGCCCGTTGCGCTTTTCGGCATAGGCCTTGTCGATCAGCCGGGTAAGGCACCCGGTCGCGCCACCAGCGCCGACCGGCGAACACGAACTCGTGCCGAATGCGCCCACCGTTTCATAGGCCCGGACGCGTTCCGACCACGGCTGGTTGCCCGGCGCCGAGGGATTGTCGCGCAGCGGCTTGGGAATGCGGAAGCGTTCTTCCTCGTCCTTGCGCGCACACACCGTGATCGTCGCCCCTTCGGAGCGAGGGCACGGATCGTTACCATAGACGATAAGCTGGTTGACCCGCTCCCCGCCGGGATCGACGGGGCCGGATTCCTGCGCCCAGGCCGGCGCTGCGCCCAGCGTGGTGGCAGCGACGAGTACGGCAGGTATCAGGCGCTTCATCATGCAATCTCCGCAAACGGCCCTTCGCGGGCCTTTGGCGGATATAGGGCCGCCTGCGCGTGAATGATAGATGAAGCGCGGCCTCAGATGCGGCGGGACAGCGCAATCGCCGCGCGGCAACCCAGCCGGATCGCGTTGAACAGCAAGGGATAGGCCGGGGCCTTTTCCGCACCCGCCGCCAGCGCGGCGTCGCGGTGTTCCCGCTCATCGTCGCGGAACTCGCGGATCAGGGTGGCCAGCTCCGGGTCGTCATCGCCCAGTTCATCGAGCTGCTGGGTATAGTGACGGTCGATCTCCGTCTCGATCGCGGCGGTGCAGGCCATGGCCGCTTCCGGGCCGATCAGCGCGGTTGCCGCGCCAAGCGCGAACCCGGCGGCCGACCACACCGGCTGAAGCGCGGTGGGCCGCACGCCGCGCGCCGCAAGCAAGGCATCGAACTGCTTTCGGTGGCCCGCTTCCTGTTCGGCCATCGCCGCGATTTCGGCCGATTGCGGCGCGCGGTTGCCCATGACCGCCAGTTGCCCGGCATAGATGCGGGTCGCACCATATTCCCCCGCCTGGTTCACGCGCAGCATGGCGGCAGTGTCCGGGCCGCTGGCCAAAGGTATAAGATCGGCGGTCATGCGATGGCTCCTTGCGCCGGGCGGCGGCGCGCCTTGCCCAGCAGGGCCAGCACCAGCACCGCAGCCGACAGTGACAGTATGGCGTTGTACCCGGCAAGGCTGACCCCCGCCAGTGTCCACGGGGCCACGTCGCAACGGATCACTGGCGCGTTCATGATCGCGTCAAGCGCATTGCCCCCGCCTGCCACGGTGGCGCAAGCGGTCATCCCTTCCCACCAGCCATATTCCACCCCGGCGTGAAACGCCCCGATCAGCCCCGATGCGCCAATGCACACGGCGGCAAGCGCAACCGCCAGATCGCCGCTGCCCCGCCCTTTGAGGGCAAGGGCGATCAGCGCCAGCACGATCGCGGCGATGTGAGGATAGCGTTGCCACCAGCACATCTGGCACGGAAACAGGCCGAAAACGTATTGCGACACCAAGGCCCCGGCCATCAGCGCGGCAGGGACGATCAGCGCAAGCGCATGGGCCGCGCTGCGCGCGCTATGCGGTGCTGGCATGGTGGCTTACCGCTTCAGCTTGGCCGCCAGCGCGCCGCGCGGCGCCGTGCGCGCCAGGGTCTGCACGGCATAGTGCAACTGGAAGTCCTTGATGTTTGCCGCCTTGAGTTCTTCGGCCGTCATGCGGAAACGGGGGTCTTCGACCTTGTCCTTTTCCAGATCCTTGTCTTCCAGCTTGATCTCGTTGATCAGGTGCCCGCGCAGATCGCTTTCCCGATAGGACCGCGCCTGGCGCTTGCGCAGATCGGGATCGGAAATCTGCGGCACGGCAATGTCCGGGTCGATCCCGCCTTCCTGCACCGACCGGCCCGATGGCGTGAAATAGCGCGCCGTGGTCAGCTTGATCGCCGTATCGCGGGTCAGCGGGATCAGCGTCTGCACGCTGCCCTTGCCAAAGCTGCGCTGCCCCATGATGACCGCGCGGTGCTGGTCCTGCAGCGCCCCCGCAACGATTTCCGATGCCGATGCCGATCCTTCGTCGATCAGCACGATCATCGGCGTACCCTTGGCGATATCGCCGCGCGTGATGATTTCGGCCGGATAGACTTCGTTGTCGCGTGCATAGCGGCCGCGCTGAGAAACGATCGTGCCCTTGTCGAGGAACAGGTCCGACAGCGCCACCGCTTCATCCAGCAGACCACCGGGATTGCCGCGCAGGTCGAGCACGAGCCCGGTTACCCTGCCGCCCGCCTTGGCCTTGAGCGCCGTCCACGCCTTCTGCACCGAAGCCCCGACATCGGCGCTGAAACTGGACACGGAAATCACCCCGACGCTGCCCTGCAGTTCCCATTCCACCGGTTTGAGTTCGATGATCTTGCGCGTGATCGTCAGGTCGAACGGTTCATCGCGGCCGGGGCGGAACACGCTCAACCGGATCTGCGTGCCCGGCTCCCCGCGCATCTGGTCCACCGCGTCGTCGAGCGAGCCGCCGTAGATCAGCTTGCCATCGAGATGGGTGATGTAATCGCCGGCCTTGACCCCGGCGAGATCGGCCGGGCTGCCCTTGGTCGGCGCGATGACCTTGACCGCGCCATCGTCGAGCGTAACCGAAAGGCCCAGCCCGCCATAGGAGCCTTCGGTCTGCGTCCGCAGATTTTCGAAATCGCGCACATCGAGATAGGAACTGTGCGGGTCGAGGCTGGCAAGCATGCCGTTGATTGCGCCCTTGAGCAGCTTTTCATCGTCGACGGGTTCTACATAGTTGGCCTTCACCCGTTCATAGACGGCCATGAGCTTGCCGAACTCCGGCCCCGAACGCGCATCTACCGCAGCAAGACCGGCAGTCGTTGCGGGGATCAGGGCAATGGCGGTAACCAGCGCGGTAGCGCGCAGCAGGGGGGCAAAGGACATGGCCCGGAAAAGCCTTTCGCAGGAAGCGTGCATCACGCCATTCTATAGGGAGCCGCGCCTTAACGCCAGATGAGGTTTTTGCAGCCTTCGGGACAGGGCACGGGGCCGATGCGCTGCCTATCCGCGTACCAGTTCCAGCGGGTTGACCGGAGCGCCCGCGTGGCGCAGCTCGACCGTGAGCACCGGCCGCCCCGGCCCGGCATTACCAAGCGGCGATCCCTGCACGACCTCTTCGCCCACGCGCGCCGCGATCCGGCCCAGATTGGTAACGAGCGTGGTCCAGCCGCCTTCGTGTTCGATGATGACGATCCGCCCGTAGCCACGGTAGGCCCCGGCAAAGGCAATGCGCCCATCGGCGGGGGAGACGACCTGCGCACCGCCCGCTGCTGCCAGGGCAATGCCATTGGTCAGGCCCGCATCAGCCCTCTCGCCAAAGCCCGAAACCAGCCGCCCTTCAACCGGGACGATCCACGCCAGCGCAGGCTGTGCGCCTGCCGTGGCGGATGGGGCCGCCGAAGCAGCGGGTGAAGCCATGGAATCAACCACCATCAGCACTTCACCGGGGCGGCTGGGCGGCAATACCGGGCCGGGCAGCGCCGCCAGATCGGCGCGCAAGGCGCCTTCGCTTTCAAGCTGGGCCATCAGCGTGGACAAATCGCGCGTCTGTTCGGCCAGCGCCAGCGCGCGATCGGCCTCGCGGCTGGCGATGCCTTGCGCCGCGCGCGATGCCAGCCTCTGGCGGCTTTCCAGCGTGGCCAGTTCGCGTTTGCGGGCAACCAGCGCGGTTTCGCCGCTGGCCAGTTGCGCGGCGGCGGCGGCGGCATCGCGCTGCAACGCGCGCCCACGCTGGATCTCGGCGCGCAAGCCCGCGGTGCGGCGGCGCACTTCGGGCAGCATGGTTTCCATCACCGCCCGCAGATACACCGTATCGCGGAGCGAATCGGCGCGCACCAACGTGAAGGCCAGCGGGCGGCGTGCCATCATCTGCAAGGCGGCGGTCAGGCGCACGACGGGTTCCTGGCGTTGCGCCATGCGCGCGCGCAGGCCATCGCGCTGCCGGTCGATCAGCGCGATGCGCGCCTGCGCCAGCGCGATTTCGGCTTCGGACTGCTGGATACGCGCGGCGACTGCTGCGGCTTCGCGCGCGGTACGGTCTGCATCGGCAGTCGCCTTGCGCGCGGCATCTTCCAGCTTTTCGGCGCGGGCGCGCGTCTGGGTCAACGCCTGCCCGGCGCGGCGAAGGGCGGCAGCGGCCTCGTCCGCATCGGCAAAGGCCGCGCCCTGCTGCGCGGTCGCGCCTTGCCACGCCACGGTGGCCACAGTCGCCAGAACGGCACCGCCCAACCCCAGCAAAAACCCCTGAACCCGTGACGTCATGGCGCCCTTATCCTTCGCGGTGGTAAGGATGGCCAGCAAGAATGCTGGTGGCGCGCCAGAGCTGTTCGGCCAGCATTGCCCGCGCCAGCATGTGCGGCCAGGTGGCCTTGCCGAAGGCGATCAGCAGATCGGCATCGTTGCGCAAAGCATCGTCATGGCCATCGGCAGCGCCGATCAGGAAGCGCGTCTCGCGCACGCCATCATCGCGCCAGCGGCCAAGGATCGCGGCGAACTCAGCCGAGCCGAGGTGTTTTCCGCGTTCGTCCAGCGCCACCGTGCGCAGCGGCGTGTGGGCGGGCGGCGGGATCGTTCCGCCACGGTCGGGCAGTTCGGTAACCTTCCAGCCCCAGGCGATCCGCCGCGCATAACGATCCACCAGATCCGCTTCGGGTGAACGGCCGATCTTGCCACGGGCGATGATGTGCAACAGCATGGCGAGCATCTAGCCCGGATAGCGCCGGAATTGAATCCCGCAGTTCCAACGCACGGCAAAGCGCCGCGCCGGTCCTTCAGGCCGCGCCCTGATCCCCGAAGCCCCACATCCGTTCAAGGTTGTAGAACGTGCGCACTTCCGGGCGGAAGAGATGGACCACGACATCGCCTGCGTCGATCAGCACCCAGTCCGCGGCGGGCAGCCCTTCGATGCGGGCATGGCCATAACCGCCATGCTTCACCCGCTCCGCCAGTTTCTGCGCCATGGCCGCAACCTGCCGGGTGGAACGCCCCGACGCGATCACCATGTAATCGGCGATCGAGCTTTTGCCTTCGAGCGGGATCGAGACGATATCCTGCGCCTGGTCGTCATCGAGCGACTGCATGACGAGATCGTGCAGGGCAGCGGCGGTGTAGGGAGCCTTGGATTCGGTCTTGCCCGAAGTCTGGGGAGCGGTGTCGGCATTGGCCGACAGCGGTTGAACGCTTGTCATGTCGCGCGAAATGGCCTCCGTGGCTGAAGAGTCAAGGGATAACGATTGAACGGCACGCGAATTACGCTGCTGTGCCGCGATGGCGCGCGCTGTTTGGTGCGCTGGCCGTTCAGGGCTGGTCCCCGGCAACGGGGCTGTCGGCCGGGCGTGTGCCGGGCCGGTTGGCAATCGCGCGATGGGTAACGCTGTCGCGCAGGCCGGCAGTGCGCATCCGGCTGGCCCAATCGGGATCGGCGGCGCGAATCGCGCTGGCCGATCGGGGATCGGGATCGAAGCGAAGAATGGTCAGCGCGGGTGCGCTCCGCCGTGCGCCGGAAACAAACTGTCCGGGCCGCTGGCGCCAGCGGCGCAGCCAGGCCATGGCAGGGCTTGCCAAGGCAGCATGATCATACCCCGGACGGGCAATCACCGCAATCGGCATTGCACGGGCGATCGCGCGCCAGTCCTTCCAGCGATGAAACTGCGCCAGATTGTCCGCGCCCATCAACCAGATGAAGCGGAAACGGGGATAGCGCCGCCGGATCGCACGCAGGGTATCCACGGTGTAGCGCGTGCCAAGATCGCGCTCCAGCGCGGTGGCGCGGATCGGCGCGTTGCGCGCCATGGCCTGTGCCGAGGCAAAGCGCACCGCCAGCGGCGCCATCCCGGCAGCCGGTTTCAGCACATTGCCGGGCGAAACCAGCCACCACGCTTCATCCAGCCCCAGCGCGGCGATGGCGAACAGGGTGATGCGGCGGTGGCCACGATGCGCGGGGTTGAAGCTGCCGCCCAGCAGGCCGACCAGCGGTGCGGCAGGCGCGCTCAGGGGCGGACCTGCCCGCCGCCACGCACCAGCCACTTGTACGTGGTCAACCCTTCGAGCGCGACTGGCCCGCGCGCGTGGAGCCGCCCGGTGGCAATGCCGATTTCCGCGCCAAGGCCGAACTCCCCGCCATCGGCGAACTGGCTCGATGCATTGTGCATCACGATCGCGCTGTCCACTTCGGCCAGGAAGCGGTCAGCCACGGCCTGATCGGCAGTGACGATGGCATCGGTATGGCCCGATGCATGCGCGGCGATGTGGGCCAGCGCCTCGTCCAGCCCGTCAACTACGGCCACCGACAGGATGGCGTCGAGATATTCGGTGTCCCAGTCGTTGTCGGCGGCGGGCAGGATGCGCGAATCGATGGCGCGGGCGCGGGCATCGCCGCGCAGTTCGCAGCCCGCTTCGATCAGCGGTTCAACCAGCCCGTGCGGATCGGGATAGGTCGCGTCGATCAGCAGCGTTTCCATCGCCCCGCAGATGCCGGTGCGCCGCATCTTGGCGTTGAGCGCAATCGCCCTGGCCATCGCCGGATCGGCAGCGGCATGAACATACGTGTGGTTGATCCCGTCGAGGTGGGCGAGCACGGGCACGCGGGCATCGGCCTGCACACGGGCGACGAGGCTCTTGCCGCCGCGCGGCACGATCATGTCGATAAGGCCCGCCGCCGCAAGCATGGCGCCCACCGCCGCACGGTCCTGCGTCGGCAGTAGCTGAACCGCTGCTGCGGGCACACCGGCTGCGACCAGCCCGGCAACCAGCGCCGTGTGAATCGCACGGTTGGAATGCACCGCTTCGGACCCGCCGCGCAGGATCGCGGCATTGCCCGACCGCACGCACAGCGCAGCGGCATCGGCGGTCACGTTGGGACGGCTTTCATAAACAATGCCGATTACGCCCACCGGGATGCGCAACCGTTCCAGCACCATGCCGTTGGGGCGCGTCGACGTGTCGATCACCTGTCCGACGGGATCGGCCAGAACCGCCACTTGCGCCACCGCATCGGCCACGCTGGCAAGGCGTTCGGGCGTCAGCTTCAACCGGTCGAGCATCGCCGCGCTCAGGCCGTTGGCCGCGCCATTGGCCATGTCCTGCGCATTGGCGGCGAGAATATCGGCCTGCGCATCACGCAGCGCCTGCGCCGCCAGCAACAGCGCGCGCTCCTTTGCCGGGGCATCCATCCGCGCAAGCTGGCGCTGCGCGGCACGCGCGGCACGGGCAAGCCCCGCGACCAGCGCGGTCGTATCGGTGGCTTCGGGACGGACGGAAAGATCGGGCTGGCTGGACATGGGCGGCGACTAGCACCGCCGGGGCCAGTTGTCATCCAGAGCAATCGCCAGGACACGATTCGAAACCGGCTTTCACCGCGTGTTCCCGGCAGTTCCGCCACCATGGAAGGATCAAACCTGTACAGTGCGGGGAATCACACCCCCGGCAACGCTTCATCGGGTCGGAAAAACGCTTCACCCCGGATGGCGGGATTCGGATTCGCCACCTCTTATGCGCGCGGCTAAAGCCCCGCCCCGACGGGTCTGAACGCAATAGAACCAATACCGCCGGGGGTCGCACTACTTTTGTCAGGTAAAAAGCTGGTCCCCGGCAGCGGCTGGGCCTTATACAATCGGATGGGCAACTGGTTCCCGGAGCGTGAGTTTTTCATGCGCTCGCAGGGTCAGGTCCGCTTCATCCGCATATCCTCGCGCCTGCAGATGTATATTGCCGCCGGAATCGCCGCGGCGCTGCTGCTGTGGCTGGGGATGATGGCCGCAACGCTGGTGTCGCAATTTACCGCAGCGCGCGATCACGCCGAACTGCTGGAACGCGAAGCCGCGGTCGTATCGGCTGAAAACCGTGTTGCAAAGTATCGCGGCGGGCTGGAAGGCGTGGTTGAGGATCTGGACCGCCGCCAGGACTTCATCGAAAAGGCCATCGAAGGCACCATCGGCGCGCTACCGCAGGATCTGCCCAAGGGCACTGTTTCGGACAGCACCGACGAAGCGGCAAAAACGGTGCGGAAAATATCCATGGTGCTGCCCGAAGCGCGCCGTCTGGCCGAAGTCGAGGCCCGCCAGCTTGCCTTTGTCGAACGGCTGACCCGCTTTGCCGATGCCCGTGCTGCCGCTGCCGAAACCGCTATCCGCAGGGTCGGGCTGAATCCCGCCATGCTGCGCGGCGCGCGGGCCGAAGCACAGGGTGGTCCGTTGATCCGCCTGTTCACCGGCAGCAAAGACGCCGTGGATCCGCGTTTCGCCCGCCTTGGCGCCAGCCTTGAACGCATGGCTGCACTGCAGCAGGGTCTTGCCCGCATTCCCAACACCCTGCCGGCCAGCCTCGAGTTCATCTCCAGCGGGTTCGGGTACCGGTCCGATCCGTTCAACGGCAGCCCCGCGTTCCATGCCGGGCTTGATTTCCGCGGCCCGGTCGGCGCACCGATCTATGCCGCTGCCGCCGGTACGGTCAGCTTTGTCGGGATGAAGCAGGGCTATGGCCGTTGTGTCGAAATCAGCCACGGCAACGGCCTGCTCACGCGCTATGCCCACATGTCGGCATGGGCAGCGCAGGTCGGCCAGAAGGTCGATGCCGGTGCAGTTATTGGCAAAATCGGCAGTTCGGGGCGCTCAACCGGCCCCCATCTCCACTTTGAAGTGCGGATCAACGACCGCCCGGTCAACCCGCGCCCCTTCCTTGAGGCAAATACCCATGTTCAGGAAACCAGCCGCGGAAACGCGCACCAGCCCGGCGCGATCGGCCATGGGGAATAACGCAACCATGGCCGGATCGTTTTCCATTCTTGGCGCGGATGTTGCGATCAAGGGCGACCTGACAGCCAGCGCCGACCTGCACATCGACGGCAACGTCGAAGGCGACATTACCTGCGCCGCGCTGGTACAGGGCGAATCGAGCACGGTGACCGGCGCGATCAAGGCCCAGACCGCGCGGCTTTCCGGCACGGTCCACGGGTCGATCGAGGCGGGTGAACTGGTCATCCTCAAATCCGCGCGCATCCATGGCGATGTGGCCTACGATGCCCTGACCATAGAACAGGGCGCACAAGTCGATGGCCGTTTCACGCACCGGCAAGTGGCCGCCGCCGATCCGACTCTCGCGCTGGTGAGCTGAACGCAGCGCAGGCAATCCGGCAGCAGCGCAAACAGACCTTGCCGATTCGCCATTCCTTGCCTACATCGCCTATCCAGCAAGGCCGCTCCGCAAGGGGCGGCCCTTATTGTATCCGCCTTTTTCGAAAAGGCTTTTTTCGGGGAGTTCGCCGTGAGCAACCAGCCCACTTATCCGCTGATGCCGCATGCGACCGCTTCGTGGCTGGTCGACAATACCGCGCTGACGTTTGAACAGATTTCCGAGTTCTGCGGCCTTCACATCCTTGAAGTGCAGGCCATGGCCGACGATCTGGCCGGGCAGAAGTATACCGGGCGCGATCCGCTGCATTCGGGCGAACTGACGCAGGCCGAAATCGACCGTGGGCAGAGCGATCCCTCCTACCGTCTCAAGATGCAGCGCGCGCCGATTTCGGTAAGCCGCACCAAAGGCCCGCGCTATACGCCGGTGTCCAAGCGGCAGGACAAGCCCGACGGCATCGCCTGGATCCTGCGCAACCACCCCGAAATCTCCGATGCGCAGGTCGGCAAGCTGATCGGCACCACGCGGACCACCATTGCCGCGATCCGCGACCGCAGCCACTGGAACATCGCCAACATCAACCCCAAGGATCCGGTCACGCTCGGCCTGTGTTCGCAGCGCGAACTCGATGCGCTGGTGGCCAAGGCCGCCAAGAAGATGGGCGTGGAAGACGATGGTCTGGCCGCTGTCCGGCTGGGCACCGACCGTGATGCCCTGATCGAGGAACTGCGCGCCGAACGCACCGCGCAGACCAAGGCCGCATCGGACGCCGCGCAGGAAGCGGAAGCCGCCGCATGGCTTGCCGCCCGCCGCGCCGAAGGCATTTCCGACAGCTAGGGCCTGGCGCCGCACGGCTGAATACGAAAAGGCCGCTCCTGCGCAGGGGCGGCTTTTTTGCGGTCAGCCCACCTGCAGCACGATCTTGCCCAGATACGCGCCCTGTTCCATCCGGGCGTGGGCTGCGGCGGCATCGGTCAGGGC
The DNA here is from genome assembly GCA_042650965.1 of Novosphingobium lubricantis. GTDB lineage: Bacteria > Pseudomonadota > Alphaproteobacteria > Sphingomonadales > Sphingomonadaceae > Novosphingobium > Novosphingobium lubricantis. The sequence goes on along the minus strand of JBHSCB010000002.1, from coordinate 19,948 downwards.
AAAGGTCCGGTCCATCACCGGACGCAGACCGCCATCGGCCACGATTGGCCAGACCGTTTCGCGCAGTTCGGCCGCCAGCGCCGCCTTGAACGCATTCGACCGGGGCCGCAGCGTCGATCCGGTCAGCGTCAGGCGGCGGCGCATGACTTCAGCCATGTTGATTTCCGCGCGCACCCCGCCCTGCACCGCAATCGTCACATGGCGGCCATCGTCGGCCAGGCACTTGAGATTGCGCGCCACATAATCCCCGGCAACCATGTCGAGCACCATGGACACGCCCTTGCCATCGGTCAGGCGCAGGACTTCCGCCACGAAATCGCCCGCCTTGTAGTCGATCGCATGGGCCGCGCCGATCGCCAGCGCCTGCGCGCACTTGTCCGCTCCGCCGCAGGTCACGATCACCCGCACGCCGAACAGCTTGCCCAGCATGATCGCCATCGACCCGATTCCGCTGGTGCCGCCGTGCACCAGAATCGTTTCGCCATCGGCCACCATTCCGCGCTCGAACACATTGTGCCAGACGGTAAACAGCGTTTCGGGAATCGCTGCGGCCTGCGCCAGCGGCAGGCCGGGCGGCACATCGAAGCATTGCGCCGCTTCGGCCAAACAATATTCGGCATAACCGCCGCCCGCCACCAGGGCGCACACGGGCTGACCGATGAACGGCACCACGACGCCCGGCCCCATCGCCACGACCTGTCCGGCAATTTCCAGCCCCGGCAAGGGCGATGCACCGGGCGGGGCCGGATAGAACCCCTGCCGCTGGACCACATCGGGGCGGTTGACTCCGGCAAAGGCCACCTTGACCAGCACCTGCCCAGGCCCCGGTTGCGGCACGGGCACGGTTTCCGGGCGCAGCACTTCCGGCCCGCCCGGTGCATCCCAGCCCATCGCCAACATCGTTGCCGGAAGTGCGTTCATCGGGTCCGTCTTTCGTCTGTGCGAATACCAATCCGCAACCGCTAGCGCACACAGGGCGTTGACAGCAAGGCAAGGGTGGGCACATTGTTGCATTGCGAAGGAGATTGATAGGTCGATGGATATTGACGAGCGCCCTCGCCCGAAAGGGGATCTGGCCAGCCAGTTGGCCACAGAGGTGCTCGACCCCTATTCGACCAGCGAACTCGACCAGCGCATTGCCTTGCTCGAACAGGAAATTGCCCGGACAGTGGCCCACCGCGACCGGGCCAAGGCCCATCGCAGCGCCGCCGAAGCCCTGTTCGGCAGCCCGCCGGCACCGGCCTCTTCATCCGGCAGCGCGGGATGATGCGGGCCGCCCTTCCTTTCGCCGGGCGGCCACCCCATATCGTATTGAGTGCATCTGTTATTGCACCCAGCCGCGGTTTAACTCTGCTTAACCAAGGCCGTGCACTCTTCTCCGGCGGGAAATCGAAGGCCCGTCCGGGGAACCCACCGGCGCAAGCCAGAAAGTAGACCTATGCCCAGTTTCGCTCAAAGCCTCGAAAAAACGCTGCATACCGCGCTCGCCAACGCGTCCGAGCGCAGCCACGAGTACGCGACGCTGGAGCATCTGCTGCTGGCGCTGATCGACGATGCCGATGCCGCCCAGGTCATGCAGGCCTGCGGGGTGGACCTTGGCGATCTGGGCGATGTGGTGCGCCAGTACCTCGACCAGGAATACCAGTCGCTCAAGACGCAGGAAAAGGCCGATCCCCAGCCCACCGCCGGGTTCCAGCGCGTGATCCAGCGCGCGATCCTGCATGTCCAGTCCAGCGGCAAGGACACCGTGACCGGTGCCAACGTGCTGGTCGCCCTGTTTTCCGAACGCGACAGCTACGCCGTCTACTTCCTGCAGCAGCAGGACATGAGCCGGCTCGACGCGGTCAGCTTCATCAGCCACGGCATCGGCAAGGGCGGGCGCCAGGTCGATGGCCGCGCGCCCAAGGGTTCCGAAGAGGAAAGCCCGAAGCAGCAGGAAGAAAAGGCCGACGCCAAGGGCCAGAAGAAGGAAACCGCGCTCGACCAGTTCTGCGTCAACCTCAATGAAAAGGCGCTGGCGGGCAAGGTCGATCCGCTGATCGGGCGTGGTCCCGAAGTGGATCGCACGATCCAGATCCTGTGCCGCCGGTCCAAGAACAACCCGCTCTACGTGGGCGATCCGGGCGTCGGCAAGACCGCCATTGCCGAAGGGCTGGCGCGCAAGATCGTGGAAGGCGAAGTACCCGAAGTCCTGTCCGAAGCGGTGATCTACTCGCTGGACATGGGCAGCCTGCTGGCAGGCACGCGCTATCGCGGCGATTTCGAGGAACGGCTCAAGCAGGTCGTCTCGGAACTGGAAAAGATGCCGCACGCGATTCTGTTCATTGACGAAATCCACACGGTGATCGGCGCCGGGGCGACCAGCGGCGGCGCGATGGACGCATCCAACCTGCTCAAGCCGGCGCTTTCGGGCGGGACGATCCGCTGCATCGGATCGACCACCTACAAGGAGTTCCGCAACCACTTCGAAAAAGACCGCGCGCTGCTGCGCCGGTTCCAGAAGATCGACGTGAACGAGCCGACCGTGGAGGATACGATCAAGATCCTGCGCGGCCTGCGCACCGCGTTCGAGGAACACCACAAGGTCAAGTACACGCCCGATGCGATCAAGACGGCGGTGGAACTGTCCGCGCGGTACATCAACGACCGCAAGCTGCCGGACAAGGCCATCGACGTGATCGACGAAGTGGGCGCGATGCAGATGCTGGTGCCGCCATCGCGGCGCAAGAAGACCATCACCGCACGCGAGATCGAACAGGTCATCGCCACGATGGCCCGCATCCCGCCCAAGTCGGTCAGTTCGGACGACAAGAAGGTACTCGAACATCTCGACCGCGATCTCAAGCGGCTGGTGTTCGGCCAGGACAAAGCCATCGAAGTGCTGTCGAGCGCGATGAAGCTTTCGCGCGCCGGGCTGCGCGACCCGGACAAGCCGATCGGTTCGTTCCTGTTTTCCGGCCCGACCGGCGTCGGCAAGACCGAAGTCGCGCGCAGCCTTGCCCAGATCATGGGCATTCCGCTGCAACGCTTCGACATGTCCGAATACATGGAACGCCACTCGGTTTCGCGCCTGATCGGTGCGCCTCCGGGCTACGTCGGGTTCGATCAGGGTGGGCTGCTCACCGATGCCATCGACCAGCAACCGCATTGCGTCCTGCTGCTCGATGAAATCGAAAAGGCGCACCCCGATCTGTTCAACATCCTGCTGCAGGTGATGGACAACGGGCGGCTGACCGACCACCACGGCAAGACCGTGGACTTCCGCAACGTGGTCCTGATCATGACCACCAACGCGGGGGCTTCGGACATGGCGCGTCAGGGAATCGGCTTTGGCGACGTGTCAAAGGCCGATGCGGGCGACGAGGCGGTGAAAAAGCTGTTTACCCCTGAGTTCCGCAACCGGCTCGATGCCATCGTGCCGTTCAGCTACCTGCCGTCCGAAGTCGTCAGCCGCGTGGTCGACAAGTTCGTGCTGCAGCTTGAACTGCAACTGGCCGAACAGAACGTCCACATCCAGTTCGATGCCGATGCCCGTGCCTGGCTGGCCCGCAAGGGGTACGACAAGCTGTTCGGCGCAAGGCCGATGGCGCGTCTGATCCAGGAAAAGGTCAAGAAGCCGCTGGCTGAAGAACTGCTGTTCGGCAAGCTGGCCAACGGCGGCGAAGTCCACGTCAGCCTCAAGGCCGAGGACGGCAAGGACGGGTCACTCTCGTTCGAACTGACCCCGGCCGCGCCCAAGCTGGTCAAGAAGAAGGCCCGCAAGGGCAAGGCCAGCGGCGCTGCAACGGAACAGCCCAACGCCGACGAAGCGGATTGATGATTGGACCATAACCACTGCCGGGGCCGAATCGCACCCGGCGTTGAACGAAGAAAAAGGGCGGCGTCCACACAGGACGCCGCCCTTTTTCCTGACCAGACGCTGTGCCGGTTCAGGGCATCGTTGCGGGCGGGGCAAGCGTGGCCTGCCATTCGTTGCGGTCAATCACCCCGTCACCGTTGCGGTCGATGCGCGTGAACCGGGCGTTGTTGTAGGCCATCCATTCCGAAAGGGTGATCTTGCCGTCCTTGTCGTTGTCGGCGGTGCGGACAAGGGCATCCGGCGACAGGCCATCGACTTGCGCCAGAAGCTTCGCGCCCGCCTCAAGTTCGCTGTCGGTCAGGTTCCCGTCATCCTCGGCATCCATCATGCCGAACAGTTGCTGCGCGGCCTGGGCATATGTTGCGCTGGAGATGCCGCTGCCCTCGGCGCCCGCCATCCGGTCGAAGTTGGCGAGCGGGTTGTCGGCAGGGGAAACGATGGCGGCGGGCGGTTCGGACGAAGCCACCGCCGGGGCCGATGCTTCTGCCGACACGTCCGGCCCGGTTTCCTTTTCGCTGCCACCGCACCCGGCCAGCAGCACGGCAGCAAGCAGGGAAACGGCAGTGCTGGTGCGCATGAGGACCATCGGGCAAATCTCCTGGCAAAGGTTTTCGCCGGGCACGCTAGCGGCGCTGTCTGAACACGGTATGTCCACGATCACCGGCCTGCCGTTTCAATACACCATAACAGCCATCTGGAACGAAATGCCACCCCGCGCCATTGCTGCACCATGACAAGCGCGTTCTCATGGATCAAGGCAGAGCCGATGGGCATCCACGTGACGCCCGCGAACGTGTGGATCGACCCGTCGCAGCCGGTCGATGTCGCGCTTGTCACGCATGGCCATGCCGATCACGCCCGCGGCGGACACGGGCGGACGGTCGCAACCCCTGAAACGCTGGCAATCATGCAAGTCCGCTATGGCGTCGAGATCGGGAGCGCAACGCACGCGACCCCCGTCGACTACGGCGAAACGCTGACGCTCACAGGCGGGGTAAAGGCAACCTTCATCCCGGCCGGGCACGTTCTTGGCTCGGCGCAGATCCTGCTGGAACATGCCGGTGAACGCGTGATCGTGACGGGCGACTACAAGCGCCGCCCCGACCCTACTTGCGCAGCCTTCGCGGTGACGCCTTGCGATGTCTTCATCACCGAGGCGACATTCGGCCTGCCCGTGTTCCGCCATCCGCCCATCGCCGGGGAAATGAACCGCCTGCTGGCGGCGCGCGCCAACGACGCGGGGCGCTGCGTGCTGGTCGGTGCCTATGCGCTGGGCAAGGCACAACGGGTGATCGCGGAACTGCGGCGCGCCGGCTACACCGACACGATCTGGCTGCACGGCGCGATGGAGCGGATGTGCCGCCTGTACGAAGAGCATGGCATCGACCTTGGCGACCTGCGCCCTGTGGCCGGCGTACCCAGAGCGGCGCTGGAAAACGCGATCGTGGTGTGCCCGCCGTCCGCGCTCAACGACCGTTGGAGCCGCCGTCTCCCCGATCCGGTCACGGCCATGGCATCGGGCTGGATGCGCGTGCGCCAGCGGGCGCGGCAGCGCAATGTCGAATTGCCGCTGGTGATTTCCGACCATGCCGACTGGGACGAACTGACCGCGACGATTGCCGAGGTCGATCCGGTGGAAACCTGGGTCACCCATGGCCGCGAAGAGGCGCTACTGCGCTGGTGCGCGCTGACGCAGCGGCGCGCGCGGGCGCTCGCGCTGACCGGGTTCGAGGACGAAGATGACTGAAAGGGGCGGCTGATGGAACGGTTCGCCGCCCTGCTCGATGCGCTGGTGCTTACGCCTTCGCGCAATGCCAAGCTGGCGCTGCTGGCCGCCTACTTGCGCGAAGTGCCCGACCCGGACCGTGGCTGGGCGCTCGCTGCGCTGACCGGCGGGCTGGACTTTCCCGCAGTGAAGGCAGGTACCGTGCGCGCGCTTATGGCGCAGCGGATCGACCCCGTACTGTGGACGCTGAGCCGCGACTTTGTGGGCGATACCGCAGAAACGGCCAGCCTGCTCTGGCCCGAACCGGAAGAGCAGCGTCTGCCGCCGCCGGGCGTTTGCGAAGTGGTCGAAACGCTGGGTGCAACCACCCGCGCCACGGCGCCCCAGGTGCTGGCCACGCTGCTTGACCGTCTTGACGCCAATGGTCGCTATGCTTTGCTGAAACTTGCGACCGGGGCGATGCGCATCGGCGTTTCTGCGCGGCTGGCCAAGGTTGCCTTCGCGCAGGCGTTTGGCGTGGCGGTGGAGGATGTCGAGGAATACTGGCATGGACAGCCCCCCCCTTACGAACCACTGTTCGCATGGGCGGCAAAGGGTGCGCCGCCGCCGCGCACCGATTTGCTGCCGCTGTTCCGCCCGTTCATGCTGGCCCATCCGCTGGAGGCCGATAGCGTTGATCTGCGCGACTATGCCGCGGAATGGAAATGGGACGGCATCCGGGTGCAGATTGTCCATGTCGCCGGTGAAACGCGGGTCTATTCGCGCAGTGGGGACGACATCTCCGCAACCTTCCCCGAAATCACCGCCGCGCTGGCCGTGCCCGCCGTGCTGGACGGGGAACTGCTGGTGCGCGGCATGCACCAGGGCGGCGAAACCGGCGGGGCCGCCAGCTTCAACGCGCTGCAACAGCGGCTGGGGCGCAAGACCGTGTCAAAAGCCATGCTGCGCGATTCCCCGGCCTTCGTGCGGCTTTACGATGTGCTGATCGAAGCGGGGGAGGATCTGCGCGACCAGCCGTGGACGCAGCGCCGCGCGCGGCTGGAAGCCATCGTCGGCCAGCTTGATGGCGAACGGTTCGACCTTTCGCCGATGATCGCGGCCTCGGATTTCGACGACCTCGCTGCCATCCGCAACCGCGCGCGCGACGATGCCATCGAAGGCGTGATGCTCAAGCGCCGCGACAGCCCCTATGTGGCAGGTCGCCGGGCCGGGCTGTGGTACAAGTGGAAGCGCGATCCGCTGCTGGTCGATTGCGTGCTGATGTATGCCCAGCGCGGATCGGGCAAGCGATCCTCGTTCTATTCCGATTTCACCTTTGGCTGCTGGAACGGCGAGCCAGACGATGGCGCCGAACTGCTGCCGGTGGGCAAAGCCTATTTCGGGTTTACCGACGCAGAACTCAAATGGCTCGACCGTCATGTGCGCCAGCACAGTGTCGGCAAGTTCGGCCCGGTGCGCGAAACCGACAAATCGCTGGTGCTCGAAGTGGCGTTCGATTCGGTGCACGCCAGCAAGCGGCACAAATCGGGGCTGGCCATGCGCTTTCCCCGCATCAGCCGCATCCGTACCGACAAGCCCGCGCACGAGGCAGATCGCATCGCTACGCTGCGCGCCATGATCGCGGATTGATCCATATCAATGCGGCTTGGCCAGCCGCGCGGCAGGCAGGACGCTCCCGATCCCCAACTCCCGGAGCCATCCCTTGGCCAGCGAAGCTGCAACTGCCCCCACCCTGTCCCCGTACGACCGTCTTGGCGGCCTGCCGGTCCTGCGCCGCATCACCGACCGGTTCTATGACCTGATGGAACAGGATCCCGCCTATGCCGCGCTGCGGGCGATGCACGCCGCCGATCTTGCCCCGATGCGCGAATCGCTGCCGGGCTTCCTCGCCGGGTGGGCGGGCGGCCCGCGCGAATGGTTCGATGCCAATCCGGGCAAGTGCATGATGTCGATGCACAAACCCTTTGCGATTACCCGCAAGACCGCCGGGCAGTGGGCCGATTGCATGACCAGGGCGATTGCCGACACTGCCCCCGAAGATACCGAAATCGCCACCGCGTTGACCGATGTGCTGGCGCAAATGGCACGCGGCATGGCGCGCGACTGATTCCCTTGCCGCGCCAAAGACGCTAGATCCCGGCGGGTGACCGGAATCGACCACCAGCGCCGCCGCCTTGCCATCGCACTTGCCGCGCTGGCGGGGTTTGTCGATGCGGTCGGCTTCCTTTCGGCTGACGGTTATTTCGTATCGTTCATGTCGGGCAATTCGACCCGGCTGGGCGTTTCGCTGGGGACCGATCCCGCCCATGCCGTGGTGCCCGCCCTGCTGATCGCGGGCTTTCTGGGCGGGGTGACCGGCGGCGCCCTGCTGGCGCGTCATGCGGGCATCCACCGCAAGGGCGCGGTGCTGGCGCTGGTCGCGGCCATGCTGCTGATCGCCGCGCTGGCGCGGGCATCGGGCCTGCACGCGCTGATGCTGGCAGGCATGGTGGTTGCCATGGGTGCGCTCAACAACACCTTCCAGCGCGATGGCGAAGTGACCGTGGGGCTGACCTACATGACCGGCGCGCTGGTAAAGCTGGGCCAGGGTCTGGCCAATACCCTTGCCGGACAGGCGAACGCGGGGTGGAGCGGCTGGGCCGCGCTGTGGGGCGGGTTGCTGGTCGGTGCGGTGCTGGGCGCCTTTGCGCAGGACCGTGCCCCGATGGTCTGCATGTGGATCGCTGCAGGCTGGGCGGCGCTGATGCTGATCCCGGCGTTCAGGTTGCCAGAGGAATCCTGAACAGCTTTTCGCGCGAAGTTGCGCCGCGCAACATTGCGATCTGTGATGGTGCAACCTGCAAGGCCTGCGCCAGCAGCGCATGAACCGCAGCGGTCGCCTTGCCATCTTCGGGCGGGGCATTCACTTTCACCAGCACGCGGCCATCGCTGATCGCCACACTTTCGCTGCGCGCGCCGGGGGTGACGCGCACGGCCAGCCGCCCTTCGGCATCGGCACAGGCGCGCAAGAGCTGCGGCGCAGGCAGATCAACCTTGCGCCGCGCCATCGATCGCGGCCTTGTGCTCCCGGCCATTCAGCACATAGTGGTGCACCCCGCTGCGCATCCCGGCAATCGCTTCGTCGGTCAGATCGCGCATGTAGGCTGCCGGGCGGCCGCCCCACAATTGGCGCGCAGCAATGCGCTTGCCCGGCGTCAGCAGCGCCCCTGCGGCAAGCATGCCATCGCTTTCCACGTAAGCGCCGCTCATCACGATCGTGCCAAGGCCGATGAAACCGCGATCCTCGATGGTGCAGCCGTGGATCATCGCCATGTGCCCGATCAGCACGTCTTCGCCCAGAATCGTCGGGCATCCGGCGGGATGGCGGTCGTCCGGGCTGTCGCAGTGAATCACCGTTCCGTCCTGCACATTGCTGCGCGCGCCGATGCGGATGAAGTTCACGTCGGCGCGGATCACGCAATTGTACCAGATCGAAACGTCCGGCCCGATCTCCACATCGCCGATAATCCGGCACCCCGGCGCGATGAACGCGGAAGGGTGGATGCGCGGGGTCTTGCCGTCCAGTGCAATGATCGAAACATCGTGCGCCATATCAGGCCCCCATCAACCGGGCGGCATGCGCCGCATGGTACGTCAGGACGCCCGAACAGCCCGCGCGCTTGAAGGCCAGCAGGGTTTCGAGCACCATCGCATCGCGGTCTGCCGCGCCTGCGGCAACTGCCGCCTCGATCATCGCGTATTCGCCACTGACCTGATACGCAAAGACCGGCACGGCAAACGCTTCCTTCACCCGTACCGCGATGTCGAGATAGGGCAAACCGGGCTTGACCATCACGCTGTCCGCGCCCTCTGCCAGGTCCATCTCCACCTCGCGCAGCGCCTCCTGCGCGTTGGCCGGGTCCATCTGATAGGTCTTCTTGTCCCCCTTCAGCAACCCGCGCGATCCCACGGCATCGCGGAACGGGCCATAGAATGCAGAAGCATACTTGGCGGCATAGGACATGATCTGGACATTCACATGCCCCGCACCTTCCAGCGCATCGCGGATAGCACCGATGCGCCCGTCCATCATGTCGGACGGGGCAATCACGTCCGCCCCGGCAGCCGCCTGGTTCAGGCTCTGTCCGACCAGCACCTCGACCGTGGGATCGTTGAGGACATAGCCTGCCGCGTCGATCAACCCGTCCTGCCCGTGGCTGGTATAGGGATCAAGCGCGACATCGGTCAGCACGCCGATCGAATCGCCGCAGGCGTCCTTGATTGCACGGATGGCGCGGCACATCAGGTTGTCGGGATTGAGCGCCTCTGCCCCGTCGTGGCTGCGCCGGTCGGTTTGCGTGTTGGGAAACAGGGCAAGGCACGGGATGCCCAGCGCAACCGCTTCCCGCGCGCGCGCCACGATCCCGTCGACTGACCAGCGCGATACACCGGGCAGGGAGGCAATCGGCTCTTCCACCCCGCTCCCTTCGGTCACGAACAAGGGCCAGATCAGGTCTGCCGGGGTCAGGGTCACTTCGCGGTGCAGCGCACGGCTCCACGGCGTGGCGCGGGTGCGGCGCAGGCGGGTCAGCGGATAGGTCGTCATGGCGTGACTGCTAGCCCCTTGGCGGGGCGCGCACAATCACCGGATGGCGTTTGCCTTGATCGCGGTGATCTGGGCCAGCTTTGTCCTGAACGCGGCAAGCTGCGCGGGATCGACCGTGGCCTGCTGCACGACCGTGCCGATCGACAGCGGGTTGACCGTGCGCCCGTTGCGATAGGCTTCGAAATGCAGATGCGGTCCGGTGGATAGGCCAGTCGATCCGACATAACCGATCACCTGCCCGCGCCGCACATCCATACCAGGCGAAACCGCGATCCGGCTCATATGGCCATAGCCGGTGCCCAGGCCGCCGCCATGGTCGAGCCGGACATATTTGCCGTGTCCGCCGTGCCATCCGGCGAAGGTTACGCGCCCGTCGGTGGCGGCATAGATCGGCGATCCCCAGCTTGCACCGAAATCGACCCCGGCGTGCATCCGCATGTAGCCAAGGATCGGGTGCCGCCGCGCGCCATAGCCCGACGTCATGCGGCCATTGACCGGGGCGCCCAGAAAACCGCTTTCCTGCCGGGTGCCTTCGGCCATGCCTTGCGGCGAAAGGAAACTGCCGTCCTTGCCCCAGCGCAGCAGTTGCACCACCGGCTTTTGCCCGCGCATCACCGCCGCATAGATCAGGTCACCGGGCTGTTCCTCGCCACTGGCGGCCCGGCGGTTGGCAAAGACCAGATCGAACTCGTCGCCCGGCGCGATATCCTCGAACGCGATGTGCTGGTCGATCGTGCGCAGGTAATCCTGCACCGCGCTGGGCGGCGCACCCGCCGCACGGGCGGAACGGTACAGGCTGGTGCCGACGATCCCGCGGACCCGCATCGGCTGGCTGTTGATGGCAATGGCATTGGCGGCAAGCGCGAGCGTGCCACCAATGCGCCGCACATCCAGCGCAAGATCGAAGCGCGGACGGAAGGAAAGCTGTTCAAGCGGGCGCGGCGAGGATGGCGAAGTGCGCGCGCCAAGCCGTATCGCAAAGCGCGTGCCGGGCTGGATCGCGCCGGGCGAAACCTGTGCCGTGACAAGATCGAGCACGCGCACGATGTCGGTGCTGGCAAGGCCGGCACGCTGCAACATGCGCGGAAAACTGTCGCCCGCCCCCAGGGTTGCGGAAAGTTCGACACTGGGGCGTTCCGGCGCGGCGGCCAGCGGGATGACGGCTCCGGTTGCGTTCATGCGACGCCCATTATCGGCGCCGAACGCCAGCGGGCGGATGCCCTGCACGCGCAACTCATTCTGCGCGGCGGAATCGAGCGCGCTCAGCGGCGCGGCCTGCAAAGGGGCAAAGCTCGGCCAGCTCATCACTGCCATGGCGGCCAGCCCGACCATGGTGGCAAAGCCGCGATACCAGCGCGCGCTGCCGATTTCCTCTGCCAGGTCGTGCACCGGGTCATGCTCGGCAAACCAGCGTTCGATGCGCTGCGCCTGCTTGCGCCAGTGCGGACCGATCAGGCGGCCGGTCAGCCCGGTCAGCGGATCGAGCGCGGATGGCTTGCGTTCGGGCGGCGATTCCGCAGTGCGTAGCAGACTGGCGCGCAACTGGCCGGGCTGCGCCGCAGCCGCAACCGGCGCACGGCCGCGCTGGCCGAAGCCCCGGCCCGTGCCCGCACTGGCGAGCGCCACCATCTGATCGCGTGGAGTGAACACCGTGCGTCCCATAGCCCCTTGGACACTGGACTGCACGTTCAAGGTTAATCTTCGGTGAAAATCCGCTCATCGGCAAACGGGCGGGAGTTTCCCCCCGCCCGTTGCATGCCGATCAGGACCGCCGGACGATCAGGCGGGTGCCGGGCTGGCCGATCCGCCGAACTTCTTGCCCGCGCGCGGAACGGCAGACCCTTGCGCGCTGACCGGCCGGGGCACCCCACCCGAACTTTGCGGACGGTCGATCTTTCCGCTGTCGAGAAGTTCCTTGATCTCGTCACCCGACAGGGTTTCGTATTCGAGCATGGCCTGCGCCAGCAGGTGCAGCTTGTCCTCGTTCACTTTCAGGATATCGGTGGCGCGGGCGTGCGCACCATCGACCAGCGCACGGATTTCGCTGTCGATCACCTTGTTCGTTTCGTCCGAAGCAAACAGGCGCTGCGATCCGCCCATGCCGAGATAGCCTTCCTGCTGGTCTTCATACTGCAGCGGGCCGAGCTTGTCGGACATGCCCCATTTGGTGACCATCGAACGGGCCAGGCTGGTGGCGTACTGGATGTCCGAAGATGCCCCGGACGACACCTTGTCGTGCCCGAAGATCAGTTCTTCGGCCACGCGCCCGCCCATGGCGACCGAAAGGTTCGCGTGCATCTTGTCGCGGTGGTAGGAATAGCTGTCGCGCTCCGGCAGGCGCATGACCATGCCCAGCGCGCGGCCACGCGGGATGATCGTGGCCTTGTGGATCGGATCGGAAGCCGGTTCAAACACCGAAACAATGGCGTGGCCAGCCTCGTGATAGGCGGTCATCTTCTTTTCATCGTCGGTCATGACCATGGAACGCCGTTCCGCGCCCATCATCACCTTGTCCTTGGCGTCTTCGAACTCCTGCATCGCCACCAGCCGCTTGTTGCGACGCGCGGCCAGCAACGCGGCCTCGTTGACCAGATTGGCAAGGTCCGCGCCGGAAAAGCCGGGCGTGCCACGGGCGATCGTGCGCGGGTTCACGTCGGGCGCCAGCGGCACCTTCTTCATGTGCACCGACAGGATCTTTTCGCGGCCTTCGATATCGGGGATCGGCACCACGACCTGACGATCGAAGCGGCCCGGACGCAGCAGGGCAGGATCGAGCACGTCGGGGCGGTTCGTGGCAGCGATGATGATAATGCCTTCGTTCGCTTCGAACCCGTCCATTTCGACCAGAAGCTGGTTCAGCGTCTGTTCGCGTTCGTCGTTCGAATTGCCCAGGCCATGGCCGCGATGACGGCCCACCGCGTCGATTTCGTCGATAAAGACGATGCACGGCGCATTCTTCTTGGCCTGTTCGAACATGTCGCGCACGCGGCTGGCGCCGACGCCGACGAACATTTCCACGAAATCCGAACCGGAAATGGTAAAGAACGGCACGCCCGCTTCGCCCGCAATGGCGCGCGCCAGCAGCGTCTTGCCGGTGCCGGGCGAGCCGACCAGCAGCGCGCCCTTGGGGATCTGCCCGCCAAGCTTGGAAAAGCGGCTGGGATCGCGCAGAAACTCGACGATTTCCTGCAATTCCTCGCGCGCTTCGTCGATCCCGGCGACATCGTCGAAAGTGACCTTGCCCGACCGTTCGGTCAGCAGCTTGGCCTTGGACTTGCCAAAGCCCATTGCGCCCGATCCGCCGCCTTTCTGCACCTGGCGCAAGGCGAAGAACGCGACGCCCAGAATCAGCAGGAACGGCAACGAATTGACGAGGATGTACATCAGCATGTTGGGCTGTTCGGCCGCCTTGCCCGCATATTGCACGCCATTGTCCTGCAACAGGCGTGGCAGATCGGAATCGCCCGGCACGGGCACGGTGGCGAATGCCTGTCCGTTCTTGAGCGTGCCGGTGATCCGGTCAGGCGCGATTTCCACAGAGCGGACCAGCCCTTCGGACACCTGCGAACGGAACGCCGAATAGGGGATCGTCGTGGCAGCGGGATCGACCCGCGACCCGAACATCGAAACCACCAGAAGAAGGGCAAGGAAGATGCCGCCCCAGACCATCAGGCTCTTGATCCATGGGTTGCCCTGGGGCTGGTCGTCGTTCATCGCAATCTTTCCGCATATGCGCCCGGCATGACGCCTTCCCGATCAATGTAGGATCAACCGGGTAAAGCGCAATATAACGGGCCTGCGCTTTTTCCGCGACCTGTCCAGAGGTCAGGCGTCCGGCTTGGCGGCTCTGCCCGGCGCGCGGGTGAAACGCCATGCCGCTGGGCCGCCATCCGCGCCTGCCCCGCAGCGCCGCGCATCGCCCTTTACGCCGCCCAGCGTCGCCACGCCCCCGGCGCGCAGCGAATCGTGCCAGCGCACCAGTTCCGCACCGCGCGGCATCGGCGCGCCGAAGGCGGTCAGCACGCGCTCCAGCATACGCAGTGCCAAGGCAGCAGGAAGGTCGGCAGGCGGGTTCCACGTGAAACCGGCATCGGTCACCACGGCATCGCGCCACAACCGGTCCACGGCCCAGTCCAGTGCGGCATCGGCCTGGGCCAGATGGCCGGCGCTTGCGGCAAAGCCGTTGGCGTCGAAGGCATCACCTGCCGCCATGACGTCACGCACGCGCACCCGCTCATAGCGCGGATCGCGGTTCGATGGGTCGTCAACCGGCAGGACACCCGCACCTGCGACCACCGCGGCGAGATCTGCCCGCCGCCACGAAAGCAATGGCCGCAACAGCGGCAGGCGGGGATCGCCGGGGGTAGCGGCAACGGCACGCATGGCGGCAAGGCCGCGCAATCCGGCGCCACGGTTCAACCGCATGACCATGGTTTCGGCCTGATCGTCGGCATGATGCGCGGTAACGATGGCGCATAGCCCCTGCTCGCGCGCCCACTGGGCGAGCGCGGCATAGCGCGCGCCACGGGCGCGCTCCTGCACCGCGCTGCCAGCCGTCATGGCGAGGGTGAGCGTACGGTGCGCGATCGCGCGTGCGGTGCACAGGCCGGCAACCAGGACCGCTTCCTGTGCGCTTTCGCGCCGAAGACCGTGATCGACGGTGGCCACGCAGAAGTTGCGCGGCGCAACTTCATGGGCCAGCAGCATCAGCCCCAGACTGTCGGCCCCGCCGGATACGGCAAGGCCGACTTTCGCGTCCACGGGCAGCCCGGCAGCGGCAAGGACCGCGTGCCAGTCTGCCGCAAAGCGCGCTGCAAACGCAGCGGTCAGACCCTGCGTACCATCCGGCCCGCGCCCCGGCATATACCGGCGCCCGTCACTTGCATGTCACCGTGCTGCGCGCGCGGTCATACTGCGTCTTGATCCGCCCGGCGATTTCCTCCGGGTAGGTCGCAGCGAGTTCGGCAAACGCACCGCAGGCCTTTTCGGTATCCTTCAGCTTCACCATCGCCACGCCAAGATAGAGCAGGCTGTCGGGCGCGCGGGCGCCTTTCTTGTCGGCAAGGTAGTTCTGCAGGAAAAACTGCGCTGCCGTGCCGGGCTTGCCATCGTCAAGCCACGCCCGGCCCAGCAGGTTGCGACCGTGGCTGGTCATCTTGTGCTGCGGGTAACGGTCCACGAAAATCTGCAACTGCTGCTGCGCTTCGGGATAGAACTTCGCTTCCCACAGCCGGAAACCGTAGATGTAGGCATCGTACCCGGCATCGCCCGTATCGGACTTTTCGATGGCCTGAACTGCGGCGACCCGGCTGGCGGGCGGCGCGACGGTGGCGGGCTTTGCCGTAGCAGCAGTAGCAGGTTTCGCCGCCGCAGCGGGCGTTGCCGCCTTGGGCGCAGCGGCGGCCACGGGCGCGGCGGCAGGCTTTGCCGCCGGTACAGGCGCGGCCGCGGCAACCGCGGGTTCGGCCACCGGTGGCGCAGCCGCGGCTTCGAGCCGCGCGAGCCGTTCATCCATCCGCGCAGTGCGGTTCTGGCCTTCCTCTACCTGCGCGGTCAGGCGCGATAGCTGCGCTTCCACCGCATCCATGCGCGCCAGAAGATCGGTCACCGCCGGAGCAGCAGGCGTCCCCGGCGCAACCGTTGTCGTCTGGCCCGCAGTGATTTCGGGAACGAATGTCTTGCCCGCCCCGTCGGGAAAAACCTTGCGCTGGAGGGCGCGGATTTCGGCCTCTACCCGGCGCAGGCGCACATCGGCATCGGTCTGCGCCGTGGATTTTGATGCGGTTTGCGCCAGGGCAGGCACGGCAAGCGGCGCGGAAAGGCCAAGCGCAAGGGCCAGAAACGGCAAACTGCCGCCACGAAGCAGATTGGCGCGAAGCAAGTTGGTCATTCTCGTTCCCATTCAAATGGCGCGGATAACCGGCCCGAAACCGGAAAAAGGGCTGACAAAGATTGCCTCACCACGCGCGACAAGTCGAGATGCGGTCAGTTCATTCCGGTGGATGCAGGCGACGATTGCACAACCGGCGGCGACGCCGGAGCCGGACTGGCCGGACCCGATACCGATGCTGATGCCGATGCCGATGCCAATGGTCGCACCGTTGGACGCACCGCTACGCTGCTGGCCGATGGCGAGGCTGCCGGACGCCGGGATGCGGACGGTGCGGGGGCAAGGGTAGCGCGCGCCGTGGCAGAGGGCACGGTGGTCGGCGGCGGCGGTGACGCTGCAGGCGTTCGGGGCAGTGGCGCTGGCGCTGGCGTTGTGGCCACGGCTTGCGGCGCGGTGCGCGACAGCAGTGCCTGCGCGCTTACCGGCACGTCCTTGACGATGCCTTCGCGCTCGGCAAGCCGTGGAACCGGCTGGCCGCCAATCGTGATGGCCAGGGCATCGGGACGGGCCGTCCACAACTGCGGCCCTTGCACCGTATCGGGAATGGTGAAGCTTTCGCCCTTTGCCAGTTCCTTTTGCAGGATCTGCTGGCCTTGCCCGTCGTAGAACTTGACCCAGATGCGCTCTTCCGTTGCGGTGAACACGACCGGCCCCGTCGGGCGTGCGGCCGGCAGGCGCACCACGGCGACCTGCGACGATTCCGGTTTCGGCTCGTCCGTTCCGGCCAGCGCAGGAAGATCGGCCGCAGGCAGGTAATAGCTGCGCCAGAAGATCAGGCCGACAAGCACGATAGCCAGCGCCAGTACCGCCGCCAGCCATGCCGTGAGACGCGATGGTGTTTTGGCCGGATCGCCTACATCGAACTGGTTGATGGCCCGCGCGGGCGTCGAGGGTGCCTGCGCATCGAGTTCGGCACGGACCGCATCTGTGATCTTGCCATCGTCCAGCCCCAGCGCGCGCGCATGGCTGCGGGCAAAACCGATGGCATAGGGCCGCCCCGGCAGACTGGCGTAATCGCCCGCTTCGAGGGCTTCCAGATGGCGAGCGGTGACCCGCGTGCGTGCCGACATCTGCGCAATGTCGATCCCGGCGGCTTCGCGGGCGGCCCGCAATGTCGCGCCTACACGAGCAGGCTTGCCAGTCGTCGCGGCGGGAGCGGGGGCGGATTCTGCGATCGGCCCAACGGAATCCCCCAGGGAATCCGTGCCGGAACCGGCATTCATGTCATCGTGCTGATCGCCGGCTTCAGCCAAGGCGCAACTCCCGTTCTTGTTTCATATTGCTGTCTTGCAACCCTTTGTTAAGGGTTTGCGGCATTGGCAGAAATGTCAACGGCTTTAGCCCGATACCGTACCAATTGGGCGATGAATTGCCCGCATGGCGGTATCAATCGCATTCGATTCCCCTGGCACCGGCCCACTGCGCCAGGGTCGATCGCAGGTCATCGGGCGGCATGGCCAGCCAGCCGTCCATCGCGGCACGGATTTCCGCCAGATCGACCTTGCGCACCAGTTCCTTGATCGGGCCAACGGCGGCAGGGGTGATCGACAGGCGGGTGATCCCCAGCCCCAGCAGCGCCAGTGCCTCAAGCCTGCGGCCGCCCATTTCGCCACACACGGTCACGTCCGTGCCGAAGGGCCGCAGCGTGGTTACCACCCTTCGCAGGAAGCGCAGGATCGCGGGCGAAAGCCAGTCATAGCGTTCGGCCAGCTTGGGGTTGGCGCGGTCTGCTGCAAACAGGAACTGGGTAAGATCGTTGGTCCCGATCGACAGGAAGGACAGGCGCGGCGCCAGCAGATCGAGGCATTCGGCAAGCGCCGGGACTTCCAGCATGGCGCCATAGCGGATGGCTTCGGGGATCAGCTTCTTGCGCTGGCGCAGAAACGCAAGCTGGCCGTCGAACACCGCCTTGGCGGCATCGAACTCCCACGGTTCTGTCACCATCGGGAACATCACATGCAGCGTGCGCCCGCCCGCCGCTTCCAGCAGGGCGCGCGCCTGAACCTTGAGCAGTCCTTCGCGTTCCAGCGCGACGCGCAGGGCGCGCCACCCCATTGCCGGGTTTTCCTCTGCCTCGCCATCGTTGTGGCGCAAGTAAGGCAGCACCTTGTCACCACCGATGTCGACCGTGCGGAACACGACCGGACGATCGCCTGCGGTTTCCAGCACATCGCGGTACAGGCGGGTCTGGCGTTCGCGCGATGGCAGCGTGGCCGACACCAGAAACTGGAACTCGGTGCGGAACAGGCCGATCCCGTCCGCCCCGGTCAGGTTCACCATCGGCGCATCATCGCGCAGCCCGGCGTTCATCAGCACGGTGATGCGCTTGCCATCGCGGGTGACCGGATCGACATCGCGCATCGCCGCATAGTGGGCCTGGCGTTCGCGGTTGCGGGCAAAGCGCGCCTCGAACGCTTCGATCAGGCTGGGCGCGGGCCGCACATCGACAACACCCTGATCGCCATCGAGCAAAAGGTGATCGCCATCGCGCACCTTCCCGCGCAAGGCCCGCATCCGGCCAACCACGGGGATGCCCATGGCGCGCGCCACGATCACCACATGCGCGGTCAGCGAGCCTTCTTCGAGAATGACACCCTTGAGCCGCCGCCGGTCGTATTCCAGCAGTTCCGCAGGCCCGAGATTGCGCGCGATCAGGATCGCATCGCCCTTCAGCCCCATGCTGGCGGCGGTACCGAGCTGGCCCGACACGATCCGCAGCAGACGGTTCGACAGGTCTTCCAGATCGTGCATGCGATCGGCCAGCAGCGGATCGTCAATCTGGCGCATGCGCATGCGGGTGCGTTGCTGCACGCGTTCGATTGCGGCTTCGGCGGTCAGCCCGGAATCGATCGCGTCGTTGATCCGGCGCGACCAGCCTTCGTCATAGGCGAACATGCGGTAGGTTTCGAGCACCTCCTCATGTTCCCCCCCGGCGCCGAACTCGGCCTGGTTGGCCATGCGGTCGATCTGTTCGCGCATCTTGTCGAAGGCAAGGTAGACGCGCTGGCGCTCGGCTTCTGTGTCCTCGGCAACGATGTGCTCGATGGTAACCCGCGGCTGGTGGTAGACGGCCACGCCGCTGGCCAGCCCCTTGACCAGGGTCAGCCCCTTTATCCGGTCCGGCCCGGTCAGGTGGGCGGGAACGCCAAGCACTTCCTCGTCGTCGATCAGTTCGGCGTTGGCGATCAGTTCCGACAGCACCATCGCCACGGTCTGAAGCGCCTCGATCTCCACCTCTTCGTAGCGGCGCGGTTCGACATGCTGGACCGCGACGACCCCCACCGCGCGTTCGCGCCGCACGATGGGCACGCCCGCAAAGGAATGGAACTTTTCTTCACCCGTTTCCGGGCGGAAGGCGAAATCGGGGTGCGCCGCCGCTTCGGCCAGGTTGAGCGTTTCGATGTTCGCCGCAATCGTGCCGACCAGACCTTCACCCGTCGCAAGCCGGGTAACGTGGACCGCCGTCTGATTCAGGCCGCGCGTGGCGAACAGTTCGAGCATGCCTTCGCGCAGCAGGTAGATCGAGCACACCTCGCTATCCAGATTTTCGCCGATCACCTCGACGATCTGGTTGAGCTTTGCCTGCGCCCCGGCGCGTGAGGCCATTACCTCGTGCAACGAGGTCAATATCTGGCGGGCGGCGGCAACGGCACTGAGCATGCCGGCACGATTAGCGTAATGCAGCGGATTTGGAAACGGCGTGCGCAAACCGATCCGGTGAGGAATGCGTGCATTGGTATGCACCGGCACGCAGGGCGCAAAAAAACGTATGGCCCGCCCCGTCTGCAAGGGGGATTTTGAAGTGTTCTGATCAGTCTGCGTCAACGTATGCGGTCTCATGGGTGACCCCATGGCCAAGATGGACATCCGCACGTCTGGAGCCACAAT
>JBHSCB010000001.1:0-278330 GCA_042650965.1 Novosphingobium lubricantis | reverse complement strand
GCGAGCCACTCCGTCAGCTCATCCCGCCATGCTTCCACCATCGCCAGCCTCCACACGCTGACGATCTTGAATCACGATAAGCGACTCTTGTGAATCTCAAAAATGCACTTCTGCCAAAGTAGTGCTAGCCTGCGGCGCGTTTTGCCAGCCAGATATGCTGCAGCATCGCACCCGCGCGATTGCAGGTAGACGGGTGCACCCGTTCGTGGCAAAAAATTAGAACACTACTTGACTTTCCTTTCCCTCTTCGCAATGGTCTGACCATTCATCGCGGGAACGCGGTGGATTTCGGCACGGACGGCAGATGAATGCCGCGGCCAAAGCGCAAAGGGAGTGGAAACATGAAAACATATCGTAAGCCGGTGCTTGTCGGCCTGTTGTTGAGTGCGGCATTGCCCGCGCTGGCGCATGCCCAGTCAGGCGGTGCGGCCCAGGACGGCGATACGGCAAATGACCAGATCACTTCGGACGACATCGTTGTTACCGCGCAGCGCCGCAGTGAACGGCTGCAGGACATTCCCGCCTCGATCAGCGCCTTCGCCGGTGAAAAGCTTGCGTCTGAAGGCGTTCCGGACATTACCAACGTCGCCGTTCGCGTGCCTGGTTTCTATGCAGGCGGCTTCGGCACGGCGCGCCCGCAGCTCTACATCCGCGGTATCGGCACGCGTCAGTTCGACCCCGGCAGCGAATCCTCGGTCGGCGTGTTCGTCGACGAAAGCTATCTTGGCCGGACCGGCGGCGTTCTCGGCTCGCTGCGCGATATCGACCGTGTCGAGGCGTTGAAGGGGCCGCAGGGCACGCTCTATGGCCGCAACACGATCGCCGGTGCGATCAACATCCTTACCAAGGCGCCGACCAGCGACCTGACCGCCGAGGTCGAAGCCAGCTACGGCAACTACAAGTTCAGCGATTTCTTCGGCGTCATCTCCGGCCCGATCGCCGGCGAAGCGTTCAAGGGTCGTCTGGCCGTTTGGAAATCCGACCGCGATGGTTACGTGACCAACCTTGTCACCGGCAACAAGCCGCAGGGCCTCGACAATTTCGGTGGTCGTCTGCGCTTTGAAATCAACCCCGCCAGCAACGTCAAGATCGACCTGATCGGCGAATTGCTGCGCGACAATGGCCGTTCGTTCCAGGGGCAGAGCGTTGGCAGCACCACCAACCGCGGTGGCATCCTGCTTGGGGCGGGTAGCCGCATCGGCAGGCAGACCTTCAGCGACGATCCCTACAAGCAGTTTTATGACTTCGATCCGGTTTTCGATCGCAACATCGAGTCCGTCGTGGGCAAGGTTGAAGTCGACCTTGGCGGTGCGTCGCTGGTTTCGGTTACGTCCTATCGCCACATGACCTATTCGGACCAGCGCGACTTCGACAACACCGATCTTGACGTGCTCAAGCAGATTTCGGCGGAGCGTTCAAAGCAGTGGTCGCAGGAAGTGCGCCTCGTTTCCGATCCCGGTGGCAGCCTTTCGTTCGGCGGGGCGCTCGACTGGATTCTCGGTGTGTATTACTACAACGACAAGAGCTTCCACTCCGACCGGTTCGATTATGGTGTCGACAGCGCCTTCGGCAATACTGCCGACGACGTGACCTACGGCGATTATTCGACCAAGAGCCTTGCGTTCTTCGGCCAGGCGGCCGTCCATCTGACCAACCAACTGACGGTCACGTTGGGTGCACGCTATACCGAAGATCGCAAGCAGGCCGATCTTGGCGGTATCACGGGCGATACCCGTCCGCTGGTTCCCGCCAACTTCCTGGTCCGCAATCCGCAGGTCAAGTTCACCAGCTTCGACCCCAAGGTGGTTGTTTCGTTCCAGCCCAACTCGGACCTCAACCTCTACGCAAGCTGGTCACGGGGCTTCAAGTCGGGTGGCTACCAGTACACGCCTTTGAACGCGCCACAGGCGGGATCGGTGTTCAATCCCGAAAAGCTTGAATCCTTCGAAGCTGGCGTGAAATCGATCATGCTGGACGGCGCACTGCGCGTAAATGCATCGGCGTTCCACTACAAGTACAAGGACTTGCAGGTTTCGACCGTGGTCGATCTGGGTGGTGGCAATACCCCCAGCCTGATCGCCAACGCTGCAAGCAGCACGATCAAGGGCGGCGAGCTGGAAGTGATCATGCGGCCTGACAGCCGCCTGAACATCGGCGTTTCCTATGCCTACACCGATGCCAGGTACGACACCTTCTTCGGGTCGGCCGGTGCCAACTTCTCCGGCACCCGGCTGGTGCGTGCACCGGAGCATTCGGTCAACGCCAACTTCGACTACACGCTGCCGCTGGGTGGCCGGAACGACGTGGTGTTCAGCGCGAATTATTCGCTGCTGAGCGATTTCTTCCACGAGCCGGGCGAAGCCCGTACCATTTATGGCACGACTGTACCGCTCACCAGGGAAGATGGTTACGGTCTGCTCAATGCCCGCGTGCAGTTCAACTTCGGTGACAGCTACGCAGCCGTCTGGGGCAAGAACATTACGGACAAGGTCTACCGCCGTTCGGTTCTGGCGCTTCCCGGTCAGGTCATCAACATCTTCGGTGAGCCGTCGATGTATGGCGTGACCATCGGGCACCGGTTCTGACCGGACGGATTGTCCAACCATGATGGCGGGGGCCGGTCACTGGCCGGTCCCCGCCAGAAATGGGGTATTTGATACGATATCTGCATTACAGGTGGCGCCAGCACGATGATCGCAATTCCCAGGCGGGGGGCTTTGCCCGGCGGCATGATGCCGGTCCCCATGCTGATTTCCGAAATGATCCGCTATGCTGCCGACTGCCACGGACATATCGAGGTAGTCGGGCGGCGGCTCGATGACAGCGTCGAGCGTTCGTCATGGCGCGAGATGCATGGCCGAGCCGCGCGGATCACCAATGCACTGCGCGCCCACGGGCTGGACGAAAATGCCCGGATCGCAACGCTGGCGTGGAGCACGCTTGATCATCTGGCGATCTTCTATGCCGTGCTGGGCAGTGGCGTGCCGTTGCACACGCTCAACCCGCGCCTGTCCGCGCAGGATCTGGCCTATATGGTCGATCTGGTCGAAGACGATCTGTGCTTCTTCGATGCCGGTAATATCGCTTTTGCACGTGACCTCGCGGCGCAGACAGCCACGATCCGCAGTTATGTGTTCATGGGCGATGCGCTTCCGCCCGAAGCCGCGGATCTGCCGGGCGTGATGACGATGCGCGATTTTCTGGGTGACGCCGACGATACGATAGACTGGCCGGTGTTCGATGAAAACCGCGCCGCCACGATCTGTTTCACCTCCGGCACGACCGGCAGACCCAAGGGCGTGGTGTATTCGCACCGGTCGATAACGCTGTGCTCGCTCAACATGACCAGTGCGGCGATGTATGCCCACAGCCGCCCCGGCGAAGCGGAAACCGTGCTGCCTGCGGCGGCCATCTATCACGCCAATGCCTGGATGATGCCATTCACCGCACCGCTTAGCGGCCACAAGCTGGTGATGCCGGGGCGCCGGCTGGATGGTGAGGCGATCGTCGATCTTATCGTCAGCGAAGGCGTCACGCTTGCCGGGGCAGTGCCAACGATCTGGCAGGACATCACCAGCGAAATGGATCGCAAGGGCATTGCCTGCACAACGTTGCGCACTGCGCTGATCGCGGGTGCGGTTCTGCCCGCACAGACGGCGCACGCATTGGAGGATCATGGCATCACACCGCGTCAGACCTGGGGCATGACCGAAGTGCCTGGCGCTACGATGGCCTCGCCGCACTGGGGGGCTGAACGCCTTGGGGAAGAGGAGCTTTCTCGCCGCGGTGTCCAGCGGCAGGGCCGGGTCGGCATGCAGGCACGGCTGCGGCTGGTTGACGAAAGCGGCGCCATTCTGCCGCACGATGGCACGAGCCGGGGCTTGCTTCAGGTTCGCGGCCCGACGGTTTGCGGGCGCTACATGGGGCAGGAAGGGCCGGGCGTCGAATGGCTCGACACCGGCGATATCGCGGTAATTCACCCGGATTCGACCTTGCAGATCGTTGATCGGGCCAAGGATGCGATCAAATCCGGCGGGGAGTGGATATCGTCGCCGTTGCTGGAAGCGGCAGCGATGCAGCATCCCGCGGTGCGCGAAGCAGCCGCAATCGCCATTCCGCACCCGCGCTGGCAGGAGCGGCCGCTGCTGGTCTGCGCTTGCGTTGAAGGTGCAGGGCGGCCCGACGATGCAGCGTTGAAAGCTGCCATGGCGGACCATGTTGCAGGGTGGTGGTTGCCGGATCGCATCGAATGGGTCGATGCCTTGCCCCGCACCAGTACCGGCAAGCTCGACAAGGTGGCGCTGCGCCGGATCATGGGAGTTACCCCGCAATGACCATGCCGATGGAGGGGCGCATCCGCGCGGCTTTCGCCGCCGAACAGGGCGCGGGTGCCCGGTTGGCGATAGACGCCAACGACATACCCCAATCGTTCGAGGCGATAACCGCACAATGGCTTGAAGCCCACTTGTGCAAGGATGTTTCCGGTGCGCAAGTCATCGGGCACGAACTCGGTCCGCCGGATGAAGGCACCAACAACCGCCGCCGGATCATGGTGCGATACAACGCGGCGGGCGAGGCGGCCGGGCTGCCGACGAGTATTTTCGCCAAGGCCACGCACGGTCTGCGCAACCGCCTTATGCTGGGGCATTCCGGCGCGATTGCCTGTGAAGTCACTTTCTTTCGGGAAGTCCGGCCGGTCATTGGCATTGAAACGACCAGGGTCTTTCATGCCGCATACGATCCGCAGGGTTTCAACTCGATCATTCTTCTCGAAGACCTCGGCCCCGATGCGTTTCTGGACTACGGCAGCGCCGGATCACCGGCCCTGATGGCCCGCCAGCTCAGCCTGCTGGCGCAGTTGCACGCAAGCGGGTTCAGCGACCCGGCCGTCAGGGCGCGTCTTGCCAATCTGCCGGACTGGAAGTCGCGCTTTACCGGGCTGATGCAGGTGGATCTTGAAACGGCGTGCACCAATGGCCTGGCCGTCTGCCGCGATACGATCCCGGCCGATCTGTGGGACCGGCGGGACGCGATCTGGCCGTTGACCGTCGCCTCGCTTGATTACCAGCCGGCGGGTGGCCCGACGCTTTGCCATGGCGATGTTCATCTGCATAACTGGTATCTGCGCCCGTCGGGTGTGCTGGGGCTGAGCGACTGGGGCGTGGCGCATGTCGGGCCGTGGGGCCGCGATCTCGCCTATTGCCTATCGACCGGGCTGACCGTTCCGGAACGGCGCAGCCACGAAACCGCGCTTATCGCTCACTACCTTGCCGAATTGCGCGCCCATGGCGGACCGGCGATCTCCGGGCACGAAGCGCGCGAAGCCTGCCGCAGCGGCATCATGACCGCGCTGGCGTTCTGGACGATGACCGCCGCGCCGGTCGCGGCGATGCCGGACATGCAGGCCGCCAGCACCGCACGAACCTTTGTCGGCAGGCTTGCCGCTGCGGTGAGCGATTGGGGCGCGCTGGATGCCGTCTGAAAGCCGTTCTTGGCGCAATCGCCGTTTGTGCGCTAGGAGCGTCAGCGATGAACAATGCGCCAGATTTGACAGACCAGCCGCCGCGTCAGCGTGTGTTCGAAACGGTGCGCCGGGCAGTGCTCGATGCGATCCGTACCGGCGAACTCCAGCCCGGCGACAAGTTGCCGAGCGAACGGGCCCTGGCCGAGAAATACCTGGTCAGCCGGTCGGCTGTGCGCGAGGCACTGCGCACGCTGGAATCCTCCGGGGTTCTGCGGTTCGAGAAGGGCCAGTTTGGCGGCGCTTTCGTGCGCGAACACAGCGCAGACGGTATCACGCAATCGTTCCGCGACATGATCCTGCTGGGCAACATGCCCTTCAGCGAACTGATACTGGTGCGCCGCAGCCTGCTGCAACTGGCGGTCGAACTGGCAGCGGTACGCGGGCTGGAAGCGGACTTTGCGTTGCTCGATGCGAACATCGACGCCACGCAGCGCGCGGTCGAGCGAGGCGATCCGCTTGCCACAATCGAGCCGGTGCTCCAGTTCAACGTGTTGCTGGGCAAGGCATCGCACAATCCGGTCCTGATGCTGGTGATCGACATGCTGGTGCAGATCATGACCGAACTGCTGCGTTCGCTGGCGCTGCCAACGCGGATAGACCTGGTCACGCCGCGCCGCATGATCGTGGCTTTTCTGCGCGACGGGCGCGGAGCAGAAGCGCGCGACCTGTTGATGGCGCATCTGGCCGAAACATCGCAGTACGTGCTGGAACATGCGCGCCTGCAAGAGGAGGCCATCTAGCCTCCTTTGCCTGGGAGAGCAGACGATGAGCCGATTTGAACCGAACGACTATCTCCGCCACGCCCCGGACGAAACCGGGAAGATGCGCGATTCCCTGTTCTGGCAGACCATGTTCGGGCCGGAACGCCTTGGGTTTCAGGCCTACCTCTACCTGACATCTGGCGGCAAGGCAGGGTTCAACGTGATCCTGTGGCAGGAAGGCAAGCCCAAGGGCTTTCACCGCATCGAGGGCGAGATACCGGCAGACATGGATCTCGACAATTTCGCGCTCGAAGGGCTGACGCTGCGCAATACCGGGGTAGGGGAACCGGCGTACCTGACCTACCAATCGGACCGCATATCGTTCGATCTTGCGTTTACCGGGTCGCATCCCCCGTTCAGCTATCACGACAATCCCGATGGCTTGCCCTCGTGGATGGCGCGCAACCGCTTTGAGCAGGGCGGCCGGATCAAGGGCTGGATAAAGGCGCAGGATATCGAACTTGCGGTCGACCAGCCCGCCCACCGCGATCATAGCTGGGGCAACAGGAACTGGGGGCTGCCGCAGCACTGGAAATGGTTCTGCGCCTATACCGCCGATGGCGCTGTTACGCTTAACGGCTGGACATGGATCGCGCGCGGCGAAACCGGCTGCGCGGGGTTTGTCGCCAAGGGCGGCAAGGCCGTGCCAATAGCCACCATCCGCCACCACGCCACGTACGATGACGACATGAGCCAGCGCAGCCTGAGCGCGGTGCTGGTCGATGTGGAAGGTGGCGAAACCAGACTTGAACTGGAACGCTTCGGCCTGGTCAAGCTGCCGACCGGCGACCGCATCGGCACGATCATTCAGGAAGCGGCATGTAGCGGTTCGATCGACGGCGTGCCCGCGCTTGGCCAGTTCGAAACCCACTGGCACGAATCCTATATCAATCACCTTGTCGAGACGCGATCCACACGATGACCTGGAACTGGTCCACCCAATCGCTTGCCAAACTTGCGACGTTTCTTGCACGGAACGGGGTCGGTGACGGCACCGAACAGCCTGCTGTCGTGCCAATCGGCGATGGCCATTCCAATCTGACCTACAAGGTCAGCGTCGGCGGGCAGGCTGTTGTGCTGCGTCGCCCGCCTCCACCGCCGTTGCCGGTCGGTTCGAACGATGTGCTGCGTGAAGCGCGGATCATTTCTGCGCTGGGGCAGACAGGGTTTCCCGTTCCGCGCGTCATTGCCACCGGCCAGGCCGGGGAGCTTTTCGACGTGCCGTTCTATGTCATGTCGCTGGTCGATGGCGATGTGGTGACGATTGCCATGCCGGACCGGTTTCGCGCGCCGGACCGCATCGCGCAGGTCGGTTTCGAACTCGTCGGCGTGCAAGCGGCGCTGCACCGGACCGATTGGCAGGCGATTGGCCTTGGCACGCTTGGCAAGCCGGAAGGATTCAACGCGCGGCACGTCAGGCGCATGGCCGGGCTGATGACGCAAGACGATTGCGCCGCCCACCCGGCCTTTCTCGAACTCGGAAGCTGGCTCGAAGCCAACTGCCCGGCGGAAAGCGGCGCGGCGCTGATCCACAACGATTGCCGCATCGGCAATGTCATGTGGGCGCGCGGCGACGTGCCGCGGATCGCGGCAGTTCTCGACTGGGAACTGGCGACCATCGGTGATCCGCTGCTGGACCTTGCCTATACGCTCTCATCGCTGCCGCGCGACGGCGCGTGCCGTACGGCGGTGCAGGATCTGGCGGCCGCCTGTGCCGACCCCGCCTTGCCAGCGCCGGGTGCGCTCATCGCCCACTACGCGCAGCTCACCGGAAAAACCCCGGCATCGCTTGGCTGGTATATGGCAATGGTGAACTGGAAGCTTGCCATTCTCTATGGCTATTCGCGGCGCAAGGGCATGGATGCCTACTACAACGACGATACGCACTTGCCGCGCTTCCTGGCCGAGGCACGGTTCCACGCCGGTCTGGCCTGACCGCGTCTTCTGCAAACCGGCCCTGTTCTACAGATCGCTGTAGGCGGGGCGGCTGCGGGTCTTGAAGGCTTCGACGGCGGTGGCGTGATCGGCGGTAGCGATCAGCATGCACTGCTGGCGGTCCTCCAGCGTCAGCGCAGCATCCAGGCTGGGCGCGTCTATCGCCAGGTTGAGTGTTTCCTTTGTCATGCGCAGGCCCATGGGCGAGGCGCGCAGCATGTCCTGCGCCAGGGCCAGCCCTTTTTCGAGCAGAGCCTCACCGGGTACAACGGCGCTTACCAATCCGGTGCCCAGTGCCCGCGCCGCGTCGATGAAATTGCCGGTCATCAACAGTTCCGACGCTACCGAAAGTCCGACCAGCCGGGGTAGCAGATAGCCCGACCCCATGTCGCACCCGCCAAGCCCGATGCGCAGGTAGGCGGCGTTGAGCCGGGCATCTTCGGCGGCGATACGGACATCGGCGGCAAGGGCGATGGAAAACCCCGCCCCACAGGCCGGGCCGTTGACGAGCGCGATGACCGGTTGCGGACAGGCCCGCATGGCCCGCACGATTCCGGAATAGAGCTTTTGCATGGCAAGCTGGCGCTGGTTGCGTCCGGCCCCGTCGTTGGCAAAAGCATCGGATTCCAGCTCTGCGCCTGCGCAAAATGCACGGCCTTCGCCGCGCAGCAAGACCACTCGCACGGCATGACGGTCGGCCAGCCCGGCGAAGTAATCACGCAAGGCCCCGGCCAGTTCAGGAGAGACGGCGTTGAGTTTTTCCGGGCGGTTCAGCGTGGCGATTTCGATGTCGCCATGGGCCTCGATGCGGAGCAGGGGCGTGGTCATCAAGCAGGCTCTCCAACAGGGGCTCCGGGCTGAACGCAGACCGGTTCCATCGGGCTTACAGAGCGCGGCGAGCATTGACAAAGGGAGATTGCAGGCAAAATCAGGCGTTCCCGGTTCCGGCTCTCCGGTCTTCAAAACACCCCGGAAGGGCGACGAAAATGCTGGTCATCGCGGGTTCGCGCCGTCATGTCATGGCGATCAGGCAATGCTTTGCGTGCAAGGCTTGCGCGGCCGTCGCGGGCACCGAAGATGAGGGCGCATTTCGCCTTGGGGAGTGATGGGCATGGAACTGGTCTTCGCGCTCGTGGTGCTCGTCGGGGGCGGTTTGCTGCTTGGCGCGCGGTCGCGGATTGGCCACGTTGAGTATCGCTTGCGCCTGGTCGAAGACGAATTGCGCCGCCGCATCGCAGCCCATGCCGCCCTTGAGACGCGCCTTGCCGATTTGCCGCCTCTGGCCCGCGACGCTGTACCGCGTGCGGCCCCGCCTCCGCCACCGCATGAGGCGGTGGTCGCTGAATCGACGCCAGATGTGGAAACCGCAGCGATAGAGGATGCACCGGTCCCGCCTGCCACGGAGCCGCCCAACGAACCGGCGGTTTCCGTGGCCGACCTGTCGGATCAGTCCGGCGTTTTCGCGGAAGACGTGGCGGCGGCTGGGCCTGTGCCGGAGCCCACCGCCCGACGGCGCGCTTCGATCAATTTCGAAGAGCTTTTTGGGCGCAGATTGCCGATCTGGGCTGGCGGCATCACGCTGGCCATCGCAGGCGTGCTGATCGTGCGCTATGCGATCGACCAGGGCTTTTTTGCCCGCATCTTCACGCCGGGCGTTCAGGTGGTTTGCGGGCTGCTGTTCGGTCTTGGCCTGATTGGCGGGGCTGAATGGGCTTGGCGCCAGCGCGAACGGGTTGGCGATCCGCGCGTGGGACAGGCGCTGGCCGGAGCGGGCATTTCCACGCTTTATGCCGCACTGCTGGTTGCAGCAAATCTCTATCACCTGATCGCGCCGCTTGCGGCCTTTGCCGGTCTGGCGGTCGTGACCGGCGCATCCCTTTGGCTGGCCTTGCGCCATGGCGCGCCCGCGGCGCTGCTGGGGCTTGTTGGGGGGCTGGCGGCACCGGCGCTCACCTTCGGGCCGGATGCCAACGTCCCCTTGCTGGCCGTCTATCTTGGCCTGACGGTTGCGGGCCTCGCGGGCGTTTCGCGGCAGCGGCGCTGGCCGTGGCTGGCCGCGCTTGCGCTTGCAGGCGGGGCGGGGTGGAGCCTGTGGCTGATCCTGGCGGGACGGGCTTTTGCCACGCTCGATGCACTGGCGGTCGGCGCGCTGGTTGGCTTGATGGCGCTGGCGGTCCCGCTGTTCACGCTGACCGATGCCGCGCGCCGTCCGTTAAGGGCGGTATCGGCCATAGTCGGCGCGGCGCAGCTTGGCCTGCTTGTTGCGCTCGGCGGGTTTGCGCCTTTGCACTGGGGACTTTTCGTGCTGATCGCGGCTGCGGGTCAGTTCCTGGCGTGGCGCGAAGCCTCGCTGGCAATCGTCCCGACCGCTGGGGGCGGCGCTTTCCGTGCTGCTCCTGCTGATCTGGCCCGATCCTTTACCCTCCGTGCTCATCGTGGTCGCGCTTGCCTTGGCGGCGATCCACGCCGCCCCCTTGCTGGCGCGCCTGTGGCAAGAGCCGGCCGTTGTGCAGCGTTCGGTTGAACTGGCGGCAATCGGCCTTGCTGCGCCATTGGTGGCGCTGCGGCATGGCGAGGGCGTTTGGGACGGTCATGCGCTGGCCGTGGCTGTAAGCGCGCTCGCAGGAGCTGCGCTGACCGCTGCCGGGGCTGCGGCAGGCTGGCAAAGCCTTACGCGCGGTAACGACCGGCGGCTGGCCGTCTTGCTTGCCAGCACAGGCGTGCTGCTTGTTCTGGCTGCGTGGTTCGCGCTGCCCCACTGGCAGGCACCGTTGTGGACGGGTCTGGTGGCGCTCGCGTTTCTGGCCCTTGGCCCGAAGGCAAGCGACTGGCGGGTGGAGCGGCTTGCTGCGGCGTTTGGCGCTCTGGCCGTGTTGCTGCTGGCGATGACCTTTGCTCCTGATCGGGGCGGGGAGTTCGCTGCGCTGTTTGGCATTGATGAACCGGCGAGCGGTGGTTTGGGGTTGCTGCGCTGGGGCGGGCTGGCGCTGGCATCCGGTGTTTTCGCAGCGCGTGCGCAGACACCCATGTTGCGCCATGCCGCGCAGGCTTTTGCAGCCTTGCTGGCCTATGGCTTTGTAGCGCAGGCCTTGCCTCAGGCGGCGCGATCCGTCGCCTTGCCATTGCTGGTGCCTGCGGCGCTGGCCATCATGGGCTGGTGGTGCCGGGCCGGGCGCAGGATTCCGCTGGCCGGAGCCGCCATGCTTTTCGTGCTGAGCCTGTGCTGGGCGTTCCTGCCGCTGGTCGTCTGGCTGAATCAGGCGCTGCAGTCGCTTGGCGGGGTACCGATGACGGTGAATGATGCGGACCTTGCCGTGTCGCCAGTGCTGCGGCGTCTGGCCGCGCCCGCTCTGCTGTTTGTTGCAGCCGCATGGTCAGCGCGCGGGCGCCTGCCGCGTCCAGCGTTGGCTGTGGTGTGGTTCGTGGCGGGCGGTTTGGGGATAATCGCGCTCCACACGCTTTACCGCCACGGGTTTGCCGCCGTGGCCGGAAGCGATTTTGTTACGGCAGGGCTGGCGCAGCGACTGGGATGGATCGCGCTTGTGGGTGGCGCGGGCACGGTGCTGTGGTGGCGCTATCCGCAGGACCGTGCGGGAAAGCTGGGGTCGCCGGTTTTGGCCGCAGCAGCCGCACTGCATGTGCTGGTCTACAGTCTGGTGCTGCACAATCCCTTGTGGAGCGCGCAGCATGTCGGCGTTTTGCCGGTTCTGAATCTGCTCATCCCACTGTTCGCCGCGCTGCCGCTTGCGCTCTTGCTGTTGCAGCACTGTTGCGCAGTCTTGGCGGGGGCGGTGGGCAGGATCATGCAGCCGGTGCTCATGGTGTCCGTGATCATGTTCTGCTGGGCCAGCCTGCGGCAGTCGTTCCACGGGACGTTGCTGGTGGCGCCGGGGGTAAGCGATGCCGAAGACATCCTGCGCTCGATCCTTGGTATCGCGTTGGCTATCGCGTTCCTGCTCTGGGGCATCCGCAGCGGCCGGCGCGACTGGCGACTGGCTTCGCTGGGCCTGATGCTGGCGGCGGTGGTGAAAGTCTTCGTGTTCGATGCTTCGGGACTTGAGGGCTTGCTGCGGATCGGCAGTTTCGTGGCGCTCGGCTTCAGCCTGATCGGCATCGGCTGGCTCTACAGCCGCCAGCTTCGCGCGCAGGGGCCAATGGCGGATTGATATATCGAGTTCGCCTGCTCTCACGAGGCAGGCAGACCTGCGCCGGCAGCGGGTGGGAGAATGGTAGCGGAGGAGGGACTCGAACCCCCGACACGCGGATTATGATTCCGCTGCTCTAACCTGCTGAGCTACTCCGCCATCCGATGCGGAACCTTGGAAGTCCGCAAGACAGGGCGCGCTCCTAACCAAGGCGGGGCTTGCGGTCAACCGGCTTTTGGCGAGATTCCCGGCCTTGCCAAAATACCGCCGACGGTTGCGGCGCAAGGACGATGGCAGAAGCCTGGCCGATCGCCCAAAGACCAAGCAAAACCGCAGGTGACAGCGGCGCCCCGGCCTGCCAACAGGGCTGCATGCGCACGACCCATGATGAAGCGACTGTCCGTCTCTATCACCTTGCCGATGGGCCTGACGGCGGCGCGGCGGAAACGCTGTGCTACGCCCCGCTGTGGCGCGCGCTGGAACTTGCCGCAGCGCAGCCGGAAGACATCCAGGCCGACCTGTTTATCGCCACGGACAACGATGTGGTGGCCTATCTCGACCTTGTCGGCGGCGCTGGTTAGACCGCTTCACCGGCAGCACGGCCGCTGGCCCATGCCCACTGGAAGTTGTAGCCACCCAGCCAGCCGGTCACGTCCACGGCTTCGCCAATTGCATAGAGGCCGGGGACTTTGCCGGCCTCCATGGTCTTTTGCGAAAGGGCGCGGGTGGAAATGCCGCCTGCGGTCACTTCTGCCTTGACATAGCCTTCGGTCCCGTTCGGGCTGAACGGCCAACGGGCAAGCAGGTCCATCGCCGTGCGCAGGGCGCCATCGCGGCAGTTGCCGAGTTCGCCCGCGATGCCGAGCCGCACGGCAAGCGCATCGGCCAGGCGTTCGGGCAGGCGCCTTGCCAGCACGCTGCGCAGCCCCGCGCGCGGGCGTTCGCGTTTTTCGGCCAGCAGCCAATCGGGGTCGGCATCGGGCAGGAAATCGACATGGATCGGCGTGCGATGCTGCCAGTATGATGATACCTGAAGCATGGCTGGGCCGGAAAGGCCACGGTGCGTGAACAGCGCCGCTTCGCGGAAGGCGGTCTTGCCCCAGTGCGCCGTGACATCCGCCGCTACACCCGACAATGAACGGAACAGGGTTTCATCCTCCCCCAGCGTGAACGGGACCAGCGCCGGGCGGGTCTGGACAACCGGCAGGCCGAAGCGCCGGGCGATGTCGTGGGCAAAGCCGGTCGCGCCCATCCTGGGGATAGACAAACCGCCGGTCGCCAGCACCAGCGCCGGAGCGAGATGTTCGGCACCATCGAGGGTTATCCGGTAAAACCCGTCGGCATGGTCGAGCGCGGAGACGGGCTGTCCGAAGGCGAAGGTTACCCTGCCATCGCGGCATTCGCCCATCAGCATGTCCACGATCTGCCGGGCCGAACCATCGCAGAACAGTTGCCCCAGCGTCTTTTCATGGAAGGCGATGCCGTGGCGGTTGACCAGCGCCACGAAATCCACCGCAGTATAACGCGCAAGAGCTGAGCGGGCAAAATGCGCGTTTTCCGACAGGTAGCGATCGGCAGCCGTGTGGATATTGGTGAAGTTGCAGCGCCCGCCACCGGATATCAGGATCTTCTTGCCCGGTTGATCGGCGTGATCGACCAGCAAGACCCGCCGCCCGCGCTGCCCGGCGGTAAGCGCCGCCATGAGCCCCGCCGCGCCCGCGCCAAGTACGATGGCATCGTATCGGGTGGCGCTCACGCCAGCAACTGCGCGGCCAGGGCTTCGGCCACCTTGATCCCGTCGACTGCTGCGGAAAGGATGCCGCCTGCATAGCCCGCGCCTTCACCCGCAGGGTATAGGCCGCGTGTGTTGAGGCTCTGGCAATCCCGCCCGCGCGTGATGCGCACCGGCGATGAGGTGCGCGTTTCCACCCCGGTCATCACAACGTCGGGGTGATCGTAACCGGGCACCATGCGCCCGAAGGCGGGCAGCGCCTCGCGCATTGCGTCGATCACATAAGAAGGGAGGCATGCGTCGAGCGCGGTCAGATGCACGCCGGGCTGATAGCTGGGGGTCACGCTGCCGAAATCGGTCGAAGGCTGACCGGCCAGGAAATCGCCCAGCTTCTGCCCCGGCGCCTTGTAGTTGCGGCCGCCTGCTTCGAAGGCGAGGCTCTCCCAGTGGCGCTGGAACGCAACGCCCGCCAGCGGGCCGCCGGGATAATCGCGGCCGGGGTCGATATCGACGACAATGCCCGAATTGGCGTTGAACTCCGCGCGCGAATACTGGCTCATCCCGTTGGTGACGACGCGGCCTTCCTCGCTCGTCGCGGCAACCACGCGCCCGCCGGGGCACATGCAGAACGAATAGACGGTGCGCCCGTTCGACGCCTTGTGCGAAAGCGAATAGGCCGCCGGGCCAAGGATGGCATTGCCCGCGTTCGGGCCATAGCGAGCCTTGTCGATCCACCCTTGGGGGTGTTCGATGCGCACACCGATGGCAAAAGGCTTGGCTTCGATATGCACGCCCCGGTCGTGCAGCACTTGAAAGGTATCGCGCGCCGAATGGCCGACCGCCATGATGACATGGCGTGCGGACAGAAATGAACCGTCCGAAAGATGCAGCCCGGCAAGCTGGCGGATGCCATCGGCGCCGGTTTCCACCGCGAAATCTTCCACCCGCGTCTGGAAGCGGTATTCGCCGCCCAGCTTTTCGATGGTTTCGCGCATCGACATGACCATGGTGACAAGGCGGAAAGTGCCGATGTGGGGGTGGGCTTCGGTCAGGATGTCGGCAGGGGCGCCGGCCTTGACGAACTCGACCAGCACCTTGCGCCCCAGATGGCGCGGATCCTTGATCCGGCTGTAGAGCTTGCCGTCGGAAAAGGTGCCTGCGCCGCCTTCGCCGAACTGCACGTTGGATTCAGGGTCCAGCACCGATTTGCGCCACAGACCCCAGGTGTCCTTGGTGCGTTCGCGCACGGCCTTGCCGCGTTCGATGATGATCGGCTTCAGCCCCATCTGCGCCAGGATCAGCGCGGCCAGCAGCCCGCACGGCCCGGCGCCGATCACCACCGGCCGTTCGCCCTGCCATCCTGCGGGCGCCATGGCCGGAAAGCGGTAGGTGAGGTCCGGGGTTGCGCGGATGTTGAGATCATCGGCGTGCGCAGCCAGAATCCGCGCTTCATCGCACACCACGCAATCGACCACATAGGTCAGCAGGATCGCATGCTTCTTGCGCGCATCGTTGCCGCGGCGGAAGATCTGGAAGCGTTCAAGCGCATCGGGCGCGATGCCAAGCCGTGCACAGATGGCCGCCGGAAGATCATCGGCGGTGTGGTTCAGCGGGAGTTTGAGTTCATTGATGCGCAACATGGCGCCGCCCTAGCGAAAACGCGCGGGCAGCGCCACATCTGCGGCACAGGTGCCTTGCCGATCAGGCGGCGAAAGGCCCGGCAAAGGCAATTTCGCCAACCGGCTTGCGATCGCTGATGATTTCGCGCTCGCGCAGGCTATCGGGCAGTTGTGCCGGGTCGCCCTTGCGGCCGATCACGAAGGCCATTTCGACACGGAAGCCTTCGGGCAGGTTGAGCACTTGCGCGGCCTTTTCAAAGTCCACCCCGGTCATGCCATGGGTATGATAGCCCATGTGCAGCGCCTGAAGCGCGGCGCTGGCCCATGCCGCGCCGGTATCGAAGCTGTGGCTGTGGTTCGGGTTGTTCCCCTTGTCCGACCGCATGTATTCGTCCGAAACCGCGAACACCAGCACGCTGGCGTTCTTGGCCCAGTCCTGGTTGAACGGCACCAGCGCCGAAAGGAACGCCGCGAAATTGGCATCGCCCCTGTGGGCATAGGCAAAGCGCCAAGGCTGATAGTTATAGGCGCTGGCAGCCAGCCCGGCGGCTTCGAAAATCACGTCGAGATCGGCCTGCGGCACGGCGGAACCATCGAAGGCGCGCGGGCTCCAGCGATCGACGATGATCGGCAGCACGCGCGGGGAAGCAGTACGGGTCATTGGGTTCTCCTTGGGATGAATTGCGGGGGGGGGGGGAGGGATCAGGCCGCGTCGACAAGGACGAGTTCGGCGTCTTCGAGCGCGGTGACGACGATTTCGGTCACGCCGGTAAGGGCAACCCCATCGCGTGCACTGGCCTCTACATTGCCGATCCGCACCTTGCCGGTTGCGGGAACGAGATAGGCGTGGCGATCGGCCGTCAGCTCATAGCGTACGGTGTCGCCAGCCTTCACCGTTGCCCCCAGAACGCGGGCGTTGGCGTTGATCGGCAGAACGTCGGCATCGCCCGCAATTCCTGAAGCGAGCGGGATGAAGCGCCCTCCGGTCTTGTCGTTGGCGCGGCTCTCCCTGGGGAAGGGGCGCGCGCCCCAGCCCGGTGCATGGCCGCCGCGATCCGGCATGATCCAGATCTGGAACAGGCGGGTTTCCTCGTCCTCCAGATTGTATTCCGAATGGCGGATGCCGGTTCCGGCGGACATGACCTGAACATCACCCGCTTCGGTCCGGCCTTCGTTGCCCAGGCTGTCGCGGTGGGTGATCGCG
Organism: Novosphingobium lubricantis; assembly: GCA_042650965.1. Lineage (GTDB taxonomy): Bacteria > Pseudomonadota > Alphaproteobacteria > Sphingomonadales > Sphingomonadaceae > Novosphingobium > Novosphingobium lubricantis. The sequence continues at coordinate 261,410 of JBHSCB010000001.1, read as the reverse complement.
CCTTTGGTGACATAGGTGATGATCTCCATGTCGCGGTGAGGGTGGGGCGGAAAGCCGCTTTTGGGCGCGATGACATCGTCGTTCCACACCCGCAGCGCGCCCCAGGTGGTCCGGGCCGGATCGTGGTATTCACCGAAGGAAAAGTGGTGGTGGGCATCCAGCCAGCCATGGTTGGCCGCGCCAAGCGTAGCAAAGGGCCGCAGTTCGATGTGGGCCGTCGGGGCATGGGGCGGGGCCTGGCCGGTGGCGGATGTTTCCAGTGTCCGGGTCATCGTGGCATCTCCTGTGCGGGCTGCTTGAGCCGTTGCGATGGATGCTGGATAGCGGTTGCAGTCCAATCTGATAATTGCGACAAAATCATTCAGAATGTTCGTAGTATTTGAACATACTGGTCAAGGGGCGGCAGAAGGACAGGCTCGATGGACATTGGCCAACCAACGCTCGATCAGTTGCGGCTGTTCCTGGCTGTCGTCGATGAAGGCAGCTTCAATGCGGCGGCGCGCAAGCTGGGGCGGGCGATTTCAGCGGTAAGCTATGGCATCGCCACGCTGGAGGGGCAGCTTGGCGTCACCCTTTTCGCGCGCGAAGGGTCGAAAAAGCCGGTGCTCACCGATGCCGGAAAGGCCATGCTGGCGCAGGCCCGCGCCGTGGCCGATCAGGTCGATGCGCTGGTTTCGGGCGTGCGCAGCTTCCACCAGGGGCTTGAGGCGGAACTGGGGCTGGCGATCGACGTGATGTTTCCCACCGCCTTGCTCGCGCAGGTGCTGCGCACGTTCCAGCAGCAATTCCCGACGGTGCAGTTGCGCCTGCATGTCGAGGCGCTGGGCGCGATTGGCGCGCTGGTACAGGACGGTGCGGCGCAGCTTGGCATTGGCGGCCCGGAACTGGTGGCCATGCCCGGCCTTGAACGCCTTGCCATCGGCGCGGTCGAACTTCTCCCCGTTGCAGCGCCGTCGCACCCTCTGGCGCGCATGCACCCGATCCTGCCGGGCGAAGCGCGCAAGCACCGCCAACTGGTGCTGACCGACCGTTCGCGGCTGACGGAAGGGCAGGATTTTTCCGTGCTTGCGGCGAGTACCTGGCGCCTTGGCGATCTGGGTGCGCGTCATGCGCTGCTGCGCGAAGGGATCGGCTGGGGCAACATGCCGCGCCATCTCGTGGCGGCAGACCTTGCGGCGGGGCGGCTGGTACAGCTTGCGCTGCCCGAAGCGCCCGGAGTCGATTACGGGCTGCACGCGCTGTGGCGCCGGGATTGTCCGCCCGGTCCGGCCCGCGCATGGCTGCTCGACGCGCTCAGGGCGGCACTGTCAGGCTGATCGTTGTCAGGCTGATCGCTCCGGCATTGCGCTTGCGATCATTCGGCCTTGATGATCTTCGCCAGCAAGGCATCGACCTGCACCTGCGCGCCCGTAACCGCGTGAAGCTCTGCCACCGTACCGTCGAACGGAGCGGTGAGCGCGTGCTCCATCTTCATCGCTTCGAGCACGAGAAGTTTCTGCCCCTTCGTCACCGATTGCCCGGCGGAAACGTCGACGGCGATGATCCGCCCCGGCATAGGGGAAAGGATGGCCCCGTCCGAAGCGCCGCCGCCGGGGCCGCCTTCGGTGCGGGCAAGGCGCATGATGAAGCGTTCGCCGTTTTCATCGATGCTAGTCGCGGACGCGGGGGGCCATTGGTCGATCGCGGGTTCATCGCCCAGCGCCGTGTCATAACCACGCCCGAACTGGTCGGTCAGCCGTACATTGCGGCGTGGCGGCGCGTTGAGCCGGAAGCCGCTCTGGCTTGTCCACGGCCAACCGCCGGGCGTGCCTGCCAGCCGCATCGCGGCCAGCGCCAGCCCTTGCGCCGAAGGTTCGGGCCGCGCAGTCAGCGTATCGAGCGTGCGGTCAATCAGCCCGGTGTCGAAAGCACCTGTGGCAAAGGCGGTGTGGCCCAGCAGGCGCCACAGAAAACCGCTGTTGGTGACCAGCGGCCCTACAACACCTTCCTCCAGCGTTTCGCGCAGCGCGGCGATGGCTTCGGCGCGGGTATCGCGGTGGACGATGACCTTGGCGATCATCGGATCGTAGAACGGCGTTATCTGCGCACCGGCTTCAACGCCGGTGTCGATCCGTGCGCGGTAGTGGGGAAAATGGAAATCGGCGATCTTCCCGATGCTCGGCAGGAACCCGCGCGCCGGATCTTCGGCATAGAGCCGTGCCTCCATGGCCCAGCCGGTGATGGCCAGATCCTCCTGCCGCTTTGGCAGCGGTTCCCCGCTCGCCACGCGCAATTGCCATTCCACCAGATCGACGCCGGTCACTTCTTCGGTCACCGGGTGTTCCACCTGCAACCGCGTGTTCATTTCCATGAACCAGATGCGGTCCGCGCGCAGCCCGTCGCTGCCATCGGCGATGAACTCGATGGTGCCCGCGCCTTCATAGTCCACCGCTTTGGCTGCCCTCACGGCAGCGGCGCACACCGCTTCGCGCGTTGCTTCGTCCATGCCGGGGGCAGGGGCCTCTTCGATCACCTTCTGGTGGCGGCGCTGGAGCGAGCAATCGCGCTCGAACAGGTGGACGACGTTGCCGTGGCTGTCTCCAAAGACCTGCACTTCGATGTGCCGGGGCGAGAGGATGTACTTTTCGATCAGAACGCGATCATCGCCAAAGGCCGATGCAGCCTCGCGGCGGCATGACGCCAGCGCCCCGGCAAAGTCCGCGGCGGCATCCACCCGCCGCATGCCCTTGCCGCCGCCGCCTGCCACGGCCTTGATCAGCACGGGATAGCCGATGACATCGGCCTCCGCCTGCAACCGCTCAGCCGACTGGTCCTCGCCCAGATAGCCGGGTGTCACTGGCACCCCGGCGGCGATCATCCGCGCCTTGGCCGCATCCTTCAGGCCCATGGCCGTGATCGACGCTGGTTTAGGCCCGACCCACACCAGCCCTGCATCGAGCACGGCCTGCGCAAAACCGGCATTCTCGGACAGGAAACCGTAGCCGGGATGAATCGCCTCGGCCCCGGTGGCCAGTGCGGCAGCGATGATCCGGTCCCCCAACAGATAGCTTTCGCGTGCGGGCGATGGCCCGATGTGCACTGCCGCGTCGGCCGAACGTACATGCAGCGCCCCGGCATCGGCGTCCGAATAGACCGCCACCGTGCGGATGCCGAGCCGCCGCGCGGTGCGGATCACCCGGCAGGCGATTTCGCCGCGATTGGCGATGAGCAGGGATTTGATCATTGCCGTCACATCCTGAACACGCCGAACGCCGGGCGTTCGGGGATGGGCGTTTGCAAGCAGGCTTCCAGTGCCAGCCCCAGCACATCCCGCGTCTGCACCGGGTCTATCACCCCATCGTCCCACAGCCGCGCCGTGGCGTAATAGGGGTTGCCTTCGTCCTCGTACTTCTGGCGGATCGGGGCCTTGAACGCCTCGGCCTGTTCCGGCGTCCACGTATCCGCATCGCGGTGGACCGTGGCCAGCACGCTGGCGGCCTGTTCCCCGCCCATCACGCTGATCCGCGCGTTGGGCCAGGTAAACAGGAAGCGCGGCGAATAGGCCCGGCCACACATGCCATAGTTGCCTGCGCCAAAGCTGCCGCCGATGATGACGGTGATCTTGGGCACTTGCGCCGTGGCCACGGCAGTCACCAGCTTGGCACCGTGCTTGGCGATGCCTTCGGCTTCGTACCTGCCGCCGACCATGAACCCGGAAATGTTCTGCAGGAACAGCAGCGGAATGCGCCGCTGGCAGGCCAGTTCGATGAAGTGCGCGCCCTTTTGCGCGCTTTCCGAAAACAGCACGCCGTTGTTGGCCAGAATCGCCACCGGAAGGCCGTGGATATGGGCAAAGCCACAGACCAGCGTCGTGCCGTACAGCGCCTTGAATTCGTGAAACGCGCTGCCATCGACGATCCGCGCGATCACTTCGTGGACATCGTAGGGCGCACGCACATCGTCCGGGATGATCGCGTAAAGGTCTTGCGCGGGGTACGCCGGCGGCACGCTTTCGCGCCGCGCAACGCCCGCATCGCTTGCCGGTCCAAGGTGCGAGACAATATCGCGCACGATGGTCAGGGCATGCTCGTCGTTATCGGCCAGATGATCGACGACGCCGCTCCTGCGCGCGTGCAGATCGCCTCCGCCCAGCGCCTCGGCGGTGATTTCCTCCCCCGTCGCGGCCTTGACCAGCGGGGGGCCTGCCAGAAAGATCGTGCCCTGATCCCGCACGATCACCGTTTCGTCGGCCATCGCCGGAACATAGGCGCCACCTGCCGTGCAACTGCCCATGACGGCTGCAACCTGGGGAATGCCAAGCGCACTCATGTTTGCCTGATTGTAGAAGAAGCGGCCAAAGTGATCGCGGTCGGGGAAGACTTCCGCCTGATTGGGCAGGTTTGCGCCGCCGCTGTCCACCAGATAGAGGCACGGCAGGCGGTTTTCCTGCGCGATGTCCTGCGCGCGCAGGTGCTTCTTCACCGTCATCGGGAAATAGGTGCCGCCCTTGACCGTCGCATCGTTGGCAAAGACCATGCACTGGCGCCCCGATACCCGCCCGATCCCGGCGATGATGCCCGCGCCGGGCACTTCATCGTCATACATGCCGTTCGCGGCAAGCTGGCCCACTTCCAGAAACGGCGATCCGGGGTCAAGCAGCCGCTCCACCCGGTCGCGCGGCAGCAGCTTGCCCCGGCTGACATGGCGTTCCCGGCTGCGCGGATCGCCGCCCAGCGCCGCTTGGGCCACGCGCGCGCGCAAGTCTTCTGCCAGCGCGCGGTTATGCGCCGCGCGTGCCTGCGCCTGTTCCGATGCGAGGTCGAGGGACGTGGGCAGGACCGGCGCGCTCATGCCTGGTTTCCGATCAGTTCACGCCCGATCAGCATGCGGCGGATTTCGTTGGTGCCAGCGCCAATATCCAGCAGCTTGGCATCGCGCAGAAAGCGTTCCACCGGCCAGTCCCTGGTATAGCCCGCGCCGCCCAGCGCCTGCACGGCTTCGCCCGCCACGCGAAAGGCGTTTTCGCTGGCCAGCAGGATCGCCCCGGCCGCATCGAACCGCGTCGTGTGCCCGGCATCGCAGGCCCTTGCCACTGCATAGACATAGGCGCGGGCAGACTGGATCGCCACGTACATGTCCGCCACCTTCGCCTGCATCAGTTGAAACGAACCGATAGGCTGGCCAAACTGGCGGCGTTCGCGGACATAGGGGATCACCACGTCAAGGCATGCCTGCATGATGCCGATCTGCATCCCGGCCAGCACCACGCGTTCGTAATCCAGCCCGCTCATCAGCACGCCGACCCCGCCGTTGAGCGGCCCCATCACCGCTTCGGCGGGAACGAAACAGTCGTCGAACACCAGTTCGCAGGTCGGGCTGCCGCGCAGGCCCATCTTGTCGATCTGCTGGCCGATGGAAAAGCCGGCCATGCCCTTTTCGATCAGGAACGCGGTAATGCCGCGGCTGCCCGCATCGGGCGCGGTCCTGGCATAGACCACCAGCGTATCGGCAAACGTGCCATTGGTGATCCAGAACTTGGTGCCGTTGAGCCGGAAGCCGCCGGGGACGGCATCGGCGCGCAGTTTCATCGACACGACATCCGAGCCGGCACCCGCTTCGGACATGGCAAGGCTGCCGACATGTTCGCCGGAGATGAGCCGGGGCAGGTACTTTGCCTTCTGCTCGGCATTGCCCCAGCGCCGGATCTGGTTGATGCACAAGTTGGAATGGGCACCATAGGAAAGCCCCACAGAGCCGGATGCGCGGCTGATTTCCTCCACCGCGATCACATGGTCGAGGTAGCCCAGGCCAAGCCCGCCAAGGTCTTCCTCCACGGTGATGCCGTGCAGCCCCAGCGCGCCCATCGGCTCCCACAGCTCGCGCGGGAAACGGTCTTCGCGGTCGATCGCCGCGGCCAGCGGCATGATCTGTTCATCGGCAAACCGCCCGGCCGCCTCGCGGATCATCTGGGCGGTTTCGGTCAGGCCGAAATCGAAATCGGGCGTTGCGCGCATCGGGGGCATCCTCATCCTCAATCCTGACGCGATCCTATCATTGCGCGATTAGGCATCAAAATTGATTTATGGGCGCATTTGTCATAGATTTTACCTATGATAAAACGTGCCCAGTTGCGCCAGTTCCTTGCGCTTGTCGAAACCGGCAATTTCACCCGCGCGGCAGAGCGGCTGGGCGTGGCGCAGCCTACGCTTTCGGCAACCATCGCCGAACTGGAACGCATGGCCGGAACACGCCTGTTCCAGCGGGAGAGGCGGCAGGTGCGCCTTACCGCCGCCGGGGCACGGCTGGTAACCCACGCGCGGGCGATAGAGCGGGAGTTTCGCGCCGCCGAAGCCGCATTCACTGCCGCCGCGCCTGCGCCGCTCGCCCCGCTGCGGCTGGGGGTTCTCCCCTCGATCGCCACAGCGCAGATCGCCGCCGTTGCGCGCGGCTGGACCGGGCCGGAACCGCTGACGCTCGCCGAAGGCAGCGATGCCGAGCTGCGGCGCAAGCTGGGAGAAGGGCAGGTCGATGCCATCATCACCCTGCTGCGGCCCGAAGATGCTGTCCGTCCGTCGCTCACGCTGCTGGAGGAAGGCTACCGCTTGATCTTGCCGGAAGGCCACGCGCTGGCCGGGCGGGCAGAGGTTGCAGCAAGCGATATCGCGGCAGAAACGATGATCGCGCGCCGCAGTTGCGAGATTCTGGCGGAAACCAGCCGCTGGTTCACCCAGCGCGGGGTGCGTCCGCCGTTCTTCCTGCGCTCTGCCAATGACGACCGTTGTCTCGAAATGGTGCGTGCGGGGATGGGGGTGACAACCGCGCCGCAATCGTTGATGCGTCCGGGCCTCGTCGCGGTGCCGCTGGTCGATTACGATTTTCGGCGCAGGCTGGGCCTGCTGGCGGGGCGTGAGCGGGCGGATCTTGTGGCGGCCGAGGGTCCGCTCGGCCGCGCGTGCGGGGCGGCGTTCCCCGGCTACCGCGCGGCGTAGAGCAAACGTCCTTCGCCCATCCTGTCAAGAATGGTGCTTATATCCTCGTTTGAAAAGGCAAAACAGCCCTGGCTGCGCCCGATCCGGCCATAGTCCCGCGCCATCGCCGGATCGACATAGCTGGCGGCGTGGATCACGATCGCGCGTTCCATCGCGGCACTGTTGGCTTCTTCCAGGCCAATCAGGCGGCGCGAACGGCCATGCTTTCCGGTATAGACCGTGCCGGTAAGATAGGCGCCGGGGCTGGAAGCGTTGGAGCCGACGCGGTTGGAAAAACGCCGTGCCCAGCCGCTGTTTTCCGGGTCCGAACCACTGCCGTGGGAAACGAGGTGCGACGACACGAGCTTGCCACCGGCAACGTCCACCAGATGAAAGCGCGTTTCGCGCGAAGCCTTTGAAAAATCGACGAGACCCACCAGGTCACGATGGCGGATATGGGCGGAATGGGCATCAAGCGCGGCAACCGCCCGTTGCACCAGCAGCGGTGGTGCCGGCTGTTCGAACGGCGAAAACCGCAGCGGACGCGGCGGCTGTACGGCATGGGCAACCTGCCCGCCGACCACGACACTACCGATAGATGCCGCCAGCGCGCCCAGAAACCGGCGCCGGTCCGATGCCATTGTGCGAAACCCCGAAGACCCGTCAGATAGGCCCATTGTGGTGCGGGCGGGGTGGCGCGCGCAAGAGGGCGCGGCCACCCTTGCGCCAGTCCGTGCATGGCGCGCTGTCTGTTGTGGAAACGGTGCTTAAGGATGGATCGGGGCGGCTGTGATCGCGTTCCGGTCAATCCTGAAGCCATAGGCGTCGTTGCGCCATTGCACGGCCGCGGTCAGGGGGCTTTCCCAATCGCCCATGTGCAGTTCGCGGTCGTTCAGGTCACGCCAGGTGCCATCTTCCGGGAACCGGGAAAAATGGGAAATTATGCTCTTTCGCCAACGGGATAATTCAAAAACATAGGCTTCGAGTGCCCGATCGCGGTTTGCCCAGTCCACCCATGTGATGGCATTGTCCTGTGCATAGGCATTGTTGTTTCCGCGCTGGCTGCGGCCAAACTCGTCACCGGCTGTCAGCAGGATCGTGCCGGTCGAAACGAACAGCGTGGCAAGCATGGCGCGGGCGTAGGCAGCGCGCGCGGAGAGCACCTGCGGATTATCGGTTTCCCCTTCGAAACCATTGTTCCAGCTAAAGTTTTCGCCATGCCCATCGCGGTTTTCTTCGCCGTTCGCCCAGTTGTGCCGCTGTTCATAGGCAAGGCCGTCCGCCAGCGTGAAGCCGTCATGCGCGGCCAGGAAGTTGACCGAGCGGCAGTGCTTGCCGAATACGTCCGATGATCCGGCGATCCGCGTGGCGAGAACGCCGATCCCCCCATCGCCGCGCCAGAAGCGGCGTACATCGTCACGAAATCTGTCGTTCCATTCCAGCCAGTTATCCGGGAAAGCTCCCAACTGGTATCCGCCGGGGCCGATGTCCCAAGGCTCCGCAATCAGCACCCGGTCGGCCAGCCATGGATCGGCGGCGATCGCGGTAAAGATCGGTGCATCGGCGGAAAAGCCGGGGCTGCGCGCCAGGATCGTGGCAAGGTCGAAGCGAAACCCGTCCACTCCGCAATGGCGCACGAAGTGGCGCAGCGTGGCCAGCGCGAGTTCGCGCACGGCAGGGTTGCCGAAATCGAGCGTGTTGCCGCAGCCGGTATCGTTGATGAGGCTGCCGTCGGGAGCCTTGGCGTAAGCCGCATCGTCCAGCCCGCGCAGGCACAGCACGGGGCCATGCACGTCGCTTTCCCCGGTGTGGTTCAGCACGACATCGAGGATTACGCCAATGCCGTGTTCATGCAGCGTGGCCACGGTTTCGCGCAGTTCCGCCAGACCGCCGGGGCACAGGCGCGGGTCCAGCGCCATCGGCGCGACGGGGTTGTACCCCCAGGCATTCGTCAGGCCGAGCGGCGGCAGATGGCGTTCGTCGATCCACGCGACGATGGGCATGAGTTCGACCGCACCGACGTGGAGCTGTTTGAGGTGTGCGACAACGGCGGGGTGCGCCAGCGCCGCCACGGTCCCGCGCAAGGCGTCGGGTACGTCGGGGTGCAGCATGGTGAAGCCGCGCACGTTGACTTCATATATCAGCCCGCCGTGCGTGAAGTGCGGCGGCGTTCGCGGCACGTCCGGCATTGCCGCTGTCACGATCGACTTTGGCACTAATGCCGCTGAATCATGGCCATAGATGGAAAGATTCGCATCATATCTGAAGCATGAATCCAGTTCTGCCGCGCAAGGGTCGACCAGCAGTTTCGCGCTGTCGAACCACCGCCCCTGTTCCGGTTGCCACGGCCCGGACGTACGGTAGCCATACCGCGCCCCGTCAAGGTCGGCGGCCAGTTCGACGCTCCAGCAATCGCCGGAACGGACCATCGGAACGCGCCGTTCGGCGCCCTGTTCGAACAGGCACAGCGTTACACCTTCGGCCAGCGGCGCGCGCACGGTAAAGCGGGTTCGCCCGCCCTCGATCGCAACGCCGGGCGTCACGTCACCACGTCTGGTGCAGTCCGGCCGGTGTGGCGCACGATCCCGGCAATGGCATCGGCAGCAGCGACAAGATCGGCCAGCATGTCGGGCGTTTCGCGGTCAAGATCGCCGTCTGCGGGTTCGTAGCGTTCCAGATAGACGCGCAAGGTTGCGCCTTCGGTGCCAGTGCCGGAAAGGCGGAACACCACGCGTGATCCCCCTTCGAACATCACCCGCACGCCCTGGTTGCTGCTGGTCGATCCATCGACCGGGTCGACGTAGGAAAAGTTGTCTGCCACCGCGACTGCCAGCGGCCCGAAAGCGGTGCCGGGAAGGGCGGGAAGCGATGCCTTGAGTTCGGCCATCAGGGCGTCGGCCTGTGCGGTTGGCAAGGCTTCGTAATCGTGGCGGGCATAGTAGTTGCGCCCGAAACGCGCCCAGTGTTCGCGCGCCAGCGCATCGACGCTGATCCGCCGCACCGCCAGCACATTGAGCCAGAGCAGAACCGCCCAGAGCCCGTCCTTTTCCCGCACGTGATCGCTGCCGGTCCCGGCGCTTTCCTCGCCACAGATCGTGGCTTTGCCTGCATCGAGCAGCGTGCCGAAGAACTTCCAGCCGGTGGGTGTTTCAAAGCAGGGCAGGCCAAGCGCATCGGCCACGCGGTCTGCCGCTGCGCTGGTGGGCATGGAGCGGGCAATGCCCTTGAGGCCGGCGGCATAGCCCGGCGCGAGGTGGGCGTTGGCGGCCAGCATCGCCAGACTGTCGGAAGGGGTGATGAAGCGGTTGCGGCCGACGATCAGGTTACGGTCGCCATCGCCATCGGACGCCGCGCCAAAATCGGGCGCGTCTGGCCCGAACATCGTTTCGAACAGTTCGCGGGCATGCACCATGTTGGGGTCGGGGTGGTGCCCACCGAAATCTTCAAGCGGCACGCCGTTGCGCACCGTGCCCTGTGGAAAGCCGAGGCGGCGTTCGAGGATTTCGACGGCATAAGGGCCGGTCACTGCGCTCATCGCGTCGAATGCCATTTCAAATCCGGCCGCAACATTTTCACGTATTGCATTGAAATCGAATAGCGATTCCATCAGTTCCGCATAATCTGCCACGGCATCGATCACATCGACGGTCAGATCGCCTACGCGGCTCGCGCCAACCGTGTCGAGATCGACGTCCGGGGCATCGACCGTCAGCCAGCGGTCGATTGTCTGGGTGCGGGCATAGATCGCTTCGGTCACGCCTTCGGGGGCGGGGCCGCCGTTGGCGATGTTGTACTTGATGCCGAAATCTTCGTCCGGGCCGCCAGGATTGTGGCTGGCGGAAAGGATCAGGCCGCCCGATGCACCGTACTTGCGGATCACATTGGATGCGGCGGGGGTGGACAGGATGCCGCCCTGGCCCACGATCACGCGGGCATAGCCGTTGGCGGCGGCCATGCGTATGGCCTGCTGGATGACCGTGCGGTTATGATAGCGGCCGTCCCCACCCAGCACGAGCGTGGAACCGGCGGGGCGTTCCACCACATCGAACACCGCCTGGACGAAGTTTTCCGCATAGTTCGGCTGCTGGAACACCTTTACCTTCTTGCGCAGGCCGGACGTTCCGGGCTTCTGGCCGAGGTAGGGGGTGGTGGCAACGGTCCTGATCATCATTCCTCCGCGATGAGGCTGGCATAGAGATCCGCATAGGCCTTGCCCGAACGGTCCCACGAAAAATCGGTCTTCATTCCGGCGCGCTGGATGGCACGCCAGGTGTCGCGTTGCCAGTACAGTGTGACAGTGCGGTTGATCGCATCGGCCAGCGCGGCGTGCGTTATGCCGTTGAACTGGATGCCGGTGGCCGCGCCTGCCATCAGGGCGGCAAGGTTGGCGTCGATCACCGTATCGGCAAGGCCGCCGGTGCGCGCGACGACCGGCACGCAGCCATAGGCAAGGCCATAGAGCTGGGTCAGCCCGCACGGTTCGAACCGGCTGGGGACAAGAATGGCATCGCCGCCCGCCTGCATCTGGTGCGAAAGCGCCTCGTCATACCCGATCCGCACGCCGATCTTGCCGGGATGGCGGGCAGCAGCGGCCACGAAGCCTGCTTCCATGGCCGCATCGCCCGAACCCAGAACCGCAAGCCGTCCGCCAAACGCCACGAGCTGGTCGAGCGTTTCGAGCAGCACGTCCATGCCCTTTTGCCAGGTCAGCCGCGATATGACGACAAAAAGCGGTCCGTCGCCGGTTTCCAGGGCGAACGCTTCTTCCATCGCGCGCTTGTTCGCTTCGCGCCGCGCCAGCGTCCTGACGCTGAAGCGCGCGGCAAGGGCTGAATCGGCCTGCGGATTCCACTGTGCCGCGTCGATGCCGTTGACGATGCCGAAAACGCGCTCGCCACGGTTCTGGATCAGCCCTTCCAGCCCCATGCCGAACTCTGCGGTGCGGATTTCGCGGGCGTAGGTCGGGCTGACGGTGGTGATTGCGCTTGCCGCTTCCAGACCGGCCTTCAGGAAGCCGACGCCGCCATGGTATTCCACCCCGTCGATCGCCCATGCGCGGGCCGGGAGGCCAAGCCCGGCAAAAAGGGCGGCGGGAAAGTGGCCCTGGAAGGCCATGTTGTGGATCGTCATCACCGAGGGTACGCGGCGCCCGCCTTCGGGCAGGGCGAAGCGCAGGTAGGCGGGCGCCATCGCGGCCTGCCAATCGTGGGCATGGACCAGATCGAAGGCCCGGCCCTTGACGATGCCTGCGGCGATGTCGGCCGCCGCGCGCGCAAAGGCGGCGAAGCGGCGGCCATTGTCCGCCCAGTCGCGGCCGGAGCCATCGGCGTATGGCCCTCCGTCGCGGTGGAAAAGGCCCGGCGCATCGAGCACCAGCAATGGCTGGCTGTCCAGCTTCCCCGCAAGCAGCCGCGCCTTCTCCCCCAGCAGGCTGTCCCAAGCGTGTAGGGTGCGCGGCCGCGAAAGCGCCTTCATCACGGCGGGGTAGCCGGGCAGCAGGGTGGTCATTGCCACGCCGTGCGGCGCGACGGCAGCGGGCAGCGCACCCGCCACATCGGCCAGGCCGCCGGTCTTTACCAGCGGCACCGCTTCTGACGCTACGGAAAGGACGCGGAGGGTCATTGAAGCTGGTCTATCATCCGCTTGGTGATAAGGCACACCCCGCTTTCCGAACGCCGGAACCGCTGTGCATCGAGTTCGGGGTCTTCGCCAACGACCAGCCCTTCGGGAATGCGCACCCCGGAATCGAGGATCACCCGCTTGAGCCGCGCGCTGCGCCCGATGTTGCAATAGGGCAGGATCACGGCCTCTTCGCAGGCCGAAAACGACCCCATCTTGACGCCTGTAAACAGGAGGCTGCGCCGTGCAATTGCGCCGGAAACGATGCAATCCTGCGAAATCAGCGACGATATGGCCATGCCGCGGCGCCCCTCTTCGTCATGCACGAACTTGGCCGGGGCGGCGATGATCTGGTCCGTCCAGATCGGCCAGTCGCGGTCGTACATGTTGAGCTTGGGGACTACATCGGTGAGGTCGAGGTTGGCTTCGAAAAAGGCGTCCAGCGTGCCGACATCGCGCCAGTATTCTTCGATCTCGTCTGCGGCGCGGATGCATGATGCGGTAAAGCGGTGGGCCACCGCCTTTCCGTGGCGAACCAGGTACGGAATGATGTCGCTGCCGAAATCGTGGGTGGATGTGGGGTCTTCGGCATCCTTGCGCAGGATGTCGAACAGGAACTTCGTGTCGAACACGTAAATGCCCATCGAGGCCAGCGCCATGCCTTCGTCGCCGGGAATGCCGGGCGGATCGGCGGGCTTTTCGACGAATGCGGTGACCACGTCCTGCGTATCCACCGCCATGACGCCAAAGCCGGTGGCTTCCATGCGTGGCACGACGAGGCACCCGATGGTCACGTCTGCGCCGCTATCCACGTGCTGGCGCAGCATCAGTTCGTAATCCATCTTGTAGATGTGATCGCCCGCCAGGATCACCATGTATTTCGGCGCGTAGGATGCGATGATGTCGATGTTCTGGAACACCGCATCGGCGGTGCCTTCGTACCACTGGTTTTCCGACACGCGCTGCGAAGCGGGCAGGATGTCGAAGCTTTCGTTGCGTTCTGGTCGCATGAAGTTCCACGCGCGCTGCATGTGGCGGATCAGCGAATGGGCCTTGTACTGCGTGGCGACACCGATGCGGCGGATGCCGGAATTGATCGCGTTGGAGAGCGCAAAGTCGATGATCCGCGATTTGCCGCCGAAATAGACCGCGGGCTTGGCGCGGTTGTCGGTCAGTTCCTTGAGCCGGCTGCCGCGTCCGCCGGCCAGCACATAGGCCATGGCATCGCGCGCCAGTGGCTGTGAGTATGAATCGCGCATCCCCGCTTCTCCGTATTCCTGTCTAGCCTGCGTATTCGAGCATGATTGTGGCAAGGGGCGGCAGCACGACCAGCGCCGCGCCGCCGCTTGCCTCGACATGGCCAAGGTTGCCGATGCCGCTGCCGCCATAGTCCTGCGCATCGCTGTTGAGCACTTCGCGCCACTGGCCATCGTGGGGCAGGGGCAGGCGATAGTGGTCGTGCACCTGCGGCGTCATGTTGCAGACGACCACCACCGGCCGTTCGCCCGGCGCCTTGCGCGCCCATGCAAACACGCTGGCGGCGGCATCGTCGACCACCAGCCATTCGAACCCTTCCGGCTCGCAATCGCGAGCGTGCAGCGCGGGCCGGGAAACGTAAAGGCGGTTCAGGTCGCGGACCCAGCGTCGCACGCCTTCGTGCGCGGGAGCATCGAGCAGGCCCCAGTCCAGTTCGCGCGCTTCGCTCCATTCGCGGCGCTGGGCGAACTCCTGCCCCATGAACAGCAGCTTCTTGCCCGGATAGCCCCACATCAGCCCGTAATAGGCGCGCAGGTTGGCAAACTTCTGCCAGTCGTCCCCGCTCATCTTGCCGAGCAGGCTGCCCTTGCCGTGCACGACCTCGTCGTGGCTGAGCGGCAGGACGAAGTTTTCGGAAAAGGCATAGACAAGCCCGAAAGTGATTTCGTCATGGTGATGGCTGCGGTGGACCGGATCGCGCGCCATGTACTTCAGCGTATCGTGCATGAAGCCCATGTTCCACTTGAAGCCGAAGCCGAGATGTTCGCGCGGGGCTTCGGCAAAGGCCGGCTTGCTGACGCCGGGCCATGATGTCGATTCCTCGGCAATGGTCAGGAACCCGGCATGGCTGGCATAGACGGCCCGGTTCATGGCCTGCAGGAAGGCCACCGCCTCCCAGTTTTCGCGCCCGCCATCGGCGTTGGGGATCCATTCGCCCGCCTTGCGCGAATAATCGCGGTACAGCATCGAGGCAACGGCATCGACGCGCAGCCCGTCGACGTGATAGCGTTCGGCCCAGAACAGCGCGTTGTTGACCAGAAAGCTGACCACTTCGCGCCGCCCGAAATTGTAGATCAGCGTGCTCCAGTCCGGGTGGAAGCCAAGGCGCGGGTCTTCGTGCTCGTACAGCGCGGTGCCATCGAAGCGGACAAGGCCGTGCGCATCGGTCGGGAAGTGCGCGGGCACCCAGTCGATCAGCACTGAAACACCGGCGCGGTGTGCGCCATCGACAAACCGCGCAAAGCCTTCGGGCGGGCCGAACCGGGCCGAAGGCGCGTAAAGCCCGGTTGTCTGATAGCCCCAGCTTGGATCGTAGGGGTGTTCGGATACCGGCAGGAACTCGATATGGGTAAAGCCCATTTCGGTGACATAGGGGATCAGCCGGTCGGCCAGTTCATCCCATGAGTAGAACCCGTCGCTGCCGGGCTTTTGCCACGATCCGGGGTGGACTTCGTAGATCGTCATGGGCTGGCGGCGCGCATCGACGCTGGCCCAGTGCGCACGGTGCCCGGCATCGCCCCAGTCCTGCTTGACCGGATGCGCGGTGACCGAGGCGGTATGCGGGCGAAACTCGGATGCAAAGGCGAAGGGGTCGGCCTTCAGCGGCTGGACCGTGCCATCGGGGCCGACCACGTGGTACTTGTAGGCGCGGTGTTCGCCGATGTCGGGTATGAAGATTTCCCAAACCCCGATATCGGCGCGGCGGCGCATCGGGTGGCGGCGGTGGTCCCAGTCGTTGAAATCGCCGACCACGCAGACAAGGCTGGCGTTGGGCGCCCAGACCGCGAAATGCACGCCGCGCGCGCCCTGGTGTTCGATGCAATGCGCGCCCAGCTTGTCGAAAAGGCGCAGGTGCGTACCTTCGGCAATCAGGAAATCGTCCAGCGGCCCCAGCACCGGCCCGAACGAATAGGGATCGGTGATCTGCCATTCGTGGGTTCCGGCCGTGCAGGCATAGCGCACTGGCTGCGGCGGGCCGTGCACCTTGCCTTCGAACAGGCCGCGCCCGTCAACACAGGCCAGCGCGCCAAGCCGATTGCCGTCCAGCGACCACGCCACGACGGTTTGCGCGCCGGGCAGGACCGCGCGCGCAAAGGCGCCTTGCGGCCCTTCGTGAATCCCCAGAAGCGAGAAAGGATCGGCGTGCGTCCCGTCAAGAAGGGCATTGATGGCGCTCGCCGGTGGCTTCATTCCTGCTTCAGACCCCCCAGATTTCGCGGGCATATTCCCCGATCGTGCGGTCTGACGAGAACCACCCCACGTTGGCGATGTTGCGGATGGCCGATGCACGCCAGGCCTTCTGGTCTTCCCACCGCTTGTCGACGCCGCGCTGCGCGGCGTGATAGGCATCGAAATCGGCGGCGACCATGAACCAGTCGTGATCGTAGATGCCGCCCATCAGCCCGGCATAGCGGATCGGGTCATCGGGCGAGAACACGCCGGTGGCAATTGCCGCCACGGCCTGCTGCAGTTCGCGCGAGTTTTCGATAACCTCACGCGGGACATAGCCATTGGCGCGCTTTTCTTCGACTTCGTCTGCGGTCAGCCCGAAGATGACGATGTTTTCATCCCCGACGTGATCCTTGATCTCTATGTTGGCGCCATCCAGCGTGCCGATGGTCAAGGCCCCGTTGAGCGCGAACTTCATGTTGCCGGTGCCCGACGCTTCCATCCCGGCGGTGGAAATCTGTTCCGACAGATCGGCCGCCGGGATGATCCGTTCGGCCAGGCTGACGTTGTAGTTCGGCACGAACACGACCTTGAGCAGCCCGCCAACCGACGGATCGGAATTGACCCGGCGGGCGATATCGTTGGCCAGTTTGATGATGAGCTTGGCGTTGTGATAGCTCGACGCTGCCTTGCCGCCGAAGATCTTGACGCGCGGCACCCAGTCGCGTTCCGGGTGGCTGCGGATCTGGTCGTACAGCGCAACCGTTTCGATCAGGTTCAGCAACTGGCGCTTGTATTCGTGGATGCGCTTGATCTGCACGTCGAACAGCGCGTCGGGATCGAGCCTTACGCCGGTCAGCGTCTTGATGTGGCTGGCAAGCGCCAGCTTGTTGGACCGCTTTACTTCGGCGATGCGTTCGCCCAGCTCGGCATCGTCGGCCAGCGCGTTGAGATCGGCCAGCTTTGCCGTATCGTCGAGGAATGCGTCCCCGATCGCGTCCTTGAGCACGGCGGTCAGTCCGGGGTTGCATTGCTGCAACCAGCGGCGCGGGGTGACCCCGTTGGTCTTGTTGTTGATCCGCGCGGGGTAAAGCCGGTGGAGGTCGGAAAAGACCGTCGATTTCATCAGGTCGGTGTGCAGTGCGGCCACGCCGTTGACGCTGTGCGCGCCGGTAAAGGCAAGGTTCGCCATGCGCACCCGGCGTTCACCACCTTCGTCGATCAGGCTGATTGCGGCGATGGCGGCATCGTCCAGCCCGGCCTTGCGCGCTTCGCGCAGGACGCGGCTGTTGATCGCATAGACGATCTGCATATGGCGCGGCAAAAGCCGTTCAAACAGCGGCAGCGGCCAAGATTCAAGAGCTTCGGGCAACAGGGTGTGGTTGGTGTAGCCGACCGTAGCCTTGGTCACTTCCCAGGCCTCGTTGAACTCCAGACCGTGCACGTCGACCATCAGGCGCATCAGTTCGGCCACGGCCACCGCCGGGTGCGTATCGTTGAGCTGGATCGCGGCCTTGTCCGGCAAGGTGCGGATATCGCCGTGGAACTGCACGTGGCGGCGCACGATGTCCTGGATCGAGGCCGAAGTGAAAAAATACTCCTGCCGCAGCCGCAGTTCCTGCCCGGCAGGTGTAGAATCCGCAGGGTAGAGCACGCGCACCAGACTGTCGGCGCGGACCTGCTCGGCCAGCGCGCCGAAATGGTCGCCCGCGTTGAATGCGTCGAGCCGCAGCGGATCGAAAGCATGGGCTGTCCACAGCCGCAGGGTGTTTACCCGCTTGCCGCGCCAGCCCACCACCGGCGTATCGACCGCGCTTGCCTCGACCTTTTCGGCGGGGCGCCATTCAACGCCATCGCCCTTGTCCACCACCTCGCCGCCGAAGCCGATGATATAGGCGCTTTCGCGGCGGTCGAACTCCCACGGGTTCCCGTGGCTCAGCCAGGTTTCGGGCAGTTCCACCTGCCAGCCATCGTCGATCCGCTGGCGGAACATGCCGTTTACATAGCGGATGCCATAACCGTAGGCCGGGATGCCAAGGCTGGCGAGGCTCTCCATGAAGCAGGCCGCCAGACGGCCAAGCCCCCCGTTGCCCAGCGCGGCGTCGGGTTCGAGGTCTTCCAGCGCGGAAAGATCGAAGCCATGTTCGCGCAGCGCCTTTTCCATTTCGCGGGTCAGGCCCATGTTGGACAGGGCATCGCGCAGCAGGCGTCCGATCAGAAACTCAAGGCTGAGGTAATAGACCCGCTTTCCGCCCTTGGCGTAGGTTTCGCGGGTGGATTCCATCCAGCGGTCGATGATCGCATCGCGCAAGGTCAGGACCGTTGCGGTGTACCAGTCGTGCGGCTTGGCGGCGCGCTCGTCCTTGCCCACGCGGTGCCGCAGCACGTCGATGATGCGTTCGTCGATTTCCTTCGCTGTCGGCTTGGCGGCAATCGCGGACTGGTATTCGGGCGCATTCACATCATTGGTCATGGCAAGCGTTCCACCCTGCTTGGCCCGATGCGGGCAGTGGCCATTCCACTCCGCCGCCGGTTCCAGTTGCACCGGCCTTTCCACGCCGTCCGCCCGGTTGTGTGCCGCGCGAGGGCGATCGCCTGCGCTGCGGGGCGGTACGGCCGTTCAGCACGCTCCCATGTCTTTGGGTATGACACGCCACGCGCGCTCGGCAAGTGGCTATTGTCCGTGGCGTTGCGTTTGGTTGTGCAGGCGGTGGACAATGCGCTGCTGCGCAAAGCCTGATGCGCTTGCTTTGGTCGCACTGTGCCTGAATCGTTCATGCGCTACCCGCCCGTGCCGTTACACTCAGCTTAGGGCGATCAAATCCGTTTGTCGGCGAGAATACGTTTGCGGGTCAGAACATCCGGCGCAAGCTGATGTCCTTGCGCACGAAATGGTGATGGAGCGCAGCGGCGATGTGCAGGACGACAAGCCCGGCCATCAGGAAGCCGAGTATTTCGTGCCCTTCGTGCGCGGCCTTGGCCAGCGGTGAATCCTTGGTCAGCGCGAACTTGGGCCATTCGAACAGGCCGAACATGGAAATCGGGTACTTTCCGGCCGAAGACATCGTCCAGCCTGTGAGTGGAACAGCCAGCATCAGCGCGTAGAGGCCGAAATGCGTGGTCCGGGCGACTGCGCGCTGCATCGCGCTCATCGTTTCCGGCCACGCGGGCATGGTCCAGGTGAGCCGCCAGCCGATACGCCCCAGGGTCAGCAACAGGATCAGGATGCCGGTTGCCTTGTGTGTCGGGAACACGTTCCAGACATCCTCGATGGCTTCGCCGCCGATGCCGCTTGCCAGATTGAAGATCACGAGGGCCGCGATGGCCCAGTGAAAGGCCCGCGCCACGGCGTTGTACTTCAGCATGTCCACATTGCCGGCCAGACTTGCCATATCAGCGAATCTCCACTTTGATCCCCGCCCAGACGGTGCGCGGCGTGCCGATATCCATAGACCCGTCCTGCAGACGCGTCACTATCGTCTCGCCGTTCAGGTTTTCGCCGCGCAGGACCAGACTGATCGGGCCTGCCAGCGGAATCTGCGCAAATGCGTCAAGCGTCGTTGCGGCGGGCAGCAGGTCGGTCTGCACATCGTCTTCGAACTGCGGACCGACGTGGCGCAGCGTTGCCCCCAGCGCCCAGCGTTGCGCCGGGCGCCATGTGACGCTTGCATTGCCTGCCCAGCGTGGAGTCTGCGCTGGGCGTTTGCCGTCAAGCCCTGCGGCAAGGCCCGATGCTTCGATCTGCGCGTCGGTATAGGCCAGCCCGCCATCCAGCCCGATCTGGCCGAGCCGGGCGCTGGCGGTCAGTTCAACCCCGCGGGCATGAACCGCCCCCACATTGCGGCGCTGGCGCGTCGTCGTGTTGCCGGTGCTGCCCAGCGTGACGTTGGCAATGGCGTCACGGATGCGGTTGTCGAACAGCGTCGCGCCGAACGACAGGCCGGAGGCGAGCGAAAGATCGATCCCGGCTTCGTAGCCTTCCAGGCGTTCGATGCGAAGATCGGGGTTGCGCTGGGTCGTGGTGATCGCAACACCCCCGCCGGTCCGGGGCGCAACAACGGTAAACGAGCGATAGAGTTCGTTCAGCGTGGGCAAGCGCAGTCCGCTGTAGGCCGAGCCGCGCAGCGAAACGGCGGAGCTTGCCTTCAGCACGGCACCGCCACGAAAGCTGCCTTGCCAGCCACTGTGGGTAGCGAAGGCAAGGTCGGTTGTCGGCACGCCGGAGGGCGAGGTTTCGACGAAGAAGCCATCGCGGATGGTCCATCGGTCGGCGCGCGCGCCGGCCGTCAGGGTCAGCGCGCCGAGCTTCCAGTCGTCCTCGATGAACAGGCCCAGATCGCCGGTCTTGCCACCGGCCCGCCTGGGCGCGGTGGTCTGTCCGGTCGCCGCGGAAAAAGCGTCCTCGATGGTGCGGCCATCGGCAAAACGCACGTCGGCGCCCAGCCGCAGCAGGTGCGCATCGCCAAGCGGCGGCCGCAGTTCAACCTTGCCGCCGATGCCGGTCGAAGGCGTTGCGCGCTGGTCGAGCGTCTTGCGCTGGCTGGTGGCGCTGATGACCACGTTGCTGAAATCGCGCGCCTGGACATAGCCGAGCACGTCGAACGCCCAGCGCCCGCGCCCGACCACGCGCAGTGAGGCGTCCTGCCCGCTCGATGCAGTGTCGGCACCGGCAAACCGCAAGGTGCGCCGATCCTCGAACGCGAGCACGCGGGCTTGCAACTCGATGTCCGGGGCAAGCGGGGCAACCGTGCGCAAGCCTGCCGACCACGCATCGTAACGCGCCCGCACGCTTATCGGCGTGCGTTGGGCCAGTGGTGTGGTCCAGAACCCCTTGCCCCGGTCCCACCGGCCGGAAATAACGGCAAACCCATCCCCAAGGCGTGGCGCGAGCGTGCCCGAAAGTTCCGTCTCTCCGCGGTCGTTGGCCAGCAGACTGGCTTGCGCAGGGCCGAGCTGTGCGGCGTTGGCGCTGTCCAGTTCGATCGTTCCGGCAACGGCGCCCGCGCCGAACGCCCCTGCGCCACCGCCACGGATCACGCGCGCCTGCGCCAGCCGTTCGGGCGCTATGGCGCTGAACGGGATATACCCGAAGAACGGATCGGCCATCGGCACGCCATCCAGCAGCACCAGCGTGCGGCTCGTCGCGTTGCCGCCGAGCGCGCGCAAGGTGATCCCCTGGGCGGAGGGGTTGGATGAACGGCTGTCCGACCGGCGGAATTGCTGAAAGCCCGCTGCAGCCGAAAGCGCGTCTTCCAGTCTGCCCGACGCGGCCTGAAGCAGGCGTTCGCGGTCGATTTGCTGGACATTGTAGGCGGGGCTTGCCGGTGGTGCTTCCAGCCCTGTGCCGATCACGACGATCTGGGCAGGATCGGCGCCGGTTTGCTGGGCCAGCGCCCCGCCGGGAACGACGAGCGCCAGCAGAGGCAGCGGGGTGAGAGGGCGGATGATTCGCCGCATCGAAAAAGCTCCGTAAGACCGAACACCGGCGCCGGGCGTACCCAGGCCGTAAACGCATGAACCACACCGTCGAGGCGTCGAAATGACGAACATATCGGGCCAAGGCGCCCGCCGGGAGGGCTGGTTGCCTTTCCAAGAGCGGCCTGGTTCGACATGGAAGTCATTTCGACTTCCTACGGATTTGATCAAAACGGCCATCTGCCGCGTCAGTCGGGCTTGAAATATCGCCATATTCCTGCGCCCTCATTCCTTGCACCTGGCCGTTTTGCCACAAACCTCGACGGTGTGGTTCATGCGTTTACGGCCTAGTTGCGATGGGGGGAAACGCCAGCTTTAAATGGCGATTTAGGGCAGGGTTTGCCCGGACCGGCCCCGGCCTTGGGCTATAACGACGTCCGGTGTGGCGACGTTTTCAACCCCGTCCAGACAGGTCAGTTCCTCAATTTATGACATTTGTACAGGAATGACATGCGGCAAATGACGTATGTCCGCTGCTGCACCGCAAAATATGATTGCAGCAGAAAGCAACCAGCAACAACGCGTGTGAGGGAATATGACTGTTCAGCGTCTCACTCAGGTAGAACCGGCCGTGGTCAGCAAGATGGCTTCGCTGCTGCAAAGCCAGAAGCCGGAAGCGATCCAGAACCACTTCGGTATCGGCCTGAATACGTGGGTAAAACTGCGTGAAGGCAAGGCTATCCGCCATTCCGTTGCGGTCAGGCTGCTGCAACGGCTCCAGCGCGACCGGGTTATTTGATAGCCGCCGGGAGCAGCATCGCCCGCTCCCTCAACCGCCTTTCGCGCATTTGTACTTGAGTCCATCGCGGTTGCAGTGCACAATCCGGTAACGCCAGTAACAAAAATAAGGCGTCGGGGTCATAAAGTGATGGGTAAAATGCGCAGGCTGCGGCCGTCAGGGTCTCGTCCATCTGTTCACCAGGTGGCTCAGGGACAATGACCCCCTGCGCATCCCGGCGCCAAAAGGCGGGCGGTATAGCCCAATCGCTGACCTTGCCGACAAACATCGTCAACCGCTTGCGGACGCAGCCGATATTCATCGTCTGGCTTGTCGCCGGGGTATTTGCCGTGGTGGCAACCTCATCGGCACCGGCCGTTCTGGCCCTTGCAGCGACGCTAGGCTGGTTCACGGGGCGGCGTTCAGTCAATGGCCATGCAAATGCGTCGGCTTGGGCTGCGGAAGCAACAGAGTTGACGCGCGAGCGCGACCGCGCGGTAGCCGCTAATGTCGCCAAGGGGCGCTATCTTGCCAATGTGAGCCACGAAATCCGTGCGCCACTCAATGCCATCTACGGCTATGCACAGTTGCTCGAGCGCGGCGGAAAGGTCGATGCTGCCGATGCCGCGCGCGTCATCCGGCGGAGCGCCGAACATCTCACCAATCTGGCGGAAGGCTTGCTCGACATCGCATCGGTGGAGCAAGGGGTTGTAAGGGTAGAGCACGGCGTGGTTCGGCCCGGCGCGGTGGTTGAGCAGATCGTTGAAATGTTCCGGCCGCTTGCTGCGCGCAAGGGGCTGGTCCTGCGTGCCGATTTGCCCTCGCATATGCCCGATCTTGTCCGCATGGATGAGCGCCGGGTGCGCCAAGTGCTCATCAACCTCGTTTCCAACGCCATCAAGTTCACGCCCCGCGGCGAGGTTGTTCTCGCGTTGCGCTGGCCGGGGAAATCTTCGTCCGGGGAATTGGCCGTTTTCGAAGTGCGCGATACCGGGCCGGGTATTTCTGAAAGTGCGCAAAATGCAATCTTTGCGCCCTATGCCCGGCTCGATGAAAATATGCCCCAGACCGACCCCGGCGCGGGCCTCGGCCTTGCCATCACGCGGGCGATAGTGACCATGCTCGGCGGCGAGCTGTCGGTCGATGCGACGCCGGGCGAGGGATCGCGTTTTTCGGTGCGTCTGATGCTGCCGCGCGTTGCCGGGCTGGCTGCGCCCGATGACCGGCAGGTGCGTGCAACCGGCTATGCGGGAGACCGCCGGTCCATCCTGCTGGTGGATGACGACCCGGACCATCTGGCGCTTTTGCGCAGCGTTCTGGGCGGGCTTGGCTTCGATGTAGCGGAATCGCGCGATGGCGATACCGCGCTGGCGATCGCCGGACAGGGGCAATTCGACGCGGTTATCATGGACGTGGTCATGCCCTGCAGCGACGGCAACGGCCTGACGGGATGGGAAGCTGCGGCGCACTTGCGGGCGGTCCATGGCGATCGACTGAAGATCATCATGCTGTCGGGCAACGTGGGGCAGCGTCATGGCCCTGCGGGACGCGGCCCTGACCACGACCGCTTCCTGGCCAAACCGGTGGATCTTGCCGCACTGACCGAAACGTTGGGTGAGGTTCTGCGCCTGCAATGGACGTTTCCCTCGGCCGAAACGCCGGTTGCCGGCGTCGCGCGGGCGGCGCCCACCGTCTCTCCCCGGATACGCCATCATGCCGAACGGCTGAAATCGCTTGTGCGGATTGGCCACGTGCGCGCATTGGAAGGCGAGATTCGCCAGCTTGAGCAGGCGGAACCCGCGGCAGCGGCGCTTGCGGCCCGATTGTACGATTGCCTCGACCGCTTCGACTTTGCCGCGTTGGGACAGACGCTGGAGGAAGTGTGAAATGACGGTCGGCGAGGCACGACGCGACACGGTCCTCGTGGTCGACGATGAACCCGATTCCCTGCGCTTCCTTACCGATACGCTGGAAGGCGAAGGCATGACCGTGCTCGTCGCCATATCCGGCGATGCCGCACTGGAACTGTTGCAGCACATCACCCCCGATCTGATCCTGATGGATGCGGTGATGCCAGGGATCGACGGTTTCGAAGCCACGGCGCGGATCAAGAAGCGGCCTGAACTCGCACATGTCCCGGTCATGTTCATGACCGGCCTGACCGAAAGCGAGCACGTCATCGAAGGTTTTGAAGTGGGCGGGGTGGATTATGTCCGCAAGCCCGTCAACGTGCACGAGCTGATGGCAAGGGTCCGGGTCCACATTGGGCACGCCCGCGCGATGCAGGCTGGCGCGGCCGGTCTTGATGCCACCGGACGCCTCATGATGGCGACGGATGCCAACGGGGCGCTGTTGTGGTGCACACCGCGTGCCGCACAGGCAATCAGCCGCATAAGCCCCGACTGGAGCCGCGACGACGGCGCGCTGCCTGCCGCCTTGCGCGGGCCGGTGGAGCGTCTGATCGTGCGTGGCGGCGGGCAGGGCGCGACGGGGCAGAGCGTTTCGGCCAAGGTCGAACAGGGCGATGGCACGCTCGAACTGGTGCTCATCGCCCAGTACCGCGAAAACGAAGTGCTGATCCGGCTTAACGAACTCAATCCTAAGGCGGATGTCGCCGCACTCCAGCAGCGGCTGACGTTGACAGACCGGGAAGCCGAAGTGCTGTTATGGATCAGCTATGGCAAGTCAAACAGCATGATTTCGGAAGTGCTTTCGATCAGCCCGCGCACGGTGCAGAAGCACCTTGAGCGGATTTACGAGAAGCTGGGCGTGGAAACCCGCGCCGCCGCCGCCGCCGTGGCCATCAAGGCGCTCGGTAATTAGGCCCTAAACGCATAAAGCACACCGTCGAGGCGTCGAAATTACGAACATATCGGGTCAAGGCGCTGTTTGCGCTTTCCCCATACGCCAAAGACCGGTCGGGAAGGCGGGGAAACATGCCTTCACAACCGGCCCTTGTACGGTTCGCGTCAGGAGCCATGCGGCCCCTAGCGCTGCGCCTTCAGTTGATGCTGGCAACGGCATTGCGCTTTGCGGCGCGCGCCATTTGCTGCACGGCCGGTTCGACGCTGGCGATCGCTGCGCGGCGGCACTGGTAGTCCGGCAGCGGCGTGACAATGAACCGGTCGGCCGGGTCGCACGCCGAAGCAGCGGCCTGCGAAATGCGGACGCGAAGGCGCCGCACATCCGAAGGATGGCTCAGGTCCAGCCCATCGGTCGAAACGGAGATGTTGACGGTTTGCGAACCGGTGTCGGCCAGCGCCATCTGCGGTGCAGACAGCGAACCGATCACCGCACATGCGGCGAGAAGCACTTTCATGATCATATCTCCTGCGTAGTCTATTTTTTCAGACTGGTTTTCCGGCCTGTTTCTTGGGGATCGGCGGTTGTCCGATACCTGATCCACTAAACAAAATAGACCTGCGCGACATCCGGCACAAGAGACATGTTGGACAAGTATCAAGTTTTCTTGCGAGCGGTGAGCATTGTGAACGGAACTTTACGGATCGTGCCGTGTGCCGCCGCATGGCGGGTGCCCAATCATGGCGTGCAGGGCACGCCGCCTTCGTCCCGAAATTGGCAGCGATTGCTTTGACCGTTCCCGGTATCGGGCAGTAAGGCGTGCCAGCCCGGAGCGCAGACGCATGGGGAATCGCTTTGAAAAAAAGGCAAAAAAAGGGGCCGCTCCGTTGCCGGGGCGGCCCTTGAAAGTTTGGGAGAGGATGCCTGAAAGGCAGGTTCTAAGTGGGGCACCTCGCGTTTCTTCGCAAGTGCGAAAGATGGCTTTCCGGTTGCAAAAAATACAATCAACAGCATTATCATCGACAATGGTATGCATCGGCTGGGCGGCAGTCAGCAATAAAATGAAACGCTGTCAGAGAGTTGACGACAGCTTTCGGCACTGGTGCCATTCAGGAATCCGGCCCGGACCTGACCTAAAGGGAAGGTCGTGCGTCTTTTTACGGGAACCGCTGCGGCAGGCCCGGTGATCAGCGCAATACCTGGTCGATCGGGGTGTACGTGTAGCCAAGCTCGCGGGCGACAGCTTCGTATGTCACCATGCCTTCGTGGACGTTAAGTCCTGCGGCAAGATGCGGATCGGCGCGCAACGCATTTCCCCAGCCAAGGTCCGCGATGCGCAGCGCGTGCGGCAACGTGGCGTTGTTGAGCGCGTACGTGCTGGTGCGTGCGACGGCGCCCGGCATGTTGGCGACGCAGTAGTGAACGATGCCATCGACCACGTAGGTCGGGTCGGCATGGGTGGTCGCCTTGCTCGTTTCAAAACAGCCGCCCTGATCAATGGCCACATCGACGAGGACCGCGCCCGGTTGCATCGTGGCGAGCATCGCGCGGGTCACCAGCTTTGGAGCCGCCGCACCGGGAATAAGGACCGCGCCGATCACGAGGTCGGCTGTCCTGACAAGGTCGGCCAGCGCGGCCCGGCCGGAAAACAGCGTGCGCGCGCGCCCCTCGAAATGACCGTCGAGCCTTTCGAGAACCGCAGGATCGCGGTCGAGGATGGTCACGTCCGCGCCTAGCCCCACGGCCATCTGCGCTGCGTTCAGGCCCACGACGCCGCCACCGATGACGACAACCTTGCCCGGCAGCACGCCGGGCACGCCGCCCAGCAGCACGCCACGACCGCCGTGGGCTTTCTCCAGCGCGGTGGCGCCAGCCTGAATCGCCATGCGTCCGGCGACCTGGCTCATCGGTCGCAACAGCGGCAGGGCATTTCCTGCGCCAGTGACGGTTTCATAGGCGATGGCGGTCACGCCGCTGCGCACGAGGTCTGCGGTCTGGTCCGGGTCGGGGGCAAGGTGAAGGTAGGTATAGAGGATCTGCCCCCGGCGCAGCATCGCACGTTCGGCGGCTTGCGGTTCCTTTACCTTCACGATCATGTCGCACCCGTCGAACACCGTGCGGGCATCGGGCTGGATCGTGGCTCCGGCCGCTGCGTAATCGTCGTCGCTCGCCCCTATCCCGCTTCCGGCGCCACTTTCGACCCAGACGGCATGGCCGTGCGAAACCAGTTCGCTGACGCTCTCCGGTGTCAGCCCGACACGGTATTCGTGGTTCTTGATTTCGCGGACAGTACCGACACGCATGGCCATCGCTCCTTCGAGAGGCATCATTCCCGATGAACGCAATGATATCCCGTACGATCCCGTAATTCTTGCTCATTTGCGACGTTGACGCGCCATGGAATGGAAATATATTCCTATATATGGCTGTATAACGGGAAATATTTTCATGGATCGCGCAGACGCCGCGCTGCTTGAGGCGATACAAGCCGATTCGGCGCAGTCCATTGCCGAACTGGCGGAACGCGTCGCGCTTTCGCCCTCGGCCTGCCACCGGCGGATAAAGGCACTGGAACAGGCTGGGTTGATCGCGGGCTATGGCGCACGGCTGGACCCTCGCAAGCTGGGGCTGTCGGTCGAAGTTTTCGTGGAAATTACCCTGACGAGCCAAAGCCGCGAGGCGATGGAGCGGTTCGAGCGGGCGGTTGCGGACTTTGACGATGTCCTGGAATGCCATCTGATGTCGGGGACGGCGGACTATCTGCTGCGCGTCGCGGCGCGCGATCTTGAACAGTACGACGGTATCCACCGCGATTGCCTGGCGCGCCTGCCGGGGGTTTCGGCGATGCGCAGCAGCTTTTCGCTGCGCCGGATCAAGCAGATGCAGGGCTATCCTGTGCGCCCGAATACATGATGTTCCTGGAGCATTTTCGTTGCAGGCGCTCAGCGCCAATGCACCGGCCATAGTCGGGGACCGCACGCCGCAAGACCGTCTGCGCTGCATTGCACCGAAAACACGCGCTCGCGGCGCCCGTCAGGGATGCGTCATTTGACGTAGCAAGGATGCCGGAGCGCAACGGTAGGCTGAACACACACAAGGCTTTGGAGCGCGGCTGCTGGACGGCGCGGGGCTGCGGACCGGCTGAAGGAGAAACGAGAGTGTCCAAACCGGCGATCACACTGATCCTTGGGACTTTGTCGGCACTGGCATTCTTCCAAAGCGCCAGCGTGCCGGTGCCGGTGGCAATCGCACTTTCGATTGCCTTCGTGGCGCGCGTGGCCGTGCTGGCCGGACGCAAAGGCGACATGCCAGGCGACCTGCGGTGGCATCTGGCAGTCGTCTTGCTGTGCGCTCTTATCCACGGGTTGGTCTTCGGCAACCTCGGCGTTGAGCCGGGCCAGCTTGCGTTCGTCGCTGCGGTGACTGGCGCAATGCTGCTGCTGCGCCACGTTTCCCTCGCGCCGCCGGTACGGGCGGGCGCCCTTTACAGTGTGGGCATTCTGGGCTGCTTCTGGATGGCAGAGCGGGTGACAGGGTCCGTGCTGGCGTGAGCGGCCCGGAAAACCCGTCGCCGACCCCGCGCGATCTTCTGGCCGAAGGCGATGCCGTGCAGGCGCTTGCCGCTGCCGAAGCGGCGCTCAAACGCGATCCGGGCGATGCCGAGGCAGCGTTCGTTGCCGCGATCGTGTTTGCGGAAAGCGGGCGTTTGCACGATGCGCTCGCGGCGATGGAGAGGATCGCAGGCCTTGTTCCGGCAAATGCCGAATATCTTGCCCACCACGGCCGCATGCTGATCATGGCCCGGCGCAATGACGATGCCCTTGTGGCGGCGCGTGCGGCGGTGGCCGCAGGCAGCGAGGATTCCGCCGTTCTCGACACCATTGGCGGCGTGTTCGCGCGGCTGGGCCTGCATGATGAAGCCGTGCCGCTGTTCGAACGCGCGGTTTCCATGGCACCCGAACGGCTGGAGTTCCGTTTCAACCTTGCCGGTTCGCTCGGCGTGGTGGGACGAATGGACGAGGCCGCAGCGCAGTACGAGGCGATCATTGCGATCGACCCGGCGCATGGCCGCGCGCATCTGGCCCTTGCCGGATTGCGCTGCACCCCCGACGCTGCAAATGTCGCGCGGATTGATGCGGCGATCAGGGCTGGTGCCGATCCTGCCGAGGCGGTGCGTCTGCATTATGCCGCTGCCACGATGCTGGAACAGGCAGGCGACCATGCGGGCATGTTTGCGCACCTTGCCAGCGGTAACGCGCTGCACCGCGCGCGCCTGGGGTATGATCCGGCGAGCGATGACGCGATCTTCGATGCCGTGCGCAGGACCTTCGCGCGCGAATTGCCGTTGCAGGCGGACAGCACGCTGCGCGACGCGCCGCTGTTCGTGGTCGGACTGCCGCGCACGGGCACGGCGCTGGTCGCCCGAATCCTTGCTGCCCACCCGCATGTGACCGCCGCGGGCGAGCTTCAGGCCATGCCGCTGGCCATCAAGCAATTGGCGGGCACATCATCGCGCACGGTGCTCGACGCGGCGACGGTTACCGCGATGGCCGGGCAATCCGCGCAGGCCGTCGGGGAACGGTATCTTCTGCGCGCCCGCCAGCATGCCGGGGCGTTGCAAGGGCGGTTTACCGACACGTTTCCTTTGAACTTCCTGTATATCGGGTGGATTGCGCAAGCCTTCCCGGAAGCGTCGATCGTATGCTTGCGGCGCGGGGCGATGGACAGCGTGTGGAACAATTTCAAACACCTGTTCGCCCAAGGGTCGCCCTATTATCGCTGGTCTTACGATCTGATGGACACGGCGCGCTATGTGCTGGCGTTCCAGCGCCTGATGGCTTTCTGGCGGCAACGCTTTCCCGGCCGCATCCATGAGGTCACTTACGAAATGCTGGTGAACGATCAGGAAGTGCAGACCCGCCGGATGCTTGCCCATTGCGGGCTGGAATGGGATCCGGCGTGCGCGGTATTTCCGGGCGGTGCCGCCGCGACCGACCGTGCGGACGCGCCACTGTTGCGCGAACCGATAACCCCGCGCGCCATCGGTCGCTGGCGCGAATACGAGGCGCAGCTTGGCCCGGTGATGGACTTCTTCGCCGAAAACGGCATTCCGTTCGACTGACGGTGACACCAGCGTAACGTTCGAAAAAATGGCCGCTGTTCCGAAGAGCAGCGGCCAAGTCCTTCGCAGGAAACTTTCAATTCAATTTCGTCGACCGCCGGGCCGTGTTTCGCACCGTGTGGCACGGGGAGGGTGGGCAGAGCGGGCGTTTCAACGCCGACGCTGCGCACCTTCCTGAAACTGCAAGCGGCAGGTTACCTGTTTGCCGGGATCAGCCTATGGGGCGTTTGACGTAGTTCGTGTTTTGCGCAGCGCGGCGTGCAGCGTGAGATGCTTCTGGGCATACGCCAATCAGCCCATCCTCTGCGGGTCGGCAGACGGGCAAGACAACAGAATGACCAACGCCGTCGCTCCCGCACCGGATACTTGCGCTGCGCCCATCGGAGCAGCCGGGCACCAGCGGGCCGAAGGTGCGGCGTTGATCCGCTTCGCCCGGTCGGGCAGCGGCGTTTCGCGCATGGCGGTCCTCTACGAGCGGGTGCCTTGCGACATTTTTCCGGCCGCAGGCGCGCCAACGCCCACATGCATTTCATCTGTCCGCAGACGGTGGAAGAGGCGCTCTATGCCGGTATCACCACCATGCCGGTTGGCAGTACCGGCCCGGCGACGATGATGCGGCTGGTCTTGCGTATCGGCAACCGCCACCTGCTCGCAGAACTGCACCCCCATGCCATCCGCCTGCGCGACGGTCATGCGTCAACGCCATGCTCGAAGGGCTGGGTGCGCGGGTCGAGCGGATTCCGGCGCCGTTTTGCCCCGAAGGCGGTGCCTGTACAGAGCGCGCGGGCGGATGCAGAGTTCACGACCCGTTCGGCCGCGCTGGTTCCCGAACGGATCATGGGCCTCGAAACCGGCGGCTGCCCGCACACCGCAATCCGCAAGGAGGCCAGCATCAACCTTGCGGCGGTAGAGGAAATGTCCGCCCGGTTCCCGACGCTGGACGCGATCCTGATCGAGAGCGGGCGCGAAAAACCGTCACCCACCGTCAGCCCGTTTATGGGCACCAACCGCAAGAAGAACACGGGTCTGCACGGCATCATTGCGTTCATCGTCAGGACCGGCAGGCGGGTCAGGACATCGGGCCAGCCATGATCCGCGCCGCCGCCATCGTTCCTGAACGCCGCTCCTACAACCAGTGGGTGGCCAGCCAGACGATGGAAGATTATGCGCTGCGCTATACTGCCGATGCGGCGCGGCGCTGGTCGCCTGCTACCGTGCTGCATACCGCACTGGGGGCAAGCGCCTTTCTGGCCTGCGAGGCGATCGGTGCGTCGATCACCCTGCTATACGGCTTCGAGGCCAGCGTTGCCGCGATTGGCGCTGGCGTGGTGCTGATGTTCCTGCTGGGCCTGCCCATTGCCGTCCATTCGGCGCGGCACGGGCTGGATATAGACCTGCTCACGCGCGGCGCGGGGTTCGGCTATCTGGGATCGACGATTACGTCCCTGATCTACGCCTCGTTCACCTTTGTTCTGTTCGCGGTGGAGGCCAGCATCATGGCCGTGGCGCTTGAGGCGTTGACCGGCATGCCGCTGGCCGTGGCCTATGTGCTGTGCGCGCTCGTCGTCATACCTGTCGCGTTGTACGGGATGCGGGCGATCACCCGCTTCCAGGTATGGACCCAGCCGGTGTGGATCGTGCTGCAATTGGCGCCGGTGGCCTATATTCTGTGGCGCGGGGAAGAAGTGCTGGCGGCGTGGACAGCGATGACCGGCATCGGCGTGGCGCGCAGTCCGGTCGTGGCGTTCGGGCTGGCGCTGTCGGTCCTGCTGTCCTTGTTGCCGCAGATCGGGGAGCAGGCCGACTTCCTGCGGTTCCTGCCGCGCAAGGAAAGCATCGGGGCGCGGCGCTGGTGGACGGTTGTTCTGCTCGGCGGGCCGGGGTGGACGCTGATCGGCGGGGCCAAGTTGCTGCTGGGATCGGCGCTGGCAGGCTGGGCGGTTGCGGCAGGGGTTCCGGCGGCGATTGCGCAGACGCCCACCGGTATGTTCCGCACCGTGTTCGAACCGATCGCTGGGGAGGACCGGACGGCCTTGCTGGCAACCGCGCTGCTGGTGGTCGTGTGCCAGCTCAAGATCAACGTGACCAATGCCTATGCCGGGTCGATTGCGTGGTCGAACTTCTTTTCGCGGCTGACGCACAGCCATCCGGGCCGGGTTGTCTGGCTGCTGTTCAATGTCGGGCTTGCCACGATCCTGCTGCTGTTCGGTATCAGCAAATCGATGGAAATGGTCCTGCTGCTCTACTCCAGCCTGGCGGCGGGATGGATCGGCGCGCTGGCGGCGGATCTCACCGTCTCCAAGCCGCTGGGGTTAAGCCCCGCAGGCATCGAGTTCCAGCGGGCGCATCTCTATGATCTCAATCCCGTCGGCATCGGTGCCATGCTGCTCTCGATTGCCGGGTCAAACCTGTGCCATATCGGCCTTGCCGGCGATGTGGCACAGGCGTTCGCACCGCTGATCGGTCTGGCGCTGGCCTTCGCCGCAGCCCCGGTCATCGCCGCGTTGACCGGGGGCCGGTTCTACATCGCCCGCCAGCGCCAACCCGATGCCGCGCCAAGTGCGCAATGCGTGATTTGCGAGAACACTTTTCAATCCTGCGATACCGCCTATTGTCCCGCTTATGCAGCGCCGATCTGTTCGCTGTGCTGCACGCTGGAAATGCGGTGCCACGATATGTGCAAGGAGGACGCACGGGCGACCCAGCAACTGACCAACCTGGCCGCCCGCCTGCTCCCGGCCGCGCTGGCCCGCCACGTGCACACAACGGTGGGCCACTTCATCGGCTTGCTGGCCGCTTTCCTGCTGGTCAATGCTTTCGTCCTTGGGCTGATCGGCCGTGAATACGTGCGGCGCTTTCCCGATCTGTCCGAACATGTCTGGGCGGTGCTGCTGGCGGTATTCATCGTTTTCGCGTTCTTTGCCGGCCTTGGCAGTTGGCTGGTTGTCCTGGCCCATGGCAGCCGCCGCGCGGCGCAGGACGAAACCCGGCGCCATCTCGCCAAACTGGAACAGGAAGTGGCAGCCCACGGCGCCACGGATGCGGCCCTGCAACGCGCGCGGGAAGTGGCCGAAGCTGCCAACGCCGCCAAGAGCCGCTATCTGGTGTCTGTCAGCCACGAAATCCGCTCACCGCTCAATTCGATCTATGGCTATGCCCAGTTGCTCGAACGCGGCAGCGATCTGAAGCCGGACGATGTGGGCCGGGTGATCTGCCGGTCGAGCGAGCACTTGTCCAACCTCGTCGATGGCCTGCTCGATATCGCGCAGGTCGAAGCAGGCGTCCTGCGCCTTTCGCGCGATACGATCCGCCTGCCGGCCTTTGTTGAACAGATCGCCAACATGTTCCGCCCGCAGGCCAGCGCAAAGGGCCTGCAATTCGTGCTCGACGTGCCGCAGCCGCTGCCTGAGTTCGTCCGCGGCGACCAGAAGCGGCTGCGCCAGGTGCTGATCAATCTGCTGTCCAACGCCGTGAAGTTCACGCCTTCGGGCAGCGTGACGTTCCGCATTGGCTGGCGGGGTGAACTGGCGACGTTCGAAGTGATCGACACCGGCATTGGCATTGCCCCGGAAGACCAGGAGCGCATTTTCGGTGCGTTCGAGCGCGGGCGCAGTTCATCGGTCACCGGACAGCCGGGCATCGGGTTGGGTCTGGCGATCACGTCCACGCTGGTGCACGTCATGGGCGGCGATCTGAGCGTCGCCAGCACGCCGGGGGAAGGCACCGGGTTCACGCTGCGGATTATGCTTTCGCGCCCGGTTACCCAGTCGGTGCAAAGCCACCGCGCCGATGTCATTACCGGCTACGAAGGGCCGGAACGCGCCGTTCTGGTGGTGGACGACGATGCCGCGCAGGCCGGGGTGATCGAAAACCTGCTGCGCCCGCTCGGCTTCCGGGTGAACAGCGCACGCGATGGCGACACGGCGATTGCGCTGGCGGCGGGGGCACGGCCCGACATCGTGCTGCTGGACATTTCGATGCCCGGCAAGACCGGCTGGGAAACCGCCGCCGCGCTGCGCGCCGCGCATGGCCATGGTGTGCGCATCATCATGCTATCGGCCGATGCGCACCAGTTCCGGCGCGGCGGCGATGGCCATGATCCGCACGACATGTTCCTGACCAAGCCTGTCGAACTCGACAACCTGCTCGATGCCCTGTCGTGGCAACTGGATCTGACCTGGACCGTGTCCGATGGTTCGCCCGCGCGTGTTGCGGCGTCGACAGCGGCGGTGGAAGTCCATCTGCCTGCTGCTGCGCTGCCGTTCGTGCCGGAAATTGACGCATTGGCCCGGATCGGCAACGTCCGCGCCATCCAGGCGCGGTTGAGCGAGCTGGAAGAAGCCGTGCCCGAAGCGGTGCGCTTTGTTGTCCATCTTCGCTCCTATCTCGAATGTTTCGATTTCAAGGGCTTGCGCGAAGCCCTCCGCCGTGGGGTTGTCCATGTTTCCTGATCTTGCCATGCCGCACAGCGCGGGTTCTGCTGCCGCTGGCACGCTGCCGGGGCGTGACACCGTGCTGGTCGTCGATGACAACCCGGAATCGCTGCACTTCCTGATCGACACGATCGAACAGGCGGGCATGACGGTGCTGATCGCTACCAACGGGTCCGATGCGCTCGAACTGCTGGGACACGTCGCTCCGGACCTGATCCTGATCGATGCGATCATGCCGGGTCTTGATGGGTTCGATACGACCCGCGCAATCAAGAAGCAGCCGCGCCTTGCCGATATTCCGGTGATCTTCATGACCGGGCTGACCGAAACCGAACATGCCGTGCACGCGCTGGAGGCGGGTGGCGTCGACTATGTACGCAAGCCGATCGCCATAGAGGAACTGCTGGCGCGGATGCGGGTGCATCTGTCCAGCGCGCGTGTTTCGCAGCAGGGGCGCAGTGCGCTCGACGCCACTGGCCGCCACCTGTTCGCGGTGACGCGCGAGGGTGCGCTGCTTTGGGCCACCCCGCAAGCCGAGCGGCTGATGGCGGATCTTGGCTGCCGCGATGGCAGCTTGCCCGAAAGCTTTGCCGCGCCGCTTGCGCGCCTGCTCGCTCCGCACGAAATGCCCGGCGCTTCGCTGCGTTTCGAAGGGATCGACGAGACGATTGAGCTGGTACTGGTCGGTGCGATGCGCGGCGATGAAGTGCTGATCCGCCTGAACCGCCTGCGCGAAGGGGCCGAGGTTGAACTGCTGCGCGACCGCTATGGTCTGACCCTGCGCGAAGCCGAAGTGCTGCTGTGGATCAGCTATGGCAAGCCCAACCGCGTCATCAGTGAAATCCTGGGAATCAGCCCGCGCACCGTGAACAAGCATCTGGAGCAGGTTTTCGAAAAGCTGGGCGTGGAAACGCGCGCGGCGGCAGCGGCATTTGCGGTGCGCACGATCAGTTGAAGTGGACCGACACAAGCAGCGGGGCGAGGCGTTTTCGGGCCGTTTTGCGGTGCGACCTGAACGACACCTAAACGTACCTGAACGGCCCCTGCGATGCCTCAAGCAGGTTTGCGGCGCGTTCAAGGTCGGCGTGCGTGTCGACATCGAGGGCGAGCACCGCGTCAAGCGCAACGGCAGGCGCATTACGCAGCAGGTGCCCCGCGCCGCGGTCCCCTTCCAGCGCCACCAGTGCATCGAAATGCTGCCGTCCGAACAGGGCCGGGACCATCGCCCTGCCGCTGACGGCGCTGGCCACCATCGCGCCATCGAACGCGTCTGCCAGCGCCATGAAGTGGCTGGCCGGAACCAGCGGCATGTCGGCCAGCGCGATCAGCACCGCGCTCGCGCCGTCTGCCGCGCGCACGCCGGTGGCGATGGAGGCCGAGAGCGGTCCGTCCGCGGGGATGAGCGGTACGCGCGTGAAGCCCGGCAGGTCCGGGGTCGTCGCGCTGCACACGGCGATATGGTGCGAAAAGGGCAGGGCGGCCAGCCGGTCGGCAGCGTGGCGGGCCAGCGGCTTTCCGCCAAGGTCTGCGCCCAGTTTTCCGCCCCCAATCCGCGTTCCGCGCCCGGCGGCAAGCAGGATCAGCGCGGTGTCTTCAAAGCTCACGGTGTGGCATGCGCCAGCAGCGGTGCGCCGAACCAGTGCGCCCAGTGGGCCAGCGCGTTGTAATCGGCAACCACTTCGGCCAGCACTGAAAGCGCCAGCGTCGCCGGATCGCGGGTGGCGGGGATCAGGCCGATATGGCCGCGCAGCCGTCCGATGGCTTCGGAGGAAACCCCGGCTTCGGCCAGCGCGGCGAGCCGGGCTGCGTGGGTGCGGCGGCTGCCGACCGCGCCGATGTAGAATGCGGGCAAGTCGAGCGCCTGCGGCAGCAGGTGTTCTTCCCAGTCGCGGCCATGGAACAGGAAGACGATGGCCGACCAGGCATCGCTGGCAATGTCTGGCAGGTGCGTGCGGGTGTGCAGCGTGGTTGCCGCAATACCCTGTGAAACAAGGCTTTCACACGTATGCCGGTCCGGTGTCAGAGCCTGAATCTGCGCGCCATAGGCCGCGCCGAGGCGGGCAAATGCGGTCAGATCCTCGCCTTGTCCGAGCACATGGATGCGCAGCGGGGGCTGATAGGCATGGGTGATCGCGGTGCCATTCCATGCTTGCGGTGTGGCGTCTGCCGCCAGCCGCGCGCCGTCGCAATCGAGCGTCAGGGCGGCGGGTTCGCGCGCCTCAAGCATGGCGATGACGCCGGTAATTGCGGCCGGATCGGGGGCAGGGGTGAACAGCAGGTCGATCCCGCCGCCACAGGGCAGGCGGATGTCGATATAGGGCGATCCGATCCCGTAGCGCACTACCCGGCCCCAGCCATCGGCCAGCGCCTCCATCGCCTCTGCGGCAACAGCATCTTCGACGCATCCGCCCGACAGCGAGCCGACGCGCTGACCGTCCTGCGCGACGGCCATCTGCGCACCGATCCCGCGCGACGACCCGCCTTCTATGCCGACCAGCGTGACGAGCACGCAAGGCGTGCCCGCTGCGGCGCAATCCGCAACGAAGCGCAGCACGTCGAGAGGGGCCGTGGCGATCATGCGGGCGGTGTCAGGCATGCGGGCGGTGTCAGGCCGTTTCCAGCGGCAGGCGGCGCAGGCGTTTGCCGGTGATCGAATAGATGGCGTTGGCCAGCGCCGGGATGACCGGGGGCAATGCCGGTTCGCCCAGCCCGGACGGTGCGGCATCGCTTGGTACGAACTGGACCGCGACATCGCGCGGCACCGCGTCGATCCGCAACAGCGCGAACTCGCCGAAGTTTTCTGCCGTGATCACGCCTGCTTCCTGCACGATCTTCTGGCCGAGCATGGCCTGGCCCAACCCTTCGAGAGCGGCGCCCTGGGCCTGGTGCAGGGCGTTGATCGGATTGATGATCTGCGAGCCTACGTCGCCCGCTACCCAGACCTTGTCGACGCGCAGCACGCCGTCGGTCAGACTGGCGTCCACGACTTCGGCAAAATAGCCCATGTGGCTGTAATAGAAGCCGAAACCGCGCCCATTCTGGCGTCCTGTCCAGCCGGCCATCTGGCACACGGCGTCGATGACCTTGCGCGCGCGGCCCGTGTTGAACGGCGTCCGCCCGCCCGGAATCTCACGCGCGTGACCAAGGGTGCGGCGCATCAGTTCCGGCAGGTCCAGCCCGGCTGCTTCGGCCACCTCGTCCATGAACGACTGGAAGACAAAGGCCATGGCGTTGGATGTGGGCGCGCGCAGCCAGCCAGTGGCGAGGTTGGTCGTCATCATGCTGACGCCAAGATCGACGTTGGCCACGACCGGCGCGGGATATTCCGCTGCGGAAAGTTCCGCCGCGCGGATCGGCTTGCCGTCCTTGCCGAAGGTCACGAAATGGTCCTTGAGCGCGACCAAGGCCCCCGCAGCGTCGATCCCGGCGGACAGCCGGTGCCACCCGGCGGGGCGGTAGTAGTCGTTGCGGAAATCGTCGGTCCGGTCGTACAGCACCTTGACCGGCTTGCCCGGCAGCGCCTTGGCCACCTGTCCGGCAATAGCCATGTAATCGTTCATCAGCCGCCGCCCGAAGCCACCACCGATCCGCGTCATGTGGATGGTCAGCGCATCGGGGGCCAGCCCGCACAGCTTTGCCGTTTCGGCTCGCCCGCCCGCAGGGAGCTGCGTCGGCGCCCAGATTTCCAGCTTGCCGTCATCGAACCGGGCGGTGCAGTTCATCGGCTCCAGCGTGGCGTGCGCGAGGAACGGGTATTCGTAATCGGCGGTAACGACCTTTGCCGCCCCGGCCAGCGCGGCATCGGCATCGCCGGTCTTGAGCAGGCTGGTCTGGGGGGCCTTGCCCAGCGTGGTGGCGGCTTCGGCTTCGTATCCGGCGGTGGAAAAGCCGCTAACCGCTGCGTCATCCCACGTCACGGACAGCTTTTCACGGGCCTTGCTGGCCGTCCACCAACTGTTGGCGACGATCACCACTGTATCGTTGCTGCCTTGGGCAACGTAGCCGCTGTTCACGGCGAGAACCGCGATCACGCCGGGGATCGCGCGCACCGCA
The DNA here is from genome assembly GCA_042650965.1 of Novosphingobium lubricantis. Lineage (GTDB taxonomy): Bacteria > Pseudomonadota > Alphaproteobacteria > Sphingomonadales > Sphingomonadaceae > Novosphingobium > Novosphingobium lubricantis. The sequence goes on along the minus strand of JBHSCB010000001.1, from coordinate 222,815 downwards.
GCATCGTCAAAGCTGCCGACCGTGCCGCCATGCGCCGGGCATTTGACGATGGCGCCATGCACCAGCCCCGGCAGCCGCGTGTCGATCCCGTAGAGCGGCTGGCCTGAAACGATCTTCGGCACGTCCACGTTCATCCGCGACGTGCCGATGATCGAAAAGGTTGCCGGATCCTTCAATGGCACCGTTGCCAGATCGGGCGGCGTCTGCGCCGCTGCTGCCTTGGCCAGCGCGGCATAGGGCACGCTCCGCCCGCTCGCCTTGTGCAGGACTGTACCTTTGGCGGTGGCAAGTGAAGCGGCATCGACACCCCATTGCGCAGCGGCGGCCGCCACGAGCATCGCCCGTGCGGCCGCGCCGACCTGGCGCATGGGCAGCCAGTTGCGCGGCGTGGCGGTGCTGCCCCCGGCCACCTGCGGGCCATAGCGGGCTTCGTCGGCATCGGTCTGTTCGATCCTGACCTGATCCCAGCCAAGGTCCAGTTCCTCGGCAATGAGCATCGGCAGCATGACCTTCACGCCCTGGCCGATTTCGGGGTTCTTGGCGCCGATGGTTACGCTGTTGTCGGCATTGATGCGGACAAAGGCGTTGAGCATGGAGACGTCGCTGCCCGCCGCCGGAGCGGCGAGCGCCACCGAGGCATCGAGCGTCAGAACTGCGCCACCGGCAAGCGAGGCGACGATAAACGAACGGCGCGAAAGGGTTGCGGCTTCGGTCATGCGGCGGCCCCCCCGGCGTGTGGTGCAGCGGGTGCAATTTCGGCCATCCCGGCGCCTTCAACCGGGAGGCCCGCGGCCTTGCGGATGGCGGCGCGGATGCGCAGATAGGTTGAACACCGGCAGATGTTCCCGCTCATCCACCCGTCGATATCTTCCGGGGTGGGTTGGGGTATCTGCGTGAGCAGCGCCGTTGCCGACATTATCTGCCCGGCCTGGCAATACCCGCACTGCGGCACGTCGAGCGCGGTCCACGCATCGGCCACCTTCTTGCCCAGCGGGTTGGTGGCGATGCCTTCAATGGTGGTGACACGCTTGCCCGCAGCGTCACCGATGAGTGTCTGGCACGAACGCACCGCGTCCCCGTCCAGATGGACGGTGCATGCGCCGCACAGGCCCGCGCCACAGCCGAACTTGGTACCGGGCATGTCCAGATCCTCGCGCAGAACCCACAACAGGGGCTTGTCCGGCTCGGCATCGACCACGCGCTTGCGGCCGTTGATGGTCAGGGAGACGCTCATCGTTCGGTATCCTCAAGGTCTAGTCGGCCCGAAGGCGGGCTGCCATCCACCCTGACGGGAAGAGGGGCCAGTCTGGCGGGCAGGGGCAAGGCTTCAGGGTAGCATGCCCTCGCCCTTGGCTGTCCTGCTGAAAGTGAACAGCCGCGCCAATCCGGTCAAGCGCCTTGTTGGCGGAGCAAGGGAAACATGCCTGCCGCGCGCCAGCTCTGCCGCCCTTCCTGCGGTAATCGTCGCATTGCGGTTGGCGCGGGCCGGATACTGGTGTTATGCGCAAAGCATGGCCGCCCGCCCTGACAACGACGAAACAGACCTGCCTTCGGCGCCGCGTCCCGGCACGTATGTGCGCGGGGCCGAAACCGTTGATGCGATCATCAAGGCGGCGCTGCGCGTGCTGATCGACGAAGGGGCGGGCGCTTTCACCATTCGCCGCATCGCCGCCGAATGCGGGATGAAGGTGGGCAATGTCAGCTACCACTTCCCGAAAAAGGAACTGCTGATCCAGACCCTGCTGGACGATATCATCGGCAGTTACGACAAGTTGCTGGAACGCACCGTGCGCCAGCCGGGGCTGGACGCGGAGGAAAGACTGCGTCTGATCGTGGTCATGTGCCTTGACGATATTGCCGGAAAGCGCACCACGCGGCTGTTCACCGAACTGTGGGCGCTGGCCAACCACAACGAGTTCGTGGCCGACCGGGTTCGTGTGTTCTACACCCGCGTGCACGATATCATCGCCGAATACGTGGCCGAACTGAACCCGGCGCTGGGGCCGGGCGATGTCCGCTCTGTCGCGCTCTACATCAGCGCGTCGATGGAAGGGGCGACCCCGTTTCTGGGGTATGAAAAGCCCTGGGCCAACCGGATGCGCGCCTTCACCGCGATTGCCGCGCACACTCTGGTGCAGATGGCCCGGACAATCACGCCGCGCGATATTGCCGGGCTTTCCGACCGTCGCTAGGCTGGCTTCCGGCCCGTGCGGCGGGCCGCGCAGGTGCTTGATTTCGCACATGCAAAAAAGGGTTTGACCGAATCTGGACATGTGTCAAAACTTGTCGCTTCCACGCAAGGGGAAACGTGATGACGGTGGGCAGCAGCAGATTTGGCGGTCGGATTGCGGGGGCCGCGATGGCGGGTCTGGCATGCGCTCTTGCGGTATGGACTCCGGCACTCGCCCAGGCACCCAAGGTTCAGCCCGTGGTGGGCGAGGCGGAAGAAGCCAGCGTTGCCACCATCGACCCGCCCCGCACCGGCTGGTTCTACGTCCGCGGTGGCTGGGGCACGGCGGGGTCGAGCATTTTCGACAGCGCGACCGGCAAGATGGTGGGCATGGTCGCCACCGGCCGGGATTCGGACCTGGCGATAGACCCGGCGGGGAAGGCCTACTACGTGGCCGAAACGATCTGGACCAAGGGCAACCGTGGCGCCCGCCAGGATCTGGTCGCGGTCTATGATGCGCGCACGCTCAACCTGCTGGCGGAGATTCCGACGCCGGGTCGCCTCATCATCGGCGGCCTGAAGACCAATTTCGTTCTGAGCGACGATGGCAAGACTGCTTACGACTACAACTTCGATCCCGCTTCATCGGTCAATGTCATCGACATGGTGCGGCGAAAGTTCGTGCGCGCCATCGAACTGCCCGGTTGCGCCAGCCTTATCCCCAATCCCGGCGTGGGTTTTTCCGCGCTGTGCGCCGATGGCACGATGGCCACCGTGGCGGCGGTAGCGGGCAAGGATGCGATCACGCGCACCGAGGCGTTCTTCGATCCCGCAGCCGACCCGATCTTTGCCAACTTCACCTATGACCGCAAGAAGAAGCAGGCCGTCTTCCTGAGCTATACCGGCCTGATCCGTACGGCGATGATCGGCGCTGCGCCGGTTGTCTCGGCGCCGTTCTCTATCCAGCAGGCCGCCGGGATGCGGCCCGCCGATACCGCGCCGCTCGACATCGCGTGGTATCCCGGCGGGTCGCAGGTCATGGCACTGCACCGGCCTACGGGCACCTTGTGGGTGCTGATGCACAAGGGCGAATACTGGTCGCACAAGGAAGGCGCGGAGGAAATCTGGGCGGTCGATCTTGCCGCCAAGAAGGTGGTCAAGCGCGTCCCGATCGAAACCCCGGTCTACAACATCGAGATCACGCAGGACGACGCGGCGATGATCATGGTTACCGGGCGGGACAACGAAGGCATGATCCTCGATTCGAAGACCGGCGAGGTCAAGCACACCATCGAGAACGCAGGCGGCGGGCACGTCACCGTCGTGGAGCCGATGTGAGCGCGCTGGCGCAAACCGCCATGGCCATTGCCGGTGGCGCGGCGGCCATTGGCACGGGGCTGATCTTCGTCGGCACCGGCATGGCCAAGCTGCGCCACCGCGCGCTGTTTCCCGGCGTGGTGGCCAATTACCGCTTGCTGCCCGAACCGCTGATCCGGCCGGCCGCGCTGGTGCTGCCGCCGCTGGAACTGGCCGTTGGCGCCGGACTGCTGGCGGGCTGGCGCTGGGCGGCGGCGCCCGCCATCGCGTTGCTGGTGCTGTTCGCGCTGGCCATGGCGATCAACATCGCGCGCGGGCGGGGGCACATAGATTGCGGCTGCGGACGGCCCGACCTGCGCCAGCCGCTGAACCGCGTGCTGGTGTGGCGCAACGTGGTTCTGGCGGCGCTGCTGGTTCCGGCGCTTGCCGCCATCCCCGATTTTGCCTCCGCTCCGTGGCTGGTCGCGCTGGCGGGCGGCCTGGCGCTTTATGCGTTGACGCTGCTGGTCAATGCGCTTGCGTCCCTTGCCACAGGGCCGCTGGCGGCGGTGAAAGGAAATGCCCGATGATGACCGCGCTGATCGTTTCGCAAGTGTTTTCATGGATCATCATCGTCGCGCTGGTCGTCGCGCTGCTGGCGCTGGCGCGGCAGGTGGGCGTGCTGCACATGCGCGTGGCCCCGGCAGGTGCGCTGACCACCAGCGGTGGCCCGGCGGTCGGGGCCAGGGGGCCGGCTGTCCCCGCCCGCACGCTTGGCGGACAGGACGTGGTGGTCGGCGGCCCCGCGGCGCACGGCGCGCTGCGCCTGCTGATGTTCGTTTCGGCATCGTGCCCGCTGTGCAAGGGCCTGATCCCGGTGGCGCGCTCCTTTGCTCATGATGAGCGGGTGGAACTGACCTTCGTCGGGGATGACGATCCGGCGGCGCAGGCCGCAATGATCGCGGACCACGGGCTGGAAGCCTATCGGTTCGTCAACGGGCCGCAGGTTGGCCAGGCCTATGAAGTGGGCAAGCTGCCCTATGCCGTGCTGCTCGATGCCGAAGGAACGATCCTGTCCAAGGGCCTCGTGAACAGCCGCGAACATCTCGAAAGCCTGATCGTGGCGCACGAGTTGGGCATTGCCACGGTGCAGGATTACATCTCCGGGCTGAAGATCAAGGCAGCATGATGCCGATCCGCCGCCCATTCACTCATCCGCCTGTGGCCAGCGCCGCATATCCATCACACGGGGGCATCACGGCATGAAGACTTTTGATACGGATGCGATTGGCGAAAAGCTGTTGCGCCGCTTTGCCGGACGAACATCGCGCCGCAGCATCCTGTCGCGGCTGGGGGCGGCGCTGGTTGCCGCGCCGGTGTTCCCGCTGCTGCCCGTCAGCCGCGCCGCAGCGGCCAAGCCCGACCGTTCCCACGAAGCCAAGACCGCCTTTGCCCGCAATGCCCAGACCACCGACGATACCAAGTGCGATTACTGGCGCTATTGCGCGATCGACGGGGCGCTGTGCACCTGTTGCGGCGGCGGCATCCACACTTGCCCTGCTGGGTCCGAACCATCGCCGGTTTCGTGGGTCGGGTCGTGCATCAACCCCGACGATGGCAAGGCCTACATGATCGCGTACCGCGATTGCTGTGGCAAGCCTGCCTGCGGCCAGTGCGGGTGCGACAATACCGACCGCGAAACGCAGGTCTATCTGCCGCAGCTCAACAACAACGTGATCTGGTGTTTCGGGACGAGCAGCATGGAATACCACTGCTCCACCGCGATCATGATCGGCGCTGCCTGACGGGTGATGCGCGTGCGGGCGATCGTTCTGGCCGGACTGGCGGCGGCTATGGCAGCAGGGTTCCCCGCGGCCGCGCCCACGCTGATGGCGATGGACGATCCGCGCGCGCAGACCGTGGCACAAGGGCTGGCGGCAGTCACCGATCCCGAACTGGCGCGGTCCGATTACGTCGAACACTGTGCCGGGTGCCATGGGGTGCAGGGCGTGTCCGCCCCGGCACGGCTGCCCGAACTGCGCGGCCGGGTAGGTTACATGATGTGCACGCCCGACACCCGCGCTTATCTGCTGCGCCTGCCCAATATCGCCAGGAGCCGCCTTACCGATAACCAGCAACTGGCCGACATGCTGAACTTCATGGTCTTTGCGATTGGCGGCGATAGCGTGCTGCCGGGTACGCAGCCGTTCACCGCTGCCGAAGTCGCGCATGAGCGAAAGTTTGCGCTGACTTCGGCATCCCTGATCAAGGAGCGGGCGCGCCACGTCGAAACCGCGATCCGCACGTGTGGCGCACCGGCATCGCTGCGGGATTTCTACAAGCCCCGCTAGGCCCATTGGCGGGGCAGATGTTGTTCCGCTTTGGTTGATTAACGCCCTGCGCCGGGGCGGCTTCCCCAACAGCGGTGCAGCGCGGGAAAGGTTTCGGCATTTTTACCTGATTCGGCGGAATCGGTGCTGGTTTTTGGACCTGCACCGAGGGTTGCAGACAGCTTTTGCGCGAGTGTGCCGGGGTGCCACTATCAAAATGGGACAGTTTTTTACTGGGAAGGATGGCGGAACGGATGCTGCGTTGCGGCATCGGGCCGCTGCTAACTATCAGGCGTGTAAGTGTTTCTACGCGACCTGGGTTAGTAGGCGCAGCGAATTGGTTCGCGCATTCAGTCTGGAGCGGTGCATTCTTGCCTTACGCAGGCGGGAATCTTCGCTAGGAGAACTGGAGACAGGGATTTCTGGTGGCAGGCAGCGGCGTGCGGTTGCGCACTATCCGCCCCGCTGGCCGAGCAAGTGAGGTGTCGCCATGCTGAATGCCGAAAGGCCTCTGGATGAGGTGCTGGACACGCTTACCGGTGCTCTGGACGATCTCGATCGTCACGGACAGGCTATTGCGGCCCTGCACCTTGCGATGGCCCTCGATTGCCTCAAGGCGGACCGTGCGCGCAGCAGCGCCATCCCGCCGATGGGAGCCGGTCGGGTTCCGGTTTCGCGCGGCCGTCTGCGCCTGGTGATGTAACGCACTGCTCGCGGTCGTGCCCTTGCGCCAGCCGCCGGGCGTGCTGCGGAAAAGGCGCGAAGGCCCCAACCCGTTTTTACGGTTCCTCACCGCGCCGGGCGTCCGCGACCGGTCGTGGCGTGCCTTTTTGAGGCCTTCGGGGTGGAGGCCTGCGTCGTGCGCAAAGCAGAACTATCGCCCGCGACAGGCATTGTTTAATGTCTATCAAAACAATTGAGTATATGCAGGGGCATCGGCGCGGAATCGCCGGATGCGCCGGGCATGATACCTGGCCATCTGGCGGCGTCAGCCGGGTATCGTTCCGATCATGCACAAGGATCATTGCCGCCATGCATCCATCTCCCGGCCCTTTTCCCTTGCCGGCTGAGCACGACGCGATCGAAGCGGGCCTTGCCAGTGTGCGCGAAAGCCTGTCCGGCCTGCGGTTCGGGACGGTTCTGCTGACGGTTCATGACGGCCGCATCGTGCAGATCGACGTTACTGAAAAGCGGCGGCTTACACCGACCTGATCGAACCGCCGCACCGCCCTTTAACGCTACAAGATTCCAACCGCACCGCTGACCGGACCACCGGAAGCATCGCCTGAAAACCCCACCATCACGAGGTTCTGCGATGTCTTTCCGTATCCTGCTGCTGGCGGGGGCTGCGCCCTTTGCCCTTTCGTCCGCTGCCCATGCCGAAGCTGTTCCGGCTGCGCCGGGCCTGCCAACGCCTGCCGACGCGGCCCCTTTGCAGGAATCGTCCGTCGGCACCGGCGCCAACGAGAGCGGGACGATCGTTGTCACCGCGCGCCGCCGGGCCGAGACGGCGCAGGACGTGCCGGTGGCCATTTCGGTTGTCGGCGGGGACCAGATCGACAGCACCGGCAGCTTCAATGTCGGGCGGTTGCAGCAACTGACGCCAACCTTGCAGTTCTATTCGTCCAACCCGCGCAACACCGCAGTCAATATCCGCGGCATCGGCGTGCCGTTCGGCCTGACCAACGATGGCATCGAACAGGGCGTGGGCATCTATATCGACGATGTCTACAATTCGCGCGTGGCATCGGCCACGTTCGATTTCCTCGACGTGAAACAGATCGAGGTGCTGCGTGGGCCGCAGGGCACGCTCTATGGCAAGAACACCACCGCCGGGGCGATCAACATCACCACCAACCAGCCGACCTTTGCTTTCGAAGGGAAGGCGGAAGTCACCTTTGGCAATCTCGATTACGTGCAGGCAAAAGCGGCTGTTTCCGGCCCGCTTGCCGAAACGCTGGCGGCGCGCGTGGCGGTTTCCTCAACCCGGCGGCGCGGCACGATCTACAACGTCACCTCGCGCCAGTGGATTCAGAGCCAGGATAACCTTGGCCTGCGCGGGCAGTTGCTGTTCCAGCCGAACGAAGCGTTGAACATCACGCTGGCCGGAGACTACAGCAGGCAGGACGCTGTGTGCTGCGGTTCAGTCTATGTCCGCACCGGCGTGACCCAACGCGCGCCGGACCGCCAGTTCGCAGCCCTGGCTGCGGCGCAGGGCTATGCTCCGGCCAGTACCGATCCGTTTGACCGGGTGACCGATCTTGACGCTGCACTTCAGGCCGGAAACCGTATTGGCGGAGCTTCGGTAAAAGTGAAATGGAATGTCGGGCCGGGTACGCTGACTTCGGTCACGGCGTGGCGGTTCTGGGATTGGGAACCGCAGAACGACCGCGATTTTACCGGGCTGCCGATCGTTACCCGCTCGCAAAATCCATCGCAGCAGGACCAGTACACACAGGAATTGCGCTACAACCGGTCTGGCCGCACGCTGGATTTTGTGGTGGGCGCGTTCGGCTTCTACCAGCGGATCGACACGCAGGGGACCGAATCGCACGGCGCTGCCTCGACCCGGTGGAATCTTGCGCCGACCAATGCGCTCTACACCTCCAATGTGCTGGACGGGCTTACCGCGCGCAACACGCAGTATCTGAAGAACACCAGCCTTGCCCTCTACGGGCAGGCGAGCTGGAAGGTGACGCCGGAGCTGACCCTGCAACCGGGCGTTCGCGTGAACTACGACCGCAAGGACGGCTTCTATCAGCGGCGCGTGTTCACCGCGGCAGGCACCGAGATCCGGCTCGACGGGGCACCCGGCGCCGCCCGGACCGCGCAACTGGCGATTTTTACCCCGCAGGAGATCGCGCCCACCTTCAGCGACTGGAACTTCAGTTACGACTTTACCGCCAGCTACAAGGCGGCACCGGGCGTGCTTGCCTATGCGACCTATGCCCGGTCGTTCAAATCGGGCGGCATCAACCAGAACGGCGTGCCGACCGATGCGCTGAACACGCCTCTGCTGGGCGCTGCCACGGTAAAGCCGGAATCGGTCAACCACTATGAAATCGGCATCAAGAGCGAATGGCGCAGCGTGGGCGCGATTTTCAACCTTTCGGCGTTTCGCACGGCTATCAAGGACTATCAGGCCAACGTGAACAATGGCCAGTTCGGGGTGCTGCGCGGGTATCTGGCCAACGCCGGGGCGGTGCGCACGCAGGGCATCGAGGCGGATTTTTCGATCCGGCCCAGCGAACGGTTCAATGCTTATGCCAATGGCGCGTTTACCGATGCGACCTACCGCCGCTTCACCGATGCGCCGTGCCCGCCGGAGCTTTCCGGCGGTGCCTCCAGCCCGGCCAATTGCGACATTTCCGGGCGGCGCCTGGCCGGCGTGTCGAAGTGGGTGTTCTCCTACGGGTTCGAGGCCAACCGCCCGGTCAGTGTGTTCGGGCAGGACGGCCAGCTCTACTTCGGGTATGACGGCAGCTATCGTTCGGGCTTTTCGTCCAACCCCACGCCGTCGATCTATACCAACGTCGATGGCTATGCGCTGTCCAATCTGCGCGCCGGGTTCCGCAGCGAGGGGGGGCTGGATATCTACGGCTGGGTCCGCAACGCCTTTGCGGCGAACTATTTCGAGCAGCTTTTCGTGGGGCCGGGCAACACCGGGCTGATCGCAGGGCTGCCGGGCGATCCGCGCACCTGGGGCGTCACTGTGCGCAAGGCGTTCTGACCGGGCAGGGGGCGGGCGCGCGCGTCGCCCGGCCCCAGCGCATCCGTGTTCCGTCAGTTGTTGCCGCCGATGAGATCGCCCAGTTCGCCCAGCAGCGACCCTTCGCCGCGGTTCTGCCCGCCGCGCGATCCGGCTGCGGCGAGCATCCGCCCGGCCAGGCGCGAAAACGGCAGCGACTGGATCCACACCTTGCCCGGCCCGCGCAGCCGCGCGAAGAACAGCCCTTCGCCGCCGAACAGCACCGATCGCACGCCGCCTGCGGTGACCAGATCGAAATCGACAGAGGGAGTATAGGCGGCAAGGCACCCGGTATCGACGTGCAGTTCCTCGCCTGCGCGCAGTTCGCGTTCCACCAGCGTGCCGCCCATCTGCACGAACACCCAGCCGTCCCCTTCCAGCTTCTGCATGATGAAGCCCTCGCCGCCGAACAGGCCAGTCAGCACGCGGCGCTGGAAGTGCATGCCGATCGACACGCCGCGCGCGGCCGCCAGGAAGCTGTCCTTCTGGCAGATCAGCGTTCCGCCCACATCGGACAGCTTGAGCGGCAGGATCGAACCGGGGGTGGGCGAGGCGAAGGCGACGCGTGCCTTGCCGCTGCCGTTGTGGGTGAACACGGTGGTGAACAGGCTTTCGCCCGTCACCAGCCGCTTGCCCGCGCCCAGCAGCTTGCCCATGAAGCCGCCGCCCTGATCGCCGCTGCCATCGCCAAACACAGTGGTCATCCCCACGGCGCCATCCTTCCACACCAGCGCCCCCGCTTCGGCAACCGCGCTTTCACCGGGATCAAGCTCGATTTCGAGGAACTGCAGTTCCTGCCCTTTGATCTCGAAATCAATATCGTCGGCAATGCTGGCGCTGCGGTGATGTTGCCAGGGGCTGTTGGCCATGTTCGTGTGCTCCGGCTTGCAAGATTTCAAACGTTCAAAGGGTCAGCCTGCCGCGCGGCAGATCCGAATCCAGTCCAGAAACCTACCGTTGAAACGGCTGGAAGCAATCGGGCTGTGCTGGCGAGCTGTCCATGAACGCAATGGGTCGGTACCGAGACCGGCGTTGCCTTCGTGCGCACAGCGAATGTTGGTTCGCTAAGGAACAGACGCCATCAGCAGTTTGCATTGGCGCCAGGAAATCCTAGTCTGGCCGCTAGGGCATAATGGGTGAGGTAGAATGCAGACTGGTCTTTCCGCATGGGTGCTTGCCATTGTGCAGGCCCTGCAGGACAGCGGCATCGACCACGCAGCCTTGCTGCGCAGCATTGGCATGTCGCCAGACAAGGTGGGCGATCTCAACCACCGCTATTCGCAGGACCAGGTGACCAATCTGTGGATCGCTGCCGTGCAGGAAACGCGCGATGATGATTTCGGGCTGAAGGTCGCGCGCCATATTCGCCCTTCGACGTTCCACGTTGTCGGCTATGCGATGGCATGCAGCGCCACGCTGAAGCGTGCCGGCCACCGCTTCGCCCACTCCGCCAGGCTGATTTCCGATGCCGCATCGGTGTCTTTCGAGCAAGTGGGTGCCAACTATCTGTTGCAGGTCGATCTCAACACCGGGGGACGCCAGCCGATCTACCAGACCATCGACACGATTCTGGCCGGGTTCCTGATGCTGTGCAAATGGATATGCCTTGCCCCCGTGGTGCCGCTGGAAGTGTGCTTCAAACACGAAAAGCCGCGTGACGACCGTGCGTATCAGGACATTTTCCAGTGCGAAATCCGCTATTCGCAGCCGGTCAACAGTATCTTGTTCAACGGCGCCGACATGGAGCGACCCGTACCGTCAGCAAACGAGGAGCTGGCGTCGATGCTGGACGAGATGGCCGCTAACCATATGGCGTTCCGCTTTCAGAGCCGTTTTTCGGCCAAGGTGCGCGATGCGCTCGTCGGGCAACTCCCCAGTGGTGAGCCAAGCAAGAAAGAAACGGCGCGTTTGCTGGGCATGACGGAACGCACGCTGCTGCGGCGCTTGCGCGACGAAAACACCAGCTTTCAGGAATTGCTGGACCGCTTGCGTGAAAAACTTGCCTTTGATTATTTGCGCCGGGCCGACTTGACGACCGAGAAGATCGCCCATTTGCTGGGTTTTTCAAGCAGCAGCGCGTTTTCCAGGGCGTTCGTGCGCTGGACAGGGCAACGCCCGAGCGATTGGCGCGAAAGCAATGCCCGGTCGAGCCTGAGCAGCAGCATCACGAGTTAGGCAGGCATCGTCAGTCCGAGGTCGAAAGCGCCAACTGGATGCCTTTAACCGATGCGCCAGTGCTCCACCCACCGTCGACGAGCAATGTTTGGCCGGTGACATAGCTTGCATCGTCGCTGACCATGAAGTGAACGGCGGCGGCCAATTCTTCCGGTCTGCCGATCCGGCCGAGCAAGCTGAATACGCTGGCGTTGCGCTGCACCATGTCTGGCGCTTCGTTCATGGCCAAGGGTGTGTCGATGATGCCTGGGGCGATGCAATTGACCCGGATGCCTGCCCCTCCGTATTCCACCGCAGCGGTCTGCGTCAGCGAGATGATCCCAGCCTTCGTTGCGGCATATTCGCCCCAGGCCAGAAAGCCCCGCACCGCCGTGATAGAGGAGATGTTCACGATCGCGCTGCCGGGCTTCATCCTGGCTGCTGCCTCCTTGATGCCGGACTGTACGCCGAGGATATGCAGGCGCCAGAAACGTTCCGAGCGTGCAGGATCGGCTTCGGCAAGTGGCGCACTTTGCGCGATGCCGGCATTGTTGACCATGATGTCCAGCTTTCCGAACCGCGCCATGGCATCGTCGCACAGCGCCTGTACATCTTCTGGTTTGCTGCAATCGGTCTGGCGAAAGGCGCCGCCCCATGCGGCGACATCGCTGCCATGATCGCGGATGTCGGCAACGAGTACATCGGCGCCCGCTGCGCGCAGCCGCTGGGCGATCGCGCCGCCGATACCCGATCCGCCGCCCGTGACGATAGCGGCCTTGCCGGTGAGCGAAAACATCATCGAAACTCCACTTCCATTGGCGCCTGAAGACCCAGTTGCCGCATCAGAGCGCCGGTATCCCACAGACTGCGTTCCACGGTAATCTTGCCAGCTTCGAACTTGTGGACGGTCAGACCGCGCACGAACGTCGTCTTGCCCTTTGCTGGAAGGCCGAGGAAATCGGTGCGGTGCTCGATCTCCCACGTCCATTCGAGGCAGCCGCCGTGTTCGTCGCCGTGATACCGCGTTGCGTTGAACATGTGCCGTGATGCGTCAGGATCGGCGTTTTCGAAGGTTTGAAACCAGCGGCGCAGGGCAACTCGGTCATTGTCTATTCGGACGCCGAAATTGATGTCTTCGTATTCGAACTCTGCAGGATAGTTTGCCATCAGTTCGTCGAGCCGATTGTCGAACTGTTCCAGCCAGTCCTGTTCCCATGCCAGATTCATAACGAACCCCTGTCGTCAGCGCCGGATGAAAAGGGAAGGCGCGGACCGCGATCCACGCCTTCGGGGGGACGTTTCAGAAGTTGACCCTGGCTTCAAGGCCGAAGCTCCGCGTCGGGCCGCGATAGTTGACCGTGAAGATCGGCAGCAATGGCACGATTTCCTGGAAGTATTTCCGGTTGGTCAGGTTATCGCCGTACGCGGACACTTCCCAGCGATCTCCACCCTTGAGCGAAAGGCGCGCCTTGAGCAGCGTCAATGGATCACGTTGTGTTCCCGGCGTATTGTCCACATCCCACCAGATCGAGCCGTAGCGGTTTACTTCGACGCGCGGCGTCAGCGACAGCGTCTGGCTGAGCTGGAGGTTCATGCTCGCGCCAAGGTTCAGCGTGGTTTCGAACGCGCCCGGCGCGACGTTCCCGTTGTTCAGCGGGTTGCCGGAGAACTGCTTTACCCTGCCGTGGGTATAGCCAAAACCGCCGAACAGGTTGAGGCCCATTGGCAGGCGGGCGTTGAAATCGAAGTCGAAGCCCTTCAGCGCCACCCTGTCAATGCTGACGGTAGTTTGCAGACCGGCAGCGGGCTGAAACTGGAACTGCTGCGCGCCGGAGATGTCGGTCTTGAACACGGCGACGTTGAGCGACAGCGCGCGGTCGAAGAACCGACCCTTGGCGCCGATTTCATAGGATTCGGACACTTCCTTGTTGTAGCCATCCTGAACGTAAATGGCTGCAGCATTGCCCCCGGCGGCAGCAATCAGCGCCTGGCGCGAACCGATCGGATTGAACCCGCCCGATTTGAAGCCCTTGCCATAGCTTGCATAGACGCTGGCATCGCGGCCGACATCGTAGGACACACTGGCCTTGGGTTGGAACTGCTTGAACGTGCGCGATGACTCACAATTGGCGAAGGTGCGCCCCGTCAGCGCGATGCAGTTGTTGTAATTCGCGCCGGTCAGCGGATTGATCGCATCGCGCGCGACTTCGCGGATCGACCGCTTTTCTGTGTCATACCGGCCAGCCAGGTTCAGGTGCAACTGGTCGGTCACGTCGAACTGGACGCTGGCAAACGGCGCGTAGCTGGTCGTCCGGTACAGCGGATTGCTGAACGAAAGCGTGCCATGGCTGGTCAGCGAGCTTTCGATCTCGTCGCGGTTGCGGGGCAGCGAGCCGTCAGTATCGAGGCTGATCTTGCTGGTCTGGTTGCGGGTAAAGCGCAGGTAGTAGAACCCGACCTGCCAGCGCAACCGGCTATCGGCGGAAGAGGTAAGCCGGATTTCCTGTGACAGATTCTTGTCAAGGTATGTGTACTGCTGGACGGTGCCGCCTACCCCTGAATCAAGGGCGATGTAGGGCGGAGAGTCGCTTGCAAAATACTGGTTCAGGCGGTTGTAGCTGCTGATCGAGGTCAGCTTGGCGCCGCCGAAGTCATATTCGGCCTTAAGCGTGACGTCCGCGAACTTTTCATCGAACGCACCGGTCACGTTTGATACAAACGGCATGTCGGCAAAGTTGGCGTCCAGCGCGGCGCCATTGAAACCGCCGATCGGCAGACCAACGAACTGGGCGTTGTAGGCGCTGCCACCGCCCTTCGAACGGTGCGCTGTGACTTTCAGGTCGAGAGTCAGTGGGCCACCGCTGTAAAGCAGCCGGGCGCGGCCACTGTTGCTCTGGAACCGCTGCACCTTTTCACCGGTGTTGATGTTCGTGAACGGGCCGTCGGTGTCGCGTGTTGAAGCAGCGATGGTAAAGCCGAGGGTGTCGGTCAGCGGGCCGCTGACCGTTGCACTCGCACGGCTTGCGTTGAAGTTACCATACGACGCGACGATGTTGCCTTCAAAGGTGTCGCCCGGCGCCTTGGTGGTTATCACGATGGCGCCCGCCGCCGCGTTGCGGCCGTAAAGCGCGCTTTGCGGGCCTTTCAGTACTTCGATCTGCTTGATGCCGAAAAGGTCCTGATTGAAAGGCTTGACGCTCGACAGGGTCACGCCGTCGATGACAATGGCCACGTTCGGATCGGAGTTGCGAACGGAAGTCTGCCCGCGAATGTTGATGTACGCTTCGCCCGCGTTGTCTTCGACGAACGTGACGTTGGGGGTGCTGCCGAGGAAATCGGCCGGACGGTTGATGCCGCGTTCTGCAATGGCGCGCTCGGTCACGACGCTGACGGCGATTGGAACCTTCACCAGGCTTTCATCACGCTTCGTTGCAGTGACGACGATCTCTTCTGCAGTGGGTGCGTTGGACTGGGCAAGGGCTGGAGCCTGCACGAGCACCATGGCCAGGGCGGCCGCGGAAGATGCGCGCAAATATACGGTACGTGACATTGAAAAATCCCCTCCTGAAGATCGGATGGTCCACGACGTTTCTTGATGACGTGGGCCTTTCACCGACATTGACCGAAGCAGGTGAGGGCAACAATTGAAATACCCGTGCGTGCCACGGCGTGGCCAAGCGGGACAATTCGTTTTGCGCGTTTCGAGTGTTGAAACGAGGAAAAGGCCGCGAATCCTCTGTAAATCATCGAAATGCGGAGTGGCTAAACGCAAATTATGGCTGAGGGGTGGGGTATTTTTGGCACGAAATGGCAAGAGGCGCTTGTCTGGGCCATGGCCTGCCGGTGCTGGTGTGTCTACGCTGCGTTCAGCCAGTGCCCCGGCGTCCGCACCTGTCCACAGAGATTGGGGCGGCGAAAGAGATCATTGACGTGCCCGTGCAGGTGCTCAGTCAATGTGGGCGGTGTGATGGAGAGGCAATATGAATCTAGAATGGGCCCAGTACTGGATCGGGCTGTTTGCAGACAGAACCGACGAACTGATGAGTCTGTATGACCCGGACATCCAGTTCGAGGATGTCAATTTCGGTTTGCAGATCAACGGTGATCTTGTCGCCTTGCGTGGCTTCTTCAACAACTTCGTCATTGAAGATCCGACGTTGAGCTACAACAGGTTCGACGTGTTCGATTATGTCGGCGATGACAAGCTGGGGTCGTTCCAGTGGACGTGGGAAACCAAGCACGCCGGCGATTTCCTTGGCATTCCAGCGGCGGGCAAGGTGACCAAGACCCGCGGCGTGACCGTCATGGCGTGGCGCCAAGGCAAAATCTACCTTGAGCGCAGCATCTGGGATGCTGTTCCGGTGTTTCAGCAGCTTGGCGTCGTGCCCCCGTTTCCTGGCTGACGCCAGACCAGAAGGAATCCTTCCATGAATGACAATCTGGCTGCGGCCATGCCGGACGAAGCGGTCGTCATCACCTACGACCCGCTCGACCCCAAGGTGACGGCTGCCCCCTATCCGCATTATGCGCAGTTGCGTGCGATTGCGCCCGTTCACTGGGTGGAATCGATGGGCGGCTTCGTTGTTTCGCGCTGGGACGACGTGGAAGCCGTGCTCAAGGACGGCAAGACCTTTTCGTCGTCCAAGTTCTGGCCTGTCCTGTTGGGCGAATACGATCCGGTGCCCGAAGTTCCGCCGATGATTTCCATGGATCCCCCCGGTCACATGCGCACCCGCAAGCTGGCCAACAAGGCCTTTGTGCCAAGCCGTGTCGGCGCGCTCAGCGAAAAGATTCGCCGGGTGACGCATGAGCTGATCGACGGGATCATCGAAAGAAATGGCAACGAAGGCGAGTTCGACTTTGTTTGGGAGTTTTCTGCCCTCTTCCCGGTGAGCGTCATTGCTGACGTGCTAGGCGTGGACCTGGCGCGACGGGTCGATTTCAAGCACTGGGTCGATGACCTGCTTTCGGCCGGTAACCGTGCCGCATACGGGCCGGAGCGCCTGTCGATCATCGATAAGAGCTCGCGCGATATACGCGCCTATTTCGATGACGTGTATGACCGCCGTGCTGCCGAGCCGGGCGACGACCTCATCAGCGGTTTCATGCAGGCTGAGGTCAATGGAGAGCGGCTGAGCCGAAATGAAGTGCTCAGCATGGCCATCCTGCTGCTGATCGGCGGGGTTGAAACCACGACAAACCTGCTGGGCATCACCCTGACTCACATGAAGCGCATACCGGGCCTGCAGGAAGCGATCCGCGCGGATGCCGAAAAGATTCCGCAGATGTTCGAAGAAATGCTGCGGTTTGACGGGCCGGTGCAGATGCTCTTCCGGCATGCGACCTGCGATACCGAATTGTGCGGGGTGGCGATCCCGGAAGGTTCGCTGGTGATGTTGCTACTCGGCGCGGCCAACCACGATGAGCGCAAGTTCGACAACGCCGAAGAGTTCGATCTCGATCGCAACCCAAGTGAAATCATGTCCTTCGGCCAAGGGCCGCACTTCTGCCTCGGTTCCTATCTTTCGCGCATGGAGGCCCGCGCGGCGGTCGAGATCCTGATGGAACGTTTCGAGGTGCTGATGCCGATCAGCGACGAGCCGGAGTGGATGGATTCCTACTTCGCGCGCGGACCGAAGAAGTTGCCGGTGAGGTTCAAGGTACGATGACACAGAATATGCCCGAAGAAACCGCGCTGCACCGCGTGGGGTCCTTTGCCGAACTCAAGGCTGGCCAGTCGATGCGGGCCAGCGTGAACGGTACACGCATCGCGGTCTTTCTGAACGACGGCGCGCCGATTGCGACCGCCGCGCGGTGCCCGCATGCGCAAGGGCCTTTGCACGAAGGTGAAGTCGAGGCTGGCATCCTGACCTGCCCGTGGCACGGCTGGACGTTCGATCTGGCAAGCGGCGCGTGCGACGATGACCCATCGTTGGTCTTGCAACGCTATGAAACCGTCGTGGATGGCGATGACATTCTGGTGCGCTTGTGACGGAACGCACCGCCAGGACACCCGCGGCACTCATTGAACGCCTGCGTTCGATCGTGGATGACAAGGGCTTGCTCACCGGCGCAGACGTTCGCATGCGCAATCCCGGCGTCTTCATGAGCGAGATTGGTGCGGATGCGCTTGTCCGGCCGACCACCACCGAGCAGGTTTCGCAGATCATGGCCGCCTGTCATGCTGCGGGACAGGCGGTTGTCGTGCACGGTGGCATGTCCGGTTGGGTGCGGGCGACGCAAACCCGACCTGGCGAAATTGCCCTCTCGCTTGAGCGTATGAACTGCATCGAGAATGTAGACCCCGCAAACCGCACAGCCATTGTGCAGGCGGGCGTCATCCTCGAAACGTTTCAGGACCACCTTGAACAGTTTGGGTTGATGTTCCCGCTGGACCTTGGCGGGCGCGGCTCATGCCAGCTTGGCGGCAATGCGGCGACCAATGCCGGCGGCATGCGCGTGCTGCGCTATGGCATGATGCGCGAACAGGTTCTCGGCGTGGAAGCGGTGCTGGCCGACGGCCGGATCGTCTCCTCGCTCAACCGCATGCTCAAGAACAACACGGGCTATGATCTGAAGCAGCTTTTCATTGGCACGGAAGGATCGCTTGGCGTTATAACGCGCCTTGTACTGCGTTTGCGTGAGCAGCCGACCAGCAGCAATACCGCGCTGGTCTGCGCAGAAAGATTCAGCCAGATCGCCGATCTTTTGCGCCACATGGACGGCGCGCTTGGCGGATTGCTGAGCGCATTCGAACTGATCGACAACAGCTTTTACCGGGTCAACACCGCCGGCGGACGCCACGGTGCACCACTGCCCTCGGACAAGCCGTATTATGTTGTCATTGAAACGCTAGGATCCGATCAGGAACGCGATACGGCTCTTTTCCATCAGGCGCTTGAGAAGGCGGCTGAAATGGGATTGCTCGACGATGCCGTGCTTGCCAGTTCCGAACGTGAGAGGGAAGCCATCTGGGCAATACGCGAAGACCTGGAGCATATCGTCCGTGACTTCCAGCCGTTCTACGCCTTTGACGTAAGCCTGCCGGTGGGCGACATGGAAGGCTATATGGCCGACGTGAAAGCTGCTCTGAAGGCGCAGCTGCCGGACGGGTCGATCGCGTTTCTGGGCCACATCGGCGACGGCAACCTGCACATCGCCATTGGCGCCGGCGGTGCCGACGACCGGGAGGTTGTGGAAGCGTGCGTCTACGAGCCGCTGCGCCCCATTCAGGGTTCGGTATCGGCCGAGCACGGCATCGGCCTGGAAAAGAAGAAGTGGCTTTCGGTCAGTCGCAGCGAAGCCGAATGCGCATTGATGTTCGAGCTGAAGTCGATGCTCGATCCGCGAGGCATCCTCAATCCGGGCAAGATATTCGATTTGCCGCCGCAGCATTTGGTTGCGCCGCTTGGCACGGCCTTGCCGGAATGACTGCTTCAATCAAGCCTTTGCGCCTCCACGGCTATCCGGTGAGCAACTATCACAATATTGTGCACGCCGTGTTACTGGAAAAGGGCGCGCCGCATGAAGTGGTGATTACCGGTGCAGCGCAGGACGAGGCGTTTCTTGCCTGCAACCCGATGGGCAAGATTCCGTTTCTGGAAACGCCGGGCGGTTTCATCGCGGAAACCGTGGCGATCATCGAATACCTCGAAGAAGTCTTGCCGGAACCCGCACTGCTTCCCGCAGATATATTCGCCCGTGCGCGCGTACGGCAGTTGGTCAACGTAGTGCAGGTTTATATCGAAGGTCCGTGCCGCACGCTCTATCCCGGCGTGTTCATGGGCGGGGTGAATGCCGATGCCACTACAGCGATTGCGGTGGGGTCCATTGACCGTGCCATCGCTGCATTGGTCCGGCTGGTTGACCAGGGACCGTTTCTCGTTGGATCGGCCCTGACGACAGCGGATATCTTTGCGTTTCACAGCTTCGAACTGGCGGAGCGCGTCATGCAGCACTGTTTCGACCGGTCGATTCTCGATGAAGCCGGGCTGCGCCAATGGCATGCAGGCATGGGCAGCCGGCCCAGCAGCCGGGCCGTGTTCGCGCAGTTTGCGCCGGCCTTTGCCGCCTATCTGCGCGATCACGCCGCTGCCTACCGATTTGAGGACTATTCCTATGCGTGATGTCTCGCTGAACGACAAGTATACGCTGACCAGCGGAACCGCTTTGATGACCGGAACGCACGCGATGGTGCGCGTTCCGATGATGCAGCGTGAAATCGACCGGGCGGCGGGACACAACACGGCGGGTTTCATTTCGGGCTACCGCGGCTCGCCGTTGACGTCATACGATCAGGAGCTGTGGCGTGCCAAGGCACTGCTGATCCAGCATGACATCCTCTTCCAGCCTGGCGTGAACGAAGACCTTGCGGCAACGGCCGTGTGGGGTACGCAAATGCTGGCAACGACGCCGGGCGCCAACAAGGACGGGGTCTTTGCAATCTGGTATGGCAAGGGACCGGGCGTCGATCGTTCCGGCGATGCCTTCAAACACGGCAATATTGCCGGCGCCGCTGCGCTTGGTGGGGTGCTGGTGGTTGCCGGTGACGATCATAGCGGCAAATCATCGACCGTGGCGCACCAGAGCGAACTGGCGCTCATGCACGCGGGGATGCCCATTCTGGCACCGTCAAATGTGCAGGATGTGCTGGATTTCGGTCTGATGGGCTTCGCCCTGTCGCGCTATTCCGGGGCGTGGGTTGGCTTCAAGCTGTGCAATGAAGTTCTGGAGCAGACGATGACCGTCGATCTTTCGGCGGAACGCGCATCCTTTGTTCTTCCCGACCGAGGACCGCCCCCGCCGAACGGGATTCACAACTATCCGACTCATCTTGATCGTCAGCAGTCCGAAATAGTGCACAAGCGTTTTCGCTGGCCGCTCGTTGAAAAGTTCATTTATGCCAATGGCCTGAACCGTTTGACGATTAACGCACCATCGCGCCGGCTGGGGATCGTCTCCACCGGCAAGGCGGTGCAGGATGCGATGCAGGCACTGCTGTTGCTTGGCCTCGACACCACTACCGCTGCGGCGCACGGCATTTCCTTCCTGAAGCTTGGCTGCATGTATCCGGTGGAACCGCGCGGGCTGGCCGATTTCGCGCAAGGGCATCAGGAGCTTCTGGTGATAGAGGAAAAGGAGCCTCTGGTCGAAAACCAGATCAAGGCCATCCTTTATGGCAAAGCCGGTGCGCCTCAGGTGTTCGGCAAGGTGGACGAACACGGCGTGATGATGATTCCGTCGGATATCCAGCTTGAGCCGATCCAGCTTGCCCTGGTAATCGCCGAACGGCTCAGGCGAATGGGCGCGTCGGACGAAGCGATCGACGCGCGCGCGGGACTTTTGACGACCCAACTGGAGGAGGTTGCCGACAGCGCCTCTGGCGATGCCACACGCTCACCCTATTTCTGTTCTGGGTGCCCGCATAACACCGGCACGCGCTTTCCAGAAGGCAGCGTGGCTGCAGGCGGCATAGGCTGCCATGCCATGGCGATGTATTCGGGACCCGCCATGCTGCCCAACACGCAGATGGGCGGGGAGGGCGCCCACTGGTACAGCCTTGGCCACTTTTCGGATGTGCCGCACATCTTCCAGAACATCGGGGACGGAACGTACTACCATTCCGGTATATTGGCCGTGCGCGGGGCGGTGGCTGCCGGCGTCAACATGACGTTCAAGATCCTGTTCAACGACGCTGTCGCCATGACCGGTGGACAGCCGGTCGACGGTCCGATGACGCCGGGCGACATAAGCCGCCAGGTGCTGGCCGAAGGGGTGAAACGCTGTGTCGTCGTTTCCGACCGCCCCGAACTTTATGATGCCGACAGCAAGCTGGGCGTTGGCGTGACGGTGCATCACCGCGACGATTACGATGCCATCCAGCGGGAAATGGCAACGGTTCCCGGTGTTACGGTCATCATCTATGAACAGACCTGCGCTGCGGAAAAGCGGCGGCGGCGCAAGCGTGGCAAGTTCCCCGACCCTGCGAAACGCATGTTCATAAATCCGGCTGTCTGTGAAGGGTGCGGCGACTGTTCGGTGCAATCCAATTGCGTCAGTGTGTGGCCGAAGGAGACCGAACTCGGCCGCAAACGGCAGATTGATCAGTCTTCGTGCAACAAGGACTACAGTTGCGTCAAAGGGTTCTGTCCGAGCTTTGTCACGGTTCTCGACGCAGAACCGCGCAAGCCAAAGGTAGCGGAACTTGCGGGCAAGCAACTGGGCGAGCTGCCAAAACCAGTCGTGAGGATGACCGATGCCGGGGTGTATAACATCATGGTATCGGGAATCGGCGGCACTGGCGTTGTCACGATTGGCGCGCTTCTGGCCATGGCCGCGCATCTGGAAGGTCTGAACTGTTCGGTTTTCGACATGACCGGCCTCAGCCAGAAGAACGGCGCCGTCTACAGCCACGTTCGCATTGCCGCGCAAAAATCCGCATTGGGTTCGCAGAAACTCGGAGTGGCCGAAGCCGACCTGGCGCTGGCATTCGATGCAGTTGCCGGGCTGGCCAAGGAACCGGGTCTGACCCTCGACCCGCAACGGACCGTGGCCGTTGTCAACGCGCGCGTCAGTCCGACCCCTGCGTTCCAGCGCAACGCCGATCTGACCCTCGATCAGAGCCTGCTGGTCAAGCGTCTGGGCAAGCGATCGGCCGCCTTGCACAGTGTCGATGCTACCGGGCTTGGCTTGGCGTTGCTGGGCGATACGATAGCCGCAAACTTGTTCATGCTTGGGTACGCATCCCAGCTTGGCTTGCTTCCGGTATCGCCTGAGGCAATCGAGCGCGCCGTCGAGATCAACGCTGTATCCGTTTCGTTCAACAAAACGGCCTTCGCGCTAGGGCGGCTTCAGGCCATTGATCCGCAGCGTATTGCCAGCGAAGTTGCAGCTACGTTGCCAGAGCTTGAATACAAGCCGTTGACGGCACTTGGCGATATTGTCGCGCACCGAACGGCGATGCTGACGGCATACCAGAACGCGGCGTGGGCGGCTCGCTATCGGCAGCTTGTCGATCTGGTGGCGGTTGCGGAAGCGCGGGTAATGCCCGGCAGCGAAAAGCTTGCGGTCATGGTAGCGCGCAACTTTGCCAAGCTCATGGCGTACAAAGACGAATACGAGGTTGGCCGCCTGCACAGCGATCCTGCGTTCAAGGCGCAGATCGCGGCAACGTTCGAGGATGGCGCAAAGTTGCGCTACAATCTTGCTCCGCCATTGTTTTCAAAGCGCGACCCGCAGACGGGCCACCTCCTGAAGCGCGAGTTCGGCCCTTGGATGGGCGCAGTGTTCGGGCTGCTCGCAAGGCTGAAGGGCTTGCGCGGAACGGCGTTCGATCCGTTTGGACGAACGGCAGAGCGCAAGATGGAGCGTGCGCTCATCACCGAATATGAAGCACTTATGCAAAAGGTCGTGACCGAGTTGACGCCTGCCAACCACCCGATTGCCGTTGAACTGGCTTCCCTGCCCGCGCAAATCCGAGGGTTTGGCCACGTCAAGGAAGCCAACGTTGAAAAGGTAAGGGCGCTTGAGGCAGCTGCGCTGGCGCGGTTCAAGGCGGCGACAGTTGCCGAACCATTGGCCAACACGCCGCAATTGCAGCGCGAAACCGCATAAGCCGCCGCACGAAGATCATGCCAGGCCGGCACGTCAAGACCGGCCGGAAAACGATGAGGAAGAGGGTACCATGTTCGACATGCTGATTGATGGCGGTGCTGCCGGCGGGGAAAGCCGCATTCCCGTCATTTCCCCGGTTACCGAGCAGGTTGTGGCCGAGGTACCCGATGCTAGTGCCGCCGATGTCGACCGTGCGGTTGCCGCAGCGCGGCGGGCATGGGCAGGGTGGCGTTATAGCGCTTATCCCCAACGCCGCGATGTGCTTGTGGCCATGTCGAGGGTGGTGGCCGAGAATGCCGCCGAGCTTGCAGCTCTACTGGTCATGGAAACCGGGCGTCCCATAGCGGTGGCCCAGTTTGAGGTCGGCCTTGCCCTGCAATTCCTCGACTATTACGCCGCACAGCAGATCGGGCCGGAAGTCCTGATTGATGATGATGCCCGCCGGGTTGAATTGCGACGGCTACCGCTCGGCGTGGTGGCGGCCATAGTGCCTTGGAACGCGCCGCTGTACCTTGCGGTCAACAAGATCGCTCCTGCGCTGATGGCAGGAAACACAGTTGTGGTGAAATCGGCGCCAAGCACGCCACTTACCACAGCCCGCTTCGGGGCGCTTGTCGCCGATCTTGTGCCCGCCGGCGTATTGAACATCCTTTCCGGCGGGAACGCTACCGGCGTGCACCTCGTTGGACACACCGATGTCGCAAAGATTGCGTTTACAGGATCGTCCCAGACCGGGCGCCAGATCATGGCGGCCGCGGCGCCCACGTTGAAGCGCCTGACGCTGGAGCTGGGCGGCAATGATGCTGCGATCGTGCTGCCCGATGCCGATCCTGCAGCAATCGCGCCGGCGTTGTTCGGTTTTGCCTTTTTCAACTCGGGCCAGGTATGTGCCGTCATCAAGCGGCTTTATGTCCACGACAGCCTGTATGATGCCGTGTGCGAAGCAATGGCGGCGATTGCCGGTGCGGTAACCCTCGGCGATGGTGGCGATCCCGCGCTGCAACTTGGGCCGGTCCAGAACAAGGCTCAGTTCGACAAGGTGCAGGCATTCCTCGCCGATGCACGCGTGCACGGCCGGATCATTGCGGGCGGGAACGTTCCTGACCGGCCGGGCTATTTCATCGAGCCGACCATCGTGCGCGACATCACCGATGGCACGATGCTGGTCGATGAGGAGCCATTCGGACCGGTGTTACCGATCATTCGCTATTCCGATGTGGATGAGGTTGTCGCCCGCGCGAACAGATCGCCCTACGGCCTTGGCGCATCGGTGTGGTCAAGCGACGTGGAGGCCGCAACCCGCGTAGCTGGCCTGATCGAAAGCGGGACTGTGTGGGTGAACCAGCATTGTGCGCTCGATCCGGCGGTGCCGTTTCCCGCGACCAAACAAAGCGGGATCGGTGCCGAAGGCGGGCGGGAAGGGCTGTATGCATACACCGCGGTGCAGACCGTGAACATTTCCAAGGGGCAATGACGATGCGCGACATGCTCCATGATCTTTTCGGCCTTGCAGGCAAGACGGCCATCGTCACTGGTGGCGCGCGAGGGGTCGGTGCCATGATAACCCGCGCGCTGGTTGGTGTGGGCGCCGATGTTCTGGTTATCGGCCGGTCGCTGGCAGAGGGTAACGCGTTCATCGACGATCTTCAGGGGCCGGGCAGCGCCACGTTCCTTGCACACGACCTGTCCAGCATTGATGGCGTGCGACACGCTGCGGCGGACGTCAGTGCGAAGGCCGCGAAGATACACATCCTTGTGAATAACGCCGGCGCGTTCAGCGCGGGGCCTATAGAGGATGCCGATCCTGACCGCTGGGATGCCGAAATGGCGTTGAACCTGCGCGCGCCGTTTTTCCTGACACAGGGCCTGTTGCCAAATCTGCGTGCCGCTGTTCAGCCGGATGATCCCGCGCGGATCATAAACATCGGCTCTATCGGCGCCCTGTGGGGGAAGAGCAGCAATGGTGCTTATGCTTACGGAGCGACAAAGGCTGCGATACACCAGCTTACCAGAATGATGGCTGCGGACCTGACTGCTGGCGGAATAACTGTCAATGCGATCGCACCGGGGTATTTCCCAAGCGACATGACGGATGGCTTTTTTGCCGCTGTTCCAGGCCTGAAGGACGCCGTCATAGCGACCATCCCGGCAGGGCGGCTCGGAACGCCTCAGGATATGGGCGGCACAGTCATCTATCTGGCCTCGCGTGCGGGCGCCTACGTGTCGGGGACGATCCTGCCTTTGGAGGGCGCAGCATGGCAGGCGTAAGCACTGTGGCGCTGCTGGAGCGCAAACCGTCCATTTCGCGCGATCTGTTCAGCCGGTATTGGCGCGATGTTCATGGCGTCATGGCTGCACGGATTCCGGGGTTTGCAAGCTATGTCCAACACCACGTAACGCCCATTCTCGATATCGGCTCCGTGGCGCCTGAGTTGTTCGAGGGTATTGCACTGGTCACATATGCTGATGAAGCGGACCGTAACGGGCTTATCAACAGTGCGGTGACCCCGCATATTCACCGCGACGAACAGAACGTCTTCCGCAGGGTGTTGCTGTATAATCTGGGCGAAGGCGCAAGCCGCGCGCTGGTCCGGCCAAAGCGCAGCGATGATGCAGGCCTTCCGGTGTTCGTGCTGATAGAAGCCGGGCAGGATGCAACGGCTGTGGCGGCGGCGTTGGAGGATGCCGGGGCAACCGCAATCGACATCCATGATCTGACGGGCGGCGATCCCGGCGGCTGGAACGATACTGATGTGGCTGATGGGGGAAAGGGGCGTCAGTATGGAGCTGTCGTGATGACACGGTGGGACAATGCGACGGTTGCTCACGAAGCAATTGCAGCCATCGT
The DNA here is from genome assembly GCA_042650965.1 of Novosphingobium lubricantis. Taxonomy (GTDB): domain Bacteria; phylum Pseudomonadota; class Alphaproteobacteria; order Sphingomonadales; family Sphingomonadaceae; genus Novosphingobium; species Novosphingobium lubricantis. The sequence goes on along the minus strand of JBHSCB010000001.1, from coordinate 196,656 downwards.
GGCCGCATCCGGTGGCTCTATTGCTGCTTACCGTACCGATGCAGTGCATGTCATGGTGGACGCAGGCCGCCCGACGGCGCTGGGGCTGCGGGGCCTCGATGCCGTGAACACTATCAACCAGGCCGGTGCGACCAACCAGCTTGACCGTGCGGTGGAGGAGGCCATCTACGGCCGGTTCGGGTAACCTTCCTGCTGCCATGAAGTCTTCACCGTCCAGCGCGGCGCCCGCACGGCTACGCCTTTATGCGCAGGCGTTTCAGGAGTGGATGCAATGAGTCTGATCAATCGCCCGGTACCCTATGGACACATGCGAATCTGCGCCTGGACAGGGCCGGTGCTGCTGGTTGTGCTGATCCTGTTTTGGGGCGTTCTGGGGTACAATATTCCGCCCTATTCGGCTGCGGCCCCTGCAGAGACAATCGCGGCGCATTTCCGTGACCACACCACATCGGTTCGCATCGGCATGCTGTTCACCATGGGGTTCAGCGTGTTCTACCTGGTCTGGGGGGTCGCGATTTCCCGGTTGATGGAGGTGATTTCACCTTCCAATGCGATGCTGTGCACGCTGCAGACTTGGGGAGCCGGGCTTACGACCCTTGTCATTCTTTTGCCGGCGTCGATCTGGCTGACGGCAGCATTCCGTCCCGACGAACTTGACCCACGACTCATCCAGTTGTTGTACGATGCGGGCTGGCTGTTCTTCGACTGTGCGTTTTCCGCAACCGTGCTGCAGCTTGTTCCGATGGGCATGGCGTTTCTGGCAGATACCCGCAGTCGGCCGCTCATGCCAAAATGGGTCAGTTGGTACGCCATCTGGGTGGGCTGCATGTTGCCCTTGCTCGGCTTGATCTCTGTGTTCAAATCCGGTCCATTTTCGCGCAACGGGCTGATCAACTACTGGGTCGAGTTTCCGATATTCTTCCTGTTTATGCTGCTCGTCTCGATTTACCTTCTTGCTGCGATAACGCGGATCGAGCGGGAAGAAAGCACGGCTGTTTAACGCCTGCTTTGCGTTGCGCCGAGGAGGGCACCTGCACGTTCCACTGCCCTGGACTGGGCAGAGCGCCGACGCCGGACAGGCCATGGCCTCCGGCGGCGGCTCCCCTGCATACGTGGGTTACTGCGCTGTCATCCCGGCGTCGATCACGTGTTCGGCCCCCGTGATGTAGCTTGATTCATCGCAGGCAAGGAACAGGACGAGGTTGGACACTTCTTCCGGTTCCGCAATGCGGCGCAGCGGGATCTGCTGCAACGCGTCGCCGCCGCCTTCGTCGGTCGCTTCGACCATCATCGGCGTCATGATGAAGCCGGGGTGGACGGAATTGACCCGGATATTCTGCGGGCCATACTCGATCGCCGCCGCCTTGGTCATTCCGCGCACCGCGAACTTGCTGGCGACATAGGCCAGGCTGGGGAAGCCATAGTTGGCGACCAGACCGGCGATCGACGAGATGTTGACGATCGCGCCGCGCCCGCCCTTGAGCATCGAAGGTATCACCGCATGCATGCCGAGATAGACCGAATGCTGGTTGACCTCGCATACCTGGCGATAGTCCGCTTCGCTGATGTCGGCAGTCTTGGCCATGGCGCCCAGAATGCCGGCATTGTTTACCAGCACGTTGACCGGCCCGAAGAAGTCTTCCGCCGCCTTGACCACGCGCGCCCAGTCGTCCGCGCTGGTGACATCGTGTTCGATGAACAAGGCGTTCTGGCCGAGTTCGCGGGCCAACGCATCGCCGGTGTCGGAGCGCAGGTCTGTCAGGACCACCTTCGCCCCTTCGGCGATGAAGCGCCGCGCATGCGATGATCCCATGCCGCGCGATGCACCGGTTACGATTGCGGTGCGGCCATCAAGTTTTCCCATGATTCTTGCTCTCCGGTTTGAATGTACATTTTAACGCGCAGGGGCACGGAAGCTTCTTGTCGGTTGTGCTGCAGGCAATCAGTCAACAGTAATGTTGAATAATTGCATCACGGTCAACGCCAACGTTTACAAACCGCCGCCTGTCGCGCTACGACGTGCGCAACATGCGGCGGGTGACCGCATCCAGGGATCGAGGCTGAAGAATGGCACAGACGGGAAGCGACGAAAACAAGGCTGTGGTCGCGCGGTTTTTCGAAACATTTTCAAGCGGCAACGTTCAGGCCATGCTGGATGCGATGGCTGACGGTGGAAGCTGGTGGGTATCGGGCAGGCTGGAAGGCATGTCCGGTCGGTACGACAAGGCGAGCTTCGGTCCGCTCGTCGAGGGCGCGAAGGCGATCTACAAATCCGGCGGGTTGGTAATAACCCCGGTTTCGATGATCGCCGAAGGCAACAAGGTTGCCGTCGAAGCGACCGGCTTTGCCGAATTGACCGACGGGCGCATGTACGAACCGCAGTACCACTTTCTGATCACCGTGCGCGACGGCAAGGTGTTCGAGGTGCGCGAATACATGGACACGCAACACGCGCGCGAGACGTTTTTCGGCGCGTGATTCAGCCTTGCGCAAGTGGCGTCGAAAGCGCCGCTACGATCTGGCAGAGCGTATCGCCCACCGCAGCATCGAAATCCTCCGCCGCATCCTCGCCATCGCGCGTGTGGATGACGAGAATGTTGAGAAACATGAAGCAGGCAGTGACCAGCCGACGCTGCGCGACCAGTTCGGGCAGAAAAGCGAGGCAGGTGCGCAGAAGTTCCAGCGTGCGTGCGAGGTTGGGCGCGATGCGTTCACCGAACTGGCCGAATCGGCGGGCCTGGTACCGGAGCAGATAGGCCGAGAGGAACCCGGCATAGGAATGGTCGCCAAATGCGTCGATCAGTTCGATCTGGGGCAGGAAGATGATTTCCGTGATGGTGCGCAGGTCGTCCAGCCTGCCTTCGGCTTCCGCGGTGGCCAGCATCGCGCCGCGTGCCACCTCCATCTGATCCATGCGGTAGTCAAAGATTGCCTGGACCAGCGAGTCGCGCGAACCAAAGTGATATTGCACCGCGTGGTGATTGCGCTGGCCTGCCTTCGCCGCGATTTCGCGTAACGAGGCCCCATCGATTCCATCGCGTGCAAACAGCACTTCACCGGCAAGGATGAGGGCGACCTTCGGCCCATCGGGTGTTGGCGCACTGGCGGCAGGCAGCGGTTTCAGCGTCTTTGCGGTCATTTAAGCCAATTGGAATGACGCGCCGCGTGCGTCAACCCCGCGACCGCTCTGCGCTGCGACAAAGAGGATCAACGTTGGTGTTGATTTATGTCAACAGATGTGTTGAATGGGGTTGACGAAGCGGCCCGACAGAGGCATTTAAGTCACATGGCTTAAATCAGGAGCCTTGGGAGAGTAGACATGACGATGGAAACCGGCCTCATTTTCCACCCCTACATGCGTCCCGGCCGCACTTCGCGGCAGACGTTCCAGTGGGGCGTCGACAGCGCCGTGCATTGCGACAAGATCGGGTTCACCTCGATGATGATTTCCGAGCATGCCTCGCAGATCTGGGAAAACATCCCGAATCCTGAACTCATCATCGCGGCCGCTGCATTGCAGACCGAAACCATCAGCTTTGCGCCGATGGCGCACATTCTGCCGCACCAGCACCCCGCCAAGCTGGCGATGACGGTTGGCTGGCTTTCGCAGATTCTCGAAGGGCGCTATTTCATGGGGATTGGCGCGGGCGCCTATCCGCTTGCGTCCTACATCCACGGCATCAAGAACGCCGACACCGCGTTCCTCAACGAAATGGTGCGCGAATCCCTGTTCATCATGGAAAAGATATGGAAGCGCGAACCCTTCTTCTACGAAGGCAAGTTCTGGAGCGCCGGTTTCCCTGAAGAAGAGCCTGCCCAGACGGAAGAGGACGAGCAGCACATGCTCGCCGACTATTCGCCTTATGGTGGCGGCTTCCCCGAATTCGCCGTGACCGGATTCAGCGAGAACTCGCCGTCGATGAAGCTGGCGGGTGAACGCAACTTCAAGCCGGTCTCGATCTATTCCGGCAACGATGCGCTCAAGCGCCATTGGGAAATCTATTCCGAAGCCAATATCAAGGCTGGCTTCACCCCGCACCGCCAGCGTCACGCCGTGTCGCAGACGGTGTTCTGTGCCGATACCGATGCCGAGGCCAAGCGTCTCGTGATGGAAGGGCCGATCGGATACTGCTTCAACCGCTACCTGATCCCCATCTGGCGCCGCTTTGGCATGATGGAAGGGTTCGCCAAGGATAACGGCGTGGACTCGCTCGACATCGATCTGGAGTTCCTGGTGGATCGCGTGTTTGTCGTCGGATCGCCCGATACGGTCGTCGACAAGCTGAACAATCTGTTCGCCATCACCGGCGGCTGGGGAACGCTGCAGGTCGAAGCGCACGACTACTACGACGATCCGTCGGCGTGGTTCCAGTCGCTCGAACTGATTTCGAAGGAAGTCGCCCCGCGCGTCAAGGTGCCCGGTGCGACTCTGGTCGACGCATGAATTACAGCTTGTGACGTGATTTGAACAAGATGCGTTTGCTGCAAAAGCAATGTGCAGCAAACGCATCACTTGCTGAATTAAACTATAACAATGGGAGAAGGGGAATGTTTCAGTTTTCAACCACCGGGCGTGTGTCCGGCCTGCGTCAGCGCGCAGTGCTGCACGGCAGTGCAAGTGCTGCAGCGGTGATCGTGGCCGCGCTGGCAACGCCAGCCTTCGCCCAGGAGCAGGCGCCGGAAGAGGTGGCCACGCAGGACATCGTCGTCACCGCGCAGCGCCGTGAGGAAAAGCTCTCCAGGGTGCCGGTGGCTGTCGTTGCCTATGGTGCTGAAGCCCTCCAGACGCGCAATATTGCGAGCGAGCAGGACATCGGAACGCTTGTGCCCGGCTTGCAGGTCAAGAACGGCCAGAACTCCAACCAGCTCAGCTACAGCATGCGCGGCCAGTCGCTCGACCCGTTTTCGGGCACCAGCCCTGCCGTTCTGCCGTACCTGAACGAAGCGCCCTACAACCCCGGTAACACTGCCACGGCGTTCTTCGACCTTGCGTCGATCCAGGTGCTCAAGGGGCCGCAGGGTACGCTGTTCGGCCGCAACGCGACCGGTGGCGCCGTGCTCTATTCGACGCCGATGCCCGGTGACGAGTTTGGCGGTTTCATGGTCGTGCGCGGCGCTTCGCGCGATTTCGGCCAGATCCAGGCCGCTGTGGACATTCCGCTGGCACCCGGCAAGGCATCGCTGCGCCTGGCCTTCGATTCGACGCGCGGCAACGGCTACATCACCAACGACAACACCGGGAACACGCTGGGCGACAAGAACAGCCGTTCGGGCCGTGCCACGCTGTTGCTGACGCCAACTGACACCATCCGCAACGTCACGATCGTGCAATACGATCGCGTGAAGGGGACCGAAGGCGTTGGTGGTATCTTCAACTTCCACACCCTGCCGACGACGCCGGGCGATCCTTCGACCCAGTTCGTCAGCGATGGCACCAACCTGATCCCGAACCCGACGTCGGAGCCGCTGACCACGACGCTGGCGGCAATCTATGGTGCCAACGACGGCCCTGCCGCTCCGGGTTTCTACCCCGGCGCGGTGGCAGGATACACGCGCTACGTTCGCGCCAACCCCTATAACATCTGGCTGCAATACGATCTGCCGCACAGCGCGGAAAACACCTTCGTGTCGAACACGACCGAAATCGAAGTCGGCGCGAACACGAAGCTGAAGAACATCTTCAGCTACATGAACGGCAATTCGGTTACCGCGGGCAACCTCGGTGGCGGGCCGTTCGGATCGCTCTGGCTGTTCAAGCTGGCGGGGATCAACGCAACCGGCGTGCCGGGTGGGCAGACATTTGAATCCAAGACCTTCAGTAACGAACTGCAGGTGCAGGGCGAAACCGGCGACGGCAAGCTGACCTACACCGCCGGGGTGTTCTATTCGAACCAGAAGCGGTTCGAAATCATTCCGATCAACATCGGTGCCGATGTGGTGCCGGGCGGCATCGCGGACATTTCCTACGCCTATCGCAACCGGCAGACGTCGAAGGCGGTGTTCGCGCAGGCAAGCTACAAGGTGACCGAACAGCTCACGGCAACCCTTGGCGGCCGCTACACCTGGGAAAACGTTGGCATTCGTCAGGCTGCCGGAAACGTCTTCGGTGTGAACCCGAACTCGCCGGCCGCAGACCAGACCCAGAAGCTTTCCGCTCCTGCCTGGACGGCCAGCCTGCAGTACCAGATCGACTCGAACAACATGGTCTACTTCAACCAGCGCGGCAGCTTCCGTGCGGGGAACCTGAACGGCACTGTTGCACCGTTCACCGACCCGCTGACCGGGCGCGCGGCCAACCTGTTCAAGAACGAAAAGGTCCACGACTTCGAAGTAGGCTACAAGTTCAACGGGCGGGTCGGCGCCGTGCCGCTGCAGTTCAACGTGGCGGCCTACAAGGTCATCGTGAAGGACGCGCAGCGCGCGCTCTATGCCGTGGTTGGTGGCGCCCCGGCGGGCTTCACCGTCAACGTCCCGCAGGCAGAAACCAAGGGCTTCGAAGTCGACGCCTTTGCGGGGCTCACCTCGTGGCTCGATGTCGGCTTCAACCTGGCCTACACCGATGCGAAGTACACCAAGCGGCTTGTTCCGATCCCGTTCGTCGGCAACCTGCTCGTCGATTCCTACCCGGATGCGCCGAAGTGGGCCGGTTCGGCAAACATCGAAGTGAAGTTCCCGGTGCCCGAAGAGATCGGCAAGGTCAGCCTGCGTGGCGATTACTATGGCCAGACGAGCTTCTTCTTCTCGAACACCAACGGGTCGTCCACGCCCGGCACCCAGCTCGACGGGTACTGGACGCTGGGCGCGCGGTTGAACTGGAAGGAAATCATGGGCAGCCGTGTTTCCGCCGCGTTCTTCGCCCGCAACCTGACAAAGAACACGTACTACATTTCGGGCTATGCCCTTGGCGCATCGAACGGCGTGAACACCGCCTATCCGGGCGAACCGCGCACGTTCGGCGGCGAGCTTTCGGTCAAGTTCTGATCGGAACCTGAATAGGCGGGTACGGGAGCCGCTGGACGGCGGCCCCGCTACCAAGCAGGAAGTCCATCCACCCAACGGACCACTGCGGGATGCTGCACCATCATGGCTGCAGCATCCCGTTTTTTTGCGATGCTGGCGGCGCGGTCTTGATTTGCTCCCCGGCGTCAGCCGCGCAGTTCGATCCCGTTGCCGTCGGGATCTTCGAGGTAAAGCGAAAGGCCCCATCCCGACGCGCCGTAGCGCCGCCCCTCTTCGCCCGGTGTAATGCCGTTCGCGCGCAAATGGGCTTTGGCTTCTTCCAGATCGAAACCTTCCACGCTCAGGCACAGATGGTCCATGTTGCGCAATCCGTCAGCCGGGAATGGTGTGCTGACCAGCAGATCGACAAAGGCATTGCCCACGCGCAGATGCGCCAGGCCGATATCATCCCGGCGCCAGTCGAGCGCACAGCCCAGAACGCCGCAATAGAAGGCTATGGAGCGGTCGAGATTGCTGATCCGCACCACGACATGATCGATTCCCGCAATCTTCATCGCATATCAATCGGTGGGTCAGGCGAAACATGCAACCCTGGCATTAGGGTGGGTTGCCAATTATCAACGCAGATGTTGATTTAATCGCTGTCAGGCGTCCTATCGGCATTGACAAGGGTATGTCAGGCACCCTATCAACGCGCGTGTTGATAAACGCGATTGGGGATCGAGGCAATGAAGTTCCACCTGATGCAGACGGGTGTCGTCGGAAGGCGGCGTGAAATCGAAGCCGGTATGGCCGGGCAGCGCAACGACCTGTATCAGCGGTTCCTCGAAGAAGTGCGGGGCTATGTCCAGCTCGCGGACGAGCTGGGGTATTATGGCTATTGCCAGCCCGAACACCACCTGCAGATCGAAGGCTTCGAGGTGAACAACCACCCCGGCATGTTCAGCCTGTTCGTGGGCCAGAACAGCAAGCGGCTCAAAGCCGGTCTGATGGGCTATACCATGACGACGCACAACCCGGTCCGCGTGGCCGAGGAAATTGCGACGCTCGATCACATGCTGCAGGGCCGGATGTATTGCGGTTTTACCCGCGGCTACCACGCCCGCTGGGTCGATAGTTATGCGGCCAAGGAAGGCATCAGCGCGACCACGCCCGACAACGTCAAGGCGCGTGACGATCAGGATGCACGCAACCGGTCGATGTTCGAAGAAGGCGTGCGTGTCGTCAAGAAGGCCTGGACCAGCGACGTGTTCAGCCACAAGGGTGAAAACTGGGAGTTTCCGCCGAACGGTGGTTCGGCCGGGCATCCTGCCTATGCCAAGTACGGCAAGGGTCAGGACGCAGATGGCATCGTTCGCCAGATCGGCATCGCGCCCAAGTGCTATCAGGAACCGCACCCCCCGATCTATGGCGGTTTCGCTGCTTCGGGGCGGACGATTGATTTCTGGGCGGAAGAGGGCGGCAAGCTTATCGTTCTGTCCGACAACCTCGATTTCTGTGAATCGCTCAACAACCGCTACATTGCTTCTGCCGCCAAGGTCGGGCGCGAAGTGACGGCGACACAGGCCTCGGCCTGGGGTGGCTTCCTGATGCTGACCGACGACAAGGACCGCGCGGCGCAATTGATGGACGAGCATATGTGGTTCTGGGATGAATGGTTCATCCCAATGGGCCAGCGCCCGCCCAACGTGCTGATCGGATCGGCTGACGAGATAGCCGACCGGATCGGCGAAGCGCATGACCGGCTGGGTTTTGATGAGCTGTTCCTGATGTTCGGTCAGGGGCATCTGGAGCCGGCGGAAAACCAGGACGAACTGGAAAAGTTCATCAGCAAGATCGCGCCACGCTTTTCCACCAAGAACGAAGAGGGCGTCTACGTCTGATCCCACAAAGGGCGACAGCGCAAAAGGACAAGGGAGAGTAAGAATGTCTATGCAGTGCGGTATCTTCATGACGCCCTACAACCCGCCAAGCCGCACGCCGCGGCAGGTGTTCGACTGGGCCGTCGATATTGCGCGCATCGCGGACGATGCCGGGTTCGCCGATTACATGATCGGTGAGCATTACACGCTGGGGTGGGAAAATATCCCTATGCCCGAAGCGATCATCGCCGCCTGCGCGCAGACCACGAAGCAGATCCGCTTCGCTCCGATGGCGCACCTGCTGCCTTACCATGACCCGGCGACGCTGGCGATCCGCATCGGCTGGCTCAGCCAGGTGATGGAAGGGCGCTATTTCCTTGGCGTCGCACCGGGAGGCCATCACACCGATGCCATCCTGCACGGCTTTGAAAACATCTTCGAACTCCCGCCGCGCCAGCTTGAAGCCCTTGGGCTTATGGAGCGGGTGTGGGAGGGCAAGCCTTTCCTTGAAAAGGGCAAGTATTTCAAGGCGGGATTCCCCGGCCCCGATACGATGCCGGAATACCACGTCGAAATCGCCAACAACGGTCCCTACGGCGGGCGTGATGCACTGGAGATCGCGGTTACCGGCCTTTCGCAGAAATCATCGTCGATGAAGTTTGCTGGCGAGCGCGACTATTCCCCGATCTCGTTTTTCGGTGGCACGCCGCAGATGCGGGCGCACTGGGACACCTGGGCCGAAGCGATGATATCAAAGGGGCACACGCCCGACCGCAAGCGTTATCGTGTGTGCCGCGACATCTTCATCGCCGACACCGATGCTGAGGCCAAGCGGCTGGTACGCAAGACCGGGCTGATGCAGACGTGGCACAAGTATCTCAAGGAAATCTACGTCAAGTTCGGCCTGTTCGACGGGATCATTCACGATAGCGGCGTGGACATCACGCCGGATACAATCGACGAAGACTTTCTGGTCGAGCACGTGATCCTGTGCGGATCGCCGGAGACGGTGATCGAGAAACTGGAAAAGCTGGCCGATGCAGTTGGTGGCTGGGGCCAGATCGTGGCCAACCAGCACGACAGCATCGACGATCCGAAGCCTTGGGAAGAATCGCTGCGCCGCCTGGCGACAGAGGTCTGTCCCAAGGTGCGCATGCCTAACTGAAGACCTGTCCCGGTGGCGGGCAATGACGCCGAAACGAGCGTCGCCGCCACTCCGGGGCAGCCGAGGGGAACGTGAAATGAGCACTGCAAAAGCATGCGTCCTGGTTGAACCCAACCGGATCGAAACGTGGGATGTTCCGGTATTCGATCCCGAACCGGGCGGTGCACTGGTGCGCATCGTGGCGGGCGGGGTTTGCGGCAGCGACGTCCACATCCTGACGGGCGAGGCCGGGGTGATGCCTTTCCCGATCATTCTGGGTCACGAAGGCGTGGGCCGGATCGAAAAGCTGGGGCCGGGCGTGACTACGGATTACGCAGGTGTGCCGGTCAAGCCGGGCGATCTGGTCTACTGGGCGCCCATCGCGCTGTGCCACCGCTGCCATAGCTGCACCGTGCTGGACGAGACTCCCTGCGATAATTCGCAGTTCTTCGAACACGCTGAAAAGCCCAACTGGGGCAGCTATGCCGACTTTGCCTGCCTGCCCAATGGCCTGGCGTTCTTCCGGCTGCCGGATGGCGCATCGGTTGACGCGGTAATCGCGCTGGGCTGCGCCTTGCCTACGGTGCTGCGCGGGTTCGATCGCTGCGGGCCGGTGCGCATGGGCGATACCGTAGTGGTGCAGGGCGCGGGACCGGTTGGCCTTTCCGCGATCCTTGTCGCCAAGCTTTCCGGCGCGCGCGAGATCATCGCGGTGGACATGCATGAGAACCGTCTCGCCATTGCGAGCGCGCTGGGCGCCACGGCTACCGTATCGCTCAAGGACAGTGCGGAAGAACGGCGTCGGCAGATCTACGACCGCGTATCGGTAAATGGGCCTGACGTCGTCGTGGAGGCAGCGGGCGTATTGCCAGCGTTCCCCGAAGGCGTGGACATCGCAGGCAACCACGGGCGCTACATCATCCTGGGTCTGTGGGGCGCCATCGGCACCCAGCCGATTTCGCCACGCGACCTGACGCTCAAGAACCTCACGATCGCCGGGGCGACGTTCCCCAAGCCGAAGCACTACCACCAGGCCCTGCATCTGGCGGCGCGTCTCGACGGGCAATACCCGCTGGCGCAGATCGTCAGCCACCGTTTCGGTGTGGCGCAGGCGATGGAAGCACTGGACGCAACAGCAAAGGGTGCGGTCATCAAGGCCGTGATCGACCCTGAAATCAACTGATAAAACCAAGGACGAAACACGATGGAAAATACCGTCGCCGACCAGCGTGAACGCGCACCACGGCCCGCTCATGTGCCGCAATCGCATGTGCGCGAGATCGACATGTACGCCCTCGACGGAATCGAGAATGGGTTTCACGAAGCGTGGAAAGCGTTGCAGACGCCGGACATGCCGGGCCTTGTCTGGACCCCGCTTACCGGTGGGCACTGGGTTGCCACACGCGGCGAAGTGGTGCGCGAGGTCTACAGCGACCCGACCCGCTTTTCGAGCGAGGTGATCTTCCTGCCCAAGGAAGCGGGCGAGAAGTACGCGATGGTCCCCACCCGTATGGATCCGCCCGAACACACGCCTTACCGCAAGCTGCTCGACACCGGGCTTAACCCGGCAAAGGTTCGCCAGATGGAAGCGGCGGTGCGTCAGGCTGCTGTAGAACTGATCGAACCGATGGTGGAACGCGGTCAGTGCGATTTCGCGGCAGAGTTTGCCAACATCTTTCCGGTCAAGGTCTTCATGGCCCTGGCCGACCTGCCGATGTCCGACGTGCCCAAGCTTGCCGTCTTTGCCAAGGACATGACGCGGCCGTCGGGGAATACCCCCGAAGAAATGGCTGCAACGCTCGATGCCGCCAACAAGGGTTTCTTCGCCTACGTCGATCCGATCATCCGCGAACGCGCCGGTGGCAACGGCACCGACCTGATTTCGACAATGATCAACGGAACGATCGACGGCGAACCGATGCCGCATGACAAGGCTTTGGGCCTTATTTCGCTGCTGCTGCTGGGCGGCCTTGACACGGTCGTGAACTTCCTCAGCTTTTCGATGATCTACCTTGCCCGGCACCCGGACAAGGTGGCGGAAATCCGCAACGACGAACTGAAGCTGCGGCGCGGGGTGGAAGAGCTTTTCCGGCGTTTCCCCGTGGTGTCCGATGCGCGCATGGCGGCGATGGACCAGACGTTTTGCGGCGTGGAGCTGAAAAAGGGTGACATGATCCTGCTGCCCACGGCGCTGCACGGTCTGGACGAAAGCGTGAACGCGGATCCGTGGAACCTGGACTGGGAGCGCAAAGCGCCGCTGCACAGCACCTTTGGTGGCGGGCCGCACCGCTGCGCAGGGTTGCATCTGGCGCGGCTGGAAGCGACCGTCACCTTGCAGGAATGGATCCGTCGCATACCGGAGTTCAGCCTCGCGCCCGGTGCAAACCCGATCTACCATGCCGGGATCGTGGCAGCGGTCGAAAACGTGCCGCTGGTCTGGGGCGATCGCGCCCGCGCGGGTTGATCAATCGGTGCCGCGGTGCTCCGGCGCCGCGGCAGCGATATCAAGTGCCTGCATGATGGCGCTGCGGCCTATGCCCAGTGCAATGGCGTTTTTCAGGTGAACGCGAAAGCCCGGACGGAAGCGGTGGCTGGGTGCAGCATCGCATGCCAGCGCCGCCAGTTCCTTGATCCGCGCCCGCACGGTTCCGCTGCGCCATGGGATTGCACAATATTCGAAGAATCCGGTGAAGATGTCGGGCGAAAGCCGCAGCATCGCTTCCAGAAAGCCGGGCAGTTCGGCGGAAAATCCGGTCCAGAACGGGTCGTTGCCAACATGGCGGTCCCATAGGGCCTGCTGTTCGGCATCGAGCGGTGCGGTGGCATCGACCAGCCCGCGTGCGCGGGCAGCGTCGAGCACCATAGTGGCCGAAATCATCAGCGTGTGAACGCCAAGCGCCGATACCAGCGCCATGATTTCCTGTACCTGCGCAACACTCGCCCCCGCCGCAAAGCTGCGGTCGATTGCAGTGGCCAGAGCAGCGCGATCGAGCGCCGTGACCGACGCTGTCGCGGCAAGCGCCACAAGTGCCGCACCCAGCGGATCAAGCGGGTCGCCTTCGGCAATCCCGTTGGTCAATTCTGTCGCTTCTGCGCGCAGGTTTTCGATGGATACGATGGTCATTTGAATACCTTGGCGCGCGGCCTCAATTCTGTCAACTTATGTGTTGACTAGCGTGTTGGCCGTGCTCATATGGAAAGCAGGAGAGGGGAATCGTCGCGTGTCATCGCTGGAAGACCGTATCAGGGTGCTTGAAGACCGTGCAGCCATTCAGGATCTGGTGGCGGTGTATTTCAAGGCAACCGACGACGATGACTACGCCGTCATGGCGCACTGCTTCACGCGTGATGCGCGGTTTGAGGCGTCCGGTTTCGAAGATGCCGCTGGCCGCGATGGCGTGGTCGCGCTGATCAGGGCTGCGCGCGCCGGGATGGGGCAGACCGTCCATACGCCCAACTATGTCCATATAACCTTTACGGCGCCGGGTGCTGCCGAAGGCGTTGTTTGCGCCCACCTTGAACTTGGGCTGGGCGACCAGACCTGTTTCGGCGCGGTGCGCTATATTGATCGCTACGCGCTGGAGGACGGAGCGTGGCGGATAGCGTCGCGCGCCATGCGTGTCGTGCACCTCGCGCCATGGGCGCAAGTGGGGGAATCGCTGACCACGGAACGCAACGTCCGATGGCCGGGCGCCGACCCGCTGCCGTCAGATTACCCCCGAGGCATCGGCGGCTGATTTTTTTACCCGCGCGATCAACGTATATGTTGAATGCGTGGGGCAGAAACGGGGAGTGCAGGGCAAGCCGATCAGGCGTTGCCTGTACAGCCCCCAAGGCCGCCAGTCCATGCCGGGGCAGGCGGGCAGGCAGTGAAGAAGGAGATTTGCAGTGAGCTTTGCCAACGCCCTGGACCGGATCGTCGAAGAGCGCGCCATCGAGCGCATGATGTACGATTATTCGTACTATCTCGACATGAACCAGCCCGAACAGATGGCCACGCTTTTCGTCTATGATTGCGAAGTGAGCTATGCGCCCAACTTCGGCGCGGTCGGGATGGAAGCCTACAAGCAGACTCTGGACGGTATCGGCACGTTTTTCCGCGGAACGAGCCATCACAACTCCAACATTACCATTGATTTCGTAAGCGAAACGGAAGCCGATGTGCGCTCGATCGTCCTGGCGGTTCACCGCTACACGAAGGAGCGTCCCGACGGCATCCTTTATGGTCAGTACTTCGACCGCGTGGTGAAGACGGACGGGCAGTGGAAGTTCAAGCGCCGTGAGCTGCGCACGACGATGACCACGGATTACCACGTCCGGGCTTCGAACCCGATCGGGCGGGCGGAGTAACGCCAGTGGCCGGCGAGTATGCCACGATCCGGGTCGAACATGAGGACTCGTTGAGCTGGATCGTCCTCGACCGGCCTGCGGCGGCCAATGCCCTTTCGCCGCAACTGCTCGACGAGTTTTCCGACGCGCTCGAACGGCTGCGGCATGAAGGCGGGCCGGTCATTGCCATTCGTGGCGAAGGCAAGGGCTTCTGCGCAGGCATGGATCTGGGCAGTTACGGGGCGGGCGACAATGGCCCGGCCGACCCGATGGCCGATCACGCCCGTCTGCGTGCCAATGTCGATCGCTGGCTGATGATGTGGGATCATCCCAAGCCGGTTATCGCGGCAGTTCATGGGTTTTGTCTGGCGGCCGCGGCGCAGATGTGCGTCTTCACCGATATCACGATCGTGGCCGATGACGTGCGCATCGGGGAGCCGACCATCCCGATCGGTGGCGGTTTCATCGCACCGACGTGGGTGAGCCTCGTCGGTCCCAAGCGGGCGAAGGAGTTTGCCTTCGTGCCGGGCAACTGGATCGACGGGCCGACTGCAGTCGACTGGGGCTGGGCAAACCACTGCGTTCCTGCGGCGGACCTCATCCCTGCGGTGCGTTCGCTGGCGCAGCGCATTGCGATGACGCCGCCGGACGTGCTTCGGCTCAAGAAGCTGTCCATCAACCGCGCGACCGAGGCCGCTGGCTTCCGCCAGGCGCTTTCGGGCATCGCGGAAATCGACGCTTTGCTGCATCTTGCACCCGTGGTGCTCGAAGTGCGGCAACGCATGAAGAAACAGGGCCTCAAGGCCGTGATCCAGCAATTCAAGGTTGCGCCGACGAGCCCGCTCGTCGCGCCGAAGGAGTGACCATGGCAGACGTAGATTTCACCATCGAAGGGCATGTCGCGCATGTCCGCCTGAACCGCCCGCAGGGCCTCAACGCCATCACGCAGGAAATGGACGACCTGCTGCTGGATGCGTGGAACACGATCAACGCCAACCCTGATATCTGGTGTGCCGTGCTTTCGGCCGAGGGGGAAAAGGGCTTCTGCATCGGTGCCGATGTTTCCGGTGGTGCGGAGCGCAAGACGCGCATGGCGCTCGGCGGCGGTCTAACCGGGATCGGCGGACCACTGGTGAAGCTGACCAAGCCCCTGATTGCGGCAGTCCAGGGCTTCTGCGTTGGCGGCGGGTTCGAACTGGCGATGTGCGCCGATATCATCGTCGCCGCCGATACAGCCCAATTCGGCCTCCCCGAAACGAAGGTTGGCATCATCGGCGAATGCGGCGTGGTTCATCGCGCGATGCGTCAGTTGCCGCACCACATCGCCATGGCGATGATCCTGACTGGCGAGCGTATCAAGGCCGACGTGGCTGAACGCTTCGGTCTGGTCAACGAGGTCGTGCCATTTGCCGACCTGGCCGCGACGGCGCAGAAGTGGGCGGACAAGATCAATGCCGCATCGCCGCTTGCCAATCAGGCCGCCAAGGCGGCGGCGCTGGGGCGCCTTGGTTATCCGCTCGAAGTGGCGCTGATGACCCGCTTCGAAGAGATCGAACAGTACGCGGAAAGCCATGACAAGCGCGAAGGCGAACTGGCTGGCGCCGAACGCCGCAAGCCGGTTTGGACGGGGCGTTGACATGACCGGGACGGGCAGACCCGGCGCGGCACGCTGACGCGCCATGTCTGCCAATCTTGGCCATTATCCGCTCAATCCGGCCTATGGCAGCGGAATATACCGCCGCCGCATCACCTTCTCGACCTGGGGCAACGGCATTCAGGTCGGGGTGCTTGACGATTACCACGAAATGGCCGTGGCGCTGCTGGTCAGCGATGGTGTGGTGGCCGACGTGGTTGCCAGGATGGATCGTTATCCCAAGACCAGTTGTCCTGGCGCGACGGCGGCGCTGACGATGCTGCGCGGTGCGGCCGTCGATGGTGATTTGCCGCTGAGTGCGACAGATCGCAGCAGCCAGTGTACGCACCTCGTCGACCTGGCGCGGCTTGGACTGTCATGGCTGGCGCGCGGCGATACGGCGCAGGTGGTGGAAGTTGCGCTGACCGACCGCGATGCTGCACGCCGGCAGCATCTGGTGGTTGAAGTCGATGGCGAACGCGCGCTGGAATGGCTGCTGGAAGATGAAAGCATTGTCCTGCCGCAGGACCACCGCGGACGGAATCTGTTTGGCGGCTTCGGGCGCTGGGTGCAGGAAACCTTTCCGCCAGCGGAGGCGGATCTTTGGCGCATTGCCCAGATGGCTGTTTTCGTGGCGCGCGGGCGGGCATACATTGTCGATGGGCCAACACCGCGCCGTGTTGCCGAAGAGCCGGGCCGGTTCGGCGCTTGCCACAGCTTCAGTGGCGCAGCGTTTGACACTGCATACGATAACACGGGCTATGTTCGTGACATGACAGATGGTCTGCCGCCGCTCACCGCGCGGACAGACCGCAGCATCGGGAGAGACAGACCATGACCGCCATTGCCACGATCGACGAGATCATCGACGAGGCGCGCAACGGCCGCCCGTTCATCCTTGTCGACGCCGATGACCGCGAAAACGAAGGCGATATCATCGTGCCCGCGCAGTTCGCCACGCCCGACCGGATCAACCAGATGGCGATCCACGCGCGGGGGCTTATCTGTCTGGCGATTACCGCGCAGCGTGCGCGCGAGCTTGAACTTGAGCCAATGTCGCAGGACAACCGCTCCGGTCATGGCACGGCATTCACCGTGTCGATCGAGGCGCGCGAAGGGGTCACAACCGGCATATCCGCGTTCGATCGAGCGCGCACGATTGCGGTGGCGATCAATGCGCAGGCAACGGCGGCGGATATCGTCACGCCGGGCCATGTCTTTCCGCTGGTTGCACGCGATGGCGGCGTGCTGGTGCGCCCCGGTCATACCGAAGCGGCGGTGGACATCGCCAAACTGGCGGGCGTCATGCCAGCCGGAGTGATCTGTGAGGTGATGAACCCTGACGGCACCATGGCGCGCCTGCCCGATCTGGTCCCGTTTGCCGCCGAACACGGCATGAAGATCGGCACGATTGCCGATCTCATCGCCTGGCGCCGCCGCACGGAAACGCTGGTTGAACGCGTGGCGAGCGGACCGTTCGACAGCCATTACGGCGACAGCTTCACGATCCATGTGTACCGCGATCTGGTCGACAATTGCGAACATGTTGCGCTGGTGCGCGGCCACATCCGGCCGGGCGGGGATACGCTGGTCCGGGTTCACCAGTTTGACCTCACCGCCGATCTGCTGGGGTATCGCAACGCCCATCCCGACTACGTGCCATCGTCCTTGCGGCAGATGGCCGCGCATGAAGGACCGGCGGTGGCCGTGTTCGTGCAAGACCCGGACCGCGCCTCGATCTCGCGCCGGGTCATGGGCGGACGCGGCGAATATGCCCGCGTGTCGAGCGAGCGCGACTATGGGATCGGTGCGCAAATCCTCAAGGATCTGGGGGTAGGGCGGATGGATCTGTTGACGTCAAGCAGCCGCAAGATGGCGGCGCTCGAAGGGTTTGGCCTCGAAATCGTCAACCGGCGGCCCATTGTCGAAAGCTGATGCGCACCGCGCGTTGGCCGCGGCTCCGTTTGCGTGGGAATCGGCGCAAAATGACTGGTCATCGCCGTGTGAGGGCGATACGCAATCACGCATGGTGAAGACGAGCAACATTTCCAAGCGGCGCAAGTCCGCTCTTGAAGAAGGCAGCGCCGATTATCTGGCCAAACGTGCCGAATTGGTGGAAATTGCCGGGCGGCAATTCAAGGTGCACGGATTCAAGGCCACGACCCTTTCGGAAATCGGACACAAGGCCGGATTGGACCGGGCCACGGTCTATTATTACTTTGGCAGCAAGGAAGAACTGTTCCGTGAATGCCTGCGTGTGGGCGTGGAAGCCAACATCGCGGCGTGCGAAGCGATCTTCCAGGACGGATCGCTGGATTCGGCAAAGAAGCTGCGCGCGGTCATAACTCAGCTCATGTCCGCCTATGACCAGTATTATCCGCACATGTACGTCTACATCCAGGAAGAGATGAGCCGTATCACCACGGAAAAAAGCGCATGGGCGCAGCGCATCCTGACGCAGACGCGCACGTTCGAAAGGATCGTGCTGAGCCTGATAAGCGAACTTATCGGCAAGGGTGAAATGCGTTCCGACATTGCCGTGTCGGTCGCGGCCAACGCGGTGTTCGGCATGCTCAACTGGACGCACCGCTGGTATCAGCCGGGCGGAGCGCACAGCGCGCAGGAAATATCCGACGCCTTTTGCGAAATCTTCTTCAGCGGCATGCAGAAGCGTTAGGCGATCGGCCCCGGATCACAGGCGGGCGCGCAAGGCCCGCTTGTCAACCTTCGTGGCCGACATGGGCCATTCGCCCTCTGCCATGAAGAATACCGCGCGCGGCACCTTGTAGCCGGCGATCCTGCCCTGGCAGAACGCAATCAGTTCGGCTTCGCTGGCGCTGGCGCCGGGGCGCAATTCGACGAAGGCAACCGGCACTTCGTCCAGCCGTGGGTCTGGCCTGCCGACAACTTCGGCAATCCTCACTGACGGATGGCTGCACAAATAGGCTTCGACCTCGATCGCAGCGACGTTTTCGCCCCCGACCTTGAGCATGTCTTTTGCCCGGCCATGGAATGTAAGCTGGCCATCGGCGGCGCGGGCATAAAGGTCGCCAGTGTGGAGCCAACCTTCCGCGTCGAGCGCCTCTGCCGTCTTTTCGGGCGAACGGTAGTATCCGTCCATCACGCAATAGCCACGCACCAGAATCTCGCCCACCGCATCGGGCGCGGCTTCCTCGCCGGTTTCGAGATCGACGATCCGCACCGCGATGCCCGGTACAGGCTTGCCCTGGCTGATGGCGCGTTGTTCCGGGGTTTCGTCCGGCGCGCACAACGCGAAGATGCCTGCGGTTTCGGTCATGCCGCATGCCTGCATGAACTCGGCGGCAGGGAAGGTCGACTGCGCGCGTTCAACCAGCGTTGGCGGCGCGATCAACAGCACCTTGCGCAAGCGCGACAGCCGCTCGGCAGCGAAATCCGGGTGGTCGAGCAGTGGTTGCAGGATCGCCGGGAACCAGGGCCAGGCGACAGTCACGCCTTCGCGCTCCATCAGGTCCAGCGCGCGCCCGGCGTCGAAGAATACATCGGTGATGTATGTCCCGCCAGTGCCGATGGAGCCGATGAACGGTGCGAGCGAGCCGATGTGGAACAGCGGACCGCCGCCCCATGTCACGTCATGGTCGTTTGCTCGGAATCGGCTGCTGGCGCGCTCCACCGGGCCGCGCGTCACAGCTTCGTGGCAAAGCAGGCAGCCCTTGGGGTTGGCGGTCGTGCCCGACGTGTAGATGATGAGCGCCGTATCGCGCAGCCGCGTTGCGCGCCGTGCGGCATCGACGTCTTCGGCTGGAACGGTGCCTGCCGCGCGGGCAAAGGCTTGTTTGTCGATGAAACCGGTCGGCGCTTCACCCTCCAGCAGCACGATGCCGCGCAACAGCGGTGCTTCTTCAAGCGTCAGCGGGCCATTTCCACTGGCCGTAGCCAGCGTTGGCAGCGCGGTGCCCAGCACATCACGAAAGTCGACAAAGCGGGTGTCGGCGGCAGTTGTCAGGATCAGCGCAAGGTCGGCGTTCTCGATAATGTAGCCCAGTTCGCGGCTCTTGTGCCGGGCGTTGAGCGGGACGGCTACGCAGTTGGCCAGCGCCGCACCGAACAGCGCAGTTACCATTTCACGGCTGTTGTTGGCCAGGATGCCGACATGGGCGCGTTGCGGTACGCCGAGGCCGATTATCCCGCGGGCGACTTCGATTGAGGCATCGCGCAGTTCGGCATAGGTCATTGCCAGATCGGGCATGACCAGCGCGTTGCGGTCCGGGAAGGTCGCGGCGCTGCGGACAAGCAGGTCCGCGAGCGGGCATACTTGGGACCATTCCGAAAACGACAAGGCGATACTCCCCCGGCACAAATCTTGTTTCCACTATGGATGATGCGATCCCTTGCATCTGTCAACGTTAATGTTGATTGAGGCAAGGAATCGCACTGCTGGTCAGGCCAGTTCGAAGCCTTCGTAGTCCATGTAGGCAACCTGTTCGCACTGCTTGCGGTATTCCGGTCCGCCACCGACATGAACCAGCGTACGCCGCACGACCGATCCATCGGGCTTGGTCGTGGTCTTGACCCACCATGCATTTGCCTCGGCGAGCAGGGTCCGCGAGAAGTCCCGGTAAACGTCTTCGGTCCATTTTTCCTCGGCGGCCTGCGACGGTTCGGCAAAGCTGAGGCCCCTGGCGTCAAGATAGACCAGCATCTGCGTGACCCATTCGGCCTGCAAGGCTCCGCACACGCCCACGTTGCAGAACGTCGACCCGTTGTGTGGCCCGACCAGCGTGTAGAAGTTGGGAAATCCGCGCGCCTGCAGGCCAAGATAGGTCGTTGGGCCATCTTCCCAGACATCCTTGAGCCGGGCGCCGCCTTTGCCGCGAATGTCGATCCGGTCGAGCGACCCGGTCACGGCATCGAACCCGGTGGCGTAGATGATCACGTCGAGTTCGTGGAACCCGTCTGTCGTGCGGATGCCTTCAGGCGTGACTTCGACGATCGGTGCGTCCTTGATGTCGACCAGGTGCACATTGTCGCGGTTGTAGGTTTCGTAATAGTTGGTTTCCATCGGCACGCGCTTGCCGCCGAACGGGTGGTCCTTGGGGATCAGCTTTTCCGCGATGATCGGATCGTTGACGCGCTGGCGGATCTTGGCTGCAACGAAATCGGCAAGGAACTTGTTCGATTGCTTGTTAAGCAGAAGATCGCGGAAACCGCTCAACCAGATGCCGTAGCCGGGCTGGTTATAGAGGTTTTCGAAGAAGGCTTCGCGTTCTTCGGCAGGTACGTCGATCGCCTTGCGCGGATCACGGTGATAGGGAAACGCCGTATCGGTAATCTTGACGTATTCGAGAATGCTGGGGAACCGCTTGCGGATTACCTCCATCTCGTCCTTGGTGATCGGCGTGTTGCCCAGCGGCGTGCACCAGTTGGGTGATCGCTGGAACACCTTGAGCGTGCCCGCGCTCTGCGCAACGATCGGGATGATCTGAACGCCCGTAGCGCCTGTGCCGATCACGCCCACGCGCTTTCCGGTAAAGTCGATGTCGCGCGGATTGCCTCCATCGTCGGTGGGCCAGCGCGATGAGTGGAAGGATTCCCCTGCAAAGGTTTCGATCCCCGCAATATCCGGCATGCGGCTGGCCGAAAGCGGGCCGGTGGCCGAAATCAGGAAACGGCAGGTCAGGGTTTCACCACTGTCCAGCGTGATCGCCCAGACATTGGCGGCTTCCTGATAATGCGCGGCAACCACCTTGGTATTGAAGCGGTACAACTTGCGCACGTCCATCGCATCGGCGGCGCGGTTGGCATAGCGCAGCATTTCGGGCTGAGAAGCGAAACGTTCCTTCCAGTCCCAATCGGGAATGATGCCCTTTAGAGCGAAGTAGCCATAGGCATAGCTTTCGGTGTCGAGGCGGCATCCGGGATAGCGGTTCCAGAACCATGTCCCGCCAACGTCCGCCCCCGCTTCGATGCCGCACACGGTGATGCCGGCCTCTTCAAGCAGGTGGGTCTGGTAAATGCCGGTCACGCCGGCGCCGATCACGATCGCTTCGAAATCAGGCTTCTGTTCGCCAACAACCATAACAATCACCTCAGGAATCACAGGCGGCAACCGCGTCGCCACTGCGAATATACTCACCAGAATATCAATATGCCGTCAAGAATAAAATTGAACGGAATGGGATTATCGCAGGTGCAAAACCCCCTTTGGCAGGCGCAGGACGCCTGCCGACAGGGGATTGGTCGGTTCAACCAACTCAGGGGTTGGGGTTTGCGACGCCGACGGTCTTGAGCGCGAGGATCGCCAGTTCCTGCGCTACCGATTCCGCATCCCAGCGGCCTTCCGGCTGAAACCAGGTGAACGCCCACGACGCCATGCCGCCCAGCGCGGAGGCGGCAAGCGAGGTATCGGCGAAGGTAAACTGCCCGGCCGCCTTGCCTTCGTTCAGCAGTGCGCAAAGCATGCGGTGGAAGCGCAGCTTGGAGGTGTCGATCGCCTCGGCCTCTTCGGGCGGCAGGCTCTTGGATTCCCGGAAATAAAGCGCCACTTCGCGGCGATTTTCGATCTGCAACTTCACGAAGTAGCGGACCAGGTCGGCCAGGCGAGTCACGGGATCGCCGGTCAGCCTCGCGCTCAATGCCACGGTCTGATCGGCGGCGGCAGCGCCTGCACGGCATATCGAAACCAGCAGTTCGGCCTTGCTGCGAAAGCGCGAATAAATGAACTGCTTGGTGACGCCGAGGCTTTCCGCAATGGATTCGAGCGAGGTTGCCTCGTAGCCCTTGTCGAAGAACTGTGCGACCGCTTCCTCAAGGATGCGGCGGCGCTTGATCTCGTCGACTTCGGCCTTGATCGAACTGGCGTCGGGCTGTGCGGCGGGGCGTTTGATCAGCATCTGGCTCGTCTTGTGAACGTTCGGTTCGGCGACCTGGCCCGGCACCCATGCGGCATCGGCGGCACAACTCCCGTCAGTGCCGCCGATGGCCGCCAAGGTCAACCTGCGTCCACCATGGGCGTTCCCGGTCCGGCGGTCGGCAGCCGGGCCTTTCGCAAGAGAGGATCGCAAGGCGCGGCATACGTGCTCCTGTGTCCTCCCGCGCCGCGCGCCACCGGCCGGGCTGAGAGGACGCCGATGGAAAAACTGCTGATCCCGGATCAGACGATCATTTCCGATCTGCTCGAAGGGCTGCGCGTCGAGCGGGCGGTCTACACCCTGTTTGAAGCCAACGCCTTGCCGCTTTCTGGTCAGGGGCTGGCGGATGAGCTGGTCGGCTTCTTTTTTGTCGAAGGCGATGTGACGGTGGCGATTGGGGACCAGGCGCCGTTCGTCGCGCGGCGCAGCGATTTCGTGCTCATCAGCCGCAGTCTGCACTATGCGATCACGCCGCTTGCATCGAACGATCCGTGCACGATCGGCAGGGTGACGTTCAAGCTGGACGGACCGCGCGCGCGGCTGTTTTTCCGCCTCATGCCCGAATGCCTGCGGATACCCGGTCTTTCGGCCGAAGAGATGGAATGGCACCTCATGCTGGAACGGCTGGTGTCGTGCCAGCCGGAATCGTTTTCCTGGGCTTCCCCGGCGATCAACCATCGTTTGATCGAGGCGGCAATCATCGGGATCGTCCAGATGTCATTGTACCGCGATCGCTCGCTTGGCTACCAGTTCGACCAGCCGGAAATGGCGCGGCTCGTGACCGGGATAAGGCTGATGCATGCTGCGCCCGAAAACGCCTGGACGGTTGCGGAACTGGCCGGTGTGTGCGGCCTTTCGCGGTCGTCGTTTGCCGATACTTTCGTGCGCGTTACTGGCGAAACGCCGGGCCGCTATCTGGCGACGCTGCGTATGGAGAAGGCGCGCGATCTGCTGCGCATTCGCGCGTTGTCGCTGGCCGATGTGGCGCACCGGCTGGGCTATGGCACGGATATGGCTTTCATCCGTGCCTTCAAGCGGCATTTCGGGATCACCCCAGGGCAATTTCGTGGCGGAACGCCGCGCGCGAACGCGGCGGATTGACCGAAACGCCGTTTCGACTGGCCGACCGTGTGGCGCGGTGGCGTTGTCCTGCCCGGAGGCATAGGATTCATTCCGCATCCGGTACGGTGCGTGCAATCCATCACGGACTGTCAGCCTGCCGGACCATAAAGGTGGGACATGGAGACAGTTGCAACCGATGACCGGGCCGCGGCCGTTTATGCCGGGGTGGAGCGCGAATTAGCGCGCGAAGGCTACCCCGAAGGTTTTCCCGTCCTGCCCGAAGTGCCGGTGGCACGCTATACCGACCCGCGCTTTGCCGAACTCGAAAGAAAGCACTTCTGGCCCGCGGTCTGGCTGCATGCCGGGCATGTGAGCGAGATTCCCGATGCCGGTTCCTACAAGCTGTTTTCGCAGTTGGGTCAGTCGGTGATCGTCAGCCGTGCCGCCGATGGCAGCGTGCAGGCGTTTCACAATGTCTGCCGGCACCGTGCGTCGCCGATCCTGACCGAGCCTAAGGGCAGGGCGCGGCGCTTTGTGTGCCCGTACCATAGCTGGAGTTACGGTCTCGACGGTGCGTTGCAGGTCGTGCCGGAATCGCGGGACTTTGCCTGCCTTGAAAAGGCCGACAGAGGCCTTGTGCCGGTGCGCTGCGATACGATGCGCGGCATGATCTTCATCAACCTCGACGGCAAGGCGCCGCCGCTGGAGGAATACTTCGCAGCCACCGACCGGGAACTGGGCGATTTTCCGCTGGAAGACATGGTGATGCTCAAGGAAATCACTGTCGAGATGGATTGCAACTGGAAGGCCGCGCTCGATAACTTCCTTGAGATGTACCACGTCGGCACCGTGCACGCGAAAACCATCGCGCCGTATCTCGACACGGCCAGCTTCCTCGTATCGCTGTATACCCATGGACATGCCCGTTTCGCCACCCGCAAGCGCGGCGCTAACACCATCTTCGAGGTGGACCGCCCCGCAAGCGACGCGCCTTCGGATCTGTTCCGCGACCATGCCATTGCGCTGCCGATGTTCCCGAACAGCTTCATGGCTATCGACCCGGTCGGGTTCGGCTGGCAGACATGGTGGCCGGTCAGCCAGACGAAATCGCGGATGGTGTTTTCACTGATGGGCTGGAAGGGGGATGAAGATCCGGCTTTCCTCGACACCATGGTGCAGCAGGTAAACGCCATCGCTGCCGAAGACGTGCGCCTTTTCGCCGCCCTGCAACGCTCGCTTGACAGCGGCGTGATGAAGAGCATCGTAATGGGGTATCAGGAGCGGGCGCTCTATTGGTATCAGGAAGAAATAGACCGGAAGATCGGCGCGGAAAACATCCCGGAGGATTTGCGCATCGCCCAGGTTCTGGCCCCGTTTGCGGAATAGTCCCACAGATCAGGAGAGAGACATGCCTTATCGTATCGATGTGCCCGAGGGGCAGGAAGCACTGGAGGTCATCCTCAACCATCTCGGTACGCCGATGCTGGTCGACGCGCGCAAGCGGATGTTCCGGG
This sequence comes from Novosphingobium lubricantis, assembly GCA_042650965.1. Lineage (GTDB taxonomy): Bacteria > Pseudomonadota > Alphaproteobacteria > Sphingomonadales > Sphingomonadaceae > Novosphingobium > Novosphingobium lubricantis. The sequence goes on along the minus strand of JBHSCB010000001.1, from coordinate 171,262 downwards.
TGATGTACGATGCGCCCGAAACCACGCTTTCCCCGCGTGAGCGGGAAGTAATGCGCTTTCCGATGACGGCGATGATGGGCTGCCCGATCTGCAACAGCGTGCGGATGTGGCGCGATTGGCCCAACTTCTCGCCGGAGCCGATCGACGAGGCGCTGTACACCAATGCCGAAAGCTTCAACTATGGCTGGTCCGGCTTTTCAGAGCGCGAACGGATCCTGCTGGAGTTCATCAACCGCTTCGCCAACGAAATCGACGGCCTGAACAGCGATGACGCATTCTGGGAACGTATCCACACCAACTTCTCGCAAGCCGAGATCGGCGACATCATGGTGATGGCGGGGACGTGGCTGGGTGTCGGCCATACGCTCAAGGCGCTGGGCATCGGCAGTGTCTGCCAGTTGCCGGTCAACCCGGAAACGCTCAGTAAGCTGCGCAACGACGATCTGGTCGCGCAACCCGCCTGAAGCGCAGGCTGGCCGCCGGGGGCTGGCGTTTGCGCCGCTCCCGGCGCGCTTCTCTGCGAGCGTCCGGTGCAGCCAGCGTCGCTGTCGGCAGGGCATTCGCGTTTTTGGGTTTGACCGCACGCCTGCGCAGGCGTTTGATAGCGTGATGCAAGACACCGCGCTCGACATGATCCTGGCACGGCACGCTGGCCGCGAAGGACCGCTGTTGCCGATCCTGCACGATGTACAGGCCAGCTTCGGCCATATTTCCGAAGGCGCCGTGCGCGCGATCGCCGCGGCGCTGAACCTGACCCGCGCCGAGGTGCACGGCGTGGTCAGCTTCTACCACGATTTCACCGCTGTTCCCGACTCCCGGCCCGTGATGAAGCTGTGCCGTGCCGAAGCGTGTCAGGCGCGTGGGGTGGAGGCGCTGGCCGCAACGCTGGCGGACAATGGCCGCGTCAAGGTCGATACCGTCTATTGCCTTGGCCTGTGCAGTGTAGGGCCGAACGCGATGATTGGCGGAAAGGTCCACGCCCGGCTTGATCCGGCACGGCTGAGCGCGCTGGTGGAGTCCCTGGCGTGACCGTGGTCAGGATCAGCGACGATGCCCTGGCGCTTGCCTGCGGGGCCGATGCGGTGGCGCACGCGTTCGAACAGACAGGCTGCACCGTGCAGCGCGTATCGTCTTGGGGCATGCACTGGCTGGAACCGCTCGTGGAAATAGACGGACAAGGTTTCGGTCCGCTGGACCCGGAGGATGTGGCGGGCGTGCTTGATGGCACTTCGGCAAAGGCGATCGGCGCGATTGCCGATCATCCCTTCATTGCACGCCAGCAGCGGCTGACCTTTGCCCGCGCCGGGCGAACCCGGCCCTTGAACCTTGATGACTATGTTGCGCACGGCGGCTGGCAGGGCCTGGCAAAGGCGCGGGAGATCGGGCCGGAGCAAACCGTCGCCCAGGTGATCGAATCCGGCCTTCGCGGGCGCGGCGGTGCGGGCTTTCCCGCCGGGATCAAATGGCAGACGGTCGCCAACGCCGCCGCCGACCGCAAGTACATCGTGTGCAACGCCGACGAGGGCGACAGCGCCACCTTCGCCGATCGCATGGTGATGGAAGGCGATCCGTTCATGCTGATCGAGGGCATGGCGATTGCCGGGCACGCGGTGGGCGCACAAAAGGGCTTCATCTATATCCGCAGCGAATATCCGCATGCCATTGCCCGGATGGAAGCGGCATTGCGCGCATGTGCCCATCATGTCGCACCATTCGCACTGGAGGTGCGCGCAGGCGCAGGCGCCTACGTCTGCGGCGAGGAAACCTCGCTGCTCAACAGCCTTGAGGGCAAGCGCGGCGAAGTGCGCGCCAAGCCGCCGCTGCCCGCGCTTGAAGGGTTGTTCGGCAAGCCGACCGTGGTCAACAACGTGCTGACGCTGGCGGCGGTGCCGTGGATCCTGGCCCATGGCGCGGCGGCTTATGCTGCGGTTGGCTTCGGCCGGTCGCGCGGGACGATGCCGATCCAGCTTGCGGGCAACGTCAAGCACGGCGGGCTGTTGGAGGTGGGCTTCGGCATAACCCTGGGTGAACTCGTCAACACCATCGGTGGGGGTACGGCGTCTGGCCGTCCGGTTCGCGCGGTGCAGGTCGGCGGGCCGCTGGGCGCTTATCATCCGCCGGCCGATTTCCACTTGCCGTTCGATTACGAAGCCTTTGCTGCGGCCGATGGGCTGATCGGGCATGCCGGGATTACCGTTTTCGACGATGGCGCAGACATGAGCGCGCAGGCGCGGTTTGCCATGGCGTTCTGCGCGGCGGAAAGCTGTGGCAAATGCACGCCCTGCCGCATTGGATCGACACGCGGGGTGGAACTGATCGACCGTATCCGGGCGCGTTCGGGCAGGGAGGCAGACAAGGTGGAGACGCTGCCGCAGATGCACAACATAAACAAGGCGGCGCGCCATCTGTCGGATGAAATCGCGCTGCTCGAAGACTTGTGCGAGACGATGAAGTTCGGCTCGCTCTGTGCGCTGGGCGGGTTCACGCCTTATCCGGTGCTTTCCGCATTGCGGCACTGGCCGGAAGATTTTGGTGCGGAACAGGGAAGGCAGGCTGCGGAATGATCCTGGGCGCGGTCCTTGCCGGTGGCCGGTCCACCCGCTTTGGCAGCGACAAGGCGCTCGCTGAACTTGGCGGACGCACGCTGCTGGCGCGCGCGGTCGAGGCGCTGGAGGGTATGTGCGCCGCAGTCGTGGTGGTCGGCCGCGAAACCGCTCCTGCGCCAACCCTGCCCGATTGGCCGCGCGCCGGGATGGGGCCGTTGGGCGGCATCGCTGCGGCGCTCCATCACGCCAGCGATGCCGGATACGATCTGGTGCTGACCTGTTCGGTCGACAGCGTGGGGCTGGATGACAGCCTGATTGCCCAATTCGGCTCTGCACCTGCGTTTTGTGCCGATCAGCCGGTTATCGGGCTGTGGCCCGCCGCAGCATCGGCAACGGTTGATGCCATCCTTGCGGGCAGCGGACGCCATTCAATGCGCGCCTTTGCCGATGCAATCGGTGCGCGTGCAGTGCGGCTGGACCGCGCACCTGCCAATATCAACACCCCGGCGGATCTTGCCGCCGCGCAGGAGCGACCCGATGGGTTATGAACGTCAGGCCGATTTCGGCACTCCGCCCGCGCGCAGCGATGCGCAGGTGACCTGCGTGATCGACGGACGCGAAGTGACGGTGCCCGTTGGCACCAGTGTGATGCGCGCCGCTGCGCTGGCGGGCGGGGCGATCCCGAAGCTGTGCGCCACCGATAGCGTCAAGGCATTCGGATCGTGCCGCCTGTGTCTGGTCGAAATCGAAGGGATGCGTGGCACACCGGCCAGTTGCACCACGCCGGTGGCCGAAGGCATGAAGGTGCACACCCAGACAGAGCGGCTGCAAAAGCTGCGCAAGGGGGTGATGGAACTGTACATTTCCGATCACCCGCTCGACTGCCTGACCTGCAGCGCCAACAACGATTGCGAATTGCAGGAACAGGCCGCTGCGGTTGGTTTGCGCGACGTGCGCTATGGCTATTCGGGGGCGAATCATCTCGATCAGCCGGCTGACACGTCCAACCCCTACTTCGATTTCGATCCGTCGAAGTGCATTGCCTGTTCGCGTTGCGTGCGCGCCTGCGATGAGGTGCAGGGAACGCTGGCCCTGACCATCGAAGGGCGCGGCTTCGCCAGCAAGGTTTCGGCGGGCTTTGCGTCGGACACCTTCCTGACATCGGAATGTGTTTCGTGCGGGGCCTGCGTGCAGGCGTGCCCGACAGCGACCTTGCAGGAAAAGACCGTCAAGGAAATCGGTCTTCCCGAACGTGCCGTCATCACGACCTGTGCCTATTGCGGGGTGGGCTGCACCTTCCGCGCCGAAATGCGCGGGGAACAACTGGTCCGCATGGTGCCGTGGAAGGATGGCAAGGCCAACCATGGCCATTCCTGCGTCAAGGGCCGGTTTGCATGGGGCTATGCCCGACACCGTGAGCGGGTGACCACCCCGATGATTCGGGAAACCATCGACCAGCCCTGGCGCGAGGTTTCGTGGGACGAGGCGTTGAGTTACGCCGCGCGTGCGATCCACCGGATCCGCGACACTTACGGCCGCAATGCGCTGGGCGGGATCACATCAAGCCGCTGCACCAACGAAGAGACGTTTCTGGTGCAGAAGCTGGTCCGCGCCGGTTTTGGCACCAACAATGTCGATACCTGCGCGCGGGTGTGCCACGCCCCGACCGGCTATGGCCTCAAGACCACGTTTGGCACCTCGGCGGGCACGCAGGATTTCGACAGCGTCGATCATGCCGACGTGATCCTCGTGATCGGCGCCAATCCCACCGATGCCCACCCGGTGTTTGCCAGCCGGATGAAGCAGCGCCTGCGGTCAGGTGCAAAGCTGATCGTGATCGACCCGCGCCGGACCGATCTGGTGCGCAGCCCGCACGTTGAAGCGGACTTTCACCTGCCCTTGCGCCCCGGCACCAATGTTGCCGTGCTGACCGCGATGGCGCACGTGATCGTCACCGAAAGCCTGGCCGACGAAACGTTCATCCGCGAACGCTGTGACTGGGACGAGTACCAGCATTGGGCCGAGTTCGTATCCGATGAACGCCACAGCCCGGAGTTTCTTGGCGCGGTCACCGGGGTTGACGCGCAAGCCCTTCGCGGCGCCGCTCGACTTTACGCCACCGGCGGCAATGGAGCGATCTATTATGGCCTTGGCGTAACCGAACATTCGCAGGGCAGCTCCACCGTCATGGCGATTGCCAACCTTGCAATGGCCACCGGCAATATCGGCCGTCCCGGCGTGGGGGTGAACCCCTTGCGCGGCCAGAACAACGTGCAGGGCGCGTGCGACATGGGCAGCTTCCCGCACGAGCTTTCAGGCTATCGCCATGTCTCTGACGCGGCCACGCGGGCATTGTTCGAAGCCGAATGGGGCGTGGGCATCGACCCGGAGCCGGGCCTGCGCATACCAAACATGCTCGATGCGGCCACCGATGGCGCGTTCAAGGCGATCTACATCCAGGGGGAGGACATTCTCCAGTCCGACCCGGACACGCAGCATGTCGCCAAAGGGCTGGCCGCGATGGAATGCGTGATCGTCCACGACCTGTTCCTGAACGAGACGGCCAGTTACGCGCATGTGTTCCTGCCCGGCTCGACGTTTCTCGAAAAGAACGGCACCTTCACCAACGCCGAACGCCGCATCCAGTTGGTCCGCAAGGTGATGGAGCCGCTGAACGGTTACGAGGACTGGCAGGTGACGCAGGAACTGGCCCGCGCGATCGGGCTGGACTGGGACTATACGCACCCTTCGCAGATCATGGACGAAATCGCACGGCTGACGCCGACGTTTGCAGGGGTAAGCCATGCCCGGCTCGACGCCGCCGGGTCGCTGCAGTGGCCGGTCAATTCCGCCGCGCCCGATGGCAGCCCGGTCATGCATGTCGATGGTTTCGTGCGTGGGAAGGGCAAGTTCGTGGTGACCGACTACGTTCCCACCGACGAGCGGAGCGGTCCGCGGTTTCCGCTCCTGCTGACGACGGGGCGCATCCTTTCGCAGTACAATGTCGGCGCACAGACGCGGCGAACCGCCAATGCCATGTGGCACCCGGAAGACGTGCTTGAGATGCACCCCGTCGATGCGGAGAACCGTGGGCTGAAATCGGGTGATTGGGTGCGTCTGGCCAGCCGGTCGGGCGAAACCACCTTGCGTCTTGCGGTAACCGACCGGGTCGCGCCCGGCGTCGTCTACACCACCTTCCATCACCCGCAGACGCAGGCGAATGTGGTCACCACCGATTATTCCGACTGGGCGACCAACTGCCCGGAATACAAGGTTACCGCTGTGCAGGTGACGCCCAGCAACGGGCCGGCGCAGTGGCAGGAAGACTACGCGACGCACGCACGCCGTTCACGCCGGATTGCGGGCCATGGCGGCGCGCTGGAGCCGGCGGAGTAGACAACAGCGCCTGCGCCCGGTGGAACAAGGGCGCAGTCAAGGTATTGCGTGTCTTGGAAAATTGGTCGGGACGAGAGGATTCGAACCTCCGACCCCCACACCCCCAGTGTGATGCGCTACCAGGCTGCGCTACGTCCCGACCGTGGGGCGGGCCTATACGCACCGCCTGCGCCGATGGCAAGCGTGCGATGCGCGGAAATCGGCGGGCGGGATTTTGCCCGGTGGAAACCGCGCTTTGATTGCCATGACCGGGGCAAGCTGCTAACCGCCCCGGCGAGCCAGACCGGGCAGGGCGGTGTGCCGTCCGGCGCGGCCTGCGTGGTTGCAATGTTATCGTACCGTTCCCAGAAATGGACCCATCATGCTGACGATCCTTTCCGCTGCTGCCGCCAATGCGGCCGGACCTCCCGCCTGGATGAGCTTCCTGCCGCTGGTGGCCATGGGCTTCATCTTCTGGTTCCTGATCCTGCGCCCGCAGATGCGCCAGCAGAAGGAGCACCGCGCCAAGATTGCCGGGCTGAAGCGCAACGATGTGGTGGTCACCGCTGGCGGCCTCGTCGGCAAGGTCATCAAGCTCGACGATCATTACGTGGAACTGGAGCTTGGCCCGAACGTAAAGGTCCGCGCCGTGCGCGCGACGATCGGCGATGTCGTGCCGCCGACCGGGGCGGCTCCGGCCAACGACTGAGCCTGCCTGCCTGAAAGCTGCCCGCCCGCAAGCGGTCTACCTGAAAGCTGAATGCCCATGCTTGAGTTTCCGCGCTGGAAGGTGATCTGGCTCTGGCTGTTGACGCTGGTCTGCGTTGCCGCCGCCATTCCTTCGCTTACCGCCACGATGGGCCTGCCCTGGCCTTCGTCGCTGCCCGAACCCCGCATCAACCTGGGGCTGGACCTTGCCGGCGGCAGCCACATCCTGCTTGAGGCGGACCCGGTGCAGGTCCGCCGCCAGCGGATCGAGGCGATGGAGGAATCGGTACGCACGCGGTTGAAGCAGGATGGCAAGGCCATCCGCATCAGCGATATTTCCAACCGCGAAGGCGCGCTGACCTTCATCGTGGCCGACCCCGCGCAGGTCGATGCCGCGCGTGAGGCGATCCTGCCGCTGACCAACGGCGCGGGCCTGACCGGCCAGCGTGACTGGGACATCGCCGTTGTCGAAGGCAACCGCTTTGTCCTCACCCCGACCGAGGCAGGCGTGAACCTGGCCGTCAGCCAGGCGATGGACACTGCCGTTGAGGTGGTGCGCAAGCGTATCGACGCGCTGGGCACGCGCGAACCCACCATCATCCGCTCCGGTGCAACGCGCATCGTGGTCCAGGTGCCAGGGCTGCAGGATCCGCAGGCGCTCAAGAACCTGCTGGGCCAGACCGCCAAGCTGGAGTTCAAGCTGGTCGACACCGCCGCGCTGCCTTCCGACGTGGCGCAGGGCATTGCCCCGCCGGGAAGCGAAATCGTGCCGTTCGTCAGCCCCGCCGAAGGTGGCGGCGTGCCCGCGATCGCGGTCAAGCGGCTGGGCGGCATCCGCGGCGATCAGTTGACCAACGCACAGCAGACCAACAACCAGCAGACCAACGAGCCGGTCGTCAACATCACCTTCAACACCGAAGGTGGCGCAAAGTTCGCCAAGCTGACCACCGCCAACGTGGGCAAGCAGTTCGCTATCATCCTTGATGGCAAGGTGCTGTCCGCGCCGACCATAAACGAACCGATCCTGGGCGGAAGCGCGGTCATTTCCGGGCGTTTCACGACAGACAGCGCCAACCAGCTTGCGATCTCGCTGCGGTCGGGCGCGCTGCCAGTCGATCTCAAGGTCGTCGAGGAACGGACCGTCGGGCCTGATCTGGGTGCGGATTCGATCCGCAAGGGCATGATCGCCATGGGCGTCGGCACGCTCGCGCTGGTCGTGTTCATCCTTGTCACCTATGGCCGCTTCGGCGTCTATGCCAACCTCGCGGTGATCATCAACGTGCTGATGATCCTGGGGATCATGGGCATCATCGGCACGACGCTGACCCTGCCGGGCATCGCCGGTTTCGTGCTGACAATCGGTGCCGCCGTGGACGCCAACGTGCTGATCAATGAACGCATCCGCGAGGAGCGCCACCGCGGGCGCAAGGTCGTGCAGGCCGTGGAACTCGGCTACAAGGAAGCCAGCCGTGCGATCTTCGATGCCAATATCACCAATGTCATTGCCGCAGTGCTGATGTTCGCGTTCGGCTCCGGCCCGGTAAAGGGCTTTGCCGTAGTGCTGATCATCGGTGTGGCGACGTCGGTCTTCACCGCCGTGACGATGACCCGGATGTGGGTGGTGCAGTGGCTGCGCCGCGCCCGCCCGGCTGACCTGAACCTGTAAGGGGAGACTGGACCGATGAAACTCCTCAAGCTCGTTCCCGATCACACCAACATCCATTTCCTGAAATGGCGGGTGCCGTTCTACATCGTCAGCATGATCCTGATCGCCGCATCGTGGGGTCTGGTCCTGACCAAGGGCCTGAATCTGGGCGTCGATTTCATCGGCGGGCAGATGATCCGCGTAACCTTCGAGCGCACGGCTGAAGCGCCGGTGGCCGATCTGCGCCAGCAGGTTGCCAGGCTTGGCTATGGCGAGCCGGTGATCCAGCGGTTCGGCAAGCCCAACGAGATTTCGATCCGCATGAAGCTGCCCGAAGGCAGCGCCGACGATGCCGCGCTGGCTGACAAGATGGCACGCACCATAACCGCCGACATTCGCAAGAATCACGCCGATGCCCGCATCGACGGGGTAGATTCGGTATCGGGCAAGGTTTCCAAGGAACTGGGGTGGGATGCGTTCAAGGCGCTTGGCTTCGCGTCGATTGCGGTGGCTGCCTATATCTGGCTGCGCTTTGAATGGCAGTTCGGGGTGGGCGCGCTGTTCGCGCTGATCCACGACGTATCGCTGACGCTTGGCATGTTCGCGCTGACGGGGATGGAGTTCGATCTCAACATCGTTGCCGCGCTGCTGACGCTGATCGGCTATTCGCTCAACGATACCATCGTCGTGTACGACCGCATCCGCGAGAACATGAAGAAGTATCGCAAGATGCCGATGCCCGAACTGCTCGATCTTTCGGTCAACGAAACGCTGGCGCGCACCATCGTCACCTCGCTGTCGATGCTGATCACGCTGACGGCGCTGCTGCTGCTGGGGCCGGACGTAATCTTCGGCTTCACTGCGGCGATCACGCTGGGGATTTTCGTCGGCACCTACAGTTCGGTCTATATGGCTGCGCCGATCCTGATCTGGCTGAAGGTCAACCCCAACAGCTTCGTACCCACCGAAAACGCGCTGGAACGGCAGGAACGGCTGGCGCGCGAGCGAGCCTGACCGCACGGCGGCGGCGGGGCTTACTCTCCGCTTGTCCCTTGCATACCGTCCGCTTCCCCGCCGGGCTTGCGTTCTATCGCCTGGTCGTAAAGCTCGGCCAGCGCCTGCGCGTTGCCTTCCCAGCTAAACTGGTCGGCGTTGGCGGCAACCGCTTCCTGCGTTGGCGGATTGGCGAGCAGATCGGCCACCGCGCTGGCGATGGCTTCGGGCGTGCGTTCCACGATCCGGCCTGCGCTGGCATCGCACACCACTTCGCGCGCGCCGCCTACATCGGGAATGACCACCGGGGTGCCGCACGCCAGCGCCTCGATCCACGCATTGGCCAGCCCTTCGCGCTCTGACGGCAGCACCATGACATCGGCGGCGCACAGCAGGTGGGGCAGCAGGTCGTGATCGACCGCGCCCAGGAAATGGACGCGGTCTTCAAGTCTCAGTTCGGCCACCAGCGCGCGCAGGGCTGGTTCATCGTCGCCTGTCCCGGCAACTGCCAGACGCACGTCTTCTGGCAGCAGAGGCATTGCGCGGATCGCCAGCGCCTGCCCCTTGACCGGCACCAGCGCGCCAACGCACAGCAGCAGCGGGCCGACCGACCACACATGCAGCGAAGGCACGGCCGAAACGAGCTGGCGCGCGGCCTTGCGTTCCAGCGGCTGGAAGCGGTTGCGGTCCAGTCCGGTGTAATGAACGGTAATGCGGTCTTCGGGCATGCCTAATCCTGCCATGTCTTTGGCCAGCGCGCGCGATACCGAAAGCAAGCTTTCGGCTTGCCGTGCAGCGGCCAGCATCTGCCGGAGGGGAAGGGCGCGATTGCCCCAGAGATGAATGTCCGATCCGCGCGCCTTGATCGCCAGCGGCAGGTCCAGCGCGCGGGCGATCTGTGCGGCCGCCGGACCATCGGGATAGAAGAACTGGGCATCGACCAGATCGAACGGCGCCAGCGCGTGCAGCCGCCGCGCCAGCGGCAGAACGGCGCGGGCGATCAGGCCGGGATTGATCGGCCCGGAAAGGCCGGGGATCAACGTGAAACGGGGGTGAAACACCTTGATCGCAGCCCCGGCTTCGACTTCGGGAATGGCGCGCAGGGCTTCGTATTTGTGCAGCGGCAGCGGAGGAAGGCCGATGGGGTTGATCACGGTCACGTCCCAGTCGCCGCGCGCGGCCAGGGCCTCCATCTGCCGCGCGACGAAGCGGCCAAAGCCGGTGCGTCCGGGGGCCGGATAGAGCGTGGACAGGGAAAGGAGGCGCTTCATGTCAGAGCTTGCGCACCAGCATTTCGGCAACGCCGAGCCACGCCGGACGGTCGATCACAACCTGCCGTTCGCCAACGCCGGGGGGGAGCAACGCCACGCGCCCGTCGCGCTGGTCAATCAGCCGCCCGAATGCAAAGCGGCCGCCGGGGCGGGGGGCCAGCACATCGCGGTTGAACGCACGGGCAAAGTCCTCGCCCTCGATCTGACGCAGCCAGAGCTGGTCGCCGGGGCGGTATTCGCCCGCAGGTGCCTCCACCGCCAGCGCCATGAGCCGCGCCGATCCATCGAGCGCGATCGGCAGGATCGCATCCATCGGCCGGGCCAGCGCCTCGGCCCCTTGCGGGCCAAGCCGGGCTACGACGCGGGCGGGGGTTTCCTCATCGGCCTTGACCAGCAGTTGCGGGTCGACGCCCAGCGCCGCGCCGATGCGGTTCATCCAGCCAAGCGACAGGCTGCGCATCCCGGTTTCAAGCCGCCCGATCGTCTGTGCGGTGGTGGGCGGCTGGCACCGGGCGGCGACATCGGCCAGCGTCATGCCCTTTTGGCGGCGGATATCGCGGATACGATTGATCATGCGGCACTCATTAACCGGAACGGTGTTTTTCGCTTTCCTACAAACAGACAGGAAGGGCAAGTGCTTTGACTGTTCCCGCTATGTTCAGATGGAGAGTGGACAATGCCGCGCATGCTTGCCGAACGTGAACTGACCGCCGAAGGCCCGCGCCGGTGCGGGGAAATCCGCCCGCGCAGCCGCACCGCCACGGTGAACCTTGCCGAATCCCCGCTGACCTGGCTGCACGCGCGGGGCCATCTGACCGACCGGCAACTGGCGGCGGGAGAGCAGTTGCGCGCCGATTACGAACGGGCGCAGCTTGGCCCTTCGCTGACCATGCGGTGGGAGCCGGTGCGGATTGCCGGGACCGCCGATGCGGGGCTGACGCGGGGAGAGCGGCAGATTGCCGCCAAGGCCCGTTTCGATGCGGCAATGGACCATGCGGGCAGCGATCTTGCCGATATCCTCTGGCGCGTGGCCTGCGCCGGCGATGCGCTGGTCGCGGCGGAAAAGGCGCTAGACTGGCCGGCGCGCAGCGGAAAGCTGGTGCTGCGCATCGCGCTTGATCGGGTGGCAGGCTTCTATCGCCTGCGCTGACCTGCCCGAAAGGGCACGAATGAAACCATTCTGATAACATTTGAAACAAAAGAGGTTGATCCCGGCGACGGCCTGCGGCACTTGGCTCAAAAATCGGGTCGCAGGAGTTGCCATCAATGCCAATGCTGATGAACCGGCGTCAGTTCGCCGGTGCCGTGGGTGCGTTCGCCGCCGGATTGACCGTCAGGCCGTTGACCGCGCTGGCCGCAACGGGTGAAGATTCGCGGCTCAACGCCTTGCTTGATCGCATTTTCGAAGGGCAGATGCGGCTTTCGCCGCAGTACGCGACCAGCCTTGGCCTCGACAAGGGGACGCTGGCGCCGCTGCGCTGGCAGCTCAACGATGTGTCGCTCGCCGGGCGCGATGCGCGCGCCGCGCACAACCGCGCGGCGCTGGCGCAACTGGCCGGTATCGACCGCGAACGGCTTTCGCAGGCCGGGCAGCTCAATCTTGATGTCGTGCGCTACCAGCTTGAAACGCGGCTGGAAGCGCCGCGTCTGGGGCTGGATGATGCGCAGTCCCCCTATCGCATCGCGCAGCGGTCGGGTGCGGCGTTTTCGATCCCCGATTTCCTCGATTCGCGCCACACCATCGAAACGGCCGACGATGCCGAAGCCTATCTGGCGCGGCTGGCCGCCTTCCGCTTCGCGCTGGATGACGACACCGCAATGCAGGCGGAAGAGGCCGCGCGCGGGGTGCTTGCGCCGGGCTGGGCGCTCGATCTGGTCATCGGGCAGTTGCGCAAGCTGCGCCAGCCTGACGCGGCGCAATCGGGCATGGTCACGTCGCTTGTGGCGCGCACGGCGAAGAAGGGCATTCCCGGCAACTGGCAGGCGCGGGCTGAAGCGATTGTGCGCGATGCGGTCTATCCCGCGCTCGATCGCCAGCTTGCCTTGATCGAGCGGCTGCGGCCGCGCACCCGCGCCGGGGATGGCGCCTGGCGCCTGCCGCACGGCGATGCGATCTACGCCACCGCGCTGCGCCATGCCACGACCACCACGTTCACCCCGGACGAGGTCCACCGCATCGGGCTGGAGCAGGTGGCGGAACTGTCCGCGCAGCTCGACTCCGTGCTGCGCGCGGCGGGGATGACCAGGGGCACGGTGGGCGAACGCCTGGCCGCGCTAAACGCCATGCCCGAACAGCTTTACGCCGGTACGGACGCGGGCAAGGCGGAACTTATCGCCAGCCTGAACGCAGGCGTTGCGAAAATGACCGCGCTGCTGCCCGGCGCCTTTGCCACGCTGCCAGACCAGCCACTGGAAATCCGCGCGGTTCCGGCTGAAATCCAGGACGGCGCAGCCAACGGCTATTACTATGCTGCCTCGCTCGACGGATCGCGCCCGGCGATCTACTGGATCAACCTCAAGGAGGTGGCTGACTGGCCGAAGTATTCGCTGCCGTCGCTGACTTACCACGAAGGCGTGCCGGGCCATCATCTCCAGATCAGCCTGGCGCAGAAGTCCGATGCCACCCCGCTGATCCGCAAGAGCGGGGGCTTTTCCGCTTATTCCGAAGGCTGGGCGCTCTATTCCGAACAGGTTGCCGACGAACTGGGCGCTTATGACGGGATCGAGAAAGCCGGTTACCTGCAATCGTTCCTGTTCCGCGCGGCGCGGCTGGTGGTCGATACCGGGCTGCACGCCAAGCGGTGGAGCCGCGAGAAGGCCACCGACTATATGGTAGCGACAACCGGCTTCACCCGCCCGCGCACCCAGCGCGAAGTTGAACGCTATTGCACCAATATCGGGCAGGCGTGCAGCTACAAGATCGGCCATCTTGCCTGGCTGCGCGCCCGCGAAAAGGCGCAGGCCGCGCTGGGGGACCGCTTCGATCTGCGCCAGTTCCATGAGGTGCTGCAGGAAGGCGCGATGCCGCTGTCGATTCTGGAACGGCGGATCGAGGAGCGCACCGCTGCGGCGCTGAAGGCGAACGCCGCCTAGCCTTCGACCAGCTCGGCCAGTTCCAGCCAGCGTTCTTCGGCGGCGTCCTTTTCAGCGCGCGCCCTGGCGACTTGCGCCATCACGGCTTCGAACTTCTTCGGGTTCTTGCTGTAGAGGTCGGGATCGGCAAGCTGCGCTTCGCCCTGCGCAATCGCGGCGTCGAGTTCCTCGATCCGCGCGGGCAGCAGGTCGTAGTCGCGCTGGTCCTTGTAGGACAGCTTGCCCTTCTTCGCAGGCGGCGGAGCCGGGGCGGGAGCAGGCGCGGCTTCTGCCTGCTGCGCTCCGTTGCGCGCCACGGGCTTGCCCGCAAGACGCTGCTTCCTGATCTTTTCCCAGTCGGCGTACCCGCCCGCGACGATATCGACCCGTCCGGTGCCGTCCATGCCCAGCGTGATGGTGACGGTGCGATCCAGAAAATCGCGGTCGTGGCTGACGATCAGCACGGTGCCATCGTAATCCGAAATCACTTCCTGCAACAGGTCGAGCGTTTCCAGGTCGAGATCGTTGGTCGGTTCGTCCAGCACCAGCAGGTTGGAAAAGCGGGCAAACTCGCGGGCCAGCAACAGGCGGGAGCGTTCGCCACCCGAAAGCGTGCCGACGCGCGCCTCGACCAGCCCCGGATCGAACAGGAAGTCCTTGAGATAGCCCTGGATATGCTTGCGCACGCCGCGCACGTCGATCCAGTCGCTGCCATCGGCCAGCACATCGCGCACCCGCTTTTCCGGGGCCATGAGGCTGCGCTGCTGGTCGATCATCACGCCTTGCAGCGTCCTGGCCAGCGTGATCGTGCCGCTGTCCGGCGCCAGTTCGCCGGTCAGCAGCTTGAGCAGCGTCGTCTTGCCCGCGCCGTTCGATCCGACCACCCCGATACGGTCCTTGCGCGTGATGCGCAGCGTGAAGTCCTTGACGATCGGCCGTTCGCCAAAGCTCTTGTTGACATGGTCGGCAACGATCACCGCCTTGCTCTTGGCATCGTCGCTGGCAATTGCGAGCTTTGCCGTGCCCTGCGGGGAAAGCATCGCCGCCCGCTGCGCGCGCATTTCATAGAGCTTTTCCAGCCGCCCCATGTTGCGCTTGCGCCGGGCCGTGACGCCGCGTTCCAGCCAGTGTGCCTCGATCTTCAGCTTGGCGTCCAGCTTGTCCGCCGCACGCGCTTCTTCGGCGTAGATCTGTTCCATCCACGCTTCATAGCCGCCAAAGCCGATGTCCTTGCGGCGCAGGCTGCCACGGTCGAGCCACAGCGTGGCCTTGGTCAGCCGGTCCAGAAAGGTGCGGTCATGGCTGATGACCACGAAGGCCCCGCGATAGCGTTGCAGCCAGTCTTCCAGCCAGTCGATCGCCGCCAGATCGAGATGGTTGGTCGGCTCATCAAGCAGCAGCAGGTCCGGCTCGCTCGCCAGCGCGCGGGCCAGCGCGGCGCGGCGCCGTTCGCCGCCGCTGGCGCTTTCGGCCTTGCGCGAAAGGTCGATGCCCAGTTGGCCGGCAATGGCTTCCACTTCATGGCGCGGCGGCGCATCGCTGCCCGACAGGGCGAAATCGAGCAGGGTATCGAACCCGGTGAAGAACGGATCCTGTTCCAGCGTAACGATGCGGGTGCCGGGCTGGATCGAACGGGTGCCCTTGTCGGCCTCCACCTGTCCGCCGATCAGCTTGAGCAGCGTGGTCTTGCCCGCCCCGTTGCGACCGATCAGGGCCAGCCGGTCACGCTGCTGGATATGAATGTCGAGGTCCTGAAAGAGCCAGCCATTGCCCTGGAGCAGGCCAAGGCCTTCCCAGCTGAGTATCGGTGCCGCCATGCCGCGCGCTTACCTGCCCCGCTGCGCTTTCGCAACGCCTCACACGCGTTGCACACCTGCGGTTCGGCAAATCGCGCGTTGCTCCTGCAAGGGACGGGTCGGGGAAGGGGCCACGACTGCCATATCACCACAAGGAATGATCGCCCCGGCATTCACCGCTTGTTCAATGCCTGCGGTATAGGCATTGCGGCATGATGCGAAACCCGGCCCTTCTGATCGCCGCGACCATGGCCTGTGCCCTTCCTGCCCCGTCCCACGCGCAGCAGCGCCCGGACGAACAGAACGAAGCGCGCCGCGACTTGCGTTCGGGTGCGGTGCGGTCCTTGCGCGATATCGAACGGCGCGTGCTGCCCGGCAAGGCGGGGATGCAGTACCTTGGCCCCGAATACGATCCGGCCGCGATGGTCTATCGCCTCAAGTTCATCCGCGACGGACGGGTGATGTTCGTCGATGTCGACGCGCGGACGGGGCAGGTGCTGGGGGAATCGCGCTAGGCCCGAAGGGGTGAGTGGCGCCGCATGAACGGCGGACAACGACAGGGTTCCTTGACCGTTCAGGTTTGGCATTCCATCTAGATGAACATATCCGGCGCGACCGTCGCGCCCGGCAGGGGAATATCCGTCCATGCGCATCCTGATCGTCGAGGATGAACCGACTCTCGGCAAGCAGCTCAAGTCCACGCTTGAACACAACGGCTATGCCGTCGATCTTTCCGCCGATGGCGAAGATGGGCACTTCCTCGGTTCCACTGAAGATTACGATGCGGTCGTGCTCGACCTCGGCCTGCCGGAGATCGACGGGCTGACCGTGCTGGGCATGTGGCGCAAGGAAGGCCGCAAGTTCCCGGTTCTGGTGCTGACCGCGCGCGATTCGTGGTCCGACAAGGTCGCCGGGCTTGATGCCGGGGCGGATGATTATCTGGCCAAGCCGTTCCAGACCGAAGAGCTTATCGCCCGTCTGCGCGCGCTGATCCGCCGCGCATCGGGCAATTCGTCGTCCGAGCTGACAGCGGGCGGCGTGCGGCTGGATACGCGTTCGGGCCGGGTGACGCTGGATGGCGAGCCGGTGAAGCTGACCGCGCAGGAATACAAGCTCCTGTCCTACCTGCTGCACCACAAGGGCAAGGTGGTGAGCCGCACCGAACTGATCGAACATATCTACGATCAGGATTTCGACCGCGATTCGAACACCATCGAAGTGTTCGTCACCCGCATCCGCAAGAAGCTGGGGCCGGATGTCATCACCACGATCCGCGGGCTGGGCTATAGTCTCGACGATCCGGCAGGCCCCGGCCGCGGGTAAGATGCCGGGATGACGCTTATGCCGTCTGCAAACGCCAGCGTCGCACATCCACCCCCACCCCTCCCTCAAGGGAGGGGAGCGAGGCTTGCGCCTGCGCAGCAGGCGTCAGCCGCAGCGGGGAGGGTTTCCGCCCCTGTCGAACACCGGGAGAAGGTTCGACACCGGGGGAATGTCAGACCCTGGAACAACGCCATCGGCAATCGGATGATCCGTGGCCATCCAACGGCCTGAACCACCACAGCCGCCGCAGCCAGCGCCGCATACCGGATCGCTTTCCCGGCGGATGCTGCTGATCGCGGCGGGGTGGATCAGTGTGCTGCTGCTTGGCGGCGGGCTGGCGCTTGACCAGACGCTGACCGGACTGGTCACGCGCAATTTCGACGAACAGCTTGAATACATGCTGACCGCGATGGTCGCGTCGGCGGAAATCGGCCCCGATGGCGAGGTGTTCTTCAACCGTCCGCTGGGCGATCAGCGGTTTCTGGAACCCAACAGCGGGTTGTACTGGCAGATTTCGGGGCAGGGGCACGAAGATTTCCCGTCACGTTCGCTGTGGGACCGTTCCTTGCGGACCGAACCCGACCGCAACTTCGTCCAGCCGCAGATTGATGACAGCGACCAGTTCGAGGATGACGCGCTGCGGATCATCAAGCGGTCGGTCATCCTGCCGGGCAGCACCACGCTGTGGGAGTTTCAGGTCGCCGCCAGCCGTGGTGAACTGGACGCCCAGATACGCCGCATTCGCGCGATCCTGATCTGGTCCTTCCTCGCGCTGGGGCTTGGCCTGATGGTCATGACCGGGCTGCAGACGTTCTATGGCCTTGGCCCGCTGCGCCGGGTGCGCCGGGCGATTGCCCGGATGCGCGAAGGCGGGGCAAGCCGCGTCACCGATCCGCTGCCGCTGGAAGTGCAGCCCATGGTGCAGGAGCTTAACGCCCTGCTCGAACACTCCGAACGCCAGGCTGAAGAAGCGCGTACCCACGCGGGCAATCTGGCGCACGCGCTCAAGACCCCGCTGACGGTGGTGATGAACGCGGCCACGGCCAAGGCCGACGATCTGGCCGATACGGTGATCCGCGAAGCCACCGTGATGCGCCGCCAGGTCGATCACCATCTTGCCCGCGCCCGCGCCGTTGGCCGCCGCGCCATCGGGCTTTCACGCGCGCAGGTGTGGGAAAGTGCCGAGGCGGTGGAACGCGCGGTGGTGCGGCTTTATCCCGACGTGCGTTTCGACATGGACGGGGACCGCACCGCCGAAGTTTCGATAGAGCGGCAGGATCTTGACGAGATTCTCGGCAACCTGATCGAGAACGCGGCCAAGTATGGCGGCGGATCGGTGTTCATCACGATTGACGCGGACAAGGCCGACCCGGCGTTCTGCGAAATCTGGGTGGAAGACGATGGCATGGGAATCCCCGAAAACGCGCGCGAACGGATTTTCGACCGCGGTGCGCGGCTGGATACCGGCAAGCCCGGCACCGGCCTTGGCCTTGCCATCGTGCGCGACGTGGCCGAAATCTATGGTGGCAGCGTGACCTTGCGCGAAAGCGAGGATCTGGGCGGGCTGCTGGCGGTACTGCGCCTGCCACGCCCGGCTGCGGCGGGCCGATAGCGGCGCTACTCAGGCGCGCGGATGGGCGTTGCGGTATACGTCCAGCAGGGTAGCGGAATCGACCTGGGTGTATATCTGGGTGGACGAAAGGCTGGCGTGGCCCAGCAGTTCCTGCAAGCTGCGCAAGTCCGCGCCGGCGCTCAACAGGTGGGTGGCAAAGGAATGGCGCAGCGCGTGCGGCGTGGCGGTGGCGGGCAGGCCCAGCATGGTCCGCGCACGCAATACTGCGCGCTGGACCATGCCCTGCGCCAGCGGCCCCCCTCTCGCCCCGCGAAACAGCGGCTCGTCGGCGGGCAGCGGCCAAGGGCACTGGCGCGCGTAGTCGGCCACCGCCGCGCGCACGATCGGCAGCAGCGGGACCACGCGCTGGCGCCCGCCCTTGCCGGTGATCACCACGCTTTCCCCCAGCGGCAGCGCCGCAGCGGGCAGGGCCAGCGCCTCGGCAATGCGCAGTCCCGCGCCATAGAGCAGCAGCAGCACCGCCCGGTCGCGCGCGGCGATCCATGGCTCGGCGGCATCGTCGGCCACGGTTTCGGTCAGGTTCACCGCTTCGTCGGGGGTGACCGGGCGGGGCAGGCCCTTCTTGACGCGCGGCCCGCGCAGGCGGGGGCGACCGGTGTCCGCCGCGTCGGGGTTTCCGCCAGCCTGCTCGCGGGCAAAGGCGATAAAGGTCTTGAGCGCGGACAGTTCGCGCGCAGCCGACACGTTGCCAAGGCCGCCCGCGCGCCGTTCCGCCAGATGGCGGCGCAACGTGGCGGCATCGACGCTGGCCACCGCAGCCCATGAAAGCGGCGGCGGCAGCGCGCGCAGCAGCCGCGCGGCGGTGGCGGCATAGGCGCGCACCGTATGCGGCGAGCGCCGCCGCGAAAGCGCCAGATGCGCATTCCACGCGGCAAGGATTTCGGGGAGGGAAAGCGTGCCAGTCACGGGGCCACCAGCGTGTCCGGTACAAGGTCGGCCAGCAGGGCTTCGAGCAGTGGCGCGCCGCGTTCGGTGACGCTCAGGTGTTGTTCGGTGTCGTTCAGGAACCCCATTGTTGCGAGCCGTTCGCGCCCGCGTGGGTCGATCAGGTCACTTTCGGCCATGCCGAACCGCTCCGCCAGCGCGGGCGGACGGATCCCCTCGGTCAGCCGCAACCCCATGAGCAGCGCCTCCATCGCCTGTTCGCGCAGAGGCAGGGCGCGCTCTTCGGCAATGCCATGACCGCGTTCGGCAACCGCGCGCAGGAAGTTCTCCGGCTTGCGGTGCCGGACTGTCGCCATCCCCTGTCGCCGCCCATGCGCGCCGGGGCCGATGCCGGCATAATCCTGATAGCGCCAGTAGGTAAGGTTATGGCGGCTTTCCTCGCCCGCGCGGGCGTGGTTGCTGGTTTCGTAGGCGGGAAGGCCGCTGGCGGTGGTCATCGCGCGGGTGAGCGCGAAGAGATCGGCGGCGGCATCGTCGTCCAGCGGGGTCAGCGTGCCATCGCGGACCAGCGTGGCAAAGCGGGTGCCCGGCTCAATGGTCAACTGGTAGAGCGAAAGGTGCCCGGTTCCGAAACCTAAAGCGCGGCTCAGTTCTGCTTCCCATGCGTGTTCGGACTGGCCGGGGCGGGCATAGATCAGGTCGAAGCTGACCCGCGAAAAGTGCGCCTGCGCCAGGTCCAGCGCGGCCAGACTTTCGCTGACATTGTGGAGCCGCCCAAGGAAGCGCAGCGTCGGATCGTCCAGCGCCTGAAGCCCCAGCGATACCCGGTTGATCCCCGCTGCGGCAAGCGCGGCGAAGTTTGCGGCTTCGACTGAACTGGGGTTGGCCTCCAGCGTGATTTCGATGCCGGGCGCAAAGCTCCACAACCGCTCTGCCGCGTTGAGCAGGGTGGCGACCAGTGCGGGCGGCATGAGCGACGGTGTGCCGCCGCCAAAGAAGATCGAGGTCAGCGGCCTGCCTGCGGTCAGCGCCGCTTCGTGGCGCATGTCGGCCAGCAGCGCGGCGGTCCATTGCGCCACGTCGGTGCGTTCGCGCACATGGCTGTTGAAATCGCAATAGGGGCACTTTGCGAGGCAGAACGGCCAGTGGATGTAGAGGGCAAGCGCCATGGCCCGACCCTAGGCCGAAAACTGCTCCGCCACCAGCTTGGCGAAGGCGTCTGCGCGGTGGCTTGTGGCGTGTTTTTCCGCCGGATCGAGTTCCGCAAAGGTGCGGGTGTCGCCCACCGGAACGAACACGGGATCATAGCCGAAGCCCAGCGTGCCGCGCGGCGGCCAGGTCAGCGTGCCGGGCGCGCGCCCTTCATAGACAGCCGCATCGCCATCGGGCCAGGCGATCGCCAGAACACAGGCAAAGTGGCAATTGCGGGGCGTTTCAGGCCCAAGCTGCGCCAGCTTGCCCTCTACCTTGCCCATGGCCATGTACCAGTCGCGCCCCGGCCCGCCTTCGAATGTATCCGCCTCGGCCCAGTCGGCGGTGTAGACGCCGGGGGCGCCGCCCAGCGCATCGACGCACAACCCCGAATCGTCCGCCAGCGCGGGAAGTTGCGCAGCCTGCGCGGCGGCATGGGCCTTGATCAGTGCGTTTTCGACAAAGGTCGTGCCCGTCTCCGCCGGTTCATCCAGCCCCAGCGCGCCAGCCGACAGGCATTCCATGCCATAGGGAGCGAGCAGGGCCTGGATTTCCCGCAGCTTGCCCGCGTTGTGCGTGGCAATCACCAGTTTTCCGGTGGCAAGACGGCGCGGCATCAGCGAACCGCCTTTTCCTGCGCGTCGAAGATCTGTGCGCAGCCCATGCGCGACAGGCGCAGCAGGCGCAGCAGCGCCTCTTCGTCATAGGTCGCGCCTTCGGCTGTCGCCTGGACTTCGGCAATGTGGCCGCCTTCGATCAGCACGAAGTTGGCATCGGCATCGGCCGAGGAATCCTCGATGTAATCGAGATCGAGCACGGGAACCCCGCCGACGATCCCGCACGAGATGGCCGCGACCTTGCGGGTCAGCGGGTCTTCCTTGATTGCCCCGCTGTCGAGCAGTTTCTGCACCGCCAGCCGCAGCGCGATCCACGCCCCGGAAATCGAAGCCGTGCGGGTGCCGCCATCGGCCTGTATGACATCGCAATCGAGCGTGATCTGGCGTTCGCCAAGCTTCTTCATGTCGGTTACCGCGCGCAAGCTGCGCCCGATCAACCGCTGGATTTCCTGCGTGCGGCCCGATTGCTTGCCCTTGGCGGCTTCGCGGCTGCCACGGGTATGCGTAGCGCGCGGCAGCATCGAATATTCCGCCGTGACCCAGCCTTCGCCCTTGCCGCGCATGAATGGGGGCACCCGTTCTTCGACCGAGGCGGTGACCAGCACTTTGGTATCGCCAAAGCCGATCAGGACAGAGCCTTCGGCGTGCTTGGTGAAGTTCGTTTCAACGGTGATGGCGCGCATTTCATCGGGCGCGCGTCCAGAAGGTCGCATGGATTTTCCCTCAAAAGTTCGGCAAAGCCTCTGGCGCATTGCCCTTGCCCCTGCAAGAGCGGTAAACACATTCGACGATGACCGGACCAACTCTGCCAGACCTGACCGACCGCGCCCGCGAGATTTTCCGTCTTGTGGTGGAAGGGTACATCGCCAGCGGGCTGCCGGTGGGGTCAAAGGCGCTGGCCGGAACGGGTGCGGTCAACCTTTCGCCCGCCTCGATCCGATCGGTCCTGCAGGAATTGCAGGATGCCGGCCTGCTTGCCGCGCCCCATACCAGTGCAGGACGGATGCCGACCGATGTCGGCCTGCGGTTGTTCGTGGACGGGATCATGCAGGTGGCCGAACCTTCGGCGGCAGAGCGCGCGCAGATCGAACGCGGGCTGGCGATCGGTGGCAGCGTGGAGCATGCGCTGGCCGCGGCAAGTTCGGCGCTGTCCGAACTGTCCGCCGGTGCGGCGGTGGTCATGGTGCCGCGGCGGGAGCCGCGCCTTGCGCAGATTTCGTTCGTCTCGCTTTCCCCCATGCGGGCGCTGGCGGTGCTGGTGGGCGAGGATGGCGGCATCGAAAACCGGGTGATCGACCTCCCCGAACCCGTTGGCGGATCGGTTCTGGAAGAGGCAGGGAACTACCTGACCAGCCGTCTCCAGGGGCGGACCTTGGCCGAAGCGGTCGTGGCGATACGCGCCGAGATACAGGGCGGTCGCTCCGCTCTCGACAGTGCCAGCGCCGATCTGGTGCAACGCGGGCTGGCGGTCTGGAGTCTTGATGCCGCCCAACGCCCGGTGCTGGTGGTGCGCGGGCAGGCCAACCTGCTTGACGATGCCGCGATCAGCGATATCGAACGGGTCCGGCAACTGTTGGACGAACTGGAGAGCGCCGAAGCCATTGCCAGCGTGCTTGACGCCGCGCGCGATGCCCAGGCCACGCGCATCTTCATCGGCAGCGAAAACCGCCTGTTCTCGCTTTCCGGTTCATCGGTCATCGCCTCGCCGTGGCGCAACGGCGATGGTCAGGTCGTGGGCGTGGTGGGAGTTATCGGGCCGACGCGGTTGAATTATGCGCGGGTTGTCCCCATGGTTGATTTCACCGCTCAGACGCTGGGCAGATTTATCGGACAAGACGGATTTTCAAGAAAATGAGCGATAACGAGACGCGCCCAAGAGACGCAGAAGCCGAAGCCGAACTGAAGGGTGTGCCAGCAGACATGATCGACGATTCAGCCACCGCGCAGGATGGCGCGGGCGAGGATGCGGCCACCGAGATCGCTGCGCTGAAAGAGGCGCTTGAAGCGGCAAAGCAGGACGTGCTCTATGCCAAGGCGGAAACGCAGAACGTGCGCCGCCGCATGGAAAAGGACGTGGCCGATGCGCGCGCCTATGCCGCGACTGGCTTTGCCCGCGATATCCTCTCCGTGGCGGACAATCTGGCCCGCGCGCTTGAAACGATCCCGGCGGACCTGCGCGAGGACGACAAGTTCAGGAATCTCGTCGCCGGGCTGGAAGCAACCGGGCGCGAGATCGAGAAGGTCTTTGCCGGCCATGGCATCACCCGCATTGCCGCGATGGGCCTGCCGCTCGACCCGCACCAGCATCAGGCGATGATCGAAATGCCGTCCGCCGACGCCGAACCGGGCACGGTGATTTCCGAATTGCAGGCAGGCTACATGATCAAGGACCGCCTGTTGCGCCCGGCCATGGTCGCGGTGGCGAAAAAGCCGGACTGACGGTTACCCCCGGACTGACGGTCAGCCATGCCGGGTGCGTGTCCCTTCCGGGGTATGCACCGGCGCCGGTTGCGGTGAACGGTTCGTCGCAATTTCAGGAACTTGCCCGGCAGCAAGGCGTCCATTCCGTGAACAACGGAGAGACATCATGCGCAAGTTCATCATTGCCTCGCTCATCATGGGATCGGCTGTCACGCTTGGTGGCTGCGCCCGCAACTACACGGCCGAAGGTGCCGCGCTTGGCGCTGCAGTCGGCGCTGGCGTTGGCGCGGCGACCGGTGGCGACATTGCCACTGGCGCTGCCATCGGCGGTGCTGTTGGCGCCGTAGGCGGTTCGCAGATCCGCAAGCGCGATAACCGCTGCTATCGTGTGGACAACTATGGCCGCGAATACGAAGTGCGCTGCTGATAGGGCACGATTGCATCCAGCACGTGCAGGGGCGGCGCGTCCGGTGCCGGATTGCCCCGCCTTGCCATGAACCAGTGCCGCACGATCTCGGCCTGCTGTTCGATGCCATAGCGGTCGAACGGCAGGCCCGGCCTGTATTTATAGCTGTAGCGGCAGAACGGATGGCGCATCAGCGGCAACCACCAGCGTCCGCGCTGATGCGCCTGCCAGACATGCACCATTTCGTGGATGAACAGCCCTTGCGCGGGCAGGGCGGCGCAGGAAAAATCGTCTAGGTAGCGCGTGCAGCCGGGCGTGAAGTGAATGTGCCCCATTGGCGCCATGACCGTTCCGGTCGGCTGGAAAGGAAACCAGCGGCGGCGGCGGATGCGAACCGTGGCGGGATCTATTGCCGCACCGAACACGTCGGCCACCAGCGCGCATTCACCAGCCGTCAGCGGGCGCTCTCCGCCCGGTGGGCAGGGAGCGCCGGGCTGGATCACATTGCGCCCATGGCGTGTCCGGGCATATCGTGGCCCATGCTGCCGCCAACCCCTTCGATCCGGGCGGGGACGCTGACTTTGTCGCCATTGTCGAGCGTGAGCGTCAGTTCAGTGCTGCCGCCGGCTTTCAGGCTGTCTGCTACATCGAACAGCATCACATGCATGCCGCCGGGCTGGAGTTTCACCGGCTTGCCCGGTTCCAGCGCGACGGTTTCCACCGGCTTCATGGCCGAAACGCCGTTTTCGGTCACCGTTTCGTGCATTTCTGTGCGGCCAACGCCCTCTACATGGACGCCTGCTATCGTGCGCGGATCGCCGCTGCCCAGCACTGCGCTGAAATAGGCGACGCCGGGGCGCCCAGCCATGGCCGGCAGGCGCACAAGCGCGTCGGTTACGCTGACGCCGGGTGCGGCATCGGGTGCGGCCGCGCTTTCGCTGGCCGCGGGTGCGGCTTGTTCGGTGTTTTGCCCGCATCCGGCCAAAGCCAGGCCAAGCCCGCAGATCCCGGCGATCACTCCCTTGCGCATGTTCGTGCGACTCCTGTTGCAATTGTGTGCATCAGGTAAGCGCGCGGGGGCCTTGTGCCAAGCGCAAGCACACCTATATCGCCCGCAACGGAACCGCATTCTTGGCCATCGTGATGGACAGGGGGCGTCTGCCCGGCATAGGGGGGCGCCTGTTTTGGCGGTGTCCTGCATGGAAGGAATTGGGAACACATGGCTAAAGTTATCGGCATCGACCTTGGCACGACCAACAGCTGCGTTGCGGTGATGGACGGGGGCACGCCCAAGGTTATTGAAAACTCGGAAGGCGCGCGCACCACGCCTTCGATCGTCGCCTTTACCAAGGATGGCGAACGTCTGATCGGGCAGCCTGCCAAGCGCCAGGCCGTGACCAATCCGGACAACACGATTTACGCCGTCAAGCGCCTGATCGGCCGCCGTTTTGACGATCCGCTGACCCAGAAGGACACGGAACTCGTCCCCTATACGATCACCAAGGGGAAGAACGGCGATGCCTGGGTCAAGGCGGGCGGGCAGGACTACAGCCCTTCGCAGATTTCGGCCTTCACGTTGCAGAAGATGAAGGAAACCGCCGAGGCATATCTCGGTGAAACGGTCACGCAGGCGGTCATCACCGTTCCGGCCTACTTCAACGACGCGCAGCGCCAGGCGACCAAGGACGCCGGACAGATTGCCGGGCTTGAAGTGCTGCGCATCATCAACGAACCGACCGCTGCGGCGCTGGCCTATGGCCTCGACAAGCAGGACGGCAAGACGATCGCGGTCTATGACCTTGGCGGCGGCACTTTCGATATCTCCATCCTCGAAATCGGCGATGGCGTGTTCGAAGTGAAGAGCACCAACGGCGATACGTTCCTGGGCGGTGAAGACTTCGATACCGTGGTCGTGGAATACCTGGCCGACAAGTTCAAGGCCAAGGAAAACATGGACCTGCGCAGCGACAAGCTGGCGCTGCAGCGGCTCAAGGAAGCGGCGGAAAAGGCCAAGATCGAACTGTCTTCGGCCCAGACCACCGAGATCAACCTGCCGTTCATCACCGCGCGCATGGAGGGCGGGGCGACCACGCCGTTGCACCTGGTGGAAACGATCACCCGTGCCGACCTTGAAAAGCTGGTTGCCGGCCTGATCCAGCGCACGCTCGACCCTTGCAAGAAGGCGCTGGCCGATGCCGGCATTTCCGCCAAGGACATCGACGACGTGGTGCTGGTCGGCGGGATGACCCGCATGCCCAAGGTCCGCGAAGTGGTGAAGGACTTCTTCGGCAAGGAGCCGCACACCGGCGTCAACCCCGATGAAGTCGTGGCCATGGGCGCGGCCATCCAGGCCGGTGTCCTTCAGGGCGATGTCAAGGACGTGCTGCTGCTCGACGTGACGCCGCTTTCGCTCGGCATCGAAACGCTGGGCGGCATCATGACCCGCATGATCGACCGCAACACCACGATCCCGACCAAGAAGAGCCAGGTCTATTCGACGGCTGAAGACAACCAGCAGGCGGTGACTATCCGGGTCTTCCAGGGCGAGCGTGAAATGGCCGCCGACAACAAGCTGCTGGGCCAGTTCGACCTTGTCGGCATTCCGCCCGCACGGCGCGGCGTGCCGCAGATCGAGGTGACGTTCGACATCGATGCCAATGGCATCGTCAACGTCTCTGCCAAGGACAAGGGCACGGGCAAGGAACAGCAGATCCGCATCCAGGCTTCCGGCGGTCTTTCGGACGCGGACATCGACCAGATGGTGCGCGATGCCGAAAAGTTCGCCGAAGAAGACAAGAAGCGGCGGGCCGAGGCCGAGGCAAAGAACAACGCCGAAAGCCTGATCCACGCGACCGAGCGCCAGCTTGAAGAAAATGGCGACAAGGTTGACGGTGCGCTGAAGGCGGAAATCGAAGCGGCGATTGCCGAAGCCAAGACTGCGGTCGAAGGCGGCAATGTCGACGAGATGAACGCCAAGGCCCAGGCCCTGACCGAAAAGGCCATGAAGATGGGCCAGGCGATCTACGAAAAGGAACAGGCCGCAGGTGCTTCTCCGGGAGCGGAAGCGCCCAAGGCCGACGATGACGTGGTCGACGCCGAGTTTTCGGAAGTCGACGACAGCAAGTGATGTTGCGATGAACCAGACCCGCCGCTTGCGTTAATGGCGTGGGCGGCGGGTCGTTATTTGTCAGGGAAACGCAATGTCGGCCGAAATCGACTTTTACGAACTGCTCGAAGTAGAGCGCACGGCGGACGACAAGGTTCTCAAGTCCGCCTACCGCAAGTTGGCGATGAAGCACCACCCGGACAAGAATCCGGGGTGCGCCGAGTCCGAAGCCAAGTTCAAGCAGATCAACGAGGCTTACGCCTGCCTGTCCGATCCGCAAAAGCGCGCGGCCTATGACCGTTATGGCCACGCCGCGTTCCAGCAGGGCGGCGGGGGCAACCCCGGCGGCGGTTTTGGCGGTGGCGATTTCGGCGATATCGGCGACATTTTCGAAACGATCTTTGGCGGTTTCGGTGGCGGCGGTCGCCAGCAGGCCCGGCGTGGCGCGGATTTGCGCTACGACATGGAAATCACGCTGGAAGATGCGTTCCACGGCAAGGACGCAGAGATCGCCGTGGAAGTGGCGCAAACCTGCGATCCGTGCGGCGGATCGGGCGCGACACCGGGCACTTCGGCACGCCGCTGCAACCTGTGCGGCGGGCACGGCAAGGTCCGTGCGCAGCAGGGTTTCTTCATGGTCGAACGGCCATGCCCGACCTGCCATGGCCGTGGCGAAGTGATTGAAAGCCCCTGCAAGCATTGCCGCGGCGAAGGGCGGGTGGATGCTGAACAGCGGCTGCAGGTGAACATCCCCGCAGGCGTGGACAACGGCACACGCATCCGGCTGAGCGGCAAGGGCGAGGCCGGCCCGATGGGCGCCCCGCCCGGCGACCTCTACATCTTCCTGCACATCCAGCGCCACCGCGTGTTCGAGCGCGATGGCACGACGCTGCTGACACGCTGCCCGATCAGCTTCACCACCGCCGCGCTTGGCGGGGAAATCGCGATTCCCGGCCTTGATGGCAAATCGCACACCATCGAAATCCCTGCCGGAATCCAGTCCGGCAAGCAGTTGCGCAAGCGCGGCGCTGGGATGCCCGTGCTGCAAGGGCGCGGGATCGGCGATCTGGTCGTCGAAATCCATGTCGAAACCCCGACAAAACTCTCTGCCCGGCAGAAGGAATTGCTGCGCGAGTTTCAGGCCAGCGAAACCGGTGAGGAAAGCCCGCAATCCAAGGGCTTTTTCGACCGTATCAAGGATGCCTGGTCCGACCTGACCGAATAGCCCGGTGCATTGGCGCAAGGGTGTTGACGATCGCCCTGCCTTTGCGCCGTGTGCGCGTGCCGGTCAGCCCAGGGCTGCCATCACCTCTGCACGCACCTGTTCGATCAGGCCGGGTTCCGCGGTCAGGTGGCCGTCTTCCTCGGCCAGCACCGCCAGGAAGACATCGCGCTTGAACGCGCGGACCGTGGCCGGATCAAGTGGTGGTTCGACGGTCGAGGTTATCAGGTCGATCATCCGTTCGGCGCCGTGCAGGCGGCCCCACAGGTAATCGTTTTCACGGTAGGCACGGCTGAAGAACGCGCCAAAATTGAAAAACTCCACCCCGCGCAGGCAGGCGAAGGTTCCACCCTCGCGGATCGAGGTGGCATCGTCGGGTGATATGCGGTCGACCTTGACCGCATCGAACTCGCCCATTCCCTCGCCCTGAAGCAGGGGCAGGGTGGCAATGTCGTAGAACGGGAATCCGAGGTAGGCGTGCAGAAAGCGGCGGCGCAGCGGCTTGTCCATGGTGTCGAGCGCCGCGACCAGCATCGTGTCCACTTGCAGGTCCAGCCCGACGAGATCGCGGTGGTTGGCTATTGCCGCCAGCACCGCACCGGGGTCCACGGTCGCAACGGCGGCTGTCTGGGCGAAACCCGGTCCCAGTCCGTCAATCGGTTCGCGCCCCTGATACAGCGCCTGCGCCCGGTAGACCACGTCACGCGCCGCTTCGCGCGCGGCGGCCGGCACTTCGTCCATCATCTCCCATTCGTGCGTCAACCGCCGTGCCAGCAGTTTGAGGCGGCGGATACGAAAGGCGATATCGTGGGTGCGGAAAAACACGATAGCCGCTTCGGTTGCCCCACCGCGCAAGGAGGAAAGGCGATCCAGTCCGTTGTCCGCAAGGTGCGCCCAGAACGCGGCTTCCACCGCATCGCGCGACGCGGCATCGGGCGCGGCGCAGTGAACCAGTTCGGCCAGATCGGTCACAACGCCCGCCAGCTTCACTTGCGCATAGCCATGAAAGGCAAAGCCCGCGCGTTCTGCTGCCGCCTGCTGCGCCTTGTTGCGCCATGACGTCAACCGGCGGGGGCTGGGCCTGTCGAAGAACAGAGTGCGCCCGAAAAGATGTTCCACCGCTTCCTCGATTTCCGGGCGCAGCGCCTCGACGATCGTGCGCAAGCGCGCCCGTTGCCGCGACTGCTCTTCCAGCACCTCAAGGTTGTCGCGGATAGGCTGTTCGCGCGGGATCGAGGACATCGATCCGAAAATGGCCGAAAAGAACCCGACCGTGCGCCCGTCCTTGGGGGCGATGCGCATGTGATCGGGGCGCGGGTCGATATAGACGAAGCGCCGGTCGACTTCGCGCCGTGCCGGGCGATCGCGCAAAACGCCGATGGCCTGCGCAAAGGGCCGGTTGACCAGCACCGCACCATCGACCAGCGCCACGCTGTCCACATCGCCGCGCTTCCAGTGGCTGGGCATGATCCGCTGGAGAAAGCGGTTGCGCTCCGGCCAGCGCATGCCGCGTTCTTCTACCAGTCCGTCGATTTCGTTGACTACCAGCGGCGGAAAGGCACCGGGAAAGCTGGCGGTGGAGCGCGCTGCAAGCACGAGTTCGGGCAGCGGGGCAAGATCGTGCCCGGCGGTTCCTGCCGTCACGTGCCGGAAGGCAATCGACAGGCGGTGTTCGCTCTCGACCACTGTCGCCGGGCTGTTCAGCCGCAGTTCTTCGAGGTGGCCGTTGAAATCGGTGGCGGTCACCAGCAGGTCGATCGGATGGCCTTCGGGCAGCAGGGGCTTGCCGAGCGGAGCGGCGGCCATGGCATCGAGCGCTTCGGCGATCATGCGCGAAAAGCCGATGCCGCTGAACGGCGGGGCGAACCAGCGGGCGCGGATGAGGCGTGAAACCTTGCGGCGCACTTCCGCACGCGTCCCGCGCGCGACCGTGCTGCTGACCACGTTGCCCGGCCATTTCAGCACCAGCCAGACCAGCGGCTGCGCCCAGAACTTGGCAAAGCGGCCCCACGGCTTTGCATCGGGATCAAGCAGCACGTCGATGTCCGCGCGCTCCAGCCACATCGCTGTCAGCGGTTCAAGGCTTTGCCCGGAGGTGATGGCCTGCGCCAGGAACACCCCGTTGATGCCGCCCGCGCTGGCGCCCGAAATGATATCGGGCAACAGCCGCAGGCGCAGTTCGTGGTGTTCGGAAATATGTTCGAACAGGCGCAGGTACACGCCTTCAACGTCTGACCGGATTGCGGTGGTGCCGTTGTTGCCTTGGTCCGGGCAGTGGAACGCCCGGCTGGCGCAGGTGGCCCGCCAAAGCTCCTTGGTGACGCCGTGCATGTAAACGGCGAGGCTGATGCCACCGTAACAGACAAGTGCAATCCGCAGTTCTTTCTGCCGCATGGCTGCATTGTGGCACGGCGACGGAACGCTCGCCAGTGACTTTGCACAAGCGCCGGGGAACGCACCCCTTCGCCCGGCGTTTGCAAACCAACCAAACGCGAAAGGAATAACGGCAATGGCGCAGGAACGGATCGTGGAAACCACGCAGCCCGGTGGCCCGACACATACGCATACCACCGTCTATACCGACCGCCCGACAAGGGGCGGCAGTGGCTGGGTCATTGCCCTCGTGCTGATCGTCGCGCTGCTGGTCGGCGGCTACTACGTGCTTAACAGCACGTCGAGCCAGGTCAGCCGCGACAATGCCATCGAACGCGCGGCGGACAATGTCGGCAGCGCAGCGCAGCAGGTCGGCAATGCCGCGCAGAAGGCGGCTGACGCAAACTGACAGCCCCGCTTTGCCCGCACAGGCGCACACCAGACTGTAAGCCCTGCCGACATTACAATTTTGTTGGCAGGGCTATTATTTTGAAAATAAATAATAAATTATTCCAGTCTCTGTCGCAATCGGTGTCGGAGTAACTGACGCTTTACCCTTTGTGCCTATGCAGGCGCTGCAGGGCCGCTTCCGGTCCGATATGGGTGCAAAGCGCCAGACCGATGATCCGCCTGTTCAAACATTACATCCCGCATTCGGTCCTGTTGCTGGGCATACTGGATTTCGTGCTGCTGATCGGCGCGGGAGAGCTGGGCTGGCAGTTGCGCGCGCACCAGATCGGCATGGATCCCGGCCAGTTCGCACTGCGCAGCACACCGCTGATCCTGTTTGCCGTGCTGGTGCAGATGGCGATGATCGCGGTCGGGGTCTATGGCTCGGACTCGTTGCGTTCGATCCGCTATGCCACGGCGCGGCTGCTGGTTGCCGTAAGCCTTGGGATCATCGCGCTTTCGGTGGTCTATTTCATGGTGCCGGGGCGCACGCTGTGGCGCTCGAATCTGCTTTACGCGATGTTCATCGCCATGGCCTTGCTGGTGCTGATCCGGCTTATGCTGGGCGGGCTGCTAGGTACCGCGGCGTTTCGGCGGCGCGTACTGGTGCTGGGCGCTGGCGCGCGTGCCGACCGTCTGCGCAAACTGGGCGAGCGCCCCGAAGTAGGCTTTGCCATCGTCGGCTACATCGGGATGAGCAGCGCGACATCGGTGGTCGAAGAGGCGATCCACCGCGATGCGATCAACAACCTGACGCGTTACGTGGAAAATCTTGGTGTCAGCGAAGTGGTGCTGGCGCTGGAGGAACGGCGCAATGCCTTGCCGCTCAAGGACTTGCTGCGCATCAAGACCACTGGCGTTCATGTCAACGATTTCTCCAGCTTCATGGAGCGTGAAACCGGCCGGGTCGATCTCGATACCGTCAATCCAAGCTGGCTGATCTTTTCCGATGGCTTTTCATCCGGCCGGGCGCTTTCCAGCGTGGCCAAGCGTCTGTTCGACATCGCTGCCAGCCTGCTGCTGCTGGTGTTTACGCTGCCGGTGATTGTGCTGTTCGCGCTGCTGGTGAAGATCGACAGCAAAGGCCCGGCGTTCTTCCGCCAGACCCGCGTTGGTCTGTACGGGCAGCCCTTCAATCTCATCAAGCTGCGTTCCATGCGCACCGATGCCGAGGCAGGTGGCGCCCAGTTTGCGCAGAAGAACGACCCGCGCGTGACGCGGATCGGACGGATCATCCGCAAGCTGCGGATCGACGAATTGCCGCAGGCATGGAGCGTGCTCAAAGGCGAAATGAGCTTTGTCGGCCCGCGCCCCGAACGGCCTGAATTCGTCGCCGACCTTGAAGAGCAACTGCCCTATTACGCCGAACGCCACATGGTGAAGCCGGGGATCACCGGCTGGGCGCAGATCAATTACCCTTATGGCGCGTCGCTCGACGATTCCCGCCACAAGCTTGAATACGACCTCTATTACGCCAAGAACTACACCCCTTTCCTCGACCTGCTGATCCTGCTCCAGACACTGCGCGTGGTGCTCTGGCACGAAGGCGCGCGATGAGGGGGCCATGCTGAACCCGCTCACCTGGCAAGGTTTCGGGCAGTGGCTCTTCGTGGCCGCGGCCTTTGCCTTCCTGTTGCTGGTCGGCTGGCGGTGGGACCGTTTGCGCCGTGAAGGCGGCGCTGCGGGCTGGATGGAAATCATCGCGTTCACGCTATCGGCGGCGTGGTCGCTTGTGCTGGCCGGACTGGGGCACCAGACTCACATCGGCCAGTTCTTTGAAACGCTGCGCGTCCTTGCCTGGCTTGGGCTTACGCTGGTGCTGTTTTCGCGCGATGGGCGGCACACTTCGGTTGCCCCGATCCGCCCCGTTCTGGCATCGCTGGTTTTCGTCGAACTGCTGCAACCTCTGCTGCTGGTCATGGACGTGCGTTACGGCCACAACCCTGCGGCGCACGCGCTGATCCAGCAAAGTTCGGTGCTGTTCCACCTGCTCGTGGCCATCGGCTCGCTGGTGCTGGTGCACAACCTCTACGCGGGTGCGATGGCGCAGCAGCGCACCGCCTTGCGCTGGACATGCGCGGCACTGGCGACGATCTGGGGCTACGACCTCAACCTTTACACCATTGCATACCTGTCGCGCGCAATGCCGGTCGAACTGGTCGCGCTGCGGGGGCTGGCGCAGATCGTGGCGGCGGTCCTGCTGGTGATCGGCGCGGTGCGTGGGCGCTCGGCGCTGCGCTTTTCGCCATCGCGTGCCGTTGCCTTCCAGTCGCTGTCGCTGCTCGTGATCGGCGGATACATGATCGTGATGGTCGGAGCCGCGCAATCGCTGGCATGGCTGGGCGGCAATGCCACCCAGTTGGCCGAGCTGGGCTTCGTGTTCGTGTCGAGCGTCCTGATCGTGGCGATCATGCCATCGGGGCGCGTGCGCGGCTGGCTCAAGGTCATGGTGGCAAAGCACTTCTTCCAGCACCGCTATGACTACCGCGCCGAATGGTTGCGCTTTACCCGCACCATCGGGCGCGCCGGGGCACAATCGCTGCCGCTGCATGAACGCGTTGTGCAGGCGCTGGCCGACATCACCGACAGTTCCGCCGGTCTGCTGTTGCTGCCGGGCGAGGGCGGGGAGCTGGCGCTCGCCGCACGGTGGCAGTGGCCCACCGCCGATGTTCCGGCCGAGGCACTCTCCGCCGCCATGGCGCAGTTCTTCGAAAACCGCGCGTTCATCGTCGACCTCGAAGAACTGCGGGCCGGGGTAGACCATCAGGGTGAGCGGGCCGCAGTGCCGCAATGGCTGGTAGACGAACCTTCAGCCTGGGCGCTGGTGCCGCTGCTGCATTTCGATAGGCTTGTCGGGCTGGTCGTGCTGGCGCGCCCGGCCATCGCGCGCAAGCTCGACTGGGAAGACTTTGACCTGCTGCGCGTTGTCGGGATGCAGCTGGCCAGCTACCTGGCCGAACAGGCTGGCCAGTCGGCGCTGCTGGAAGCCAGCCGGTTCGACGAGTTCAACCGGCGCATCGCCTTCGTGATGCACGATATCAAGAATCTGGCGAGCCAGCTCAGCCTGCTTTCGCGCAATGCCGAACGTCACGCCGAAAATCCGGCATTCCGGGCCGATATGCTTATCACGCTGCACAATGCCGCAGAAAAGCTCAATGCCCTGCTGGCACGGCTTTCGCGTTATGGCGGGGCCGGAGGGGACAAGGTTGAGTTGATCGACGCCAGTGCGGTGATCCACGCCGTGGCGGCACGGTACAACGGGCCGGGGCAAGTGCTCGTCCACGTGACCCACGACGTGCCATGCGAAGTGCTGGCCAACCGGGACGCGCTGGAGCAGGTCGTCCTGCATCTCGTGCAGAACGCGATCGACGCCAGCCCGGAAGGGATGGCGGTGTTCCTGCAGACCACGGTCGACGGCCTTTATGGCGAGATCGAGGTTATCGACACCGGTTGCGGGATGAGCGCCGAGTTCATCCGCAACCGGCTGTTCAAGCCTTTCGTATCCACCAAAGCGGGCGGTTTTGGCATTGGCGCGTTCGAAGCGCGGGAAATGGTCAAGGCGATGCGCGGACGGATCGACGTGGAAAGCCGCGAAGGGCTGGGCAGCCGGTTCACGGTCCGCTTGCCGCTCGCCGCAGCGCAGCCGGTACTCGATTCCATTGAAGGGTCCACGATCAACGCCGATGACGCCCGCACATCCGGCAAGAAGGTAGCATGATGAGCGATACCAAGCCCGCACCGCGCCCGGTGCTGCTGATCGTCGAGGACGATCCCGGCCTCCAGGCGCAATTGAAATGGGCCTATGACGATTTCGAGGTGGTGATTGCCGGTGACCGGGCAAGCGCGCTTGCGCTGCTGCGATCCGAAGAACCGGCGGTGGTCACGCTCGACCTTGGCTTGCCGCCGGACCCTGATGGCACGAGCGAAGGCTTTGCCGTGCTCGATGAAATCATGGCCTTGCGTCCGCAAACCAAGGTGATCGTCGCCAGCGGCCACGGTGCGCGGGAAAGCGCGCTGACGGCGATCGGCAAGGGCGCCTATGATTTCTACCAGAAGCCGGTGGATATCGACGCGCTCGGCCTGATCGTGCGCCGCGCCTTGCACCTTTCGCAGATCGAGGCGGAAAACCGCAGCCTGGCCAACCGGGCGGGCAAGGATAACAAGGTGCTGGGCCGGATGATCACCGCCGCGCCCGAAATGGTCAAGGTTGCGCGCACGATCGAGCGGGTCGCCAACACCAATGTGTCGGTCATGCTTCTGGGCGCCAGCGGCACCGGCAAGGAATTGCTGGCGCGCGGGTTGCACGATGCATCGGGCAGGGCGGATGGCGCGTTTGTGGCCATCAACTGCGCAGCCATCCCCGAAAACCTGCTGGAAAGCGAACTGTTCGGCCACGAAAAAGGGGCATTTACCGGCGCGGTCAAGACAACCGAAGGCAAGATCGAACAAGCCAGCGGGGGCACACTGTTCCTCGACGAAGTCGGCGATATTCCCTTGCAGTTGCAGGTAAAGCTGCTGCGGTTCCTGCAGGAACGCACGATTGAGCGCATTGGCGGGCGGCGATCCATCGACGTGGATACCCGCATCGTTTGCGCCACCCATCAGAACCTTGAAGCGATGATCGCCGATGGCCGGTTCCGCGAAGATCTCTACTACCGGCTGGCCGAAATCGTTGTGCGTATTCCCGGCCTGGCCGAGCGTCCCGGCGATGCGACCTTGCTGGCAAAGACATTCCTGATGCGCTTCGCTGCGGAAATGAACCCGCAGGTCAAGGGGCTGGCACCCGATGCGCTGGCAGCGATTGACGGCTGGTCGTGGCCGGGGAACGTGCGCGAACTGGAAAACCGGATAAAGCGCGCGGTCATCATGGCCGATGGGAAGCTGGTAACGGCCGCCGATCTGGACTTGCCGGTGAGCGACGAAGACGAAGTGGCCCCGCTCAACCTCAAGACGGCGCGCGAAGTAACCGATCGCAAGGTGATCCGCCATGCGCTGGCGCGCAGTGAGGGCAATATCTCCAGCACGGCACGTTTGCTCGGCATCAGTCGGCCAACGCTTTATGACCTGCTCAAGCACTACGATCTCCAGAACTAGGGCCTTCGCTGCCGCTGTGGCGCTCGCCATGATGGCGGCGGTACCCGTGCGCGGTGACGCGCCGCGCGATGCCGTGGCGGCAGCGGTTGCCAAGGCGCAAGCGGCGCTGGCCAAAGGCGATGGGATCGCCGCCGAAGCGCCTTTGCGGGAAGCTGTGCGCAACGGGGCCAAGGCCGATGCCGTGCGCGCGGAACTTGGCGCAGCCCTGCTGCTGCAAGGGGACCGGCGGGCCGCACGCGCGATGCTTTACGGCGGTGATTTTGCCCCGGCGAGCGCAGCGCGCGGCTGGCACGCGCGAGGGCGGCTGGAACTGGCGGAGGGCAATTTTCCGCAGGCGGGGCAGGCCTTCGACAGGGCGCTTGCGATCGACGCGAACAACGCCGCGCTCTGGGTCGATATCGCACGGCTGCGTTTTGCCGGGGGCGAGCAGGCACAGGCGATTACTGCCGCAGAGCGCGCGGTAAAGCTCGATCCCGACGACCCGCGCGCGCTGGAACTGCGCGGCCTGTTGGTGCGGGAACAGTATGGACTCTATGCTGCCATGCCGTGGTTCGAAGCGGGCTTGCGCGCTGCGCCTGAAGACATTGGCCTGCTGGCCGAATATGCAGCGACGCTGGGCGATATGGGCCAATACCGCGCCATGCTGGTGGTCTGCCGCAAATTGGCGCAAATCGATCCCGGCAATGCCCGCGCCCTTTACCTTCAGGCCGTGCTTGCGGCGCGGTCGGGGCAGACGGCGCTGGCCCGCAAGATCATGCTCCAGACCGGTCAGGCGTTGCGCGATGTGCCCGCAGCGGTCCTGCTGAACGGGATACTGGAGTTTCGCGCAGGTAATACCAATCTCGCCGTGGGCCACTTCGACCGGCTGGTGCGGATGCAGCCGGACAATCTACAGGCACGCATGCTGCTGGTGCGCGCTCTGCGGCGCGAACGCCTGGACGCGCAGGCTGTCGAGGCTGCGGGGTTGTGGGCGACGCAGGATTTCGCGCCACCCTACCTGCTGCTGCTGACCGGGCAGGCAAAGATTGCCACCGGGCGCAAGGCGGAAGGCGTGGAGCTGCTGGCCCGCGCCGAGGAAATCGGCGAAAACCCGCCCGAAGGTATCCTGCCAGGGCAGCCGCTGGGGGCTTTGGCGATTACCCATGCCGATGCGCCCAATTTTGCCCCTGCAGTGGTGCCCTATGTCCGTGCGCTGATCGATGCGGGTGATGACGGGACGGCCATGGCGGTGGCCGACCGGCTGCGTCTTGCCAACCCCGGCGCTGCGGAGGCGTGGTTGTTGTCCGGCGACGTCCGGCGGATGATGGGCCGCACGCTGGCCGCGCTGGACATGTATGGCCGCGCGGCGCTGATCCGCTTCAACCTGCCAACCCTGCAACGTATCGACCACGCCTTGCGCGCGCTTGACCGTCAGGCCGAAGCGAACGCGATGGTCGCCCGTTACCTCGTGCAGAATCCCGGCCAGCCGCAGGCTCTCAAGCTGCTTTCCGCCGGGCGCGAGGCGGTGGGCGATGCGCAGGGGGCCGAACGGATCGAAGCCGTGCTCGCCGCGCGGGGCTTGCGCAATCCCGGCTGAAGGTCAGTCGCCGCGCACGGCTGCTTCGTTGGTGGCGTCGGGGTTACGGTCGCGGAAGCGCACCGACCACCACAATGATACACCGATAAGCATGGCCCCGATCAGGCCCGTCACCGTTTCGGAAATGTGGAAGCGTGCCGAAAGCAGCATGATTGCGCCGAGCACGATGATTGCCCAGAAAGCACCATGCTCCAGATAACGGTATTCGGCCAGCGTGCCCTTCTGGACCAGCATGATTGTCATCGAACGCACGAACATCGCGCCAATCGAAAGACCCAGCGCGATGATGACCATGTTGTTGGACAGGGCAAAGGCCCCGATAACCCCGTCGAAGCTGAACGATGCGTCCAGCACGTTGAGGTAGAGGAAGCCACCAAGCCCGGAACGCACGACAACACCTGCCGCCTTCTGCGCTTCCTCGCGCATTTCCAGGATGGTGCCCAGGGCCTCTACTGCGATGAAGGTTACCAGCCCCAGGATGCCGGAAACCAGAAAGGTCAGCGCATCGGCGGGCGGCAGCATTTCGGCAATGCCGTAGATCGCCAGCAGCAGCAGCGCGATTTCGGCGGCCTTGATGCTCGACACCAGAGACAGCTTTTCCTCGACCCATTGAATCCAGTGAATGTCCTTTTCGCCGTCGAAGAAGAACGACAGGCCCACCATGGCCAGAAAAGCACCGCCAAACCCGGCGATGCCGACATGCGCGCTGCTGACGATGGCTTCGTATTGGCGTGGATCATTGAGCGAGAGGTTCACCGCTTCGATCGGTCCAAGCCCAGCCGCCACCGCGACGATCGCCAGCGGGAAGACGATGCGCATGCCGAACACGGCAATGACCATGCCCCAGGTCAGGAACCGCCTTTGCCAGACAGCGTCCATGTCCTTGAGCACCGCAGCGTTCACCACGGCGTTGTCGAACGACAGCGATATTTCGAGGATCGACAGCACGAACACGATCCACAGCAGCGCCATGGTGCCGCCAAGGCTGCCGGTCTGCATCCAGCCATACCCCGCAGCTAAGGCAAGGCAGACGAGGGTGAAAAGGATCGAGCCTTTGTAAAAGCGCAGCAAGCGGTGATTCCCTGTACTGGCCCGCGCCGCAAGGGAAGCCTGCGCGCAAAAGCCGTGAGGCGGCAGTTACTTCGGCTGGTAGGTCTGTTCAATACCCGGAAAGCTGCGCGCGCGCACTTCTTCGGCATAGCGTTCTGCGGCTCCGGAAATGGTTTGCGCGATGTTTTCGTAGATCTTCACGAAGCGGGGCACGCGTTCGAACATGCCGAGCATGTCCTCGGTAACCAGCACCTGCCCGTCGCACTGTGCCGAGGCTCCGATGCCAATGGTGGGGCAGGCGACCGCGCGGGTAATGTCCACGGCGATCGGTTCGACCACGCCTTCGATGACGATGGCGAATGCCCCGGCTTCGTCCAGCGCCCTGGCGTCGCCGACGATCTTGGCGGCTTCGGCGGCGCTTCGCCCGCGTGCGTTGTAGCCGCCCAAGACGTTGACCGCCTGCGGCGTCAGGCCGACATGGCCCATCACCGGAATGCCGCGCCGGGTCAGGAACGCCACCGTTTCCGCCATGGCTTCCCCGCCTTCCAGCTTTACCGCCGCGCAGCCGGTTTCCTTCAGCAGCCGCGCCGCGCTTTCAAATGCCTGCTGCGGCGAGGCCTCATAGCTCCCGAACGGCATGTCGACGACCACTGCGGCATGGTACGATCCGCGCACCACAGCCGCGCCGTGGGCCGCCATCATGTCCAGAGTTACCGGTACGCTTGATGGCAGACCATAGATCACCTGACCCAGCGAATCCCCGACCAGTAACAGGTCACAATGCGGGTCGAGCAGTTGCGCTTGCCGCGCCGTATAGGCGGTGAGCATCACGACCGGCTGCTGAGTCACGCCGTCCTTCTTGCGCTGGCGGATCGCCGGGATCGTCAGGCGCTTCATCGGCGCTGGCGTCGGGTTGGCGCGGCTGGTCGCGGTGTCGAGCTGGAAGGTGGTGGACATGGGCAGGCATCCTTGCAGACGGGCCAATGCTTCTAATGCCTTGGCGCAATCCCGCAAGGCTGCTGGCCACGCTGCGGCGGTGCGGTTGCGATACGCGCAATTCTGGGGAAAAATGGCTTGCGCCAAGGCCGGTTCCCGTTAGCTTCGCGCCATTACCTGGTTACCGGAGCAACCGCATCGGCGGTTTGTGGCTTCGGCCAAGGCGGGAGAAATCAATGTTCGGTCGCGTCAAGCCACTCGACGCCATTCTTGCAACCGCGGAAAAGAAATCGCTCCACCGCTCGCTCGGCGCATTCCAGCTTACCATGCTGGGTGTCGGCGCGGTCATCGGGACGGGGATTTTCGTGCTGACGGCCGAGGCTGCCCAGAAAGCCGGGCCGGGCATGATGATCAGCTTTGTCATTGCCGGGTTCGTCTGTGCCGTTGCCGCACTGTGCTATGCCGAAATGGCTTCCATGGTCCCGGTTTCGGGGTCGGCCTATACCTACAGCTATGCCGTGATGGGTGAGCTGATCGCCTGGATGGTCGGGTGGGCGCTCATTCTCGAATATGCGGTCGCCGCCGGGGCGGTCAGTGTCGGGTGGTCGGGTTATGTCGTTGGCCTGATTGAAAACGCCTTCAGCATAGACATTCCCGACATGCTGGTGCGTGGCCCCTACGACGGAGGCCTTGTCAATCTTCCGGCGATGCTGATTGCCGGCCTTGTCACGTGGTTGCTGGTCATCGGCACCAAGGAAAGCGCCTCGGTCAACGCCGTGCTGGTGGCGATCAAGGTTTCGGCGCTTACCCTCTTCGTGATCCTCGCGCTGCCGGTCATGAAGATGGAGAACTTCGAACCCTTCGCGCCGCTGGGCTTTGGCGGTATCGGCGCGGCGGCGGCGTCGATCTTCTTCGCCTATGTCGGCTTCGATGCGGTATCGACCGCGGCCGAAGAGACGAAGAACCCTCAGCGCAACATGCCCATCGGGCTGATCGGCAGTCTGGGAATCTGCACGGTCTTCTATCTGCTGGTGGCGGCAGGTGTGATCGGTTCGGTGGGTGCCCAGCCGGTGCTTGATGCTTCGGGTCTCGGCATGGAGCCGGGCAGCCGCGAACTCGCGGCGCAGTGCGCGGCGATGGGTGATCAGGCCGTGGTCTGTTCCAAGGAAGCCTTGGCCTGGACGCTGCGCGAAATTGGCTGGCCACAGATCGGCAACCTTATCGGCCTTGCCGCGGGGCTGGCGCTGCCGTCGGTCATCCTCATGATGATGTTCGGCCAGACCCGCATCTTCTTCGTGATGAGCCGTGATGGCCTGCTCCCGTCTTCGTTTTCGAAGATCCACCCGCGTTACAACACGCCTCATGTCATCACGATCATTACCGGCATTTTTGTCGCGCTGTTTGCCGCGTTCTTCCCGGTCGGGTTGCTCGCCAATATCTCGAACTCCGGCACGCTCTTCGCGTTTGCCGCCGTGTCTGTTGCTGTGCTGGTGATCCGCCGCAGGGAACCGGGCCGCCATCGGCCGTTCCGCACGCCAGCGATCTATGTCACTTCACCGCTTGCGTTCCTCGGATGCCTCTATCTGTTCTACAAGCTGGATGAGAAGAGCCAGATGCTGTTCGTCATCTGGGCGGTAGTGGGACTCTTCGTCTACTTCGCCTACAGCCGCAGCCGTAGCCATGTCGGCCGGGGGCTGGTGGAAGTCCATGAAATGGACGCCGATGCACCGCAGCAGCCAGTTCCGCCGATTGATTGACGGACCGCATCCGAACAACAGAGGGCCGCTCCCGATGGAGCGGCCCTTTTTGCATGTGGCGGGCTTTGCGGCCCTCGGCGGTTCCGCCGAAAACGCGTTATCAGGCGTTCAAAGCACGGTTTCGGTATAGCCGCCCTTGATATCGCCGGTCACGTCCATGCCCAGCGCCATTTTGGCCGTGCCTATGACGCCAAGCTCACCTGCCCAGATCGAGGCATCGCCAAGGTCCATGCGCATGAGCAGCAGATTGGGCGCGTCCTTGCCGCCGGGAAACCATGCGGCGACGAAGTTGTTCCAGTGCTGGTCGAGACGGGCGCGATCGGTTTCTTCGACCAGATTGCCATGGAAGCGGGCAAAAACATCGTGCCCCTTCGAAGCAAAGGTGGCAGTCGCGCCGCCCATCGCGGCAAAGCGGTTGTCGCGCGTGGTGAAAAACCAGATCGCACTGTCGGCGTGTCTGTCGAGCTGCGCAGTCATGGGGGCGGCGGAATCAGCGTCCGCATCAAGCTGAAGCATTACGTAAGGGGACGATTCCATCGCCTTCCAGAACTTTTCACGCAGTTCGGTGGGGTTGCCCTGATCGTATTTCATGGGAAATTGCCTTTCGTAACCGTTGTTTTCCCATCAACGGTCAGGCTGGCGGGATGTTCCCCGTCCACTTTTTCCAAGGTTTCCAGACGTTGTCCGCAGAATTATGCGCACGGAACTCATGCATGCCTGCGCTGGCGCGTCCATGACCTGCCCTGTCGATCAGGCTGGTTTTCGGCAGGACGTGAACATATAAAGAACAAATGCAAAGTGACACGATTCTCGACCGTCTCGAAATCCTGGCCGACGCCGCCAAGTACGACGCTTCATGTGCATCGTCGGGTTCTGTCAGGCGCGACAGCAAGGGGGGCAAGGGCATAGGCTCGACCGAGGGGATGGGCATCTGCCACGCCTATGCGCCGGACGGGCGGTGCATCTCGTTGCTCAAGATCCTTCTGACCAACCACTGCGTGTTCGATTGCCATTATTGCATCAACCGCAAAAGCTCCAACACCCGACGTGCGCGCTTCACCCCGCAGGAAGTCGTAGACCTGACCCTCTCGTTCTATCGCCGCAACTATATCGAGGGCCTGTTTCTCTCTTCCGGTATCGTCAAAAGCGCCAGCCACACGATGGAGCAGTTGATAGAGGTTGCACGTATTCTGCGCGAAGAGCATGATTTCAGGGGTTATATTCACCTCAAGACGATCCCGGAAGCCGATCCGGAACTGGTTGCACGGGCCGGGCTATTTGCCGACCGCGTCTCGATCAATGTGGAACTGCCTACCGTTGCAGGGCTGACCAGGCTTGCGCCTGACAAATCGGCTTCGCAGATTGAAGGCGCCATGGGGCAACTTGGTACGGCTATTGTCGAAGCCAAGGACGCCCGCCGTCGCTTTCGCAACGCGCCGCGCTTTGCGCCCGCTGGGCAATCCACGCAGATGATTGTCGGCGCCGATGCCGCGACCGACGCCGACATCGTTGGCCGTGCCAGCACGCTTTACGACCGGTTCCGGTTGCGGCGCGTGTACTACTCCGCGTTCAGCCCCATTCCCGATGCCAGTGCGGTGCTTCCGCTCAAACGCCCGCCACTCCTGCGCGAACACCGGCTCTACCAGTCCGACTGGTTGATGCGCTTCTATGGCTACGCACCCCATGAAGTGCAGCAGGCCGCCGGGGCTGACGGCATGCTGCCGCTTGATATCGACCCCAAGCTCGCCTGGGCCTTGCAGTTTCGCGGCCAGTTTCCGCTCGATGTCAATCGCGCGGCGCGCGAAAAGCTGCTGCGCGTGCCGGGACTGGGGGTGAAGGCGGTCAATGCAATCATCGCTGCGCGCCGCCTGCGCCGCCTGCGCCTTGCCGATATCGGCAAGCTGACCGTTTCGTTGCCCAAGGTGCGACCATTCATCATTGCCGAGGACTGGCGACCGGTGCAGTTGACCGACCGGGCCGACTTGCGCGCGATGATCGCCCCGCCACGCGCCGAACAACTGGAATTGTTCGCGCCATGAATGCGCTGCCCTGCATTGCCGATAGGAGCGCATACCGGATTTCGCTC
Source organism: Novosphingobium lubricantis (assembly GCA_042650965.1). Classification (GTDB taxonomy): domain Bacteria; phylum Pseudomonadota; class Alphaproteobacteria; order Sphingomonadales; family Sphingomonadaceae; genus Novosphingobium; species Novosphingobium lubricantis. The sequence continues at coordinate 127,730 of JBHSCB010000001.1, read as the reverse complement.
GCATCACCCGATGATTTCGAAGGCTGGCGCGATGCGGCGCGCCACCTGCTTTGCGCAGCGGTGCCGCCAGAGCGGGTGAAATGGGATTCTCCGGTCGATGCAGTGGCGGGGGATCTTTTCGCCTGCGAAAGGCACGATCTGCCTGCTATCGCTGGCGCCGACCTGCCGCGCGTCCCCCGCCAGTTTGTCCAACTGACCCAATCCGCGCTGCTGCATAGCGATGGTGCCCGCTTTTCGTTGGCCTATCGGGTGCTGTGGCGGTTGCAGGCGAACCCCCGGCTGATCGGTGACAAGGCTGACGCCGATATACGCGTGCTGGAGAATCTGGCGCGGCAGGTTCGCCGCGATATGCACAAGATGCGCGCATTTCTGCGCTTCCGGGCCGTCGCGGACGCTGATGGCGAACGTTATGTTGCCTGGTTCGAGCCGGATCATCACATCCTGCGGGCCAATGCCGGTTTTTTCGTGCGCAGGTTTTGCTCTATGCACTGGTCGATCCTGACGCCGCGCGGGAGCCTTCACTGGGACGGTACAACGTTGTGCGAAGGTCCGTCGGCGATGCGGGCCGATGCGCCGTCGGGCGATCCCGTGGAAGCGTTATGGCGCGGCTACTATGCCTCCACGTTCAACCCGGCACGTCTGAAGATCGGAGCCATGCTCAAGGAAATGCCCAAGCGGTACTGGAAGAATATGCCGGAATCGGTGCTTATTCCCGAACTTATCGCTGGGGCTCAGGCATGCGAAGCCCGCATGGTCCGCGCTGGCGAGCAGGACTTCGGACCGTCCCCTGCCGCTTTGGAACAGGTTCGCGCCGGGATTGCCACCTGTCAGCGGTGCGCGATCGGCTGTACAGGCACGCAGGCCGTGATGGGCGAGGGGCCATCCCGCGCCTCGCTGATGATCGTGGGTGAGCAGCCGGGCGACAATGAAGAACGGCAGGGGCGCCCGTTCATTGGCCCAGCCGGGCAATTGCTGCGACTTCACATGGCGCAGGCGGGGCTGGATGCTGCCGGTGCTTACATGACCAATGCCGTCAAGCACTTCAAGTTCACACCAACCGTCACGCGCCGCCTGCACCAGACGCCGACGGCAGCGGAAATAGACGTGTGTCGCTGGTGGCTGGAAGGTGAACGGGCGCTGATCCGCCCGAAACTGGTGCTGGCGCTTGGGGCCAGTGCAGCGCGCAGCGTCCTGGGACGCACGCTCAGCGTGCAGAAAGTCAGGGGGCAGCCGCAGCGGCTTGAGGATGGCAGCGAATTGTGGATTACCACCCATCCCAGCTATCTGCTGCGGCTGGATCAACCGGCGCGGGCGCGAGAGGAATCGCTGTTTGCCAACGATCTGCGCGCCGTTGCGACGCGTCTGCGCGAACTGGACGGGTAAGCGGTCCTGCCTTGACGCGCGGGGATACGTCGTCAGGCGCGGAGACGGTCGATCCCCTGCGCCAGCGCGACATAGAGCTTGCCCATGTCCGACGATAGGAGGGTAACGCCCAGCGCATTGCCGTCGCGGGTGGAAAGGAGCTGCCGCAGCATCGATTCAAAATCGTGAATGTAGCGGTTCACATGCTCGCGGAACTCGCTTTGCGTTTCGTAGTGGGCCTGCACCGCCTTGGCTTCGGCGTTTTCCAGCAGAGACACCGCACGCCGGGTGAATATCCCCCGGTCGCCGCGCAGGTACGACGCCCACGCGGTTTCCGAAACGTCCGTGGAAAGTGCTTTCGTAATGTCTATGGCCGAGGAATTGAGCGATTCCGTAATCAGTGCCGCGCGCCGGGCAAAATCGTTGTCGACCTGCTCTTCCGCCTGCTCGCGCGCCCGTGCGACGCGCGCTTCGAGATTTCCGGCCAGCTCATCGACCTTGGTCAACTGATCGCGCATCAGTATGGCCGTTTCGCGGCTGGCTGCCGCAGCGGTGTCGATGGCCTCTTCCAGACGGCCCACGAGTTCCGCAGCCCTGCCACGCAGGACGCGCGCGATTGCCGCTGCGCTCTCCTCGCCCAGGTTGCTGGCGATTGCTTCAATTTCCCCTGCCGTTGTTTCGCGCAGGTTTTCGCCCGCTTTGCCAGCGGCTTGCACCAGCATTTCGATGGCCCCGGACAACCGCTGTTCGATCTCAAGCGAAACCGCTTCGCCATCCTTGCGGGTTTCGGCCAGCAGCAGGCGCAGCGCAGCCACCTGGCGTTCGCGTTGCCCCGTCTGATCATCCAGCGCCTGCTGGGCCTTGTTCAGGGTGTCGAGCGTGGCGGTTATTTCCGAACGTGCCAGGGCGACGGCGTCGCTCAGGCTGCGACCGCCATCACCGGTTTCGCGCAACGTATCGCGCAAGGTGAACACGCGGTCCTCCAGCCCTTTCAGGCCCGCTTCGGTGCTGCGCAGGGCTTCGGGTATCTGGGTGCGCGTATGGTCTGCGCCCGCCTGGATCAGTTCAAGCAGCCGGACCGAGGAATCGGTCAGATCGCCGATCTGCAGATCCGTTCCGGCAAGCGCGTGGCGCATCTCGGCTAGGCGCGTGTTGAGCCGCTCCATTGCCTCGTCAACTTGCGTTGCCGTCTGTGCACCCTGATCGCCGCAACAGCGCAGCACATCGGAAAAGGCGCTGATTCGCTGTCCGATGTTCTCGCAGCGGGCCGCCAGGCTTTCCGTTTCGGTCAGATGAGCTTCGCGCTGCGCGGAGACGGCTGCGTCGAGCTGGGCCAGCTTTGCCGCCAAAGCCTCGGCCGCATCGGTTGCAGCCTGTTCCATAGCCGTGTGGCGCTCGGCGATGGCATCGTCCAGCCCGCGTAGCTGGGCGAGCACGGCTGCGCAGTGCTGCTGGCTGGCAGTTTCGGCGCTTGCCCTGCGCTGGGCCAGAGTGTCGTCGAAGCGGGTAGCTTCCGTGGCAAGCTGTTCGCCCAATGCACGGGCGGACTCTTCAAACCGGGCGAGGCGATCGGCGGCATCGCCCAGCAACGCCTCATGTTCCGATCCGAAGCGAGTCAGGGCCTCGCTCAGTGTGGCGGTCTGCATCTGGGCGCGCTGCTGCCATGCTGCGATGGCGTCGGCTTCAGCAGCGGCAATCGCCTGGGTCTGTTGCACGCTGCTGTCGCGCAAAGCCTCGAACCGGCCTTCGGCAAGTCCGGCAAGATCCTGCGCTGCTTGGGAAAAGCTGGCGATTGCGGCGTCGATGCGTTCGCGCACGGTACCAACCTGCCGCTCGCTCGCCAGGCCGAAGTCGTTCAGCCGCTGGAAGCCGGACACCATCTCTTCCAGTTGCAGGTGCGCCGTGCGCCCGGCATTGCCGATATTGTTGGTCACGTCCTTGGCGGCGTTGGCGATGACCGGCAACTGGCTCCGCAGCTTTTCCATGTTGTCGAGCGCGCTCGCCGACACTTGCGCGATCTGATCGACCCGTGTGCCGTTCTGGCTGACAAGATCTTCCAGTTGGCGCGCGCTGCCCGAAAGCCGGTCGACCGCGATGCGCCCGAGCGATTCAAGGTCGCGGGCCTGCGCCGCGATGAACTCGCGTGCCAGGGAAAGTTCGGTATTCAGGCTCGACAACCGCTGGTCGAGCCGTGCGGTTTCGTGAGCAAGGCCCCTTGAAACATCACCGAATCGCGCCGCTTCGCGCCGACTCGTGCGCATCACGATCAACAGGAGGACCATGACCACGAGCACCGGGCCAGACCACTGGCCGATCCACCCGGTCCACTCCCCGGCGCTTGCCGACCCACTAAAACCCCCGCCAGGGACAACAACGGCGATGCCGAACAGCGCGGTCCATGCAGCCACGACAGCAGCGGCAAGCGCAGGGGCAATCCAGCTTCGGTCTGGCAGTGTCAGGAATGCCTCATCTTCAGGGCTGCTGTCTGGAGCTTGTGCCGCCATTGCTGAATCAGGCACAGCGTCACTATCGGCGTAAGCCGTATCCGTGTCCGCCCCGTCGATCGGAATGATCCGTGTTCCCCCGCTCATGCCTCTATCGTATCACGATTTGTCAGCGGCGATAAACCCCGCGTTAACGCATACATGTCTAGCGATGTTGCATGGCTTATGAAGGTGCCTCCCTCGACGCAAACTTGGCTGCGGCTGCTGGCCACGATCTGGAACTCGTGCGGGAACTGCGTGCCGCCTTCATCGAAAGCGCCCATGCGCAGGTCGATCTGCTTGGGCGTTCGCGTTGCGACGGCAACTGGGAGGTTGCAGCGATGCGGCTAAAGAGCCTTGCCGCGACCTTTCACGCCGACGGCCTGCTGGAACTGGCCGAACTGGCGTTGGACAGTGCGCCGGGCGATCCTTCGATCCTGCGCCGCCTGAAGCAGATGCTCGGCGACCTGGCGATTAACCCCTGACGTGATGCGCTGCCGCCTTGGCAGTGCCTGCTGCATTCCGTACTAGACCTTACAGGAGGCATTTCCTTGCGGGTCGCTGTATTATCGCTGATCGAACCGGCCGGAGCTGGCGATGATGGATTGCGCGCCTTCCTGCGGATTGGCGGGCGCTCGGTGCTGCGTCACCAGATCGGACTGGCGCTATCGCTGGGGTGTCGGCGAATCGCGATAATGGCCGAGGCGATCAGCGGCGAACTGGTCGCGCTGCAGCACGTTGCGGAAGCGGGTGGAGCGCAGTTTCATGTCGTGGCGACGGCGCGTGCGCTTGTGCCCCTGATCTTGCCGGAGGACGATGTGATCGTGCTTGGCGATGGTCTGCTCGCCATGCCCGACGCAATGCGCGACCTGATCGAAGCCGGCCCGGCCTTGTTGACCCTGCCGATCGAGTCAGGGCTTCCGCTGGGATTCGAGCGGATCGACATCAACCATGCCTTTGCCGGGGCGATGCGCGTCGGCGGCAGGATCGCGGCCGGCCTTGCCGATCTCCCGCCGGAATGGAGTGTGCAATCAGCCTTGCTGAGGCTGGCGATGCAGGCACGCGTGGTGCAACGTGGCGTTCCAGCCGGGTATCTTGACGATGGCCGCTGGAGCATCGTCCGAAACGAGGATGAAGCGCATCGCATTGAAGGCTTGTGGCTTTCCCTGCACACGGGAATAGCCAGCAGGACGAGCACAGGGTCCGGCTTTCGAACGCCCGGCGACACCTTGGCGAGCGTCATTGTTCGCCGGTTCGGTCCGGCCATGCTTCATGCCGGGACCAGGCCTGCGCTCATCGGTCTGGCCGCAGGAGCGGTCGGGCTGCTGGGCGGCGGGGCAGGGTGGCTTGGCCATTATGCGACAGGCATGGTCCTGATCGGCCTGGCGTGGCTGGTGGAACGGGTGGCAAGCCTGTTGGCGCAGGTGGAGCGGGCATCGCTTCTGGCGTCGGGCTTTGAACGGCGCAGCGTCGCTGTCTTTCATCTGCTGATCGATGCCGGATTGGTGACGCTGGCGGCCTGGCGGAGCGATCTGAACCTTGTTCCGGGGCTGCCACCCGGTGCGGCGGCTTTTGTCCCGATTCTTCTGATCGGATCGACGCGGCTCGCTCCGGCAATCCTTTCAGGCCGGGGCTGGGCCTATTGGCTGGAGGACCGGTTGATGCTTGGCTGTGCGCTGGCGCTGGTCAGCCTTTTTGCACCATTCGACCTCGTGATCGGGATGCTGGTGCTGGGTCTTCTCGGCGTTTGTCTCATACTGGTGCAAAATGAGCGGCCAGCGGATGCCGACATGCCTTCTTCGGGGGCATCGCCTAACCCGCAGTTAACCAGTCGGCCCTAGAACCCGGCCATGGCTTTGAGCAAACCTACCGGTGCTGATCCTGCAACAGCCGAAGCATTGTTGCGCGGCGATCTTCAGCATGCCGATCATGCCCTGATTCACATGGGGCCGATTCTGCGGCATTTGCTGAACAACGATGACAGCTCTATTTTCAGCGACGATGTGATCGCGCGTGTGCGCGGGATGCTGGCCGATCTGGCACGGCAGCTCATTCATGCGGTCGGTGTTGCGTCCGGTGCTGTCGAAAGCCCCGCATGGGCAAGCGGCGGTGGAAGGCAAACTGACAGCGACCACGCAGTCCGCGATGAACTTGCCACCATGCTCAGCGCGCAGGCGCCCTTGCTCGAACATCTGCACATGCTGTCGGTCGAGTGGCAGATGACAGAACGTATGCAGGGGTATCAGGGGCTTGACCCTGTGCTGTCTCCGATCATGCAGGAAATCATCGGTTCGTCCGATCCTGATACGGCGGCGCGAGGGATGAACCTGCTGGCAGCGCAGGCGCGCTTTGGCCAATCGATCCGGCGCATGCAGATCCCTTTGACGGAGTTGCCGCACGCCATTCACCAGATGGCGCTGATGGTGCTCCACAGCCACGTGGCTGAAAGCCCTTCGCCTGACAGCGAAAGTGATCTCGCCGTTGTTGCGAGCGCGATCGACTCCCTGCGCAATGCACGCGCGATGCAGTCCTCGCGGCTCGATCTGCTTGAGCATGCAGTGTCTGCCGCCCGGACGCTCTCGCCCGAAGGTGTTTCGCTCGATCGCGCCGGTGTAGCACTTTTCCTGACCGCCATGGCACACGGCTCCGGACTGCCGCGCGAGGCGGTGATCATGTCGACAACCGAAAGCCAGGTCGCGCGTCTCGTGCTGGTGCTTCGTGCCGCCGGTCTGGACTATGCGGACATCGTGGCGACATTTGCGGCGCTGCATCCCGATCTGATCCTGCCACCGGAAATCGCCACCCTCGATGCCGATCATGCTGCCGATATGCTCGCCCGTGCGCAAGCGGGCCTGCAGGGCTGAAATGACGGCCGCAGGCCCGATCCGTGCCACCAGCGATGAAGCTGACCGGCTGATCGTCGCGGACGAGATGCTGGCGGCGCTGCAAGTACGGATGGGTGGAGCGTTTCCCGGTACCATTGCCCTGCCGGGCCTGCTTGCGCTGGTGCGCAAGGTCCGCATGACCGGCGTGCCGCTGGCCGCCCGCCTGACCATAGAAGATGAAGGGCAGCGCGTGTCGTTCCGGGCGTCGGCAACGCCCGACGGCAACGGTGCGCGCATGGAAATTACCGACTGGCACCTTGCCAGCCACGACGCTCCGTTTGGGCAGGGTGCGCCGGACGAGGCGCTGCTGCGCCAGCTTGCCGAAGCGCACATTGTGCTGGACGCTGAACAGCGTGTGATTTCGGGCATGGTCGACGCCGCCGACCTGGCTGATCTTGCAGGGGCGTTGCGCCAGGGCTTTGGCCGGTACTGGACCGATCTTGTCGGTTTGCGTGGCACGTCGCACCAGTTGCCACTCCACTGGCGCCTGCTTGACGACGCGGACGTGATCGTCGCGGGATCCGAGCGGCGCTGGAAGGCGCGTCTCTTGCCATTGCGCGCCGGAGGCTTCGAGCTGCTGCTGATTGCCGATACGGTGCTTTCCTCTGCAGAGGACGCCGTGGCGGCTCCTTCTGAAAAGCCTGCTTCAGAGCTGGACGACGAAGCCGCGCAGGCGTCTGTTGAAACAGGGTTGGCACTCAAGGGGTTGCTCGGACGGAATCTCGCTCCCGCGCTGCGTCAGCCGATCAACCGGATCATTGCCAATGCCGAAACCATCCGTACGCGTCTCGCCGGACCGCTCGACGGGCAGTATGTGGGCTACGCTGGCGACATAGCAGAGGCTGGGCGCCATCTGCTTTCGCTCGTTGAAGACCTTGCCGATCTCGAAACCGTAGAGGATGCCGGTTTCGCACCGGCCGAAGACCCCATCGACCTGGCCGATTGCGCGCGCCGTGCCGCTGGCATTCTCGGCGTCCGCGCGAGGGAGCAGGCGATCACGCTGGCAGTCCCTGATGCCGATACGACGGTTCCGGCCATAGGCGAGTTCCGCCGCGTTCTTCAAATCCTGCTCAACCTGATCGGCAATGCGATCCGTTACACGCCCGGCGGCACGACCATTACGCTCGATGCTGGGCTGGGTGACGGCTTGGCATGGGTATCAGTAAGTGACGAAGGCGAGGGCATAGCGCCCGACGTTGCCGAAAGAGTGTTCGACAAGTTCGAGCGGCTTGGTCGCAGCAACGATGGCGGCAGTGGCCTCGGTCTGTACATTTCGCGCAAGCTTGCGCGCGCCATGGGCGGTGATCTCGCGCTGGGGCCGGCACCCCATGGCGGTGCGCGCTTCGTCCTGACGCTGCGCGCAAACTCTCAGCCTATGTGAGCCGGAAACCAGAACGGCGGCGATGACTTTCCCAAGGGGGTCGGATCGCCGCCGCTCCTGTTTATTTGCCGTTCGCCAGGCCGCGCTGCGGACCCGGAAAACGCATCATTCAATCAGCGTTGATCAGCCGGGATGTAATCGCGCGCCGCAGGGCCGGTGTAGAGCTGGCGCGGGCGACCAATCTTCTGGCCGGGATCGCTGATCATTTCGTTCCACTGCGCCACCCAGCCAACGGTGCGGGCCAATGCGAAGAGCACCGTGAACATGGTTGTCGGGAAGCCGATGGCGGACAGGATGATGCCGGAGTAGAAGTCGACGTTCGGGAACAGCTTCTTTTCGGCAAAATAGGGATCGCTCAGGGCGATCTCTTCAAGGCGCAGCGCGGTTTCGAACAGCGGATCGGTGACCTTGAGCGCATCAAACACCTCACGCACGGTCTTCTGCATCACCGTCGCGCGCGGATCGTAGTTCTTGTAGACGCGATGGCCGAAGCCCATCAGGCGGAACGGATCGTTCTTGTCCTTGGCGCGGTCGATGTAATGCTGGATCCGGTCGGGCGTGCCGATTTCCTTGAGCATGTTGAGCGCGGCTTCGTTTGCCCCACCGTGCGCCGGTCCCCACAGGCAGGCGATACCCGCCGCGATGCAGGCGAACGGATTGGCGCCCGACGACCCGGCAAGGCGCACGGTCGACGTTGAGGCGTTCTGTTCATGGTCCGCATGCAGGATGAAGATGCGGTCCATCGCCTTTTCAACGGCGGGGATCACTTCATATTCCTCGGCAGGCACGCCGAAGGTCATCTTCAGGAAGTTGCCGGTGTAGGACAGGCGGTTGTCAGGATAGACGAAGGGTTGGCCGACGGCATACTTGTAGGCCATCGCCGCGATCGTCGGCATCTTGGCGATCAGGCGGTGCGAGCTGATCTTGCGATGGGTCGGGTCGGCAATGTCCGTGGAATCGTGATAGAAGGCCGAAAGTGCACCGACGACCCCGCACATGATCGCCATCGGGTGCGCATCGCGCCGGAAACCGCGATAGAACGTGGAAAGCTGCTCGTGCAGCATGGTGTGGCGGGTGATCGTCCGGCTGAAATCGTCAAGCTCCTGCGTCGTCGGCAATTCGCCGTTAAGCAGAAGGTAGCTGACTTCCATGAAGCTGGAATGTTCGGCAAGCTGGCCGATCGGATAGCCGCGGTGCAGCAGTACGCCCTCATCGCCGTCGATATAGGTGATCGACGAATCGCAGCTTGCGGTGGACGTGAAACCGGGATCGTAGGTGAACATCCCTGTCTGGCCGTAGAGCTTGCGGATATCGATGACATCCGGCCCGATCGTTCCGCTCTTGACCGGCATATCGATGCTTGTGCCAGCAGCGGTCAAAGAAGCCTGCTTATCGCTCACGCTTAGCCCTCCTGTTAAATAATTCCATGCAGTTACACGCCCCGGTCAGACCACGTGATCGCCAATGCGAGCCAGCGATTCGTCTCTGCCCAGCAGCGCCAGTACGTCGAATATTCCCGGCGAGGTAGCCTGTCCCGTCAAGCTTGCGCGCAACGGTTGGGCAATCTTGCCCAGACCCAACCCCAACTCCTCGGCCATGGCCTTTACCGTGGCCTCCAGCCCTTCGGTTGTCCAGCCGTTTTCGCCGTCCGGCACAACCGCAAGACGCTGGTGAACCGTGCCCAGGATGGCACGTGCTTCATCGGTCAGAACCGCTGCTGCCTTTTCGGCCAGAGGCAGCGGTCGCTGCTGGAAAAGAAACGCCGCGCCTTCGGCCAGCTCGTCAAGCTGCGCCGCGCGAACCTTGAGGACCGGCATGGCGCGAATCAGCAGGGGCATGTCCCGTTCGGCTGAAAACCCTGGCACGATCCGTTCGAGGCGCGGTGCAATCAGCGCCGCCAGGCGGGCGTCGTCGGCCTCGCGCATGTAATGACCGTTGAGGTTGAGCAGCTTCTTGAAATCGAACCGCGACGCGCCCTTGTTGACATCGGTCACATCGAACCATTCCACGGCCTGTTCGCGGCTGATGATTTCCTCGTCGCCGTGGCCCCAGCCGAGCCGAAGCAGGTAATTGAACACCGCTTCGGGCAGCAGACCCATCTCGTCCCGATAGGCATCCACGCCCAGCGCGCCGTGACGCTTGGAAAGCTTTGCGCCGTCCGCTCCGTGAATCAACGGGATGTGGGCATAGACGGGGTCCGGCCAGTTGCCTTCGATGGCCTCCATCGCCCGGACGATCACAAGCTGGCGAAACGCGTTGTTGATATGGTCGTCGCCGCGAATGACGTGAGTCACGCCCATGTCGTGGTCATCCACCACCACGGCCAGCATGTACGTTGGCGTTCCATCAGACCGCAGCAGGATGAAATCATCGAGTTCGCTGTTCTGGACGGTGATCGCGCCCTGGACCTGATCGTCGATCACCGTTTCGCCACTGCGTGGCGCCTTGATGCGCACGACGTACGGCATGCTTTCGGGCCATTGGTCCGGCGTTGCATCGCGCCACTCACTGTCGATACGGAACGGACGGCGTTCGGCCTGGGCTTGTTCGCGGCGCGCCGCCAGCTCTTCCTGCGTCAGATAGCAGCGATAGGCATGCCCTTCGTCAAGCAACTGGTGGGCCACCTGCGCGTGGCGTTCTGATCGGGCGAACTGGAACACGGGCGGCTCGTCTCCGCCAAGCCCAAGCCAATCCAGCCCGTCGAAAATTGCGGCGATGGCGGCATCGGTGGACCGCGCCCGGTCGGTATCCTCGATGCGCAGAAGGTAGGTTCCGCCATGGTGCCGGGCGTAGAGCCAATTGAACAGCGCGGTGCGCGCACCACCGATGTGAAGGAAACCGGTGGGCGAGGGGGCAAAGCGCGTCACCACGCGGCCATCGCGGGGTGATTGTGCAGAAACGGTATCAGTGGCGCTTGCCATCGGCCGCGCTTTCCTTCCCTTTGAAATCCATGGCGCCCCACAATGCAGACGATACGGCAGCATCCGGCGGGACGGTGTCCGCGCCTGCTGCCGTGCCGGACATCGTACTGTCAGGACGAGGCGGGCATTGGGACATTCGGGCGCGATTGTCCAGCATCCTTGCCCGGATTTACGGCAGGTTTGTCAGAGCGGTAGTCCTTCCTGTCGAGGCATTCCTTGATGCTCACCCGTTCGAACGCGGGCTTTGGCTGGTCGTGGCGTTTGGCGCGGGGATCGTCGCCTGGACGGCGTTGCCGGGACCGGCACAGTGGATTGCCGTGATCCTGGCCAGCGGCGGCACCGCCCTGGCAGCTTTTGCTTTCCTGGACGAGGACGAGTGCGGCCACGTTCGGCTTGGCGTGATCGGGGTGACGGTGATGGTCGCGGCTGGGCTTGGCACGGTATGGGCCAAATCAACGCTTGCCGGGCAGCCGGGTATTGCCAGGCCGATGGTCGTGCACGTGACCGGGGTGGTGATTGAACGGCGCGACGAGCGGGCCAAGGCGCGTGTCCGCCTGATCGTGCGGACACGCCTGGCCGGCTTTGATGATCCCGTTCTGGTCCGGCTTAATGTGCCGGATGCTGCCGATGCGCCCGCTGCGCGCGAAGGTGCGCATGTCCGTGTGCGCGCGCGACTGATGCCTCCCGCACCGCCAATGTTGCCGGGGGGCTATGATTTTGCACGCACGGCGTGGTTCAGCGGGATTGCTGCAACGGGATCGGCGCTCGGCCCTGTCGAGGTCGTTCGAATTACGACACACCGGAGAACACTGCGCGGGATTCAGGCGGCGCTGGCGGCGCATGTGCGCACGCAATTGGCCGGATCGCCGGGGAACATTGCCGCCGCGCTTGCCAGCGGTGACCGCGGCGCGATCGGCAGCGCGGATGAAGACGCCATGCGCGACGCGGGGCTAACTCATTTGCTGTCCATCAGTGGCCTTCATGTAAGCGCCCTCGTCGGTGCGGTATACTTTCTTGTGGCGCGGTTGCTGGCACTGCTGCCGTGGATCGCACTGCGCATACGGGTGCCGGTGGCCGGGGCACTGGCCGGGGCACTCGCGGGCATCGCCTATACGCTGTTGACCGGCGCAGAAGTGCCTACGGTGCGGTCCTGCATCGGCGCCTTGCTGGTACTGGCTGCGCTGGTGCTGGGCCGTGATCCGCTGTCGCTCCGGCTTGTCGCGGTCGGGGCGCTGGTCGTTATGGTGTTCTGGCCGGAAGCGATCGTTGGTCCCAGTTTTCAGATGAGCTTTTCCGCAGTGATCGCCATCATCGCCTTCCACTCAGCCGCTCCGGTGCGCGCCTTCCTTTCCGCCCCCCATTATGGCCCGATTGTGAGAACAATACGCAGCGTGATCCTCCTGCTTGCAACCGGTGTGGTGATTGAGCTCGCGCTGATGCCGATTGGCCTGTTTCATTTCCACCGCGCAGGCGTCTATGGCGCGCTTGCTAACGTCATCGCTATTCCGCTGACCACGTTTGTCATCATGCCGTTGACTGGACTTGCGCTTCTGGCCGATCTGGCCGGTATTGGTGCACCGCTGTGGTGGTTGGCGGGGAAGGCGCTGGAGTTCCTGCTGGCTATCGCGCACTTTGTTGCAGCCCGGCCCGGTGCTGTCACCATGATGCCGCCGGTTGCGCCATGGAGCTTTGCCGTATTCGTTGGCGGAATGCTCTGGCTGGGTCTGTGGACTGGCCCGGTCCGCCTGTGGGGTGTGTTGCCCGCCGGGGCCGCCATGGCGGTCATGCTCACGGCACCGGTGCCCGATATTCTGGTTACAGGCGATGGGCGGCACGTCGGCATTACCGGGATCGGTAACGAACTGCTGGTTCTGCGAACCGGCCGAGGGGATTATGTGCGCGACAGCCTGCTGGAAACGGCAGGAATGGACGGCACTTTGCGGCTCCTCGACGACTGGCATGGTGCGCACTGTTCGTCACAGGCTTGCGTAACCACGATTCATCGTGGTGGACGAGCGTTTACGCTGATGCTGGTCAGAGGCAGCGAATATCTCGACGAACTGGAGCTTGCCAGTGCTTGTGAGCTTGTGGACATCGTTATCGCCAGCCGTCACCTGCCTGCATCATGCCGCCCGCGCATGCTCAAGGCCGACAGGCACATGCTTGCGCAAACGGGTGGACTGACGCTGAACCTTTCGTCCGGCCACATCCGCACAGTTGCCGAAACGCAAGGCAAACATGGCTGGTACCGTTGGCCGGTGCCGGTAAAGTCATCACCATCAACGCTGGGTAAGGGCTATTATTCGGTCGGCAGCAGGGTCATTGCAAAAGCCCAATGAACCGGGCGCCTAGTGATAGCGGCGCAGCAACCCTGCCAGTTTTCCCTGAACCAGCACTTCTTCGGGCCGATAGAACTGCGGATCGTATGCGGTGTTGGCTGGATCGAGGCGGATCATGCCCTTTTCATGGTGAAGGTACTTCAGCGTCGCTTCTTCACCCCGCACCAGCGCCACGACGATTTCGCCGTCGCGGGCGGCGCTGGTCTTGCGCACCAATGCGTAATCGCCATCGAGAATCCCTGCATCGACCATGGAATCGCCTGATACTTCGAGCGCGTAATGCTCTCCCGCACCTAGCAAGGCCGCCGGAACTGGGAGGGTCGCCGTGGTTTCCATTGCTTCTATTGGAACGCCCGCTGCGATTCTCCCATGCAGCGGCAGCTCAATCACGTCATTGGCAGGCGGCGGTGCATTGCGCACATTGCTGCGCAAGGGGCTGAGCGCCGTATTGGCGTTTGCCGCTTCGCGCACCGGCGCCGGTTTGCTCACTGCGCTGTCGGGTTGCCGCAAGACTTCAAGCGCGCGGGCGCGATTGGGCAGACGACGGATGAAGCCGCGTTCTTCAAGCGCCGAAATCAGGCGGTGCACACCGGACTTCGACTTGAGATCAAGGGCTTCCTTCATCTCTTCAAACGAAGGTGAAATGCCGGATTCTTCCAGACGGACCTGGATGAAGCTGAGCAGTTCATGCTGCTTGCGGGTCAACATAGGCGGCTACTCCGCTAGTGAACGAATGCGGAACGGATAAGCAACCAATCACGACTCGTCAAGCAATTCCGCCATTTTCGAGCAGGTAGACCTGAACCCTTTCACCGGCGGCGCGCGCAGGCGCTGCGGCTTCGCGCAGGACCAGGGCATTGGCGCGGGCCAATGGCGATAGTGCGCCCGAATCCTGCAAGGGATCGAGAGTAACACGGCCATCTTCCCAGCGTCCGCGCAGGAACTCCATACGGCTGCCGCCCTTGGCCATCGGTTCGGCCAGAAGCCCGGTCACGAGGCGCGGCAGAGGGTTTGCAGCCCCCATCGCCGCGCGGAGCAACGGTAGCAGGAAAAGATAGGCGGTGACGAAGGCCGAAGCCGGGTTGCCCGGCAGGCCAAGGATGGTCTGCGGCCCGCGCGTGGCTACCAGCAGCGGCTTTCCGGGTTTGATGCCGACGCGCCAGAAATCAATCCGGGCGTCAACGGCGGACAGGGCGGGGCGGACAAGATCGTGATCACCGACGGAAGCACCCCCGCTGGTGACGATGACATCGGCGTCCGCTGCACCGTCGAATGCCGCGGCAAGGGCTTCCAGGCGGTCTGGCACCGGGCCGGTGCGGGTAATGGCCAAGGGCAGGCTTGCAGCCATGGCAGCAAGCATCGGACCATTGCTTGCAGGCAACTGGTGCAATTCGGGCAGAATGCCGGGAGGGACAAGTTCATCGCCGCTGTCGATAACGGTCAGGCGCAATGTTCGCCGCACTGCAAGCTCGGCGTGGCCAGCAGCGATGGCAAGCGCGATTTGTGCTGGACCAATACGCGTGCCGTCATCCAACAAAGGGCTGGCGGCCTCGAAATCCATGCCTGCAAGGCGAATGTGCCGACCGGGTGGTGACGGTGGGGTTCCTGACAGAAGCAATTCTTCGCCGTGACGTGCGCAATCTTCCTGCAGCAGCACCATGTCGGCACCGCCCGGCACAATGGCCCCGGTGCTGATGCGTACTGCCTCCCCCCTGCCGACCGTTGCACGATGTGGATGGCCCGCTGCGCTTTCGCCGGTCACGCGCCACGGTCCGGGGAGGTCGGCCGAGCGCAGGGCGTAGCCGTCCATCGCGGAAAGCGGCGCTGCGGGCTGGGCGCGGCGGGAGTGGAGCGGCGCGGCAAGGTAGTGGCCGAGGCAATGTTCGACCGGCCGCATCTCGACCGGCAGCGGCGGAGCGAGCGCCACGAGCCGCCTTTGGGCTTCGTCGAGCGGTAACGGCGGCGTCTTCATTCTGCTGCGCGCCAGTGGCCAGACTTGCCGCCGCGCTTTTCGATCAGGCGGATGTTTTCGATGATCATGCCTTTATCGAGCGCCTTGGCCATGTCGTAGACGGTCAGCAGAGCAACCGAGACGGCTGTCATCGCTTCCATCTCCACCCCGGTGCGCCCGGTCAGCGACGCGGTGGCGGTGCATTCCACGCCGCGATCGGTGAAGGAAAAGTCCACCACCACGGCATCCAGCGCGAGCGGATGGCACAGCGGAATGAGCTCCCCGGTCCTTTTCGCCGCCATGATCCCCGCAATACGCGCGGCGGCCAGCACATCGCCTTTCGGCGCATCGCCATCGCGGATCGCCACAAGTGTGGCGGCATCCATGCGGATCGCCCCGCAGGCGATGGCCAAACGATGGGTCTGTTCCTTGCCGCCGACATCCACCATCCGGGCGTTTCCCGCCGAATCGAGGTGCGTCAATCCGTTCATTTTATGTCTCGACTTTCCGAACAGCGTTACACGGTTCGCACAGTTGTTGGCACATTTTGCAAAGTCCCCTTTCACCCCGTTCGACGTCGGTTGCAAGCTACGGACCGAGAGTGGGTTGGCAGTGTGTGAGCGAAGCTTGCCATTCCACATCGGTGCAGGACAGCCGCTGCCACGCGCCGCCTTGATCCGGTCTGCGTTTTGCAGCACCTTGGCGGTGGAGATGGCTTGCCGGAAGGTTGCGCAATGACGCTTGCCGATAGCGAAGTGAAACGGGTGCCAGTCGCGCCCGTGAGTGTGGCGCAGGATTTGTCACCACGCGATTTGCGTGCCGCCCTGGCCGCTGGATGGCATGATTTCGTTGCGTGTCCGGCGTTTGGGCTGTTTTTCGGAGGAATCTACCTTCTCGCCGGACTGCTGATCTGGGCCGTGCTTTTCCGGGGCGGGCAGATTGGATGGCTTGTCCCGGCGGCGGCAGGGTTCCCTCTGCTCGCGCCGTTTGTGGCTGTGGGGCTGTATGAAGTGAGCCGCAGGCGTGAAGCGGGCTTGCCGATGCGTTGGACCGCTGTGCTGGGCGCTTTGCGCGGGCACGGAGATGAACAGATCATTTCGATGGGGGTAATCGTGTTCGTCGCTTTCGGTTTCTGGCTGATGGTGGCGCACGGCATTTTTGCGATCTTTCTGGCCGAATCGGGCATTGGCACGGAATCGCTGGAGCAGTTCGCGCAACCTGCAGGCATTGCGATGCTGGCGGTGGGCAGCGTCGTGGGCGCGATCATGGCGCTGGCGTTCTATGCGATCACGGTCGTCAGCTTGCCGATGCTGGTGGACCGTGAAGTGGATTTTCTCACCGCGATCATCACCAGTCTGGCCACGGTGCGGTCAAACGCCGTTGTCATGCTGGCGTGGGCGGCTGTGATCGGCACGCTGCTGTTCCTGGCAATGCTGCCGCTGTTCGCCGGCCTGCCGGTGGTGCTGCCAGTGCTGGCGCATGCGACATGGCACCTTTACCGAAGGGTTGTCGGCACTCCCGTCTGATTGTCCGGTGCTGCTGGTGTTCAGGGCCAGCCACTGGCAAGCCCTGGCATCACCCGGCGATTAGCACTCGCGTTGCCGCTTCGACATCGGCCTGTCGCATCAGGCTTTCGCCCACCAGAAACGTGCGCGCGCCGCACTTTGCAAGGCGCAGCAAGTCTGCGTGGCTGTTGATGCCGCTTTCCGCAACCAGCAAAGTGCCTTCCGGCGCCAGCGGCGCAAGCCGCTCGGTGGTGCCAAGATCGGTAACGAAGCGTTTGAGATCGCGGTTGTTGACTCCGATCAGCCGTGACCTGAGGCGCGCCGCCCGTTCCATTTCCGCTTCATCGTGCACTTCGACCAGAGCGTCCATGCCCTGTTCGAGCGCCGCCGCTTCGATCTCTGCCATCTGGCTGTCGGAAAGGCAGGCGGCAATGATGAGGATGGCATCGGCGCCAATCGCCCGCGCTTCGAGGCATTGCCAGGGGTCGACCATGAAATCCTTGCGGATCACCGGCAGCGTGCAGGCCGCGCGGGCCTCGACCAGAAAATCCTCGTGCCCCTGAAAGTAGGGGGCATCGGTCAGCACCGAAAGGCACGCCGCACCGCCGGCCTGATAGGCACGGGCATGGTCCGCCGGGTGAAAATCTTCGCGGATCAATCCCTTGGACGGGCTGGCCTTCTTGATCTCCGCAATCAGGGCAAAGCCATCGGCCGCCTGCGCGCGCAGCGCCGCTTCGAACCCGCGCGGCGCGGTCTGTGCGGCGGCGTGTTCGCGCAACGTCGAAAGGCTGATGGCAGCCTTGCGGGCAGCGACTTCGCCGCGTTTCGTGGCGCAGATTTCGGTGAGCTTGTCAGTCATGGCAGTTGGCTCTTGCCTGCAGGCGGGGTCTGAGTCGAGTGGGATTCGGGGGCAGTGCTAAGCCCCCTGATCCTCAACTCCCCTTCGTAATCGCCCTTTCCGATCGGCACGCCTCGTGAACGCAGGATGTTGTAAGCAGTAACAGCGTGAAAATAGAAATTCGGTATCGAGTAGGTAAGAAGATACGTTTCAGGTGTAAGGGCCAACGTTTGCGGCTCCCATTTCGAAGCCGATGCATTCGCCGGATCGAGCGGACGAAACAGTTCAATGTCCAGCTTTTTGCCCGACCAGCTATTAACTTCATCGGGGGTTAGGGACTCCAGTCTGCTGACGGCCTGGCCGATCATGGCCTGTAGCTCGGCAAAAGGCATGATGCCAGCAAGAGGCGGTACTGCAAAGACACCAGTTCTTATGGCGTCAAGTCCCCATACGGCGTGATTTTTAAAAGCTTCTATCTGAAAATAGAATGGTGCCATGTCATCGAAAAGCCGGGCGCCAACAAAATCATCGGGATCCTTGCCGGTTTCAGCGCAATGTCGTGCCGCCCGGTTGAGCACATTTGCCATGGCTCTGATGGTTTGCAGAAAGGTGGGAACACTCAGTTCGTAAAGCGATACGGCCATCCCTCATTCCTTTTGTGCAAACGCTGTTTGCGGCAAGGAAACCGACGTTACCCCACTACATACAATATCTTCTGGCGCGGAACCCTTGGGAAATCGTGCAAATTGAGAACCATGCCTAGCGCAGGGCGGCGATCCAGCAGTCTAGCAGCGCCTTGGCCAGCCCCTTGTCGATGGCTTCGCCGGCTTCTTCCACCCCTTCGTGCCAGCCCTGGGCTTCGCCTGCGACGATCAGCGCGGCGGCGGCATTGAACAGCACGGCATCGCGGTACGGTCCACGCTCCCCCATCAGTAACCCGCGCAAGGCTGCGGCGTTGAAGACCGCGTCCCCGCCACGAATCGCAGCGATCGGGCTGTGTTGCAGCCCTGCGTCGGCAGGCGTTACGCGGCGCATGGCAATTTCCGGGCCGCGTACCTGCGCCATCTCACTGCCGCCCGACAGGCTCAGTTCATCCAGCCCTTCGTCGCCGGAAATAACCATGGCGTGATCGGTGCCAAGCCTTGCGATGGCATCGGCATAGATCGGAACATAGGCCGGGCGGGCGATGCCGACGAGCTGGCGCCGCACGCCCGCCGGATTTGCAAGCGGACCCATGAGGTTGAAGATCGTGCGCCGTCCGATGGCTTTGCGGATCGGCATGATGCGGCCCATAGCCGGGTGGTGGCGCGCCGCGAAAAGGAAGCAGATGCCAAGATCGTTGAGCGTGGCTTCGGCGGTTTCGCCCGCACGGTCGAGATCAAGCCCCAGCGCCTCCAGCGTGTCGGCCGCGCCTGCCTTGGAACTGGCGGCGCGGTTGCCGTGCTTGGCCACCGGCACACCACATGCGGCGACGACCAGACTCACCGCGGTCGAAACGTTGAGGGTATGGTGCCCATCGCCACCAGTGCCGCACACGTCGATCGCGTTGGCGGGAGCGCTGACCGGGATCATCCGCGCGCGCATGGCCCGCGCTGCGCCAGCGATTTCGCCCGCCGTTTCACCCCGGTCAGACAATCCTACGAGGAACGCTGCCACGGCGGCATCCTCGATCTGCCCGTCAAGGATTGCCCCGAAGGCTGCTTCAGCCTCTTCGTCTTCCAGCGGGAAGGCAGGATCGGGGAGCACGATCATGCCGGAAGCGGGGCGGGATTTACGCCGCAGATCGCCAGAAAATTGGCGATCATCGCATGGCCATGTTCGGTGGCGATGCTTTCGGGGTGGAACTGCACGCCATGTATCGGCAGCGACACGTGGCGAAAGCCCATGACATGCGTGTCGTCCGAACGGGCGTTGATCGTGAGGCAATCGGGCACGTCGGTGACGATCAGTGAATGGTAGCGGGTGGCGATGAACGGGCTGGGAATCCCGGCAAAGACTCCGGTACCGTCGTGTTCAACAGGAGAAGTCTTGCCGTGCATAAGCCCGCCGCGCACGACCGTTCCACCGAAATACTGTCCGATGGACTGGTGACCGAGGCACACGCCGAGCAGAGGCAGCCTGGCATCGGCGGCGGCCCCGACAAGATCGAGGCTGATACCTGCTTCGTTGGGCGTGCACGGTCCGGGTGATATGAGGAACCCTTGGGCGCCGCTGGCGATGGCCTGAGCGGCACTGAGCGCATCGTTGCGCACCACTTCAACCTGGGCGCCAAGTTCCATCAGGTAGTGAACGAGGTTCCAGGTGAAGCTGTCGTAGTTGTCGATGACGAGGATCATGGGTTCACTGCCCGAACTTGGGTTCGCTCGCCACCCGCACGGCTTCGCGGGCGGCGGCGAAAAGGGCGCCGGATTTGGCTTCGCATTCGCGCTGTTCGTATTCCGGCACGCTGTCGGCAACAATGCCCGCGCCTGCCTGAACGTGGAGCACGCCGTCCTTGACGATGCCGGTGCGCAGCACGATGCAACTGTCCACCGATCCGTCCGGGGCAAAGTAGCCTACCCCACCGGCATAGGCGCCGCGCGTTTCCGGTTCGAGTTCGGCAATGATTTCGCAGGCGCGGACTTTGGGGGCACCGGAAACGGTGCCTGCCGGAAATCCGGCGAACAACGCATCGACGCTGTCGGCGCGGGTAGTGTCGAGCTGGCCAACGACGTTCGAGACGATGTGCATCACGTGGCTGTAGCGTTCGACCATGTAGCTTTCGGTAACCTTGACCGTTCCGGCTCTGGCCACGCGGCCGACATCGTTACGGCCAAGGTCGAGCAGCATCAGGTGTTCGGCGCGTTCCTTCGGGTCGGCCAGCAGACTCACCTCGTTGGCGCGATCTTCTTCTGCTGTCTTGCCGCGCGGCCGTGTCCCGGCGATCGGGCGGATGGTCACTTCGCCATCGCGTATGCGCACGAGGATTTCGGGGGAAGAGCCCGTGACAGCAAAGCCCGGCAGGTCGAGGAAATAGAGAAACGGCGAAGGGTTGATCCGCCGCAGCGCGCGGTAAAGCGCGATAGGCGGAAGCGGAAAGGGCGCAGTGAAGCGTTGCGCAAGCACGACCTGAAAGATGTCGCCCGCCTCGATATACTCCTTCGCCCGGCCGACCATGGCGGCATAGTCCTTTGCGGCCATGACCGGGTGGGGGGAAACATCGGGCGCTTCGGCAAGGCGCGGATCGGCAGGCGTGGCCTGCGTGAGCTTGCGGATCGCGCTGTCGATCCGCTCTCCCGCAGCTTCGACGAGGCGAAGCGGGTCGGTATTTTCCGGCCATACCGGAGCGATGGCGAAGAGTTCGTCCGAAAGACGATCGAACACCAGCACCACTGTAGGCCGGGTAAACAGCATGTCGGGCAGCGCCAGGTCGCTCTGTGCAGGCCGGGGCAGCTTTTCCACCAGACCGATGGTTTCGTACCCGAAATAGCCGACCAGACAGGCCAGCGCCGATGGCAGCGCGGAAGGAACGTCGATATGGCACGCGGCAACAAGCCCGCGCAGCTCCGTCAACGCATCGCCGGGCAGCGGCACGAAAGCCGCCTTGTCGTGTCGCCAGATCCGGTTGATTTCGCAGGCGGAACCAGTGGCACGAAACACAAGGTCGGGGTCAAGGCCAAGCAGGCTGTACCGCCCTCGCACTTCACCACCCTGCACCGATTCCAGCAGGAAATCGCCGCGCCCCGATTCCATGAGCTTGAGCGCCGCCCCAACGGGCGTTTCGGTGTCCGCGATAAGCTTGCGCCAGACCAGTGCGGGCGCGCCTGCGGCAAGCTGGGCAATCGCAGCGTCATGGTTCTCCAGCGAGTTCGCAGAAAGGCTGGGCGCAGGGTCGATGATCGTGGACATCGCTTTTTCAGGGGCCTTACTGGGTAGCTGTGCCGGTCAATTGCGCGGCCACGGCCTTGATCGCGGTTTCGTTGCGTTCCGCGCCAACGTCGTTGCGGATCGCGCGGCGCAGAGCATCGGCATATTCGCCGCCGGTGAACTGGCTCAATTCGCGCGCCGCATTGGCGAAGACCGGATCATCCTTGGTCACCTTTCCGGGGGTGATACTGTTGAGCTGGACGACATACCAGCCAGCCTTGTTTGGCCCTTCGAGCCGCTTGACCGTCCCTTTGCCCATTGCGAACATCAGGGCGAGCGGCGCGGGCACCTGGTTTTTCATCGCAGCGAGCTGCTGGCGTCCGATATCGACAGGCTGCGGGATCGGCAGGGGCGTCCCGGCCTGCTTCATCGCCTCGGCCACGGAAACGCCTTTGGCCAGTGCGGCACGGATCTTTTCTGCGGTAGCCTTGGCCTTGGACGAGCCTTGTTCCATGGCCCATTCGCGGGCTACGGCACCGCGGATCTTGTCGAGTGGCGCTGGCGTTGATGCGGTCAGTTGACCAACGTCGAAAATCGCCAGAAGTTCGCCCGGCTTCACTTCGGCCAGTTGCGCTTCGCCTTCGCGCTCCATGGCAAAGGCGGCCTGTACCAGCGGCGCGACGGCGGCAGGCGCGGCTTCTCCCGGTTTGCCGAACACTTTGCCATCAGCCAGCAGCGGGGCCGTGGTGGAAAGCGTCAGGCCCTTTTCCTTCGCAATGTCGGCCAGGCCCGTACCGCTGTCGATTTCCTGTTCGACCTCGGCCGCCAGATCGGCGAATGCGGCACGCCGGCGCTCCAGCGTCAGGGCGGAGACGATTTCGCTCCGGGCCTGTTCAAGCGTTTTGCCGGGGTTCCGCTCCACCTTGTCGACCCGGACGACATGCCAGCCCAGGCCGGACTTGGCTGGCGGCGAAAGGGCGCCTTGGGCTGTTGCGAAGGCTGCGTCGGCCACCGCCTTCGACGCCTGGTTGGTCAGTGTCGCCACAGTCTGGCGGGGCAGGGTACTGGCGGCAAGACCCTTGGCGCGGGCGGCGCTTTCCAGCGAGGTGCCTTTGGCGACTTCGGCGGCCAGCGCCTTGGCGGCCGCTTCGGTAGGCACGATCACCTGCGAAACGGTGCGCTGCTCGCTCGGCGCATAGACCGCGCTGTTGAGCTTGTAGCGCGCAGCCACTTCGGCCTCGGTTGGTACGGTGACCGATTTCAGGCTGGACGGGTCGATCAGCGCATAGCGGATCGTGCGCCGCTCCGGCTCCATATACCGCGTCTTGTTGGCATTGTAGAAGGCGGTGAGGGTCTTGGCATCGGGTGCCGCTTTCGGGGCGAAGGCGAGGGACGGCACGGTGATGATCGTTCCGCTGCGCTGCTCGGTCAGCAGCCCGGCATAGCGCAGGACGGCTGCTTCGGGCATCTGGGCGCCAAAGGCGGCGGGCAGCAGCAACTGGCGGGCCATCAGCCCCTGACCAAGATCTGACCGCACTTCCTTGTCCGTCAAACCGCGCTGGGCAAGCAGCCCTTCATAGGTTGACTGGCTGAACTTGCCATCCGGTCCCTGAAAGGCCGGGATTTTCACGATTTCGCTGTCGATCAGGCGGTTGCTGGCGGCATAGCCATGCTTCTTGCCCCATTCGGTCAGCGCCAGGCGGTCGATCATGCCGGAAAGTACGGTGTCCATGCCGCCGCCATCGAGGAATTGCTTCATCGTCAGGCCGGGATTGCGCTGACGTTCCTGTTCAAACGCGTTGGTCAGCGATTTGCCCAGCGCGCCGGTATCGATCCGGCCGGAACCGACCCGTGCGGCACGATCACCACCGGCAATGCCACCGAAGCTGCCGCCGGTGATATCGGCGCTGGCAAAGGCCAGCGCGATCAGGCCAAGAAACACGAGGGCAATCGCCGCACCGACGCGGGATTTGATGATCGATCGGAAAAGGCCAAGCATTTTCGGGGTTTCGTCTCTCGTATCTGGGCGTCAATCGTTGCGTATACGCAGACAGGCCAGCGAACCGGGTACCGCACCTTCCGCAATTGCGCGATGCCTTAGGAGCCATTGGCCAATACCGCAATGGGCGGCAATGTTCGCGGGCGGGCGAATGGGCTGCCGTCGCGCAAATCGCGGAAACTTTTGCCGGGAATGCGATCAGAAGTTTTGCAGAATCGGGAAGGGTTTGGTAGCCGCCGGGCGAATCCGGCGCAGAACATACGCTTGTGCCGGGCAGTGCCGGCGGTGCATCTGGTTCAGGGGAACCGGCAAGAGATGCCCCGCACGGGAGCGAAACAACAGGATTTCAGGGGTACAGGCTGATCATGCCGCATCGTCCTTATATCGTGGGCAACTGGAAAATGAACGGGACCAGAGCCATGCTCGCCGAGGCCCGCGCCATCGACCGCGCCGCCGGGCGCTATCCGGATGTCCAGGTCGCGCTCGCGCCGCCGTTCACCCTGATCGGCGCGCTGCGCGAGGCTGTTTCCGCCATGGGCGTGGGCGGGCAGGATTGCCATACCCAGCCCAAGGGCGCGCATACCGGCGACGTTTCGGCCGCGATGCTGGTCGATACCGGGGCAGACTTCGTGATTCTGGGCCACAGCGAACGGCGCAAGGACCACGGCGAAGGCAATGCCGTGGTGCAGGCAAAGGCCGATGCGGCGTTGGCCGCTGGACTGGCCGTGATCGTCTGTGTCGGGGAAACGCTGGCCGAACGTGATGCCGGGAAGGCGGACAAGGTTGTGGCCGGGCAGGTCGATGGTTCGATGCCGGTAGGGGAAGGCGCTTTGGACGCAGTTGCGGCCGGGAAGGTCGCCGTGGCCTATGAGCCGGTCTGGGCGATCGGCACCGGACGGGTCGCTGATGTACCTGATGTGGTTGCCATGCACGCCACGATTCGTGCTCGGCTGACGGCGATCTACGGCGAAGCGGGCGACAAGGTGCGTATCCTTTACGGTGGATCGGTCAATGCCGGAAACGCGGCCGATCTGCTTGCCGCCGAAGGCGTGAGCGGGGCACTGGTGGGCGGCGCGAGCCTGACCGCCGATGCCTTCCTGCCGATCGTTGCGGCGGCGGGGACAGGGGAAGCCTGAGCCTCGCGGCAAACGCGGGTTGCGCCAGGCGCTGCTGCCGCCTACATGCGCGATCAGTCCTGCGCCGGGTTCAGGCGCGCGGAGATAGGGTCACATGTCGCTGTTCATCTTCCTTACCGTGGTCCAGGCCATCATTGCGGCCTTGCTGGTGATCGCCATTCTGATGCAGAAGTCGGAAGGCGGCGGGCTTGGCGTCGGCGGAAGCCCCGCCGGCCTGATGTCGGCGCGCGGTGCGGCCGATTTCATGACCCGTGCGACAACTGTGCTCGCCACGTTGTTCGTTCTGCTCAGCATCGCGCTGGCGACCCTTGCGGTCGGCACGACGTCGGGTCGGGAAATCGACACGACGCTGGAACGCGCCGCGCCGGTCCAGAATGTCCCGGCTGCCGATCCGCTCGCGCCCGCGCAGGGCGGAGCAGAACCTGCAGCCCCGGCTGCCGCATCGCCTGCTGCCGATCCCCTGAACGGTTCCGCCGCCCAGTAATTTCGATAACGAAGCTGTCCGTGCTCCTGCGGCCGGTCTGGCGGCAGGGCAACAGCCTGTTTGCGCCTGGCGCACTTCGACCAATGCCTGTGGATTGCTGCGCCGATTGCAGCAGCAACCACTTGCGCTTACCCAACTCCTGACGCTAAGGCCCAACTCCCATGGCGCGGTACATTTTCATCACCGGCGGCGTGGTTTCGTCGCTCGGCAAAGGCCTCATGGCGGCAAGTCTTGCGGCATTGCTTCAGGCACGCGGATACCGTGTGCGGATTCGCAAGTTCGACCCCTATCTCAACGTCGATCCCGGCACTATGAGCCCCTATCAGCACGGCGAAGTCTATGTGACCGACGACGGGGCCGAAACCGACCTCGATCTTGGGCACTATGAACGCTTTACCGGCGTTTCGGCGCGCCAGGCTGACAATATCACGTCTGGCCGCATCTATCGGGACATCATCGCCAAGGAGCGTCGCGGCGATTATCTGGGCGCGACCGTGCAGGTCATCCCGCACGTGACCGACGCGATCAAGGAGTTCGCGCAGGCCGAGACGGACGATCTGGATTTCGTGCTGTGTGAAATCGGCGGCACGGTGGGCGATATCGAAGGTCTGCCGTTCATCGAGGCGCTGCGCCAGTTGCATAACGAACTGGACCGTGACCAGACCTGCTTCGTGCACGTCACGCTTGTCCCCTACATTGCCGCTGCGGGTGAACTGAAGACCAAACCGACACAGCATTCCGTGCGCGAACTGACCGGGCTGGGTATCCAGCCGGACATTCTTCTGTGCCGCTGCGAAAAGCCATTGCCTGATGGCGAGCGCGCGAAAATCGCGCAGTTCTGCAACGTGCGCAAATCGGCGGTTATCCCGGCGCTCGATGCATCAAGCATCTATGCCGTGCCGTTGCAATACCATGCCGAAGGGCTGGATAACGAAGTTTTGCGCCACTTCGGCCTGACTGCGCCGACGCCCGATCTTTCGGTCTGGGACGATATCGTCGATCGCTACCAGAACCCCGAAGGCGAAGTTACCATCGGCGTGGTCGGCAAGTATGTCGGCCTGCAGGATGCCTACAAGTCCCTGAACGAGGCCCTGGCCCATGGCGGGATGGCCAACCGCGTGCGCGTGCGGATCAAATGGCTGGATGCCGAACTGTTCGAAAAGGACGATGCCGAAATTGCCGCGCGGCTTGAGCCGATGCACGGGATTCTCGTCCCCGGCGGCTTTGGTGAACGCGGGACCGAAGGCAAGATCGCGTCCGTGCGGTTCGCCCGCGAACGCAATGTGCCGTTCTTCGGCATCTGCCTTGGCATGCAGATGGCGTGTATCGAAGCCGCGCGCAACACGGCTGGAATCACCGGGGCATCGTCCACGGAGTTCGGGACGACCCAGGAGCCGGTGGTCGGCATCATTACCGAATGGATGACCGCCGAGGGCCTTGAGACGCGCAGCGAAGGCGGCGACCTTGGCGGCACCATGCGGCTTGGCGCCTATGAGGCGAAGCTGGCAGGAAACAGCCATGCGGCAACCGCCTATGGCACGACCACGATCAGCGAACGGCACCGCCACCGCTACGAAGTGAACGTTGCCTACAAGGACCGGCTGGAGCAGGGCGGGCTGGTCTTTTCAGGCATGTCGCCCGATGGTCTGCTGCCCGAAATCGTCGAACGGCCGGACCATCCTTGGTTCATCGGGGTGCAGTTCCACCCCGAACTCAAGAGCCGCCCGTTCGATCCGCACCCACTGTTCAAGGGCTTCATTGCCGCTGCGGTAAAGCAGGCGCGGCTGGTCTGACGGCGCTGCCTCGGCAACCTGCCGTGCTGGCTTGTCAAAGCCACTGGCCAAGCTATCTGTTCCCTGATTAACTGCATTTGCGCACCGTGCCCGTGCGCGAAGAGGGACAAGCATGTGATGGATGCGGCCAAGCTTGCCGATGCGCTGACGGCGCAAAGCCTTTTTGCGGATTGCGAAAAGGCGGAACTTTCCGACATTATCGCCCGTGGCCAGTTGCGCAGTTTCAAGCCGGGCCAGGAACTGATGGCGCAGGGGCAGGAAGGCACCACCCTGTTCATTGTCGTCAAGGGGCTGGCGCGGGTCAGCATGGTGGCGGCCAACGGGCGCGAGATCATCCTCGATTACGCAGAGCCGGGGCACGTGCTCGGCGAAATCGCGTTTCTTGATGGTGGTGACCGTACCGCCACGGTCGAGGCGATCGAGCCGGTCGAGGCGCTGGTGCTTTCGCGCACGGCCTTTGCCGATATCATCGAAAAGCATCAGGGCCTTTCGCTGCGCTTGCTCAATGCCATGGCCCGGCGGTTGCGCCAGAATAACGCGGTGATCGAGGCCGATCGCGCCTATACTTCCGGCCCGCGTCTGGCGAGGTTTCTGCTGCGTCTGATGATGGGCGGCAAGGACGATTCCGGCACGCAGCTCAAGATCGCGCTGAGCCAGGGGGAGCTCGGCAATTTCGCCGGCATGTCGCGCGAACAGATCAACCGTCAGCTTTCGGCATGGGTGGACAACGGGATCGTCGCGCTCAAGGGCGGGCGGGTGACGATCCTCGACCGCGAGGCGCTGGTCGACGTGGCAGAGGCCTGGTAGGCAAACGCCAGAAGGGCGGACCGTTTTCCGGCCCGCCCCGTTACACTCACGGCATTTCAGCCATCATATCATCCTGCCAGCAAGCCGGGTGATCACGCAGCGGCAGTGCTGCTGTCACCCTCGATCACCTTGAGCTGGTTCTGCGCCCCGATCAGCACCTTTTTGGGCTTCATCGCTTCGGGCACTTCGCGCAGCAGGTCGATCGTCAGCAGGCCATCGGCGAGATCGGCTGCTTCGACCCGGACGAAATCAGCCAGTTCGAAGCGGCGTTCGAAGCCACGGTTGGCGATGCCGACATGAAGGTATTCGTGTTCGCTCTGTTCTGGCTTCTGGCCTTTCACCGTCAGCAAGTTCTGCTGCGCGGTAATGTCGATGTCTTCGGCCTTGAACCCGGCCACGGCCAGCGTGATGCGATACGAATCCTCGCCTTTCCGTTCGATGTTGAACGGCGGATAATTGTCACCGGCATTTGCGCGGGCCTGACGTTCGAGCAGATCGAACAACCGGTCAAAACCCACAGTGGTGCGGCGATAAGGAGTGAAATCAAGACGGTTCATGGCAATATCCTCAATGCTTGAGCAATCTGCACATGCCAGGACGGACCCGCTCTTCCGGCGTCCGCACTGGCGGTTCACGGCCATGCCCGCATATGCGGCGCATGACACGATGCATCATGTGTGTTAGCCGAATCCGCATTTCAAGACCCCTTTTCAACACCGTGATCGAGGAACCCATGGCGAACACCGCGAAGGTCGAGATTTATACCAAGTGGGGCTGCCCCTACTGCGTCCGGGCCAAGGCCCTGCTGGAAAGCAAGGGCGTGGACTTCGTGGAATATGACGTGACGATGGGTGGACCGAAGCGCGCCGAAATGATCGAACGTGCGCCCGGCGCGATGACCGTGCCGCAGATCTTCATCAATGGCGCACCGGTGGGCGGGTCGGATGATCTTGCCGCGCTTGAAGCGCAGGGCAAGCTGGATCCGATGCTGGGCCTGTGAGTGCAGACGGGCAGCCGGACGTGACCGGTGAACGTGCTCTGGTAAAGGTCGCGCTGTTCCAGATGACCAGCGGCACGGACCCGATGGCCAATGCCGGCGGGATTGGCGATGCCGCGCAACGCGCCGCCGATGGCGGGGCGGCAATGCTCTTCACCCCGGAAATGTGCGGGCTGCTCGACCGCAACCGCACCCGTGCCACGCCACACGTCGTGCCGGAGTCCGAAAATCCCGTATTGGCAGCAGCGTGCAGGGCTGCGCGTGAAACCGGACTGTGGGTCGATCTTGGCTCGCTGGCGATCCGGCGCGAGGATGGCCGCTGGGCCAACCGGGGTTTCGTGATCGACAGTGATGGCGCCATTGCTGCGCGGTACGACAAGATCCACATGTTCGATGTCGATCTGGCAACGGGCGAAAGCTGGCGCGAATCCGCGGCCTATGCACCGGGCGATGCGGTTGTAGCGGTCGAAACACCGCTTGGCAGGCTGGGGCTGGCGATCTGTTACGATATCCGCTTTCCCGCGCTGTTCGAGGCGCTGGGCCGCTTGCGGTGCGATGCGATCCGCATACCCGCTGCCTTCACCGTGCCCACTGGCAAGGCGCACTGGCACCTGCTGCAGCGCGCCCGCGCGGTAGAGGCCAGCGCATGGGTGATCAGCGCCGCGCAAGCGGGGCACCACGCTGACGGGCGCGAGACATATGGCCATTCGCTTGTCGTTGATCCGTGGGGCGAGGTGGTGCTGGACATGGGCTGCGATGGGGCCGCAGACCTCGGCTTTGCAGTGATCGACCCCGCGCGGACGGCCAGCGTCCGCCAACAATTGCCCAGTCTGAGCAACAAGCGCAGCTTCACTACGGGCGATCTTGCCAAAGCCGATCCAGTCCCTAGATCGGCGTCATGATTGTCTTCGATCTGCAATGTGGCCCGCTGGGGCACCGTTTCGAGGGGTGGTTCGGTTCATCGCTGGACTACGAAGATCAACGTGCGCGCGGACTGGTTTCCTGCCCGGCATGCGGCTCGGTCGACGTGACCAAGGCGGTGATGGCACCCAATGTCGGCCGCAAGGGCAACCAGGTTGCGGCCTTGCCTGGTGCGGGAAGGGTTGTCCCCGCAGATGGTGCCTCGGCTGCCGCGCCGGTGCCGCAGATGACGACAACGCCGATGCCGTCTCTCCCGCCCCAGGCTGTCGCCATGTTGCAGGCCATGGCCAAGGCGCAGGCCGAGGCGTTGAAGCAGTCAACCTGGGTCGGCAACCGCTTCGCCGACGATGCACGGGCAATGCATTACGGCGAAAAAGACCCGACCCTTATCCATGGCCGTGCCACCATCGAAGAGGCGCAGGAACTGGCGGAAGAGGGGATTCCTGTCGCGCCGGTGCTGTTCCCGATCGCCCCGCCCGACGATTTGAACTGACCGCCCGGCCGATTGCCGCTGGCTTGCTGGTGCCGGGCAAAAATGTTGCCAGTGGCAAAGCCCCTGCCTAAAGGGATCGCGTGCGCCCGTAGCTCAGCCGGATAGAGCACCAGATTCCTAATCTGGGGGCCATGGGTTCGAATCCCGTCGGGCGCACCACTTCCGTTCAAGGTTAAGAACGGTCGGGGCCTGTAACCGGCCGCAGGTTCAAGCCGTCATCGCGCGTTCATCTGCTTCACCATGGCGAAATAGTGATCGAGGCGATCGTCATGCGGGACGCCGATCATGGTGGCGAGTATCGTTGCCGCGGGGTTGTAGAGTGCTACCTGGTTGTCTGCGGGGAGCACACCGGACGCGATGAGCAGGCCGCCGGTTCGCGCCATGACCAGCGCCATGCGCAACGCTGCCAGCACTTCATAGTAGTGCAGGTTATCGACCGTTCGGCCAAGCGTGGTTTCGAATGCGGCGATCTGTTGCGTTCGGTCCGGCATGCCGGGGGGGAGGGGGTTTCCCGCCGCAAGCATGCGGTCGACAAAGAACCACCAGCCAAGATCGATTTCTGCCGGGCCGATCGACGCCGCTTCGAAATCGAGGGCGGCGGTGACTGTTCCATCCGGCCCGAACAGAAAATTGCCCGCGTTGGAATCGCCCCACAAGAGGTCTGCCGGGGCGTTTCGGGGCCGATGAGCATGGAGATAGGCAATACCGGAATCGATCACAGGGTGTCCTGCCGGACAGACCATGTCCCGCCAGGCGGAAATCCAGCCGAGATAGTGGTCGAGGCCGGGCGTGCCATAGGCGGGCTCCAACAAGAAGCGGGCTTTGGCGCGCCAATCGACCCGGTTGATCTTCGCCATGACGGCAAGCGCATCGTACCACGCATGCGCCCGTTGCGCCGGGGGAAGCTCGGTCAGCAGACCGGACACGTGATAGCTGGGATGCTGCGGTAGCGATGCCCCGGCGCAGCTCCGCATTACCAGAAAAGGTGCGCCGAGAATCGAAAGGTCAGTCGACCATCCGAGCACTTCCGGGACCGGCACGCCTTCGTGTGACAGCATGTCCATCATCTGCGCCTGGCGCGCCATCGAGGAATCGAGAAACATGTGGCGCCCGATCCGTTCGATCCGCACGACGATGGCGGCGTGGCCATGATCGCTCGCCACTTCAAGAAGCAGCGTGTCGGCGGAAAAGCCGGTTTTCGGCTGTTTCACACTTACCACTTCGCACGGCGTCCCGACCCGCCCTGTTTTGCCAAGCCAGATGCAGAATGCGGCAAGGTCTTGTCCGATAGCGGTCAATCCTGATCCCCTTGTGCTGGCCTAACTTGTACCGGGTTAACGTGTGCGGTCGAACAGGACCCGCTCTTCTGCGCTGATGAAGGAGAGCATCTCGCCGGGGCGTGAAAACCGCTCCTCATCGGGGCGCACGATCCGGGCATACTCCTCGGAACCATAGACCTTCAGGAAATCGTCGATTTCGGCAAAGCCCATGTCGGAGCACATCGGTACGAAGCGGCCCACTGCCAGCCAGGCGATGCTCGGCGCGACCGGGGCAGGTTTGCCATGAAACTGCGTGTAGCGCGTCAGTGGATTCCACACGGTCGGCGCCGTCCGGGCCACGCGCGGATGCTCGTCCCGGTAGTATGCTTGCGCCTCTTCCAAAGGAACGCCTTCCGCCACGTCACCTCCCGCCAGAAACTTTACGGTGGACCCCGTTTCCGGCTTGATCGGAAATGCCTGCGCAAGCCAGAGCACACCCCGGTCGCCGTCTATCACTGGCGAGGCAAGGTCTTGCAGCGATGCGTCCGTCCCAACCGCGTCGAGGACGGCGACGGCCACAACCGGATCGTCAAACCATAGCTCGAACAACCCATCGAACGCCGGTGGAAACACATCGCGCAGGTCATCGCTGATCGAATCCGGCGCCAGGTTGACGATGGCGCGGATAGTCCGATCGTCACGGGATGCCGCGGCGGCAAGAGCCGGGGCGATCCTGTCCAGCCATGCCTGCTGAAACGCCGCAGGCGTTGCATCGCTGCGCCTGCGCAGCAGCACTGTTGCTCTCCACATCACGTTCGCCCTTATGAATGGGGTTGATCGTTCATACTGCGCGGCTGCCCGGACTTTCCTCGAAACTCTTAATGGTTTCAGCAAAGTAGGGCATGTGATCGAGAATGCCTCCGTCAACCACCATGACCTGGGCGGTCATGAACCGGGATTCATCCGAAGCCAGAAACGATACTGCGTTGGCAATATCATCAGGTTCGCCAAGGTAGGGTGTAAGCTTGTGCTGCTCGATCCGGTCGAGCTGCTCTTGCGAATTGCTGAGATGGACGTTTGGCGTCACCACAAGGCCCGGTGATATGGCGTTGCAGCGAATGCCCTTCTTGCCATACTGCGTGGCGGTGTACAGCGTGAGGCAGTTGATCGCAGCCTTTGACGCTGCATAGGCCGGACCAAACAGATCGCCGCGCAGCGCGGCGCCGGAGCTGGTGTTGATGATCGATCCGCCGCCGCTTTTCAGCATCAAGGCGACGGCGTGCTTCGTCATCAGCATCGTGCCGCGCGTGTTGACGTGGAAAGCCTGGTCCCAGATTTCGACCTGCATTTCGGCAATCGCCATGTCGCCAGCCATCTGATCCTTGCGGGTATCGGCAGCGTTGTTGTGCAGCACATCAAGCCTGCCATGCGATTGCATCACGGCGGAAAAGAAGGCCGTCACGCTCGCTTCGTCGGCGATGTCGAGCTGGCGGGCTTCCGCCTTGAACCCGGCTGAGCAAATGTCGCGTGCGATCCCGGCGGCGTGTTCAAGCACTACATCGCCGATGACAACGGTGGCGCCGTCGGCGGCAAGGCGGCGGGCGCATGCTTCGCCGATGCCGCCCGACCCTGTCACGATTGCAACGCGTCCGTCCAGTCTGCCCATAGTGTGTCCCTCTTCCCTGGTGCATCCTTGCGGGGCTGCTTCCCGTGGGGTGCGCCTTCATTCTTGCAAGCAGATGAGCAGGTGTCCGTAGATGCGCCGGCTGGTAACCTGCCTCTCGCTAGGGTCGCAGGACTTGCTTATCCGGGTCACAGGCTTGAGCGACGGCGGGATGGACGCCTGCCAGCAGCATGCCCGGCGTGATGTGGGGCGGCGCAGTCCGACCGGGTTCCATGGGCGTTGAACGCAAACATGGGCAAACATGCGTCAATTACGGATGATGCCGCTTGAATCGCCTCTTAAATTGTGATTCAACATCGTTATGCAGCCGCGCCGCAATGTCGCCCTTCCAAAGGACAGCCTTACCCAGTCGCTGGCGCTTGTCATGCTGCTGGTTCTTGGTGCGGTGGGCGTTGCCGGGCCGAGCGGCGTTCTGGCTCTGGGCGAAAATGCCCGCCTGCTCGAACAGCGGGAGGCGGAGGTAAAACGCCTTTCGGCAGAGCGCGACCAGTTGAAGAATCGGGTCGAACTGCTCGATCCCAGCCATGCCGATCCCGATCTGGTCGGGGAA
This sequence comes from Novosphingobium lubricantis, assembly GCA_042650965.1. Taxonomy (GTDB): domain Bacteria; phylum Pseudomonadota; class Alphaproteobacteria; order Sphingomonadales; family Sphingomonadaceae; genus Novosphingobium; species Novosphingobium lubricantis. The sequence goes on along the minus strand of JBHSCB010000001.1, from coordinate 94,096 downwards.
TTGCTGCGCCGCAATCTCAACGTTGCGCATCCCGACGAGCTGGTGATTCCTGTCAGCAACTGATTCCGTGCGTGCAGGTAAATCCGGGACGGTCATGTCTGCCGCCGAGATTCCTCACCCCACCGACAAGTCATGTTCGGAATCGGTCTGGCAATACGCCATGGCGAGCCGGGCGCATGCCGTCATCGATGCTGCGGACTATTTCGATCTCATGCGCGAAGCGATGTTGCGCGCCCGGCAACGGATTTTGCTGATCGGCTGGGATTTCGATACGCGCATCATAATCGGCGGCGGACGGCGTTGGTGGAACCTGCCACGACGACGCGTCTCGCCTGCGCGGCTGGGTTCGTTCATGCTGTGGCTGGCCAACCGGCGCAGACGGCTTGATATTCGCGTGCTGAAATGGAACTTCGGCGCGCTCAAGGCTTTCTTTCGCGGCACCATGATGCTCGACCTGCTGCGCTGGTGGCGGCATCCGCGCATCGTGTTCAAGCTGGACAGCGCGCATCCGCTGGGTTGCAGCCACCACCAGAAGATCGCCGTGATTGATGACAGGTTTGCCGTATGCGGCGGAATCGACATGGCATCGGATCGCTGGGACACCCCGGAACATCTGGATGACGATCCTCGGCGCTGCCGACCCGGCGGCAAGCAGCATGGCCCATGGCACGATTGCACGATGCTGATGGAAGGCAATGTTGCAGCGGTGCTTGGCGATTTCGGCCGGGTGCGCTGGGAACAGGCTGGCGGCAAACCGATGGAGCCGTGCAAGCCGCAGCAGGCATCGCCCTGGCCTGCACGGATCGAGGCCGAGTTTCACAACGTCGAAATCGGCATCGCACGCACCCGTTCGCACTATGGCGATATCCGGGAAGTGCGCGAGATTGAGGCACTGTTCATCGAGCACATCGCACGGGCAAAGCGGTTCATCTATTTCGAGAACCAGTATTTCACGTCGCGCACGGTGGCCGAGGCGATTGCCTTGCGCATGGGCGAGCCCGATCCACCGGAAATGGTCCTCATCATGCCGGAAAGTTCCGATGGCTGGCTGGAGCAGGCGGCCATGGACGGCGCCCGCGTGCGGCTGTTCGATGCGATCGAGGCGGTGGACCACAAACGCCGCTTTACGGTCTGGCATCCGTTCACCGCAGGCGGAAAGCCGATCTACGTGCATTCCAAACTGACGATCGTCGATGACGAGGTGCTGCGCATCGGCTCGGCCAATCTCAACAACCGCTCGATGGGCCTGGACAGCGAGTGCGACGTGTTCATCGACGCGGCAAGGCCAGCCAACCACCATTGCCGTCCGGCCATAGCCCGGCTCCGTCTGGCGCTGCTGGCAGAGCATTGCGGAGTAACGCCCGAACAGCTACGCCTGCTGCTTGAGGAGCATGGCGGTATGGCAGCGGCCATTGCTGCTGCGCCGCAGAGCGGCAAGCGGCTCCGGCGGTTTGTTCCACGCCCGTTGAGCGATGCGGAAATCGCCATTGCGGACAACGCGCTGCTTGACCCGGAACGACCGGAGGAGATGCTGACGTTCTACCGCCGTGGTTTGTTCACGAGCCGGATTTTGCGTCGTCCGGGACGGCTGCGATCAAGAGGAAGCAATGGATAAGAAGATTGAACCGGGGCTGGCAGTGGCAACTGCAGAGGAAGAGCTTTCACGCGGCAAGATCGCTGTTCCCGGCGACGTGCAGGATGCGATTCGCACCCTCATTCGTTGGGCTGGCGACGATCCGGCCCGCGAGGGGTTGCTCGATACGCCCAAGCGCGTGGCTCGTGCATGGAAGGAATACTGCCAGGGCTATGCCGAAGACCCGGCGATACATCTTGTCCGCCAGTTCGAGGAAGTGGGCGGTTACGACGAGATCGTGCTGCTGCGCGACATCCCGTTCCAGAGCCACTGCGAACACCACATGGCGCCGATCATCGGCAAGGCGGCGATTGCCTATCTGCCGCGCGAAAAGGTTGTCGGCATTTCCAAGCTGGCGCGCGTTCTCCACGGCTATGCGCGGCGGCTGCAGATTCAGGAAAGGCTTACCGCCGAAGTGGCGCAGTGCATCTGGGATAATCTGAAGCCGCATGGCGTGGCCGTGGTGATCGAGGCAAGCCACGCCTGCATGACTGCGCGCGGCGTGCGTACGCCGGGCGTCGGAATGGTCACCAGCCGTCTGATGGGTACGTTCCTTGATGACATGAGCAGCCGCAAGGAAGTGCTCAGCCTGATGGGATATTGACGCGTTTCGGCAAAGAAACCTTACAGTCCGGTGTCTTGGGCAGACATCGGTGACCGTCTAACTCTGCTGGCGTCACTGGCGGGATAACGCCGGGATGCAAGCAGGAGACACACAGATGTATCGCACAACGCACGTTGCCGCCCTTGCGGCTGCCGGTATGATGGCAACCCTTGCCGCACCCGCACACGCTCTTGAGCACAGGGTCATTATCGAACATCCCGAAGGCCCGGTGCAGGCCGACTACACGGGGACAACACGGCTTGAGACGCGGCAGGCGGGTACACCGGCGCCGGGAGGCCGTTTTGCGACGCTGCGCTGCCACTGGTCGGTTTCGCTTGCGGTGGAGCGGACCGCAGCAATCGGTGCGACGTTGCAGGCGCGCCGTTCCATGGCGCAGCCAGGTGTTGTGAAGGGCAGCGTTCCGGGGCGGTGCGAGGCGAGACGCGAAGGGATCTGGCGTATGGTCGAGGCACGTCGGCCGGAACTTCGCGCGGCCATGATGGCAATGGTCGCGCAGGACCGCGACATGCTTTTGGCCGAGGCGTCACAATCGCGGGTGCGCCTGCGGGAAAGTTAAGGGAGTACGCATGAAAAAGACCGTTCTGCGCCTGCGGGCGCCATGGGGCATTCTCGTGGTAACCACGTTTGCCTGCGCCGGGGCAATTCCGGCAGTGCAGGCGCAGTCGGTCGATTTCAGTGTCGAAGCGGCAAGCGACGAAGTGCGGCGCGGCTTGAGCTGGAGTGATGGCGAAGTGTCTGCCTCCAGTGACGTTGCCGTGGGGCTGGGCGGCTTCGACGCGTCAGCGCGCGTTGCTATGTTGCGCCGCTCCGATCGCCACGCCAACGCCGAAGCCGTAGCCGATCTGGTGCTGGGCCGGGACTGGGATGCAGGTGCGTTCGTCGTTCGGACCGAAGCCATTGGCCATCTGTTCGCCGGTGCCGACCGCGGCATGGACTACTATGAGCTTGGCCTTGGCGCGCGCTATTCCATCGGGCCGCTGGAAGTGGGTGCGAGCGGATATTACGCACCGGGACAGGACGCCATTGGTGGCGACAACCTGCACTTGCGTGCCCATGCGCTGGCGGGAATCCCGGCCTTTCCGGTAAGCCTTGCGGCTTCCCTGGGGCATAGTACCGGCGGATCGTCGCGCGATCCGCTGCGCGCCGCGCGCCTGCGTCCGCTGGGGAGCTATACCGACTGGAAGCTGGGCGTTGAGTACAACCGGTGGCCGATCAGCGTCGGTCTTGATTATGCCGGCAATGATATTGACACATCCGCCGCTTCGGCATCGCCATTCGCTGACCTGCGCCATGCAGGCGACCGCGTGGTGGGGCGGGTGCGACTCTCGTTCTGACGAAATCAGCCCCTGCCCGGTACGCTTAGACCGGGCAGCGGCATGCATATGGTCAAAGGTTGTCGAGCATGTAATCCGCGGCGCTGACCTTGAAATCGCCGGGCGCTTCGACGAACAGCTTTTCGACGACGCCATCATTCACGACCATAGAGAAACGCTGGCCGCGCTTGCCCAGGCCAAATCCGCTGCCGTCCATGGTCAGGCCCAGAGCTTCGGCCAGATCGCCGTTGCCATCGGCCAGCATCGTAACGTCGGGCGAGCCATTGGCTGCGGCCCATGCCTTCATCACGAACGGATCGTTGACGGCGGTGCAGGCAATTTCGTCGATCCCCTTGGCTTTCAGGTCAGCAGCCTTTTCGACATATCCGGGCAGGTGCTTTGCCGAGCAGGTGGGCGTGAAAGCGCCGGGAACCGAGAAAAGGGCGACCTTCTTGCCCTTGAAATAGTCGGCCGACTGGACCGCTTCGGGGCCTTCGGCCGTGGCCTTGACGATCTTGACGTCGGGCAGCTTGTCTCCAACAGCGATGGTCATACCCTTGATTCCTTTGATGATGCCCGGCTGGCCCCGAAAGGTGCGCGGGCTGGATTGGTCGGGTGGATATAGGTGACACTCTTCCAAGCGCAACCGGTCCGTTGCCGACTGGCATGGCGATTTGTACGTCGCGGGGCGAGGCGTGGCGCGCCAGTGACGAATACGATATAAAGACATCTTTATATTAAGTTTGCACCATGGCGTCCGGCGCGCTATGTGGCGGGCATCGGCGCATGTTTCGCGCTGCGTGATTTTCAGGAGAATGCTTCGTGGCCAGCGTGCTTGACGCCCAGAAAGACTATGTGATCGCCGATATTGGGCTTGCCGAATACGGCCGCGCCGAAATCCGCATCGCTGAAACCGAAATGCCCGGCCTGATGGCGCTCCGTGAAGAGTTCGGTGAATCCAAGCCGCTCAAGGGCGCGCGCATCACTGGTTCGCTGCACATGACGATCCAGACCGCCGTTTTGATCGAAACGCTGGTCGCTTTGGGCGCCGAAGTGCGCTGGGCGACCTGCAATATCTTTTCGACGCAGGACCACGCCGCTGCTGCGATCGCTGCGGCGGGCATCCCCGTGTTTGCCGTCAAGGGTGAAAGCCTGGCGGAATACTGGGACTATGTCGGGTCGATCTTCGACTGGGATGATGGAACCGGGCGCACCGCCAACATGATCCTTGACGATGGCGGCGACGCCACGATGTTCGCGCTGTGGGGCGCGCGCGTCGAGGCGGGCGAAGACCTGTTCGAGCCGAGCAATGCCGAGGAAATCGAGTTTGTTCGCGCGCTCAAGGCCTTCCTCAAGGCCAAGCCGGGTTACCTCACCATGTCAGTTGCACACATCAAGGGTGTCTCGGAAGAAACCACCACTGGCGTCCACCGCCTGTACCAGATCGCCAAGGACGGCAAGCTGCCTTTCCCGGCGATCAACGTGAACGATTCGGTCACCAAGTCGAAGTTCGACAACCTCTATGGTTGCAAGGAATCGCTGGTCGACGCGATCCGCCGCGCGACGGACGTGATGCTGGCCGGCAAGGTTGCCTGCGTCGCCGGGTTCGGCGATGTCGGCAAGGGTTCGGCGGCATCGCTGCGTCAGGGTGGCGCGCGCGTCATGGTCACGGAAATCGACCCGATCTGCGCGCTGCAGGCGGCGATGGAAGGTTATGAAGTCGTCACCATGGAAGAGGCCGTGCAGCGTTGCGACATCTTCGTGACCGCGACCGGCAATGAAGATGTCATCACCGCCGAACACATGAAGGCGATGAAGCCGATGAGCATCGTGTGCAACATCGGCCACTTCGACAGCGAGATCCAGATTTCGGCGCTCGACAACTACAAGTGGACCGAAGTCAAGCCGGGCACCGATCTGGTGGAGTTCCCCGATGGCAAGCAGATCATCATTCTGGCCAAGGGCCGTCTGGTGAATCTCGGCTGCGCCACCGGTCACCCCAGCTTCGTGATGTCGTCCAGCTTTACCAACCAGGTTTTGGCCCAGATCGAACTGTTCACCAAGAACCAGAACTACAAGAACGAAGTGTACGTTCTGCCCAAGCACCTCGACGAAAAGGTTGCGGCGCTGCACCTTGAAAAGCTGGGTGTGAAGCTGACGACGCTCAGCAAGAAGCAGGCCGATTACATCGGCGTGCCTGAAGCCGGCCCGTTCAAGCCCGATCACTACCGCTACTGATTGTTGACGGCAGCGGCCGCCAAGGCAGGGCTGCCGGATCTTTGCGAAGCCCCCGCCGGTATTGCCGTGCGGGGGTTTTTCGCGTGCGCCAGATGATGGTAGCTGACCTTCAGGACTTTGCCTGACTGCCGCAATTTCTGCCAAACACGGGATGTGTGCATGCGCGGCATTGTAATTCGCCAAGCCACGCCCTAGCCAAGCCGGATGCCGTTGCTCAACCAGACCGCTTTGGTGCTGATCGGCCTGTTGCTTGCTGCATGGACAGTGGGGGCGGGGTGGCTGGTGCTGGATGCGCGGCGCAGGGTGCGGCGCAGCGAGGCATGGCAGCGGCAGGCACGCAGATTAGGGCGGATGGTCGATGAATCGCCCGCGCTGCCTTTGCTGGTGCGCGCCGACGGGCGGATTGAAGGGCCTTCGCGGCTGGCGGGCTGGCTGGGGTTCGACGCCATGCCGGGCTATCTGTCAGAGCTTGATGCTGGCGATCGCGGGCTGGACGAAGTGCAGCTTTCGCGTTTGGCCGATGCGGTGCGCATGGCGCAGAAAACCGGCGCGCCTTTTCGGCTCGCGCTTACCCCCAAACGCGGAAGCCGCAGCCTTGCCGCGCAGGGGCATCTTGCCGATCCTCAGGTATCGCCGGGCGGTGCCGCGCTGGTGTGGTTCTTCGATTTCACCGAAAGCGAGGCCGAGCTGGTGCGTTTGCGCGCCGAAACCGCCAGCGCAAAGGCCGATTTCGCGGGGCTTTCCGGCCTGATCGAAGCGGCGCCGTTGCCCATGTGGTTTCGTGGCCCTGATTTCCGTCTGAGGCTGGTCAACAGTGCCTATGTTGTGGCGGTTGGCGCACCAGACGCCGAGACGGTCATCGCGCAGGGCATCGAACTGATTGAACCGGTCGACGGCTTGAGCGCGGGCCAGGTCGCTCGGCAGGCGCAATCGCGGCGCATGCCGATCGAACGCTCGGTTCTGGCAACTGTCAGGGGGCAGCGTCGCGCCGTGCGGGTCACCGATCTGCCGCTTGGCGATGAAGGCGTGGCGGGTTACGCCGTCGATATCGAGGAAATGGAGGAACTCACCCGCCAGTTCCGCCGCTTCCGCGACGCCCAACGCGAAATGCTCGATACCCTGTCCGCCGGGATTGCGCAGTTCGACGACCGGCGCAATCTGGTCTTTGCCAACCAGCCGTTCCTGCGCATGTTCGCCATGCCGCAGGCGTGGGTGGTCGACACGCCCCCGTTCGACCGGGTGCTGGACCGCATGCGCGATGGCGGGCGCCTGCCCGAAGTGCGCGATTTTCCCGAATGGCGGCGCGAACGACAGGGGTGGTTTCTGGCGCCGGAGCCGAAGGAGGAAGCCTGGCATCTTTCGGATGGCACGCACTTGCGCGTCGTCGGTCAGCCAATGCCCGATGGCGGGCTGCTGATGATCTTCGAGGACCGGACAGAACAGCTCCAGCTTTCGGCCACGCGCGACACCCTGTTGCGCACACGCACCGCCACGTTCGACAACTTGTTCGAATCGCTCGCCGTGTTTGCCCCCGATGCCCGGCTGCAACTGTGGAATCGTCGCTTTGCCGCCGATTGGGGGCTGGACGAGGATTTCCTTGCCACGCACCCGCGCGCCGATGTCCTGCTGGGGCAGATCGCTGCACAGTTGAAGCGCCCGGCGCAGATCGGCACCATCACCCAGGTGATTCAGGGTGCCACGCTGGAACGCAAGCAGCGCACCGGCCGCCTTGCCCTGGCTGACGGGCGGCATCTGGCGCTTGCCGGGGTGCCTCTGCCCGATGGCAACGGGCTGTTGACCGTGCTCGACATTACCGACAGCCAGAAGGCCGAGGCAGCACTGCGCGAACGTAACGCCGCACTGGTCGAGGCGGACGCGGTCAAGACCCGCTTCATCGCCAATATGAGCTATGAGTTCCGCACCCCGCTGACCTCCATCGGCGGCTTTGCTGAACTGCTGCAAAGCGGCATCGCCGGGCAGCTTACCGAACAGCAGGACGAATACGTTTCCGCCATTCTTTCATCGGTGGAGCGGCTGGGCGAGCAGATCGAGAACGTGCTAGACCTTTCGCAGAGTGAGGCTGGTACGCTGCCGCTGGCGCGCGAACCGGTCGATATGCTGGGGCTGCTGACCGATGTGGTGACCGAGCGGGCCGAACGGCTTGCCTCCGCCGGGCTGACGCTGGATCTGCGGGCGGACAAGACTGCCGGGACCGTCACCGGCGATGCGCGGCGCTTGCGCCGGGCCTTCGGCCAACTGCTTGACAATGCCATCGCCGCCACGCCCGAAGGTGGGCGCATCCTGGTTGAAGCGGCCCGCCGCAAAGGCGGCAAGCTGCAGGTCGTGGTATCGGACAACGGGCGCGGCATGGAACCGGGTGTCCTCGCGCGTGCGCTGGAAGGATTGAAGGTCGGCGCCGATGGCCGAACGGTGGAGCGCAGGCAAGGGCTGGGCTTGCCGCTGGTGCGCCAACTGGTCGAAGCGCATGGCGGAACGATCGAACTGATGTCGGAACCCGGCCTTGGCACCAGCGCCATCGTGGTCCTGCCGTGATTGTCGATTTGCCCGATCTGGAGGCTGTGGCGGCCTTGGCGGCGCGCATTGCCGGGGATCTGCGCGCGGGCGATGTGGTGGCGCTTTCGGGTGGACTGGGCGCGGGAAAGACGACGCTGGCCCGCGCGATCATCGCCGCGCTGGGGCATGACGGCGAAGTGCCAAGCCCCAGCTTTGCGATCATCGAAGTCTATGATCCTCCGGCCGTACGGCTCCCCCTGATCCACGCCGATTTCTACAGGCTCAAGCATCCGTCCGAGGCGGACGAGATCGGCCTCGATGATTACCGGCAAGGCGCCGCGATGGTGGCGGAATGGCCCGAACAGGCCGGCGGGTTCGGGCACGAACCGGGGTGCCTTTCGATCACGCTGGAATCCACCGAAAACGCGCGGCGGGCCATTGTGCGCGCGGGGACCGATTGGCTAGAGCGAGGGGCATGGAGCTGAACATTCCCGCAGGCGCAGAGGATTTCCTCAACCGGGCCGGTTGGCCGGGCGCGACGATCGAACCCTTGCCGGGGGACGCATCGTTCCGCCGCTACTTCCGTATTCGCCATGCCAGCGGGGATGCGATGCTGATGCATGCCCCGCCGCCGAACGAAGATCCGATGCCATTCATCCGCGCCGCGCGCTGGCTTGATGAAAACGGCATGCGCGCGCCGCGCATCCTTGCGGAAATGGCCGAAGCCGGTTTTGTCCTGATCGAGGATTTCGGCACGATCCGCATGCGCGAATACCTTGATGCATGGCCGCAGGATGAAGCCGAAGTCTATCGCTATGCCATCGATGCCCTGCTGCAACTGCGCCGCCTGCCAGCCGGGCCTTTTACCAGCTATTCGCTGAGCGAGTATCAACGCGAAGCGCGCCTTTTCCTTGAATGGTACGTGCCCAACAGCAACCTTTATGTCGATTCCAAGGGCTGGAGCGCAGCATGGGAAGCCGTGCTGTCGCCATTGCTTTCCCGCCAAAGGCCAGGCGTGACGGTGCTACGCGATTACCATGCGGAAAACGTGATGCTGCTGGGCGGGCTTGACCGGCAGGGCTTGCTCGATTTTCAGGATGCGCTGACCGGGCACCCGGCCTATGATCTGGTATCGCTGTTGCAGGATGCGCGCCGCGATGTGGCGCCCGATCTGGAAGCGGCGATGCTCGACTATTATCTGAACAAACTGGCGGCATCGCCACAGGAACAGGATGATTTCCGCGCCGATTATGCCCGCCTGGGGGCGCAGCGCAACGCCAAGATCGTGGGCATTTTCGTGCGGCTGTGGAAGCGTGATGGCAAGCCGCGCTATCTTGATTACATCCCGCGCGTATGGGCCTTGCTGGAGCGCGATCTGACGCATCCGGCGCTGGCGCCGGTAGCGCAATGGTTCGATGCCAATATTCCTCCCGATGTGCGCGCGGCGGGCGGCGGCAGTTTCCGGGCATGACCGTCAAACTGGCAAGCGATGTGGCCATGGTCCTGTCTGCCGGGCTGGGCAAGCGCATGCGCCCGCTGACGGCAACACGCCCCAAGCCGCTGGTGCAGGTTGGCGGCAAGCCGTTGATCGACCATTGTCTGGACAAGCTGGCTGAAGCCGGTGTCGCGCGCGCGGTGGTAAACGTGCATTATCTGGCCGATGCGCTGGAGGCGTACCTTGCCCGGCGGGCCGACCCGCAGATCGGCATATCGGATGAACGCGGGCAATTGCTGGAAACCGGCGGTGGCATGGTCAAGGCACTGCCGCTCATCGGCACCGACCCGTTCTTTGCGCTGAACAGCGACAATATCTGGCTTGATGGGCCGCGCAACGTGTTTGAACATCTGTCGGGCCATTGGGACGCGGAGCGGATGGACGCTCTGCTTCTGCTGGTCCCACACGCAAGGGCCTTCAACTACCGGGGCAAGGGTGATTTCCATATGGATCCGCTGGGCCGCATCGCCCGCCGCCGGTCGGGCAGGGTTGCCCCGTTCATCTACAGCGGCATCCAGATCGTTTCCCACCGGCTGATGCGCGATGCCCCGGAAGGCCCGTTTTCCACAACGCGGCTGTGGGAACGGGCGATTGCCGAAGGGCGTCTCTATGGCCTTTCGCATCTTGGCCTGTGGTACGAAGTGGGCGAACCGACCATGATTGCGCCAACCGAAGCTGCGTTGCGCCGGGATTGACTCCATGGTGACCCAAAGCGCGCCCGAACCGGTCGAAGCCGAAGGCGCGAAGGGGCGTCCGCGGGTGTGGTCGATCGCTGCGCATCGCGGCTTTGCCGATGCGTTGGTTGCCGGGCTGATCCCGCGGTATCGTGAAGACCGATTCGGGCTGGCGCGCCTGACGCTGCTGCTGCCCAGCCAGCGCGCGGTGCGCATTGTCACCGAAGCGTTCGTCCGGGCAAGCGGGGCTGGTGGCCGAGGGGGGCTTCTGCTGCCGCGTATGGCGGTTGTGGGTGACCTTGATCTCGACGAAACGTTAGGTCCGCTACTCGATCCGATTGGGGCAGCAGCCTCCATTCCGCAGGCTATCGAACCGACGTTCCGATTGCTGCGCCTGTCGGAATTGCTGCGCGAAGAGCTGGCAGACGAAGCACCGGGAACTGCTGCCCTGCTGCGCCAGGCGCGCGGTATTGCCGACGCAATTGACCGGTTGCTGGTAGAGGATGTTCCGGTCGAACGCATGCTCGATGAAGCGGTGATCGGCGTGGCGAGCGAGCTTTCCCAGCACTGGCAGGACAGCACGCGGCTGTTTTCCAGAGTGTTCCTGCGCTGGCAGGCAGAGCTTGAGGCGATGGAGCGGCTCGATCCGCCCGCCCGCCGCAACCGGCTGCTCGATCATGCCGCGCGTCTGTGGCGGGAAAGCCCGCCAGTGCACCCGGTGGTGGCCGCGGGCGTGACTTCGGCATCGCCGGCTGTCGCCCGCCTGCTGCGCGTAGTCGCCGAACTGCCGGGCGGTGGTGTTGTCCTGCCGGATCTCGATCTGGCCTTGGCCGATGCCGTGTGGGATGCGCTGGGCAGTGCCGGTGCGGGGGATAGCACGGTGTTCGAGCGCGGTGATGTGGTGACGCATCCGCAATACCACCTCAAGCTGCTGCTCAACCGTATGGGCATCGCGCGCGGCGAGGTGCAGCCGTGGCACCGTGCCGGGCTGGCCCCGGCGCCGCCGGAACGCAGCCGGGCGATCTCGAACCTGTTCCTGCCACCCGAGGCCAGCGCAGCGTGGGTTTCGCTGGAGGCCAGGGACCGGCGGCTGTCCGGCGTGCGGCTGATGGAAAGCGCCCATCCGGACGAGGAAGCGCAGGCCATTGCCGTGCTGGTGCGTGAGGCGCTGGACGAACCTGAACGACGCGTGGCGGTCATCACCCCGGATCGCAGCCTTGCTTCGCGCATTGTGGCGCATCTGATGCGCTGGAACATTGTGGCGGATGACACCGCCGGTCGTCCTTTGCCGCAGACGGCCGCCGGGCGGGTATTGCTGCAACTGGCAGAAGTGGTGGCCGAACGCGCCGCGCCCGTGCCATTGCTGGCGCTGCTCGGCCATCCGCTGGTGCAGGCGGGGGAGGGGAGGCCGGAATGGCTCGAACGTGTGCGCCAGCTCGACCTTGTCCTGCGTGGACCGCGTCCGGGACCGGGCCTTCCTGCCGTCCGCCAGCGCGTGGCTGAAAAGGAGCGTGCCTATCCTGGCCTTTCGGCTTGGTGGTCTGGCGTCGAAGACCTGCTGTTCCCGATCGTGCCGTTGGAAGGGGTGACGCGGATCGACACGGCGCTTGCAGCCCTGGCCGAAGCGGGGGAGGCGTTGTGCGGCAACGGGCTGTGGGCGCAGGCCGACGGTCGTTGCCTTGCACGTTTTGTCGAACGCTGGCGCGAAGCTTCGGTGATGGTTCCAGCAGACCTTGCGTGCGAGGAATTGCCCGCTCTGTTGCGCGATGCGATGGATGGCGAAGCGGTACGCCCGCCCTATGGTGGCCATACGCGCCTTGCCATCTATGGTCTGCTCGAAGCGCGGATGAGCCGGGCCGACCTTGTCATTTGCGGTGGGCTTACCGAAGGGACATGGCCTGCGCACCCTGCGCCCGATCCGCTTCTGGCGCCGCCCCTGCTGCGCGCGCTGGGCATTCCCGGCGCCGATTTCCGCATCGGGCTGGCCGCGCACGATCTGGCCGCGGCGCTTGGCGCGCCCGAAGTGGTGCTCAGCCATGCCCGCCGCGATGCCAGCGGCCCGGCGATTCCTTCGCGCTTTCTCTTGCGGATTCAGGCCATGCTGGGCGATCAGTTGCGGCTTGAGCAACGCGCGGTTGCCTTGGCTGGCGCGCTGGCCGATCCACCCCCGGCCCCGCCGCATCCGCGCCCGCACCCGATGCCCGGCGCGCAACAGCGCCAGGTGGCGATAGCAGTGACGGCGCTCGACCGTCTGCGCAGCGATCCTTATCAGTTCTATGCCTCGGCCATTCTTGGCCTGCGCAAGCTTGATCCGGTCGACGCCGACCCCACGCCCGCGTGGAAAGGAACAGCGGTGCATGCGGTGTTGCAGGCGTGGCACGAACGCGGCGGCCTGCCGGGGCAGCTTGTGCCACTGGCCGAAGAGATGTTCGACACGATGAGCGCGCATCCCTTCATGCAGGCGATGTGGAAACCGCGCCTGATCGACGCGCTGCACTGGATCGAGGAACACACCGACCAGCTTGCCGGGGAAGGGCGCCATGTGCTGGCTGTCGAAAAGCGCGGCGAGATCAGCGTCGATGGCATCCGTATCCATGGCCGGGCCGACCGGATCGACCGGCTTGCCGACGGCACGCTTGCCATTGTCGATTACAAGACCGGCACGCCGCCGTCTGCACGGATGGTCGAACAGGGCTATTCGCTGCAACTGGGGCTCATCGGCCTGATTGCGCGCGAAGGGGGTATCGCTGGTGTTGCCGGGGAGCCGGGGCGCTTCGAATACTGGTCGCTTGGGCGCAACACCGAGCGTGGCTTTGGCTACATGAAGACGCCGGTAAAGGATGGGCGGAACCGGGCAAATGTGCTGGCGGAAGATTTCGTCGACCTGACCGAAGGCTTCCTGCGCGAAGCGATTGTGCGCTGGCTACTCGGCAACGAACCGTTCACCGCGCGGCTCAACCCGGATCTGCCCGGCTATGCCGATTTCGACCAGCTCATGCGGCTGGATGAATGGCAGGGGCGCGATGACCAGGCAGAGGGCACGGCATGAGCAAGGTCTATCCCCTTGTCGACAACCAGGCCGATGCCGTCGATCCGCAGCGCACCGTCTGGCTTTCGGCTTCGGCGGGAACGGGCAAGACCCAGGTGCTGTCCGCCCGCGTGCTGCGCCTGCTTTTGCAGGACGGGGTGGAGCCGGAACAGATCCTGTGCCTGACCTTTACGCGGGCGGGCGCGGCGGAGATGGCGACGCGCGTCAACGAAGTGCTGGCGGGCTGGGTGCGCATGGACGATGCGCGGCTGGCCAGGGATCTGATGGCTATTGGCGCGCCGTTCGATCAGGCAACTCTTGCGCGCGCGCGCAGCCGCTTTGCCGCCGTGCTCGATTGCCCCGGTGGTGGCTTGCGGATCGAAACCATCCACGCCTTCTGCCAGTGGCTCCTGGCATCCTTCCCGATGGAAGCAGGCCTGCGCCCCGGTACGCGGGCGATGGAGGACCGCGACCGTGCGCTGCTGGTGCGGCAGGTGCTGGCGGAAATGCTGCTGGCCGCGCGCAACAGCCATGATGAAGCCCTGATCGCTGCCTTGGCCACGCTTTCCCGCCGGATGAGCGAAGATCAGGTCGAAGTGTACCTGCTGCGCTGCGCGGCAGCGATGGACCTGTGGCATGGTCCCGGCGCCTGGATGCCGCCGCTGCGCCCGCGCATCAACCGCCTTGTCGGGCTGGGCGAAGGCGATGGCCCGCATACCCTTGCCGCAATGTGCGCGGACGATGCATTCGATTGCCAGTCCGTGCGGCGCTGCATGGAAATGAACGCAGAGTGGGCGACCAGGACGGGGGAATCTACGGCCAATACCCTGGGCGACTGGCTGGCGGCCACGCCTGTGCGGCGGCTGGAACTGCTCTCGGCGCTGGAAGCGGCCTTTCTGAAGGCGGATGGTGCGCCGCGCTCCACGGCCAATATCGAAAAGAAGCAGCCCGACTACCCCGGCTATGCCGCGCGTGTGATTGCCTGCATCGAAGCCTTGCGCGAACGCAAGGCGATGATCGACCTTGCCGATCTGCTCGATACCGCGCTCACTGTCGGGCGGCGGTTTGCGCTGGCATGGGATGCGGCAAAGGCACGCGAAGGTTTCATCGACTTCGACGACCAGATCCGCACCGCCGCCGATTTGCTGACCCGTCGCACCAGCGCCGAATGGATTCGCTTCAAACTCGACCGGCGCTTCGACCACATTCTGGTGGACGAGGCGCAGGATACCAACGCCGCGCAGTGGGATATCGTGCTGGAAGGGCTGGTGTCCGATTTCTTCACCGGCGAAGGGCAGCGCGGCCCGGCGCTGCGCACGCTGTTCGTGGTGGGTGATTACAAGCAGGCGATCTTCGGCTTTCAGGGCACCAGCCCGGAAAACTTCGCTCGCGCCAGCGCAAAGGTGAAGACCCAGCTTGAAGAGGTGGCCCAGGTGCTGCGCGATCCTGACCGGGCGCTGCTGGAGCTTGGCCTTGGCCAGTCGTTCCGCACCGCCCGGCCGATCCTCGATTTCGTCGATGCGGCTATTGACGGCATCGGCTGGGACCGGCTGGGGCTGGACCGCAAGCCGGAGCGCCACAGCGGCCTGCCCGTTCCCGGCACGGTCGGGCTGTGGCGCGTGGTAGGCGATGACGCTGGCGACGACGGCGACACCGAGGATGAGGGCGCTGCCGACGAAGGGCAGGAAAGCTGGCTGTCGCGCCCGGACCGGAAGCTGGCGGACACGATTGCCCGGCAGGTCCGCGCGTGGATCGACACGGGCTTTCCGCTGAGCAAAGGCGGGCCAAAGCTGGCGGGGGCGGGGGACGTGATGATCCTAGTGCGCAAGCGCAAGGAACTGGCCGGGCTGATCGTCGCGCGCTTGCATGCGCGTGGCGTGCCGGTGGCGGGGGTGGACCGCTTGCGACTGGGCGCGCCGCTGGCGGTCAAGGATCTGGTCGCGGCGCTGCGCTTTGCTGCGCAACCGCTCGACGATCTCAATCTTGCCGCGCTGCTGGTGTCTCCCTTGATTGGGTGGTCGCAGGAAGACCTGCTCGAACACGGCTATCGCCCGGACCGCGAACGGCTTTGGGAATGGCTGCGGCGCAACGAAGGTCCGGCAACGCACCCCACGCTGGAGCGGCTGCGCGCCCTGCTGGCACGGGCCGATTTCGATCCGCCGCATGTCCTGTTGCAGTGGCTGCTGGTCGGACCTTGGGATGGACGGCGAAAGCTGGTGGCGCGGCTGGGCCGGGAAGCCAACGATCCGATTGATGAACTGCTCAACGCCGCAATGGCCTTTGCCAGCGCCAATGTGCCCAGCCTCATCGGGTTTCTGCAATGGTTCGACGCGGGCGAGGGCGAACTCAAGCGCGAGGCGGGGCGCAGCGATGGTCTGGTGCGGGTGATGACCGTGCACGGTTCGAAAGGGTTGCAGGCGCCGATCGTGATTCTGGCCGATGCGGCTGACGATCCCAAAGCCGCCCCACCGCGCGGGCTGGCGCTGCGCGAGGACGTACCGGGCGCTGTGCGCAAGGTGCCACTGCCGCCGCTGCGCAAGGAGGAGAAGGCGCCTGCCGTGCGTGAGGCCGAGGCCGCAGCAGCACAGGCCGAAATGGAGGAACACTGGCGTCTGCTCTACGTGGCCATGACCCGTGCCGAAGAGGCGCTGTTCATTGCCGGGGCCAAGGGCAAGCGCAGCCCGCGCGGCGGCGGGCAGGTGCCTGAAGATTCGTGGTACGCGCATCTGGAACCGCTGTTTGGCGAGGGGGACTGGCTGCCCGATCCGTTGTGGCAAGGGCTCCGGCGGATTGGCGGCCCGGCGCCGCTGACCGCAACTGTTCCCGCGCAACCTCTGCGTGTCCCGATGCCGCTTCCCGACAGCCTGCTCACGCCTGTCGCGCCTGAACCAAGGCCACCGCGGCCGCTCGCCCCATCATCGCTGGGTGAGGATGATGCGCCCGATCCGCCAGCGTCACCCGGACCCGCTGCGATCCTTGCCGCGCGCCGGGGCACCCTTGTGCACCGTCTGATCGAACGCCTGCCCGAACTTCCTGTGCAGGCACGCCATGCGGCGGGCCTGGCCTGGCTGAAGCGGACAGGGGAGCCGTTCGATGCGCAGGAGCAGGCCGCAATGGTCGAATCCGCCATCGCCGTGCTCGATCACCCCGGCTGGGCGGATGTCTTCGGCCCGGAATCGCTGGCCGAAGTGCCGCTGACTGCGGTGGTCGGCGGGCGGGTCATCAGCGGGACGGTCGATCGGCTGGTGATCGGCGCAACCCATATCCGCATTGTCGATTTCAAGACGGCGCGGCGGCCACCTGCAACGCTTGCCGATATCCCGGAGGCTTACGTCCGGCAGATGGCGGCCTATGTCGCGGCGCTGGAGGTGATCCACCCCGGCATGCCGGTCGAGGCGGCGCTGCTCTATACTCACACGCCGCAACTGTTCGTTTTGCCCGAAGCGACCGTTGCACCGCACAAGCTGCGCCTTGCCGGGCAGCAGGAAAGCTTTTCCGGTTGATCGGTTGCACCTGCGCGCGGGCACTCTAAATTGGGCTTCAAGACACTCAGGAGTTTTTCGACCATGTCCACCATTGCCGTATCCGACGCCAGCTTCGCCACCGATGTACTGGGTAGCGACAAGCCGGTGCTTGTCGATTTCTGGGCGGACTGGTGCGGCCCGTGCAAGATGATCGCGCCTGCGCTTGAGGAAATCAGCGAGGAACTGGCGGGCAAGGTGACCATCGCCAAGATGGACATCATGGAAAACCCCGATGTTCCAGGCCAGATGGGTGTGCAGTCGATCCCGCTGATGGTGCTGTTCAAGGATGGCAAGCCGGTGGCGCAAAAGCTGGGCGCTGCGCCCAAGAGCCAGCTCAAGGCGTGGCTCGAAGCAGAGCTGTAAGCGCAACGTCCGCCAGGCTGACGTATCGGCGGTGGCCTGGCGCAAACTTTGATCGCCGGGCCGGAGCGTCCCCGTGCTTGCGGGGCCTTCCGGTCGCGGATGGGTCAGCCTGCGGGGATCAGGGCGAGCCGTTCAGCCATAGCGTCGAACAGGGCCGGGCTGGATGCGCCGATCAGGCCGTGGTCGAGATGGCGGTCCACGCGGTACGGACTGCCGTCGGGCCGCGCGGCCTTGCCGCCCGCCTCGTTCAGGAACAGCACGCCCGCCGCGTGATCCCACGCCAGCGTGCGTTCGAACAGCGACAGGTCGTTCACGCCAAGCCCGATGCGGGGGTACTGTTCCGCCGCACAGCGCGGGATATCCACCAACGTGTAGTGCGGGGCGATGTGTTCCAGCAGAGCGGCGCGGCGCTTTGGGTCGGCAAACACCAGCGAAATTGCGGCAACCGGCGGGGTCTGCCCGGTCGGGCGCGCGGCGATGCGTTCTCCGTTGACCCATGCCCCCTTGCCACGGTGGGCATGGCACAGCCGGTCGGTCAGTGGATCGTAGATCCACCCGGCGATCGTCTCTCCCCGCTCAGCCAGTGCCAGCAGAATGCCAAACGGGGGCTTGCCCGCGGCAAAGTTGTTGGTGCCGTCCAGCGGGTCGATGATCCAGCACAGGCTGTCGGACAGGTGATCGAGTACGGCGGGGTCGGCGTGGGCCGCTTCCTCCCCGACAATGGCCGCTTCGGGGAGAATGCCGGCCAGCCCCTGGGCCAGCAGCACTTCGCTTTCGGTGTCCGCAATGGTGACGACGTCATCAGCCGCCTTTGACGTCACGTCGCGCGTGGCGAGGTTCTGGTAGTGCCGCATCAGCGTGGACTGCGCCGTTTCACGCATCAACTGGCCAACGGCGGCATCGAGTGCGGTTTCGGCGGCAAAATCGGGCATGGTGGAACTCACGTCAGGGGGATCATCACCTGGCTGGTATAGCCGGGCCGCTGTTGCATCCGCGCGTACCAGGCGGAAAGGTGCGGCAGGTCCGGCCGGTCGACCGGCAGCGAGAAGAAGGTATGGGCATACACGGCCATCGGGATGTCGGCTATGCCAAAGCGTTCGCCCGAAAGCCACGGACGGCGCGCCAGTTCCGCATCGAGAATCGCCATCATGGCCGCCGCCGCACGGGCAGAGGCCGCGACAGCAGGGTCGCTGGCATCCTTGCCCTGCCGCACGCATCCGACAAACGCATCGCGCTGGGCATCGGCGAAATGAAATTGCCAGTCCATCCACTTGTCGCCCGCTGCCCGGACCGCCGGATCGGCGCTGCGCAGCGATTGGTCGTATCGGTCGGCAAGATAGCGCAGGATTGCATTCGATTCCCACAGCACCAGATCGCCGTCGACGATCGTCGGGATCATCCGGTTGGGGTTGAGCGCAAGGTAGGCGTCGCTGAACCCGAAGCTGCCGCCGATGTCGATGCGTTCGAAGGGAACGTCCATCTCGATCAGTGCCCAGGCAATCTTCTTCACGTTATGCGAATTGAGCCTGCCCCAGAGCGTGATCATGCCTTCGGTCCCTTAACTGCGGTAATCGGCGTTGATCGAAATGTAGCCGTGAGTCAGGTCGCAGGTCCACACCGTGGCCCGGCCTTCGCCAAGACCAAGGTCGACTTCTATCGACACGTCGCGGCCTTTCAGATGCGCGGCGACCGGCGCTTCGTCATAGTCAGCCAGCGGCTGACCGTCGCGCGCGGCCCAGGTGCCGCCAAAGCCGATGGACAGCCGGTCCCGGTCGGCCGGTTCGCCAGCCTTGCCCACGGCCATGACCACGCGGCCCCAGTTGGCATCTTCACCGGCGATGGCGGTTTTGACCAGCGGCGAATTGGCGATCGCTAGGCCGACCTTGCGGGCGCTTTCGTCCGAAACTGCACCGGAAACGCTGATGGCGATGAACTTCTGCGCGCCTTCGCCATCCTTGACCACGAGATGCGCGAGCTGGCGGCAGACATCCTCGATTGCCGCGGCAAAGGCGTCCGCGCCGGGGCTTTCGAACGACACGAGCGGCGCATTTCCGGCCTTGCCCGTGGCGAAGGCCAGCACGGTGTCGCTGGTCGAGGTGTCGCTGTCGACCGTGATGCACGAAAAGGTCCGGGCATTGGCCGTGGCAAGGCAGTGCCGCAGAAACGCAGGATCGACCGCTGCATCGGTGAAAATGTACCCCAGCATGGTGGCCATGTCGGGGGCGATCATGCCCGAACCCTTGATGACCGCGCTGAAGGTGGCCTGAACGTCCCCTAACTGTACCTTGGCGGTCGCGCCCTTGGGGAAAGTGTCGGTTGTACTGATCGTGCGCGCCACATCTTCCCACGAACATTCGGCGGCGACCATCGCGGCTTCGATTCCGGCGCGAGCCTTGTCCTTTGGCAGCGGCACCCCGATCACCCCGGTCGACGAGACGAACACCTCTTCGCGCGCGCAACCGAGGCGGGCGGCGACCTGCTCCATGATCTGCTCGACCGCTTCGCGCCCGCGATAGCCGGTAAAGGCGTTGGAATTGCCGGCGTTGACCACCAGTGCGCGGGCCGAGCCACGCGCGGCGTTATCGCGCCCGATCTCGACTTCCGAGGAGCAGCAGACATTGCGGGTGAACACCCCGGCAACGGCGGTGCCTTCATCCAGTTCGACGTAGGTCAGGTCGCAGCGGCCCCAGTCCTTGTACCCGGCGCGGGCGACGCGCAGCTTGACCCCGGCGATCGCGGGCAGGGCGGGAAACGGCGTGGCGAGCGGTGAGATGGCGTCGGACATGGGCCATGCGCCTAGCGCGGCGCGGGTGGCGGTTCAACTGCTTGATCGGGCGGCGTGCCGGGCGCCGGTTCGCAAAGATGCGTTTTCAAGATGGACGAATGCGCGATGAAACCCTATCTCGGCATGCGATGCGCGTCCTGCTCGTCCTTCTGGCCATGATTACGGGCCTTTCCGTGCCACAGGTGGCCGTGGCGTTTTCGCGCACGGAAGTGGCGGAATCCGGAGTATCGGCCAACCAGGCCCCGGCGGCGGACCAGCGCCAACGCCGCTGTGCCCAGCGGGGCCGCGATGTTCCGCAGATGCGCCATGCAACTGCCCGCCGCAAGACGGTGTGGCTTCCCGCCCCGGCGCTTGCCCGCGTTTGCGGCATCGAACTGACCGACCGCGCCCGCGAATAGCGCGCGCGTTCCGGCATTCCCTTTTACGGCAGGCCATCGGCCTGATCGCGGTTGCGCAGCGCGCGCGACACCACCATCCCGCATATCTGACAGGAATACCCGCCCATGTTCGGCTCCTTTGCCAAGTCCCTTTTCGGTTCGTCCAACGACCGCTACGTCAAGTCGCTCGACAAGATCGTGCGCCAGATTGCCGATTTCGAACCGGCGATGCAGGCCATGTCCGATGCGGACCTTGCCGCGCAGACGGTGAAGTTCCGGCAGATGCTGGCCGATGGCACGCCGCTTGACGCAATCCTGCCCGAAGCGTTCGCCACGGTGCGTGAAGGCTCGGTCCGCACGCTGGGCCTGCGCCATTTCGACGTGCAGATGATCGGCGGGATCGTGCTGCACCGCGGCGAAATCGCGGAAATGCGCACGGGTGAAGGCAAGACGCTGGTGGCAACGCTCGCGGTCTATCTCAACGCGCTGGAAGGCAAGGGCGTCCACGTCGTTACCGTGAACGATTACCTTGCCCGGCGCGATGCCGAGACCATGGGCGTGCTGTACAATTTCCTTGGCCTGACGGTGGGCGTGATCGTGCCCAACCTCAACGAGGAAGACCGCCGCGCCGCCTACAATTGCGACATCACCTATGCCACCAACAACGAGCTTGGCTTCGATTACCTGCGCGACAACATGAAGCATTCGCGCGATCAGATGGTGCACCGGCCGTTCAACTTCGCCATCGTCGATGAAGTCGATTCCATCCTGATCGACGAAGCGCGCACGCCGCTGATCATTTCCGGCCCGACCGATGACAAGTCCGACCTGTACATCTCGGTCGATGCGGTCGTGAAGCAGATCCAGCCGGACCTTTACGAAGCCGATGAAAAAACCCGCAACATCACCCTGACCGAAGACGGTGTGGAATGGGTCGAACGTGCGCTTGAAGCCGCTGGCCTGCTGGAAGGGTCGAACCTCTACGATGTCGAGAACACGATGGTCGTCCATCACCTTGACCAGGCGTTGAAGGCCAATGTCATGTTCAAGCGTGACATCGACTACATCGTGAAGGACGACAAGATCGTCATCATCGACGAGTTCACCGGGCGCATGATGGACGGGCGGCGCTGGTCGAACGGCTTGCATCAGGCGGTAGAGGCCAAGGAGGGCGTGCGGATCGAGCCTGAAAACCAGACCATGGCTTCGATCACCTTCCAGAACTATTTCCGCATGTACCCCAAGATTTCGGGGATGACCGGCACGGCGGCCACCGAAGCGCCGGAGTTCTTTGACATCTACAAGATGAATGTCGTTTCCATCCCCACCAACGTGCCGGTGCGCCGCGTGGACGAGGAAGACGAGTTCTACAAGAACACGACCGACAAGTTCCAGGCCATCGCCCGCCTGATCCGCGCGAAGAACGAGATCGGGCAGCCGGTGCTGGTCGGCACGGTTTCAATCGAGAAGTCGGAACTGCTTTCGGAATACCTGACGCGCGAAGGGGTGCCCCATAACGTGCTGAACGCCCGTTTCCACGAGATGGAAGCGCGTATCGTGGCGCAGGCAGGGCGTCTGGGCGCAGTGACCATCGCCACCAACATGGCCGGGCGCGGCACCGACATTCAGCTTGGCGGCAATATCGAATACCGCATCGACGATGAACTGCGCGACATGCCCGATGGGCCGGACCGCGATGCCGCGATTGTTGCGATCCGTGCCGAAGTCGCCGAGGAAAAGCAGAAGGTGCTGGATGCCGGTGGCCTGTGCGTGATCGGGACCGAACGGCATGAAAGCCGCCGTATCGACAACCAGTTGCGCGGTCGTTCGGGCCGTCAGGGCGATCCGGGCCTTTCCAAGTTCTATCTGTGCCTTGAGGACGACCTGCTGCGCATTTTCGGGCCGGACACGCTGTTTTCGCGGATGATGAACTCCAACCTTGCCGATGGCGAGGCGATCGGATCGAAGTGGCTGTCCAAGGCCATCGAGACAGCACAGAAAAAGGTCGAGGCCCGCAACTACGACATCCGCAAGCAGGTTGTCGAATACGACGACGTGATGAACGATCAGCGCAAGGTAATCTACGAACAGCGTGCCGACATCATGGATGCCGATGCGGTGGACGATGTGGTGGTCGACATGCGCCACGACACCGTCAATTCGCTGATTAGCGATGCCTGCCCGCCCGGCTCCTATCCTGAGCAGTGGGATATCGCCGCGCTCAAGGCACGGGTGGCCGATGTGCTGGGGCTGGAAATCCCGATCGAGGCATGGCTTGAGGAAGAAGCGATCGAGCCGGACACGATCGAGCAGCGCGTGCAGGAAATGGCCGATGCGCGCATGGAGGCCAAGACCGGCGGTGTCGATGCTGCCGCCTGGCGCGGGCTGGAAAAGTCGATCCTGCTGGAACGGTTAGACCATCACTGGAAGGAGCACCTCGCCACGCTCGACGCGCTGCGCCAGGTCGTGTTCCTGCGTGCCTATGCGCAAAAGACGCCGATCAACGAATACAAGCAGGAAGCCTTTGGCCTGTTCGAAAAGATGCTCGATGCGATCCGCGAGGACGTGACGCGCATTCTGATGACCAGCGAAATCCGCATGCGCCAGGCCGAGGAGTTCCAGCTTCCCGAACTGCCCGATTTCCTGACCAGCCACATTGATCCGTTTACCGGCGAAAACGATGCGATTCCGCCGCAGGACGGGCCACCGGCAAATACCGTCAGTGGCATGTTCGGCACCTTGCCGTCGCTCGCTGCGGGGAATCTGGTTGGCGTGGGCCAGTCGGGGGAAAATCCGTTTGCAGGCATGGAGATCAGCCGCAACGCGCCTTGCCCATGCGGATCAGGCAGGAAATACAAGCATTGCCACGGTATAGCCGCCTGATCCCAGGGAGAATCCGTGGCGGCAAGGAGGGCAGTACTGCGGCAGAACTGCCGGGCTCTTGCTTGTGTTTCGCACCTGCAACGATTTCTGTGCTTTTTGTTGCTGCGAGGCGTATGCAGTTGCGGAACGTGCTGCTAGTGACGTTCCAACGATAAGATAACCGGGCCGCGTCGTATGGGTTTCGACGGGGGCATTTCCTGATGATTGCTACGCGCTTTGGCAGCATGGGGCTGTGTTGCGGTATGGTTGGTTTTGCCGGACTGGCATTATCGGCCTTGCCGCAGGCTGCAATGGGGCAGGCTGCGCCGGTTCAACCGGCAACGCCGCCGCTGTCACGCGATGATATCCGCGGGTTGACCCGCCAGGAAGCCGCGCCCGCGCCGCGTCTTTCGATCAAGGGCGGGATAGAGCGTTCGCCCTGTCCGCTCGACGATCCGCAGTATGCCGATATCAAGGTCAACCTGACCGAAGTCATGTTCGGCGGGCTCAAGGAAGTGACCCCGGCCGACCTTGACGAAACGTGGAAGCCGCTCGCCGGAACGCCGCAGCCCATTTCCGTGCTCTGCGAAATCCGCGATGCTGCGGGCACCATTTTGCGCAACAAAGGCTATCTCGCCGCTGTCCAGGTTCCGACCCAGAAGATCGAAAACGGTCAGGTGCGGATGGAGGTGCTCTATGGCCGGATCACCGCGATCCGCGCCCGCGGTGAAACGCAGGGGGCCGAGCGCAAGCTGGAACAGTACCTTTCCGCGCTGACCGAAGCCGAAGTGTTCAACCAGCAGGTTGCCGAACGGTATCTGCTGCTGGCGCGCGATCTGCCTGGCTATAACGTGCAGTTGACACTCAAGCCGGCGGGCACCGGCGCGGGCGACCTGATTGGCGAAGTCAGCGTGCTGCGCGAACCCTATGCCGTCGATCTGACGGTGCAGAACCTTTCTTCGGAAGCCACGGGCCGCTTTGGCGGGCAGATTCGCGCGCAGTTCTTCGGGCTGACCGGGATGGGCGATGCCACCAGCGTATCGTACTATGCTACCTCTGATTTTTCCGAGCAGCACATCCTGCAAGGTTCGCACGAGTTCCGGCCGGGCCGTCACGGTCTGGTCGTGGGCGGGCAGTTTACCTACGCCTGGACCCGCCCCTCCATTGCCGGGCTTCCCGCCGGGGTGAATGTCGATGCGCGCACGCTCTATGCGAGCCTTTATGCGCGTTATCCGGTGCAGCGTTCGCAGGGGCGCAACCTGTGGGTTGCGGGCGGCTTCGACATGGTTAACCAGGACGTGGACCTGATCGGCCCGCTTACCCGCGACAAGCTGCGCGTGCTGTGGGCGCGGTTTGATTTCGATGCGGTGGATACCGACAGCATTCGTCCGCAATGGCGCTATGCGTCGTCGTTCGAAGTGCGGCAGGGGCTGAACATTCTTGATGCAACCAAGGGTTGCGTAGGCGCGGCCTGCGCGCTGCGTGTGCCGACAAGCCGCTTCGACGGTTCGCCCGGCGCCACGGTGGTTCGCGGGCAGAGCGAATACGAACGCGTGCTGGGCAAGTTTTCCATCGTCGTGGCGCCGCGCGGCCAGTACGCTTTCAAGCCGCTGTTGAGCTTCGAGGAGTTTTCCGCGGGCAATTTCACCATCGGGCGCGGCTATGATCCGGGCGATCTGATCGGCGATAACGCCATCGGTACTGCCGTGGAACTGCGCGGACCGCGCCTGCCCGTGACCGCCGACCGCAAGGTGCGGCTGCAGCCGTTCGCTTATGCCGATGCCGCGTGGGTGTGGAACAAGGGCGTGCCCGGAAGCCAGCGTCTGACCTCGGTCGGTGGCGGTATTCGCGGTGATATCGGCTCGCGCTTCCGCCTTGAGGCGACGCTGGCAGTGCCGCTCGAAAAGGTCGGCTTGCAGACCAGGCGTTCCGACCCCCGCTTTCTCGTGACGTTGACCACGCGTCTTCTGCCGTGGAGGACTTTCTGATGCGCCGTTCGAACACTTTTGCCGCAAAGCCGCTGCTTTCGGCTTCCGGTCTTGCCGTGGCGGCGATGCTTGTCTCGCCTTCGGTCGTGGGCACGGCGCGCGCGCAGTCCTTCCAGGGCACGCCCGATTCAACCTTCGGGTCGGTGTTTGTCAACAACACCAGCCCCGGAATTACTGACGTTCTCGTGCTTACGCCTTCTGCGGTCATCAACTGGATTCCGAACGATACCGCACCCACCGGCGGCCCGATCAATTTCCAGCCGACGGGCACGACAGCCACGTTCACGAACGACCCCGCCAGCACGTCGGATTTCATGGTGCTCAACCGCATCATTCCGCTCGGATCGACCCGGCCGATCCAGTTCAACGGCAATGTCGTATCGACCCTTTCCGCGATCAGCTCGCCTTCGGTGCCCGGCGGCACGGTGTTTTTCTACAGCCCCGGCGGCATTCTGATCGGCAGCACGGCTACCTTCGACATCGGCAACCTTGTCCTGACCACGGCCGACCTCAATTACGATTCCGGCGGCAATTTCGGCAGCGGCAACACGTTTGCGTTTCAGCCGGTCGTGGTGCCCGGATCGCAGATCGTGGTGCAGGCCGGTGCGCAGATCACGTCGCAGGTGCCCAGTTCGTACATCGCGCTGGTCGCTCCTTCGGTGGTCAACGATGGCATCATCGGGCTGGACGGCGGCGCGGCGCTGGTCGCGGCGGATGCGGCGACGATCACCTTTTCGCCCAGCAGCCT
This sequence comes from Novosphingobium lubricantis, assembly GCA_042650965.1. Lineage (GTDB taxonomy): Bacteria > Pseudomonadota > Alphaproteobacteria > Sphingomonadales > Sphingomonadaceae > Novosphingobium > Novosphingobium lubricantis. Next base: position 67,929 of record JBHSCB010000001.1, on the reverse strand, counting down.
GTTCGACATCCAGGTCGATTCCGGGACAAGCGCGACCGGCACGGTGCTCACCAACAACGGCATCATCACCGGCCCGGCATCGGTCGGCCCGGCAAACCGCATCTACATGGTCGCGGTGCCGAAGAATGATGCGATCACCATGGCGCTGGGGTCGGGCAGCTTGCTCGGCTTTGACGTCGCTGCCGCGGCGGACGTTGTCGGCAACGCCATCGTGCTTTCGGCGGGCCATGACATTGCTGGCGGCCAGATCCAGACGGACAGGTCGATCGGCGGTGGCGACGGGCTGGCCTCGATCGCTGCGACCGATACGTTCGTCACGTCCGGCCTGACCGGCCGCGCGACCGGCTCGATCAACATGTCGTCCGAATCGGACCTTGGCCTGATCTTCGCGGGCGATACCGTGCTTGATGCTGCCAGCGGCACGTCGAACATCACAGCCAACGCAGCCGGCACAGTCAGCATCGAAGGCAATCTGCTGTTCCGCGGCGATATCACGGGCACCACCGCGATTCCCGACGCCACTGGCGTCAACGTGGAACTGCGCGCCAACGATGGCGGGTTTGTTCAGGCGCTCGGCGACGTGACGCTCACCTCCATCGGCAGTGGCGGCCCTCCGTTCGATACCGCCGCGCCCAAGGGCAACGGCACCGGCGGACGGACGACAATCGCCGCGACCAATGGCGGTACGATTGCCATTAACGGCAACGCCAATCTCACGGCCAATGGCATCGGCGGTCTGCCGTCCGGGGCCGGGCCGGGTGGCGGTGTCGGCGCGGGTGGCGCTGCTGAAGTTCTGGCATTGGGGCCAACGGGTTCTTCGGTCCAGGTGCAGGGCAACTTGCTGCTCGACGTGTCAGGCTTTGGCAGCGACGGCAGCGGGTGCGTGACCTGCACCGTCGATGGGGGCGATGGTTTTGGCGGTTCCGCAACGATCCTTGCGTCCGGACCTTCTTCGAACATCGCTGTAGGCCTCGTTACGCAGGCCACGTCCACCGGTAACGGCGGGAACGGTTTGATCGGCGCGGCGGGCAACGGCAGCGGCGGGTTGATTACGGTCGATGCAACATCGGGTGGCACGCTCGACTTCCACGACGTCCTTCTGGTGACGAACGCCTTTGGCGGGCAGGGGCCAACGGTTTCCGGCGATGCGACGGGCGGGGTGATTGAGCTCCAGACGACCGGCTCCGGTGCTGGCGGCGTTGTTGTCAACGGCAGCCTTACGGCCGGTGCCAGCGCGTTCGGTGCAAATGGCACCGGCACGGGCAGCACGGGCGGCAATGCGCTGGGTGGCCTGGCGACGCTGCTGGCGGCGGACGGCCGGACCTTCACCATTACGGGTGACCTCACGCTCAACACAAATGCGGGCGGGGGGATCACCTACGGTGCATCAACCGCTGGCACGGGCGGGGAATCCGGTGTGCTTGCCTCGACTGGCGGCTCTGTCAGCGTTTCGGGCAATGCATCGATCGTGGCCGATGGCGGCGGCGGTCTCAGTTTCGACCTGCAACCCGGTGGCGTGGGGACGGGCGGCCTCGCCTATGCCTCGGTCACCGACGGCAGCATTTCGTTCGGCGGTATCACGCAGATTTCCAGCGGCGGTACGGGCGGCGACAATCTGGCCGGGGCGCAAGCCGGGCTTGGTACGGGCGGCTCGTCGCTTGTCGTCATCAATGGCGCCGGACAGATCAACATGAGCAGCGATGCCGTTGTCCAGTCCACCGGACGGGGCGGGCATGGTTCCGGGCTGGGCTCTGTTGCGGGTAACGGCACGGGCGGCAGTTCGGCAATCAACCTTGTCGGCGGCACGATGACGGTCGGGGGCAATATCGACCTTACCGCCGAAGGCTATGGCGGCTCAGCCGATGCGGTAAACGGCAACGGTCTGGGCGGCCTGACCACGCTGTCTCTGGCCAACAGCAACGTGACGCTTTCGGGCACGACCTATATCGGCGCTGTCGGGTCGGGCGCCAGTTCGTTCTTCGATGGCAGCGGCGGCAACGGTACCGGAGGGACGATCAACTTCGTCACATCGGACAGTTCCGTGCTGTTTTCGGCGAACTTCGACGTCACGTTCGAGGCAAGCGGCTTTGCCGGTGATGGCAACGGCGCCGGGACCGGCTCTGGCGGTGCGGTGGCCATCGATCTTGCCGGATCGACCATAACGTCGCCAATCGGGATGTCCGTCTTTGCCGAAGGGCAGGCGGGGCGCGGCCTTGTGCAGTCCGCTGGCGGCGTAGGTATCGGCGGGACCATCACGATCGCTTCCAGAGCCACGGCGCTGGGCAACGGCATCATCGACACGCCGACCCTTGCAGTCAGCGCCACCGGGCGCGGCGGCACCGGCGCAAGCTCCGCATTCGTTTCTGGCTTGTTCAACAGCGAACCGGGCGGCACCGGCGGCGCAGCGCAAGGCGGGTCGGTCATCCTCGTTGCGGCCGCTGACGGCGGTACGATTTCGACGAGCCTGCTCGACGTCCAGGCAGACGCCGTTGGCGGCGATGGCGGCCTTGGTTTCTTCGGCAGCGGCGGCGAAGGGGCCGGTGGCGATGGCGGTGCAGCCGATGGCGGCTCGATTACCCTGTTGACCGCGCGAACGAACGGCACGGGAAGCGGCGCGTTCGCCCTTGATAACGGCAATTTCAACGCCCGTGCGTTAGGCGGCAATGGCGCAGACGCAGGCACTTCGTTCGGCGCAGGGCCGGGCGGTTCGGGCGGCAACGCCCAGGGCGGAACGATTGTGGCCAGTTTCGACGACGGCGGCAGCCGGATCGCGGCAACCGGCGGCCTCACTTTCAGCGTCGAAGCTTTCGGTGGCGCGAGCGGTTTGTGCCAAAGCGCGTGCCTTGTCGCCGGCGGTGATGCTCTGGGTGGCGACATCAGCATCGTTTCTGCCGGATTGACTAGCGGAAACACGATTGATGCCGGGTTCGGTCTCAACGCAACGGCATCGGCAAGCGGGGGCTATGCGCAGGGCCTCGACGGGGCAGCGGGAACGGCCGGGACCATCGTGGTCCAGATCGGCAGCGGGCTTGATCTTTCGGCAGACCAGATCGTGCTTTCGGCAGTTGGCAGTGGCGGTGACATCACCGGCAGCGTGACCGGGGGGACCGGCACCGGCGGCAATGCACAGCTCATCGCTTCGGGCAGTGGTACGGTCAATGCCGCCAGCGCAATTTCAATCTTCGCAATCGGGACAGGCGGGGAAGCGCAATCGCTTGATATCCCCGGCGGCAATGGCGGGGCAGGCCTGGGCGGTACGGCGCGGCTCTACAGCAATGGCGGGGCGATCAACTCCAGCTTTGGCGCGAACGTCATCGCCAGCGGCTTCGGCGGTGCGGGCGATGTGTTCAACGGTCTTGGCGTCGGGGGCAATGGCACCGGCGGCTCGGCTACGCTTTCCGTTGGCACGCCCAACGAACTTGGCAACAACGGTTTGATTACTATCGGCGCTGCGACGGTCGTCACGGCACAAGGCATCGGTGGCGACGCGCAGCAGGGCGGCGATGGGACCGGCGGTTTTGCCGCCGTCTCCGCGCGGCACGGCACGGTGAACCTCGCTGACACCACTGTCAGCACTGCGGGCTTTGGCGGTTTTGGTTCCAACGGCGGTGCCGGAGGAAACGGAACTGGCACGACGGTCCAGGTGGTTTCCGACAGCGTGACCAACGGTCCCAGCCAGATGACCATAACAACCTTGAACGCCGATGCTTCGGGCTTTGGCGGGGATGGCGGCGCGGCCGGTGTGCCAGGCGGTCCGGGTGGCAATGGCGGTGCGGCTACCGGTGGCGATGTTCTGGTCATCGGAACAGCCGGGAACGGCAATCTGAGCGTCACGAATCTGACCGCGTTCGCCGAGGGCCGGGCCGGAAATGGCGGCGCTGGCGGGATCGTCGGCAATGGCGGGGCAGCCACAGGTGGCGGGGTGCAGGTCGGCACCGGCAGCGGTCCCGATACCGGTGCGCTCAATTCCGGGTCGGCCATTTTCGATACGATCTTCGCATCGGCAAGCGCAATCGGCGGTAGCGGCAGCATCGGCGGCAACGCAGCGGGCGGCGGCGCCCTGCTGTTGGTGCGTGGATCGCCCGTCACCATCAACGGTACCGCCGCGTTTGCCGCGAATGCAACCGGCGGCGATGGCGGCAACGGTCTGAACGATGCAGGCGGCAATGCCAGCGTCGGAAACCCCGACATGACCAACTTCGTGTCGGGCACGGCGCTGGTCGTTTCCAGCCTGTTCAACCAGCCTGGGCAAGCCGGCACGCTCAACACCGGCGACTTGCAGTTTACTGCGGTCGCGACAGGTGGCTTCGGGACCACGCCGGGAACGTCGATCATCGCGGGCGATGCCATCGACATCGACATTCTCAACAGCACGGTCAATGGCACGAACCTGTCGATGTTCGCGTCGGCTGACGGGATCGGCCCGGCGCCGCTGAACGATTTCATCACCGTGGCGAACAGTTCTGCGGCTTTCAGCGGCAGTCTGCTGTTCTCAACCCCGAACACCTTCAGCCTGACGCTGGACCAGTCAACGCTTCAGGCCGCGCAGGTCACGATCAGCGCGGGCAACTGGGTGCTGGGAGGGGCAGCGCCCGCAACGCTCGGTACGCTCAGGGGCTTCAACGCATTGAGCCTCGTGTCCGGCCTGGACCTCGTGGCCAATGCCAACCTCGACACGGCCGGGGGGCTGAGCCTTTCGGCGCTGCGCGACATCACCTTCGGTGATCTGGCGACGGGCGATTTCGTGGATATCGTCGCCGGGCGCAATCTGTCGCTGGGCATGGTTACCGCAGGGTCGACGATCGATCTCGATGTGCTTGGCACCATCAATACGCTGGCGATGTTCGCCACGGACAGCATTACCGCGCAATCGCAGGGCAGCTTCACGTCCGGCAACCTTGTGGCGGGCAGCGGAACGCCAACCGGGGCGAACGGCGATCTCAACACGGTTGCCATCACATCGGGCGGCAATATCGTGACCGGCAATGTCTTTGCCGCATCGGATATCGGCTTTGGTGCAATCGGTTCCATCTCGACCGGCACTGTCGATGGCTTCGACGGTGTGCTGTTCAGCGGCGGCGCGATTGGCACTGCCGGACTGAACTTCGTCAATCGCCTGCTCATCGCCGATGTGTCGATGGTTGCGCTCGGCCAGACGGCAGGCGGGTTTGACAAGGAACTGGTCTATGCGGCCACGCCGGTTGCGACAACCGGGCCGGTGCTGATAAGCGGCAACACGGCGGCATCGTCGTTGCGGGCCGCGACACTGGCCGATTTCACGGCCGGTGCGATCGTCACGACCGACCTTGTCGATGTCGCCGCAGGTGGCGCACTGACGCTGGGTGATGTCACCTCCGGCGCGGCTATCGGGCTTTCTTCGGGCACAAATACGATCACGCAGAACATGGTCGCGGCCGGGTCCATCACGGCAGATTCAGGTGGCGGGTTCACGTCCGCCAGCCTCTTTGCAGGATCGGGCACGCCTGCGGCGGCAAACGGCGATCTCAACACCGTGGCAATCACCGCGGGGGCAAACATTCAGACCGCCAATATCTTTGCGGCTTCGGACGTCCGGCTCGTGGCACCGGGCGCCATTACCACAGGCACCGTCAATGCCTTTGACGTGCTGGCGCTGGGCGGCGGCGCGATCAGCCTTGGCAGCCTGGGCGCTGTGAACCGCGTGCTGATTGCAGATGATGCAATGGCGGCACCCGCATTCGCGGCAGGGGGCTTTGACAAGGAGCTGGTCTTTGCAGCCACGCCGCTTGCCACCAGTGGAACGATTGCGCTGAGCGGCACGGCAAATGTCGGGTCCATCCGCGGCGAAACGAGTGCGAGCATCCTGACCGGAGATATCAATGCCAACGGTACGATCGGCTTCGCCAGCGGCGGCAACGGTCAATACGGTGCGCTGCGCAATGTTGGCGGCAATATCAACCTGATCGCGCGGTCCGGCGGGATCACTCTGACTACCGCAAACCTGCCGGGCTTCTTCCTGGCAAGCGGGTCGACAGGCGTGAACGTCGGATCGGTCTTCGCGCGGGACATTGCCCTGCTTTCAACCAACACCATCACGGCGCAGACCTTGCTGGCAGGCGCCGTCCTTTCTCCGACCGGCGCGATAACTGGCGCAACAGGCCGCACATTGCTGGCTAATTCGGCCATGCTCCCAACCGGCGCAATGCCGGGCAGCATCAACCCGAACGCGCTGTTTGCCGCCACGCCGATCGCTACCGGCGGTTCGGTCAGTGTGCTCGGTGCCGGGCTTGCCGGGCGGTTCACAAGCGTTTCGAACGGGCCGATGACCGGGGGCACCATCGTCGGGTTTACCACGCTTGACGTGCAGACCGGCGGCCTTGTGACCTTGCGCCAGCTCTGGGGCGGACCTGATGTGCGCATCGTCTCGAACGACATCGCCATCATCGACAACGGATCGCTGACCAACCCGAACGGTGCACCGATCCAGTCCGGGCTGCGGTCGCCGGACACCGGCAGCATTGTGCTTATCTCCACGAACAGCCAGCCGGCGCTGATTGGCGATGGCCTGTCGGGAACCGGCTATTCGCTGTCGAACGCGGAAATCGGTCTGATCTCCGGTGGCGAACTTGTCATCGGCGCGACCGACATTGCCGCGAACCCGGTCGACATGTTCGTGGGCAATGTAACGCTGACAGCAGGCGGTGCGGTGGGCCAGACCGTGGCGGTCGGCCCGGTCGGGCGGATCGTCTTTGCCACCGGCAACCCTGACACGGAGGTCATCTCTGGTGGCATCCGGGTTATCGGCAACGTCACCGGCTCCGGCTTCGCACAGTCCAATGTGCTGGAGTTCAGCACTGGCCGGTTCGAACTCGATGCCGCCACGGGGGCCATAGCGTTGACTTCGACCGGCAACGCCCTGGGTGGCTTTGTCGAGTTCAACGCCGACAATGTCCACATCGCGTCGAGCACCATTCTCGGTCAGCTCGCTGCCAACCCGTTCTACACAGGGCGCATCGCCGATCTCAACGCGCCTGCTGCGGTGCAGCGGCCTGGCGGGGTGCTGCGCGCACTGGGGCTGGACTTCAACATCACCGGCACGCTCTATATCCAGAATACCGGAACCACGCTGGTTCCCGCCGGGTTCATTTCCGACCTGACGCTGACCAATGTCAACGAACCGCTCGGCGCGCAGCCCGGTAGTCTGTCAGTGATCGTCAACGGTCAGTGGCAGACCTCGACCGGCGTGGTCACCGGCACCGCGGTTCACCAGCTTGTCGTGGACGGCGGGCGTGATGTGACGGCGTTCAGTGCCGACAGCCAGATCAACGGCTGCCTGTTCACTGTGTCGAATTGCGCGCCGGTGGTCACCCCGCCACCACCACCACCACCACCACCACCACCACCTCCGCCACCTCCTCCTCCGCCGACGACGCCGGAAACGCCAAGGACCGATCCCACCCCGGCGATTTCCGGCCAGATCGCCCTGATATCGACGTCGACGTTGAGCGATACGCCGGTCTTCGTGGAAGAGCCTGCCCCGGCAGTTGAAGCCCAAGCGGATGAGGAAGGCGGTCTGACCGAAGTCGAAGCTGAAGCCAGCGACGAAAGCCTGACCAACCCGATCGTTCCGGCGCCACAATTGGTCGATACACGTTCGCTCAACCCGCCAGGCAACATCGAGGAACCCGTCGCGGGCAGCGGCAACCCGTCGCTCATCGGCCAGGTCGTCAACGAAACCGGCGCGCAAGGAGACAGCCAGTGACCGCGCAACACATCCAACCGCGCAGCCGCCGTGTCCGGTCTGGCTTGCTGGCACAGGCCGCCACCGCGCTGGCGACGATTGCCGTGCCTTTGGTGGCCCACGCGGCAACCGCGCAGCAGCCGCTGTCGGTGCGCAACTCGTTCCGCGTCGGTACGTCGGGTGTGACATGCACGGCGCAGAACGCGCCGCTGGACAAGCGCCTTGGCGGCATGTTCGACCGTGGCTACCGCCTGAGCTGCCGGGATGCGGCCGGTGCGGTCGGCACCCTGATCGCCGTCCGGCGCGATGTACAGATGATGGCGGAGCCGACCGGGATCGCAGGCGTCTCGCTTGTATGCGGCGCCGAAGGGGCGGTAACGATCGAGGCCATCGGCCGGACCATGGCAGTCAATTGCCGCGATAATGCCGCGAACGTCGAGTACAAGCGTTACGCGGTCAAGCGTGGCGGGATTACCTACCTCGTCGAGGGGTTGGCGGGCTATGACCCGGCCTTGCGCCTTGCCCTGGCCAGCGTCGTTACCGATACCCCGGTTGCGGGCGAAATCCGCGTTGCCACCACCGAAGTCAGCGATCCTGCCGCATTTGCCCGTGTCCAGGCGGGCCAGCTCGACCGGCTTGGCGCGCGCGATGAAGGCTATCTGCGCAACAACGGCGGCAGGTTTGCAGAATCGTCCGAGTTCTTCGAAACCCTTGCCAACCGTGACCGCGCTGCGGGCCGGGCCGGGCTGGCCGAAGCTCTGGCCAACCAGGGCCTGCAACAGTCGAACCTCGGCAACTTCAGCTCGGCAGACCGGCTGTTCGCACAGGCAGCAGCAGCGCTGTCGCGCGGGGATACGATGACTTTGCGGCTGATCCGAAATTACCGTGCGATCAACAAGCTGAACCAGCGCAAACCGGTGGAGGCTTTGGCCGAACTGGACCGGCCGGTGCCGCCCGGTGCCTTACTGTTTGATACCGAGACACTGGCCGCCGGTGTCATCAACACGCCGCTGGCCGAAGAGATCAACCGCGAGAATGCGGGGTTGCGGCGGCTTGGCGCAGCCGATCCGGGCCTGTCCAGCAAGGAACGCGACGAAATCCTTGACGCACAGGGCGATGCGCTGCGTGCGACCGCGCTGCGCTTGCAAGGCAAGTATCCCGAAGCCGTGGCAGGTTTCGAAGCCGCCGGGAACAGGCTCGATGCCGTGCGTGGCGGCCGGGTGGCATCGGCCGGGTGGCTGCGCTCCGAAATCCAGATCGAACTGGCGCTTCTGGCCGAAGCCCAGGGCAGCAAGGATCAGGCCGGAAACGCGTTTGACCGGGCCATTGCGATCATCGGCGCGGCATTCCCGCAATCGCCCGCGCTGCTGTCCACGCAGGCGCGCAAGGCTGCCTGGATGGTGCGCAGTGGCGATACCGATGGTGCCCGTGCGCTCTATTCGCAGGTGGTTCAGGCCAGTCTGGACACGCCTGATGCAGGCTCGACGCTCAAGGAACTGCTTTCGCCCTATTTCAGCCTGCTGACGAAGCAGGGCGGGCCAGAAGCGGCAACCGCGATGTTCTCTGCATCGCAAGTTCTGCAAAGGCCTGGCGTTGCCCAGACCCAGGCGGTGCTTGCCCGCCAGATGTCCGAAGGCAACGACGATGCCGCCGCACTCTTCCGGCTTTCAGTGGCGCGCAGCCGCGATATCGCGCGGACCGAAGCGACGATCAGCACGCTTTCCGCGCTGACGGCACCGTCTGTGCAGGACGCAAACGCTCTCAAATCGGCGCAGGACACGCTCGCCGCGCTTAAACGCGACCAGACGGCGCTGGTCAGCAAGCTGGCGGCGTTCCCGCGCTACAGCGTACTGGCGCCCAAGGGCGTTGAGCTGGCCGAGCTGAAATCCGCATTGAAGCCTGGCGAATCCTACTACAAGCTGATGATCGTGGGGGACAACGTCTATGCGCTGTTTGCCACGGCGGCGGATGCGCGGGTATTCGATACCGGGCTATCCCCGGCTGCACTTTCGACGCAGGTGCAGGAGATCCGCGAAAGCATCGTGAAGATCGAAAACGGCCAGACGGTCAACTATCCTTTCGATCTCGACAAGTCGCGCGCGCTTTACCACACGCTGTTCGATCCGGTCGAAGACCTGCTGGGAGCCACCCGGCACCTTATCTTCGAACCCGATGGCGCGATGCTGCAACTGCCGCCGACGGTTCTCGTCACCGCCGACAAGGGCATGGCGGCTTACAAGAAGCGGATGGAAAGCCCGGATGGCGATCCTTTCGACTTCACCGGGGTCGAATGGCTTGGCCGTGGGCGCGAGGTGTCCATCGCCGTCAGCCCGCGCGGTTTTCTCGACATCCGCAAACTTTCGGCATCCTCGGCGCGGCGGAATTATCTGGGGCTTGGCAACAATGCCGTTCCTGCCCAGCGCCCGGTTGCTGCGGTGGCGGACGAATGCGACTGGCCGCTGGCTGTGTGGCAAAACCCGATTTCGCCCGACGAACTGTTCTACGCCCAGAAAAAGCTGGGCGCTGGTGCCAGCGTTGTCCGCACCGGCCAGGCGTTCAACGACAGCGCCCTGTTGGGCGAGGCGGACCTTGACCAGTACCGGGTCATCCATTTCGCCACCCATGGTCTGGTCACGGCGCCGCGGGCCGATTGCCCGGCGCGCCCGGCGCTGGTCACCAGCTTTGGCGACAGTGGGTCGGACGGGTTGCTTTCGTTCCGGGAAATCTTCGATCTCAAGCTCGATGCCGATCTCGTGATCCTTTCTGCCTGCGACACGGCGGGAATGGCCACGGTTGCGGCGAGCCGGGAAGCGGGGGTGACCAGCGGCGGCAACTATGCGCTTGACGGCCTCGTGCGCGCTTTCGTTGGCGCAGGCGCGCGGTCGGTCATCGCCAGCCACTGGCCGGTGCCAGACGATTTCGATGCGACCAAGCGCCTGATTGGCGGGGTGATTGAATCAAAGCCGGGGCAGGAGCTGGCAGGCGCGCTGGGCAGTGCACAGGAAAACCTGATGGACGATCCCAATACGTCGCACCCGTTCTACTGGGCGGCCTTCATCATCCTTGGCGATGGGGCCAAGCCGCTGGTCTCAGGCAAGGCCGCCATGGCCGCGCCTGCTACCGTCGCACGCTGAACCGTTTGCGCGGTGGCCCATCGGCCGGGCTGAAATTGCTGGTTAACGTGCCGTCCTGTCTTTGCAGGAACACGGACGGTGCGGAGACAGACTATGTGGCTCGAACGAAGCGAACAGAGCAACGGTGGACCGCAGCCTGGGCGTGCCTGCGCATCGCCCATCGAAGCCCGCTACCGTCGCGGGATATTGCGCACTACGGTTAACGTGCACGATCTGTCGTGCGCATCGGCCAGGCTTGAGGGACAGGAAAGGCCGGCTCCAGGCGTCACCGTGTGGTTGACCCTGCCGGGGCTTGAGGCGCGTGCCGCGATCGTCGAATGGTGCGAAGGGTTCCGCAGCTTCGTGCGCTTCGTCCAGCCTTTCCACCCTGCCGTGCTGGATGCCGTGCTCCATGGACGCACCCGTAGCTTTCAGTAGCGCGGGTGGCACCGTGGCGTGGATGCCATGAAACGAAAAAGGCCACCGATGGGTGGCCGTTTTCATCTGGGTAGCAGAGAAGAAAATGGCTCTGAGTAGGAATATAATCCTATTCAACTAAATATCTGAAATATTTTATATATTATCTAAAATACGTTAGTGTAAAATAGAGCATTCCCCCTCTAGTTCCCCCACCGTGCTGCCGATAGGCCCCGAGTATGGGCGGAAAACTGAAGCCGCTACATTCGCAATCTGCGTCTTAAAGCTGGCACTTTATGTCAGCCAGTCCAATGCCGTGGATCGTAGATCGCCGAATGGTCAGCGACCTCGAAGGGTTCCACCCCAAGGCACTGCAAGAAGAAGCGCTTTTCACGCTGTCGCTCGTCATCTTCTCGCGCCGGATAAACATACCAAGCGGGGGGACGGACACCACCACGCTTTTTGTAAAGGTTGGCGCGTTGAATAAGGAGCCAGCGTAGCCATACTTCCTGCCCATCTAGGCCGACGCCAAACACGACAAGGGGCATCTTGAACAGAATATCCAACCAAGTGTCTTCGGCAGCCCAATGGGGAAACTCCCTTGCATCCAAAATCCACGGACGACTGCGTGTCACACAGCCCATGTAGTCGCTGAGGCCCAAGCGGATGCTTCGAATATGCGAGATGAAGCCGTTTATGTGCCAGACGCCGAATCCGTCACATGGGTGATCCAGTGGCACTCGGGCGAAATATTTTTCCCATGGGTAATAGTCAGATGCGCGTTTTCGGCTGCCACGCGGGCGAAACAATGAGAAGCTTTCTGCCTGAGCGGCTGTAGAAAACGTAAGGTCGAAGTTCGTGGTCAGGATGGGGGAACGATGCCTCATCGCCCATCTCACGATTTCTTGATGGTGCGTCGAGGGCTGCCAATCATCCATCCCATCACAGAACTGCCGCTTCAACGGGTAAGCCTGACTGGCTGACTTGGGGCCGCTCTCGGAAGGCCGCCCCAAATCAATCAGATCATAGAACTCCGGCATTGCCAGGTTCTTTGCCTTGTCCGGCGAGGCGAAACCGTTGTCTCGCGCCAAGCGCTCAACCAGCGCGTTCCAACTCTGGCCGCCGTTTGGAAAGAGGTGAATGCCATTGCCGACTAGCAGTGCAACTCGCCCACCGGCACGACGACGCAACTCGTCAATCATGGTCAGTCGATTTCCAGCTTTGTTGGCAGGCCGCGCACGATCTTCATCGTTTCAAGGCTGACAGTGATCACCCGCTGGAACAGCAGCAGGGGATAGGGCGGGTCGCCCGCGGTTTCGGTGGCGTAGCGGTTAGCGTCGTTGACGATGCTGCTGGCCTTGTAGGTTTTGACGCACTGGCGTTCCATCATCCATTCGAGCGCGGGCTTGTCGTTCACCGCGTAGTCGTAAGCCTCCAGCGGAATGCTGGTGATGGCAACGTGAGGGTTGTAGATCACGGTGGGCTTGTCTTGCTCGGCACGCTTGTCGCCGACCTTCGCTTTCTCGACGCGGTAGCACTTCACCAAGTCGGGGATATGGGCCAATAGCCGACCGCCTTGGAAGAAGAAATGGCTCCCTGAGTAGGATTCGAACCTACGGCCGCTCGATTAACAGTCGAGAGCTCTACCGCTGAGCTATCAGGGAGCAGCCCCGGTCGCCCAGGGCAGGTGCGCGCTAATAACAGGCGTTGCTGGTTTGGCAAGCACCTGCAGCCAAAAAATGTCAGACCATGAACTGTTCCGCGAAAATCCGGTCTTCGAGACTCTGGCCGCGGTCGAACAGGAGCGTCAGCCGCTGTTCGGGGCAAACCCTTACGCGTACTTCGCTGACATCGCGCACTTCCTTCTGGTCGGCGACGACCAGCACCGGCCGCTTGACCGATTCGAGCGCGCGGAAGGCAATCTCGTACGTGTCGGGCAGGATCGCACCGCGCCAGCGCCGCGGGCGGAAGGGGCTGATCGGCGTCAGCGCCAGCATGTTCGACGAAAGTGGCAGGATCGGGCCGTTGGCGGAAAGGTTGTAGGCAGTCGACCCCGCAGGCGTGGCCACCAGCACGCCGTCGCACGCCAGTTCGGGCATCCGCATCTTGCCGTTTACGGTGACTTCCAGCTTGGCCGTCTGGCGGGTTTCGCGCAGCAGCGAAACTTCGTTGATCGCGCACACGACATGCTCTTCGCCGGTGTTGGTCGTCGCGGTCATCTGCAAGGGCGATATTGCAATCGGCGTGGCCTTGTTCAGCCGTTCCTCGATCGAACGGCTGGACCTGTACTTGTTCATCAGGAACCCTACCGTGCCAAGGTTCAGGCCAAAGGCGGGAACGATGTGATCGGTGTCGATCATGGCGTGCAGGATCTGCAGCATGAAACCGTCACCACCAAGCACGACGGCGGCGTCTGCCTGTTCAAGCGGCACCCAGTCATGCATGGTACGCAGGGTTTCCCCGGCTTCCTGCGCCTGCTGTGTCGGTGACACGAACAGGGCGAGGCGGGCAAAATCAGACATGGTTTCGGTAGGCCCCCGGTGTAAACTTGGCCCAAGGGATATGGGCCGCCTTGCTCTGGCGCAATGCACAAACGCACTGCGGCCATCAGATACTGCCTTGCGCGGGAACGCTTTTGCAAGGATCGGCGCGCTATGGGCACGGGAATGGGTGAAAGCGGATCAGGACTGGATAGCCAACGGTCGCAGGACCGGCTGACAGGCTTGCCCGGAACGCCCGCTGCGCTGGCATGGCTGGAGGAGCACGGGCGCAACGGCTTTGTCCACGCCATGCTGATCGGCCTTCACCGCATCCGTTCGGTCAATCTTGCCTATGGGCAGGCCGGCGGCGACCTCGCACTGGTCGAGATCGCCCGCCGCATTGCCGATTTCGCGCGTGAGGAGCTGGGCCGCGATGCCTTTGTCGCGCGGATCGGAGGCGGGGATTTCCTGGTGGCCAGTGCCGGGGTGCTCAGCCGCGATCGCTGGCAGTGGCTGGCAGAGGCGCTGGTCCGCAGCGTTTCGCGTGCCTTGCCGATGCGTGATGACGTGCTGCACCTTGTGCCACGCACCGCGTTGTTGCGCGGGCAGCCCGGTGAAAGCGGGGCTGCTCTGCTCGACCGGCTCGACCAGGCGCTGGATTCGTTGCAGCAGCAGGCCGGACGCCGGCTGATCTGGGCCGACGGATCGCATCGCGCGCGCGGGCGCAGCGCGGCGCGGCTTGAAGCCGATCTGATCGGGGCGATGGCCCGTGACGAGATCGGACTGGTGTTTCAGCCGCAGTACGCTGTTTCGTCCGGTGCGATTGCCGGGGTGGAGGCGCTGGCGCGCTGGGATCATCCCCAGCTTGGCAGGATCGGTGCGGAAACGCTGTTTGCGATTGCCGAGCGGGGCGACCACATCGCCCAGCTTTCGCGGCATATTGCCCGTCGCGCGCTGAGCATTGCCGCATCGTGGAACCCGCCCCTGGCGCTTTCGCTCAACGTGACGGCGGAAGATCTGGCGGACGACCGCTTTGCCGCAGGGTTCAAGGCGATGCTGGCGGAAACGGGCTTTGCGCCAAGCCTGCTGACGCTGGAAGTGACCGAGCATGCGCTGGTCGCGGAGTTCGCGCGCTCGGCAGAGGCGCTGTCGGAACTGGCGGCAACCGGCGTGCGGATCGCGCTGGACGATTTCGGCACGGGCTATGCCAATTTCCGCACGCTCAAGGCATTGCCGCTTGATACCTTGAAGCTTGATGCGTCGCTGGTGCGCGATGTCGATCACGATCCGCGCGATCGTGCGATCCTGCGCGCAATTGTTGCCATGGCGCGCGCGTTGCAGCTCAAGACGGTGGTCGAAGGGATCGAGCGTGAAGGGCAGCTTGCGGTCCTGCGCGCGGAGGCCTGCGATGTGTTCCAGGGTTTTCTCCGTGCCGGCCCGCTGGCGCCGCAGGAGATCGCCGCGCTCGCGCGTTAGGCGGCCTTTGCGGCGCGCCGCGCTATCGCCGAAAGGCCCTTCGTGAGCTGTACGAGGCCGTTCAGGCGGCCTTCGGGTGTGCCCCAGGCACGCTGGATCACCAGCTTGTTGTCGGGCCGCAGCTTGGCAACGCCGCCAAGCCGTTCGACATAGCTTATCAGGCCCATCGGGTCGGGGAAGCTGTCCTGGTGGAAGCTGACCAGCGCCCCCTTGGCGCCAACGTCGATCTTGGCGATGTTCGCGGCAATCGCCTGACGCTTTACCTCGATCAGGCGCAGCAGGTTCTGCGTGGGCTGGGGCAGGGGGCCGAAACGGTCGATCATCTCGGCGGCAAGGGCTTCGACCCCGTCGGCCCCATCGGCATCGTTCATCCGGCGGTAGAGCGCCATGCGCACGGCCAGATCCGGGACATAGTCTTCGGGTATCATGATCGGCGCATCGACCGTTATCTGCGGGCTGAGCGCATCGCGTTCGCGCGCAAGGCCGATGTCTCCGGCCTTGGCGGCAAGGATCGCGTCTTCTAGCATCGACTGGTAGAGTTCGAAGCCCACTTCGCGGATATGCCCGGACTGTTCATCGCCCAGCAGGTTGCCCGCGCCGCGAATGTCGAGATCGTGGCTTGCGAGCTGGAAGCCCGCGCCCAGACTGTCGAGATCGCCCAGCACCTTGAGCCGCTTTTCCGCGATTTCCGAAAGCGCCATGTCTTCGGGATAGGTGAGGTAGGCATAGGCACGGATCTTCGCACGCCCAACCCGCCCGCGGAGCTGGTAAAGCTGGGCGAGACCGAACCGGTCGGCGCGGTGGATGACGATGGTATTGGCGCTGGGAATGTCGATGCCGCTTTCGACGATCGTCGTCGACAGCAGCACTTCGTACTTCTTTTCATAGAACGCGCCCATGCGGTCCTCGACCTCGGTCGGGCTCATCTGGCCATGCGCGGTCACGAAGCGCACTTCGGGCACGTTCAGATGCAGCCATTCCTCCAGTTCGGCCATGTCCGAAATGCGCGGAACGATAATGAAGCTCTGCCCGCCGCGCTGGTGTTCGCGCAACAGCGCCTCGCGCATCACCATGTCGTCCCACGGCATGACATACGTGCGCACGGCCAGCCGGTCGACCGGCGGGGTCTGGATCGTCGAAAGTTCGCGCAGGCCCGACATCGCCATCTGCAAGGTTCGCGGTATCGGCGTTGCGGTCAGCGTCAGGACGTGGACATCGGTTTTCAGCTCCTTGAGCTTTTCCTTGTGCGTCACGCCGAAACGCTGTTCTTCATCGACGATCACAAGGCCCAGGCGCTTGAACTCTACCGACTTCGAAAGCAGGGCGTGCGTGCCGATCACGATATCGACCTTGCCACTGGCCAGTCCCGCTTTCGTTTCCGCCGCTTCCTTTGCCGGGACCAGCCGGGAAAGCCGCCCGATTTCCAGCGGGAAGCCCTGAAAGCGTTCGATGAAATTGGCGTAGTGCTGACGGGCGAGCAGGGTGGTCGGGGCAATCACCGCCACTTGCACTCCGGCCATGGCGGCCACGAACGCCGCGCGCAACGCCACTTCGGTCTTTCCGAAGCCGACATCGCCACACACCAGCCGGTCCATCGGCTTGCCTTCGACCAGATCGCTCAGCACATCGTCGATGGCGCGTTCCTGATCGTCGGTTTCATCCCACGGGAAGCGGTCCACAAATGGCCCGTAGCTGGTTGGATCGACCGGCAGCACGGTGCCCTGCTGCAAGGCGCGCTGCGCGGCGGTGGCCATGAGATGCCCGGCAATTTCAAGAATGCGCTCCCGCATCCGCGCCTTGCGGCGTTGCCACGCTTCACCGCCCAGCCGGTCCAGCGCAACGCCATCGCTGTCGCTGCCATAGCGCGAGAGGACATCGAGATTTTCGACCGGGATATAGAGCTTGTCGCCGCCGGCATATTCAAGCTGCACGCAATCGTGCGGCGATTTGCCGACGGCAATTGCTTCCAGCCCGATATAGCGGCCAATGCCATGTTCCATGTGGACGACGAGATCGCCCGGCGTAAGCGCGGACAGTTCCGCCAGAAAGGCATCGGCGTCCTTGCGCTTCTTCTTGCGGCGCACCAGCCGGTCGCCAAGAATGTCCTGCTCGGTCAGCAGTTCCAGTTCGTCGTTGGCAAAGCCTTCCTCAAGCGGCAGGACAATGGCCACGGGCTTGCCCGATGCAGCCATGCCGAGGGCTTCCTGCCAGCTATCGGCCGCAAGCGGCGCGGTCTTGCCAGCGTCGGCCAGCAACGAGGCGAGCCGGGAGCGTGACCCGGCGCTGTACGCGGCGATGATCGGCTTGTGTCCGCGCGTGCCCAGCGCCGACAGGTACTTGCCTGCCGCTTCATAGATGTTCGGCCCGCCATTTCCTGCTGCC
The DNA here is from genome assembly GCA_042650965.1 of Novosphingobium lubricantis. Lineage (GTDB taxonomy): Bacteria > Pseudomonadota > Alphaproteobacteria > Sphingomonadales > Sphingomonadaceae > Novosphingobium > Novosphingobium lubricantis. The sequence goes on along the minus strand of JBHSCB010000001.1, from coordinate 50,341 downwards.
GCGCGCTCCGGCGTAAAATCGTGGGCCGAACGAAACCCGAAGTCGATGGTCTGCGCCGAATCCGGCTCGGCAAAGATCGACGTGCGGTGCGCCGGCCATGCCGTCAGCGCGCGGTCGATCTCGTCACGCGTGAGGTAGAGCGCGTCTTCCGACAGTGGCCGGTAACTGCCGGGGGCCTTCGACGCACTGTCCAGCCTGCTCTGGTGGTAATCGGCAATATCGGTCAGGCGTTGTTCGCATGCCTTGGCCGCCGCTGCGTCGATCAGCACGAGATCGCCGTCATTCAGGTGATCGAACAGGCTTACCAGCCGGTCCTCGAACAGCGGCAGCCAGTGCTCCATCCCTGCCAGCCTGCGCCCGTCGGTAATCGCCTGGTAAAGCGGATCACCGGTCGCGTTGGCGCCGAACAGTTCGCGGTAGCGCGCGCGAAACCGCTTGATGCTGGCATCATCGAGCAAGGCTTCGCTTGCCGGAAGCAGCAGGTGGGTTTCAACCGGCTGCACCGACCGCTGGGTGTTGGGATCGAACAGGCGCAGCGTTTCCAGTTCGTCGCCGAAAAAGTCCAGCCGCAGTCCGTGGTCGAGGCCCGATGGGTAGATATCGAAGACCGATCCACGCACCGCGTATTCCCCGGCATCGACCACGGTATCGGTGCGCGAATACCCCTGGCGCTGGAGCAGGGCGATCAGGCTTTCACGGCCGATCTCGGTGCCGGGAGAGAGCAGGCGGGTGGATTCGCGGATGCGGAACGGGGTCAGCACCCGCTGCAATACGGCGTTGATCGTCGTCACCAGCAGTTGCGGGCCGGTCTGCTTGTGTTGCAGCCGTTGCAACGCGGACAGGCGGCGCGCGCTGACGGAAAGGGCCGGCGATGCACGGTCGAACGGCAGGCAATCCCATGCCGGGAAATCGATGACCTGCAGATCCGGCGCAAAGAAGGCTGCGCTTTCGACAATTGCACGCATTGCCGCTTCATCGGGCGCGATGAACACCGCTCTGCCCCCGGCCGCACGCGCAAGGTCGGCAAGCACGAGCGGCTGCGCTCCGCGCGCGACGGAAGACAGCGTCAGCGGCGTCTTGGCCGAAAGGATCCGGTTCAGGTCTGGCATGGCAGGCGGCTTGCGCTAATGGACCGCGCAATCAGCGCGGAATGTCGACGTAGTCCAGCTTGCGCATCGCGTCCATCAAGGGGCCAGCGTATTTTTCCGGCACAGGCATGGTGCCAAGCGCCCAGGCCATGATTTCGACGTCATCCTCTTCGATCAGGTCTTCAAACCACGCAATGTCGGCGGCGGTCCATTGCGCGTGGAAACGATCGAAGAAGCAGCCGATCATGTAATCGGCTTCGCGCGTGCCGCGATGCCAGGCACGAAAGCGGATCCGGCGCAGGGCTTCGGGAGTGGCGGCAGCGTTATCAGTCATGGATAGGCCGATAAGCGGATATCGGCGCGGAAACAAGGCAGGGCAGGCAATACCAAGGGGCATTGCGGCGCGCCGCCCAAGCGCGGCGGCCGGAATGCCCCAAGCTTACTTCACGGCTTGCAAGGCAGCAACGACATCGGCGGGCTGCCGCCCCATCAGATCCTTCGCCAGTTCGGCAATCAGCGCGCGCTGCAGGGCCTTGCTGTAGTGATGGCGCAATTCGCCCAACGTGCGGGGCGATGCAATTACCACCAGCTTTTCAATCTTGTGGTCCTGCACCTGGCGGTTCAGCCAGACCCCGACGGCAGCTGCGTGTGCATCCTCGTCACGCTGGTGGCCGGAGGGGTTCGCGGCGCTTGACCCGTGACGCCCGCCTGCGTTGTGGTTGTGCTCGGCAAGGTGGGGCACGGGAAGGACGACCAGATCCGGTTCGGCTTCGGTTCCGCTGTTGCGCAGAATCTGCCAGTCCTGGCCATCGACCAGAGCGATAACGGCACCATGGGGGATCAACATTGCGTTCTCCTGTTCGTTCTCTTGCACAACGGATGAAACGCCCGGTCGGGGCCGCACGCCATGCGGTGCATCAAAAATGCCAACTATTTTGCCGAAGGCGGCATTGGCGAAGGCAGGCCGTTCCGCCTATGTCAGCGCGATGCGGCCCGACCTGCTCAATCCTGTCTTTGCGGAAACCGCCAGCCTCAAGGGCGTGGGGCCTGGCCTGGCTCGCCCGCTGGAAAAGCTGGGACTGAACCGGATACGAGATCTGGCATATCACCTGCCCGATCGCTTTGTCGCCCGCCGGGCCGTGGGGAGCCTCGATGAAGCAGCCGTGGGTGAAAACATCGTCCTTGCCCTGACGCCCCGCGAATACCGCCAGCCTGCGGGACGCGGCCCGTTCCGCGTGATGGCAGAGGATGAGGTCGGCAACTTCGTCGCGCTAACCTATTTCGGGCGCGCGGCGTATTCTGCCAAGAAGCAGCTTCCGCTGGGCGAAAAGCGGTGGGTGGCAGGCAGGCTGGACCAGTATGGCCAGACCTGGCAGATGGTTCACCCCGATCATGTCAGTCCCGACAGCGACGGGATGATCGGCCAGTTGAACGAAGCGGTCTATCCGCTGTCGGAGGGACTGACCCAAGGACGCATGCAAGGGCTGGTGCAGCAGGCTCTGGGTCACCTGCCGCACTTGCCCGAATGGATCGAACCGGGCCTGCTTGCCCGCAACGCGTGGCCTGCATGGCACGATGCGCTGGCCCGCGCCCATAAAACCGAGGACAAGGCCGCGCGCGACCGTCTGGCCTATGACGAATTGCTGGCCAACAGCCTTGCCCTCATGCTGGTGCGCGAAAGCAACCGCAGCAGGCAGGGCACGCCACTCCATGGTGATGGTCGCTTGCGCGCGCGGCTCAGCCTGCCGTTCGCGCTTACGGGCGCGCAAGTGCGCTCGATCGCCGAGATTGAAGGGGATATGGCCCAGGGCGCGCCGATGCTCCGGTTGCTGCAAGGCGATGTCGGTTCTGGCAAGACTGCCGTGGCGCTGCACGCCATGCTGATCGCGGTGGAAGCGGGCGGGCAAGCCGCGCTGCTGGCGCCGACCGAGATTCTTGCCCGCCAGCACGCCGATACGCTTTCACGCATGGCTGCGGGGACCGGCGTTTCCATCGCGCTGCTGACCGGCCGGGACAAGGGCAGGGCGCGCGAATCGATCCTGATGGGCCTGATCGACGGCAGCATCGACATTTGCGTGGGCACGCACGCGATCTTTCAGGAAACGGTTGCCTATCGCAATCTGGCGCTGGTGGTTATTGACGAACAGCACCGCTTTGGCGTGGGCCAGCGGCTGATGCTGACCCAGAAGGCAAAACGCACGCCGCACTGCCTGGCAATGACGGCGACACCGATCCCGCGTACGCTAACGCTGGCGCAATACGGGGAAATGGACGTCTCACGGCTCGACGAGATGCCGCCGGGCCGGCAGGCGATTGACACGCGGGTCGTCGCGCAGGATCGGCTGGCCGATGTTGTGGAAGGGGTAGGCCGTCACATTGCCAGGGGTGGACAGGCCTATTGGGTCTGTCCGATGGTCCGCGAACTGGAGACGCAGGACATCGCCGCCGCCGAAGCGCGCCACGCTGCCCTGCAAGAGCGATTCGGGGACGGCGTGGTCATGGTGCATGGGCAGATGCGCCCGGAAGCCAAGGACGCCGCGATGGATCGCTTCGCGCGCGGCGAAGCAAGCCTGCTGGTGGCTACCACGGTGATCGAAGTCGGTGTCGATGTGCCCAATGCCACGCTGATGGTCATCGAACAGGCCGAACGCTTCGGCCTTGCCCAGCTTCACCAGTTGCGTGGGCGGGTAGGGCGAGGCACCCAGCAATCGACCTGCCTCCTGCTGCGCGGTGAGGCGCTTTCGGAGACGGGGCGCGAACGTCTGGCGCTGATGCGCGAGACGCAGGACGGGTTCCGGCTGGCCGAGGAGGATCTGCGTTTGCGCGGAGGTGGGGAACTGCTTGGTACGCGGCAATCCGGCGATACCCCGTTCAAGGTCGCGGATTTCGAACAGATCGCGCGGTTGCTGCCGCTGGCGCACGACGATGCCCGCTTGCTGATGGAGCGCGATGGCGGGCTTTCATCGCCGCGCGGGGCTGCGGCACGCGTGTTGCTGTACCTGTTCGAACGTGACTGGGGCGTGCAATTGCTACGGGGTGGCTGAAGGCGATGCCCGCAACCGCAAGGTAGGGCGGCGCGGAGAGGAAGATTCCGCGCCGCCCACAAGGCTTACTTGCCGGAAGACGGCGTGGCGGTGCCCTTGGTAGCTTCGGCGAACTGTTCGGCAGTCATGCCGATCATCAGGCCGTTGGCACCCTTGGCGACGGAAGTCTTGGGCATTTTCACCGGGGCAGAGCCAGTGTCCATCACGAAGTCGGTTTCGCCAACGTCGGTGATCTTGCCCAGCACGGTGGTACCGTCCGAGGCGTGGACCGGTGCATCGACCGTAATTGCGGCGGCGAGCGCGGCAGCCGCATCGGCTTCGGCCTTTTCCACCGCGGCGTCGAGCTGTTCGCGCGTCATTGCGATGATCGGGCCTTTGGGGCTGGTGCCCAGCGATGCCAGCGCCAGTGTTGCCGTGTTCTTGCCTGTGTCGATGACAAAGTTCGGCCCGCTGATGCTCTTGATCGTCCCGACTTCGGCACCGGCCGTATCGAATACATTGGCGCCGACCGCAGGCGCAGGCGCAGGCGCTGCAGCGGGGGTGGCGGCGGCTTGCGCAAAGGCCGATGGTGCAAGCGCGAGCGAGGTGACAGTAGCGGCAAAAACAAATGCAATCTTGGACGTCTTCACGAAATCAGGCTCCTAACCTATTGATACTATTGCAAGGAACAGCATGGCGGAGGGAAGCCAGCGACAAAAAGAGAAATCGGCGCATCCTGCACTTTTTGGGGCAAATTGAATGACTTGTGCATCAGGTGCGACGAACCGTTGCCCTGCCTGAACATTCCGTCACGCAAGGCATGCAACGCAAAAGGGCGGCCGTGGTGGCCGCCCTTGCTGTTCATTTGCAGGCTGAAGTGGTCGGGGAAAGAGGATTCGAACCTCCGGCCCCTGCCTCCCGAAGACAGTGCTCTACCAGGCTGAGCTATTCCCCGACCGATCAGCAGCCAGTTTCCCGGCTGCAAGGCAGGCGCGCCCTATACGGGGCAGCCACGGCACTGGCAAGCGGGGCGCGCAAAGTTTTTTGAACAGCCGGGTTTTGCAGTAGTTTTGCGATTGCGCGCGCGCCGGGATAAGGCAGTGCCATGGCTCCAGTCCCCGAATCCGCGCCGCACCCTGAATGGCAGTATCTGAACCTGATGCGCCAGATATGGGAGCAGGGGGACGAACGGATAGACCGTACTGGCGTGGGCACGCGCTCTGTCTTTGGCGCGCAATTGCGCTTCGACCTCGGCGATGGCCGTATGCCGCTGCTTACCACCAAACGCGTGTTCTGGAAAACAGCCACGCGCGAGTTCCTGTGGTTCCTGACGGGCGATACCAACATTCGCGCGCTGTGCGCGCAAGGCGTCGAGATCTGGACCGACTGGCCGCTTGACCGGTACCGCAAGGCGACCGGCGACATGATTTCGCGCGCTGATTTCTCAGCCCGGATCGTGGCGGATGCCGTATTCGCGGAGCAGTGGGGCGATCTTGGGCCGGTCTATGGCAAGCAATGGGTAAACTGGCCGGTTTACGAACCGGCAAGTGACGGACTGTTCCGCCAGCGGGCGCACGGTGTAAACCAGGTAGCCGACGTCGTTGCATCGCTACGCCACAATCCGGGAAGCCGGCGCCACATCGTTGAAGGCTGGAATGTGGCGGAACTTGACGAGATGGCATTGCCTCCGTGCCACAAGACCTATCAGTTCCACGTATCGGGCAACCGGCTCAACGGGTTGCTTTATCAGCGCAGTTGCGACGTGGCGTTGGGCCTGCCCTTCAATCTTTGGGGTGCGGCGCTGTTCGTGCGGATGCTGGCGCATCAGTGCGATCTGGAGCCGGGCGAACTGGTCTGGATGGGCGGGGATACCCACCTCTATCTCAATCACGCCGCGCTGGTCGAAACCCAGTTGAATCGCCAGCCCGAAGGGACACCGCGCCTTGCTATCCGGCGGCGACCCGATACCATCTTCGGCTACAGGATCGAGGATTTCGAGGTCACCGGATATGCACCCCAGGGCCAGTTGAGCGCCCCCGTTGCGGTCTGACACACCTGATTGACTCGGAAAGCTGCGTGAAATAATATAATACGCAGTTAGAATATTGCGTCTTACCGCTTTTGACTTGTGGCGGTTGCAGGCGCGGGAGAGTCGCATGATGCAGGCGTCGAGGCCATGACCGGAAAGCCGCGCGGGAATCTGCCGCCGCTGGCGTTGCACGTGCCGGAGCCGAAGTTCCGTCCCGGCGACGCTGTCGATTATTCCCACCTTTCGATACCGCCCGCAGGGATACAGCCCCGCCCGGACGAACAGTGCGAGGCGGCGCTGACTCATCCCTTGTGCACCGACCTTGTGCGCGTGCTCGATGAAGACCATCGCGCAGTCGGTCCTTGGGATCCTCGGCTTGATGCCGAAACACTGCGCCGGATGTTGCGGATGATGGCGCTGACGCGCGCGTTCGACGACCGGATGTACCGCGGGCAGCGGCAGGGCAAGACCAGCTTCTACATGAAGTGTACCGGAGAGGAGGCGACATCGGTTGCCCCGGCGATGGCACTTGCGCACGATGACATGGTCTTTCCCAGCTATCGCCAGCAGGGCATTCTGATCACCCGCGGTTACCCGCTGGTCGACATGATCAACCAGATCTACTCCAACCGCGCCGACCGTCTGAAAGGGCGGCAGTTGCCGATCATGTACTCTGCGCGCGAGGCTTCGTTCTTCACGATTTCGGGCAATCTGGCGACCCAGTATCCCCAGGCCGTTGGCTGGGCGATGGCCAGCGCGATCAAGGGCGACAGCCGGATCGCGGCGACATGGATCGGGGAGGGCTCTACCGCCGAGGGCGATTTCCATTCGGCGATGACTTTCGCCACGGTCTATAACGCGCCGGTAATCTTCAATGTGGTCAACAACCAGTGGGCGATTTCCAGCTTTTCCGGGTTTGCCGGGGCGGAACGCACCACGTTTGCCGCACGCGCCATTGGATACGGCATGGCGGGCCTTCGGGTGGACGGGAACGATCCGCTGGCCGTCTATGCCGCTACCCAGTGGGCCGCCAACCGCGCCCGCGCCAATGCCGGGCCGACCTTGATCGAGCACTTCACCTATCGGGCCGAGGGGCATTCGACGTCTGACGATCCCGGCCAGTACCGTTCTGCGCACGAGCGCGAGGAATGGCCGCTGGGCGATCCGGTGATGCGGCTGAAACAGCACCTGATCGCGCTGGGCGAATGGTCGGTGGACGCCCATCGGGAAATGGACGCCGAACTGGTGGAAGAAGTGAAGGCAGCGACAAAAGCCGCGGAAAAGAACGGCGTGCTGGGCCACGGCCTGCACCATCCTTTCCGTACGATGTTCGAGGACGTGTTCGAGGAATTGCCCTGGCACCTGCGCGAACAGAGCGAACAGGCGATCCGCGAACGGCGGATCAAGTGGCCCGACTGGAAGGAATCATGAGCGAGGACATGACCCTGCCGGGTACCGCCTCGCGCCGGCTCAACATGATCGAGGCGATCAACGACGCGCTCGACGTGATGATGGCGCGTGATCCCGATGTTGTCGTGATGGGCGAGGATGTCGGCTATTTCGGCGGCGTTTTCCGGGCGACGGCCGGGTTGCAGCGCAAATATGGCAAGACCCGCGTGTTCGACACACCGATCAGCGAATGCGGCATCATCGGGGTGGCGGTGGGTATGGGCGCCTATGGCCTGCGTCCGGTGCCGGAAATCCAGTTTGCCGACTACATCTACCCCGGCCTTGATCAGCTCGTGTCCGAAGCGGCCCGCCTGCGCTACCGGTCGGCGGGCGAGTTCACCGCGCCGATGACCGTCCGTTCTCCCTTCGGCGGGGGCATCTTTGGCGGGCAGACGCACAGCCAGAGTCCCGAAGCCCTGTTCACCCATGTCGCCGGATTGAAGACTGTCGTGCCAAGCACGCCCCACGACGCCAAGGGCTTGCTGATTGCCGCGATCGAGGACAACGACCCGGTCATCTTCTTTGAACCCAAGCGCATCTACAACGGCCCTTTCAGCGGGTATTACGACAAACCGGTGGAGCCATGGGCGCGGCACGACGACAGCCTTGTGCCGGAAGGGCATTACCGCATTCCGCTGGGCAAGGCGCGGGTCGCACGTGAAGGCGAGGCATTCACCGTGCTTGCCTATGGAACGATGGTTCATGTGGCGTCCGCGGTCTGCGCGGAGAAGGGAGTCGATGCCGAAATCATCGACTTGCGCACACTCGTGCCGCTGGACATCGCAGCGGTGGAAAAGTCTGTGCAGAAAACCGGCAAATGCATGATCGTGCACGAAGCAACCCGTACTGGCGGGTTTGGTGCGGAACTGTCCGCGCTGGTGCAGGAACGCTGCTTCTATCACCTTGAAGCGCCGATAGAGCGGGTGACCGGCTTCGACACACCTTACCCCCATAGCCTCGAATGGGCCTATTTTCCCGGCCCTGTCCGTATTGGCGAGGCTATCGACCGCCTGATGAAAGCCTGATCCGATGGGAACCTTCACATTCCGCCTGCCCGACATTGGCGAAGGCATAGCCGAAGCGGAAATCGTTGCGTGGCACGTCAAGGTTGGCGACCGGGTGACCGAAGACGGTCGCCTTGCCGACATGATGACCGACAAGGCCACGGTAGAAATGGAAAGTCCGGTGTCAGGAACGGTCGTTGCGGTCGCCGGTGATGTCGGGGATGTTATCGCAATCGGATCGGCTCTGGCCGTGATCGAAACCGATGATGACGATCAGGCAGACAATGCGACCAGTGATAAGGAAGAATCGCCCGTCATATCCGAAACGGCAACCAGACCTGCCATGGCGGCCAATTCGGAAGCTGGCGAGCCCCGGACGCCAGAAAAACCGGCACCAGCGCCGATTTCTAGTGATGGCCCTGTGCCGTCCAAGGTTCTTGCCAGTCCGGCTGTCCGCCAGCGTGCGCATGACCTTGGCATAGATCTTTTCAGGGTCCGTCCGGCCGAAGCGGGACGTATCCGCCATGCTGATCTTGACCGTTTCATTGCCTACAACGGCGCATCAGGTTTTGCCGCCGCGGCCACTGTGCGGCCCGATGAGGTAATGAAGGTCATCGGCATGCGGCGGCGCATTGCTGAAAACATGGCGGCATCGAAGCGCCACATTCCGCACTTCTCCTATGTCGAGGAGTGTGACGTTACCGCCCTTGAAACGATGCGCGCCCAATTGAACGCCAGTCGCACAAATGGCGAACGGTTGACGATGCTGCCGTTGCTGATCGTGGCGATCTGCCGGGCCTTGCTGCAGTTTCCGATGCTCAACGCGCGATATGACGACGAAGCCGGGATCGTCACCCGCCACGGTGCGGTGCACCTTGGCATCGCCACGCAGACACCGGCGGGCCTCATGGTGCCGGTGGTCCGCAATGCGCAGGCGCTCAACCTGTGGCAGCTTGCGCGCGAAATTGCGCGGCTGGCCGAAGCCGCGCGCGCAGGCACGGCACGCTCTGACGAACTTTCGGGTTCCACCCTGACGCTCACCTCGCTTGGCCCGCTGGGCGGCGTGGCTACAACGCCGGTCATCAACCGGCCGGAAGTGGCGATCATCGGACCAAACCGCATTGTCGAACGGCCGATGTTCGTTGCCGACGGAATGGGCGGTGAACGCATCGAGAAGCGCAAGCTGATGAATATCTCGATCAGTTGCGATCATCGCGTGGTTGACGGGCACGATGCGGCCAGCTTTGTTCAGGCAGTAAAGCGGTTGATCGAGACGCCAGTGCTGCTGCTGGCGGACTGACCGGCACCGCTCCTGACGAGGAGGCGAAATTGCCCACGCTCGACGCGCGTATCGACGCCCACATTGCTGCGGCGGGCGATTTTGCGCGGCCGATCCTCGATCATTTCCGCGCCGCCGTGCATCGCGCCGTGCCGGACTGTGAAGAAGCGATCAAGTGGGGCATGCCGCACTTTACGCTGGGCGGGCGGAACCTGGCGGGCATGGCCGCGTTCAAACGGCACGTCTCGATCTTCTTTCATACCGATTCGAAGGCGAACGGAACTGGCCGATTCCGCCAGATCAAATGCCTCGATAACCTGCCCTTAACGGAAGAGCTCGAAGCCTATATCCGCGCTGCGGTCGAGCAGCTTGGCCAAGGTGCCAAACCCAGGCCGCGTGCAACCCCCAAGCCGGTTACGCCGCTGCCGCAACCCTTTGCGGATGCGCTGAATGCGGCGGCTGCAGGTGAACAATTTGCCGCGATGGCGCCCGGTTATCGCCGCGACTATATCGAATGGATTGCGTCAGCCAGGACCGAGTCCACGCGCACCAAATGCATCGCCCAGGCGGTCGCATGGATTGGCGAGGGCAAGGACCGTAACTGGCTGTACCGCAAGTGCTGAACGGTCAGCGCACCACGCCACGATAGGTTAGCTGGCCACTGCCGCGCTGCGCCAGCGTATCGGGGACACGCCAGCGCAAGTGGGTGACATCTTCTGGCGTGGCCGAGCGGACGCTCCCGTCTGCTTCGCGCACCGTCAGGTCTTCCATCCGACCCCAGTTTCGTCCGCCGTCAATGGAAACATCCTCCGCGCCGTCCACGCTGCGCTGGAAGGCCACAGTGCGTGGCATGGGGTTGGTGACGACGAAAGCGCGTCCGCGCCGCGCAGTCCAGTTGACCACGAAGATGACCTGGTCACCGGGCATCAGCCGTTCAGCGCGTTCAAGAACACGGCTGGTACGGCCGCCGGGTGCGGCGATGAACCGTTCCACGAACACGTCGCTGGCAAAGTGGACGGAATCGGCAGCGTCGGCGGCCACCGGAGCGCAGAGCGCGACCGCGCTGCCCGCGCCAAGAACGATGGATCGTGCAAGCATCATGGCCCCCCGGCGCCCCCTTGGCGCCCGTGGGAACGGAGTTTGCACAGCTCCGGCTAAGGTATGGTTAATGCGGCGCAACCATGTTTATGCGGCGGAATGAAAAATGCTGTTCCAAGAGCGTTGACAGGGCGTCGGACCTGCCATAATGGCGGCGCTCCCAAGGGCGAGCGGGTGTAGCTCAGTTGGTTAGAGTATCGGCCTGTCACGCCGAGGGTCGCGGGTTCAAGTCCCGTCACTCGCGCCACTTGGATCACAAAAAAGGCGCTTTCGGGCGCCTTTTTCTTTGCCCGCGACACAGCCTTGGGCGACCCTTCCGGTTTGTGCGTTTCTGCTTGTTGACAGGGTGCATTGCCTGCCATAAAGGCGCGGCTCCCAAGGGGCACGCGGGTGTAGCTCAGTTGGTTAGAGTATCGGCCTGTCACGCCGAGGGTCGCGGGTTCAAGTCCCGTCACTCGCGCCACCTTGGGAAGTTCTGGCTGGCTTTGCCCGCCTCAGGGCTTTGATGTCGCCGCCTTGAGCTGGCTGACAAACGCAGCATTCCAGCCTCTTGCTGCGGAAAGCGCCAAGCCTTCATATTTCGCCTGATCAATACTGACCGCCGAAGATTCGCGCGATTGCGCGCGAACGCCCACGCCCAGCGCATTGCCAAGCGCCTGTTGGTAACTGTTGTCGCTGCGCGATGAATCCGCAATCGATCCAATGGGTTCATCCGATACAGCGTTTCCGTCCAGCTTGAAGATGAAGTCCCCTTCCAGGAACTCCTTCCGGCGCGATGCCATGACCCGCATCGTGCTCAACGCCGGATTGATGCCAAATTGCAGGCTGGCCGAGGCGCTGGCGGTATAGCCGATCGACTTGCTCGATTTCAGGCCGGCGAAATCGAACATCAGGTTGGGCATGATAACCATCGCCTGCTGTGTCAGCGAAAGCAGCGGCGCACCGAAACTGCCGAACTCGGTCCGGGCAAGAGGGTAGTTTCCCCGCACGCCCGTTGCAGCGGGGCCGGTGACAATGCCCTTCATGTTCCCGCGGTCGGCAGGGACTTCCACATCGTAGGCGTCACCGCCAAGTTTGAGCTTGTCGGCCCCCTCGCTCGCCATGACTTGCTCCTGCGGCACGACGTCAAAGCCCGCTGCCGTCAGTTGGGCGATAAGATCGGCATGCGCCGCCGATGCGATCCGCGTCAGCAGGGGCAGGTCGATACCCCATGCCACCAGTTCAACGGTCGAGGATGCCCCAGGGTTGTTGTTGAGAATGCCGCCGGACGCCCGCCCGGTCGTCTTTGCTGTGCGGAAGCCGCCGACATTATACCCTGCCACGATCACGCGACCGGGAAATATCGCAAACGCCTTTTGCTGGCCCATGCTCTTCTTGAGCGCAACCGGCATCGCGGGCGCGCTGATCGGTCCAGAAGAGGCGGTTTTCGCACCGGTCGCGTTGGGGCTGGCGGGCAGTGTGTTGCCGGTTCGCAGCCGGTTGAGGATCGACTGCGCCGATGACTGGGCGAGCGCGGGAGTGGAAACGGCGCCGATAAGCGCGACAGCACAGATGGCGTTGACAACTTTCACCAGTTCCCTCCTCCAAAGTACTCTTTCGGGGAACCTAGCACTGCCCTGCGCCATGCAGAAACGCTTCGCATTACCTGACGGCAATTGTCATGAAAGGAAGGCTGGGCGGTCAGCTCCAGCGGCCCGTTTCCATCCAGATCAGAAAACGCCGCAGCGGCAAAAGCCAAGCGGTGCCGAGGATTATATAGACCACCGTTTGTAACAGAACGTGCCATTGCGCGATTCTGTCCGCGGCGCTGGCCACGGCAATGGCATAGAGCGCAAGCGCGACGATCAAGGCGAGAATCCCGACCGGCTTGCGCCAGGTTGGGCGGAAATCCTGCTTCATGCGCGATGCTCCCACGGGCCATAGAACCGGGTTGGCGTAACTACGGCGCGCAGCGGACGGTCGTGCGGTTCCACGGGAAGACGGTCCACCAACTGGCTGTCCCAGGCCAGGCCGATTGCTGTTGCCGAAGGGTTTTCCGATAGCCAGCGGTCATAGTGCCCGCCGCCTTGTCCAAGACGCCCGCCGTCCGCGCTGAACCCGACAAGCGGCACGAACAGCACGTCAGGAACGATTTCCGGCGCATCGGCCGCTGGCTGCATGATGCCGTGCCAGGGGCCGGGGGCTAGCAGATCGTCCAGCCATGGCGATGTCCATTCGCGGAAGATCATATCCGCTTGCCGGTCGGCAAACCACGGCAGGGCAACTTTGTGACCCGCTTCGTGAAAGTGGCGAGCGTAAGCATGGGCAGGCGCTTCGGCGCCGCTGGCGACATAGACTGCCACGGCCGAGCCTTCGGGCACGAGCGCCCCAAGCGAGGATGGCGGGCGCATGAACATGAGTGCGCGAACCCGTGCATCAAGTGCATCGACATGCGCCTTGCGCTGCGCCCTGAGATGCCTGCGCAACGCTTCCTTGCTTTCCACGCGATACTCCGCAAACGGGGACGGAAAAGGTGACGGGCCCACCGTGGGTCGTTAGCTCGGAAAATCCTCTGACGCCTCGACGTCAGGTGGGGACCGTGTGTCCGGGACCAGGATCCCGGATAGGGACAGCCCCCTTGGATTGCTTATAGCCTCAGGGATGTTCATGCGGCTCGTGCCGGGCAGATCCCGTCGCCATCCGATCTAGGCGTTCGACGGTCCTTGCTCAAGGGCTGCGGCAAGATTTTCGATCCGCGTGGCAATTGCATCAACGCGCTGGGCAGCAACTGCAAGCACTTCACTGTGATCGTCAGCAACAGCGCCGGGTGCAGATGCTCCGGGCGGAGGGGCATTGCGATGCGCTTCGTGAAGCTCGTCGGCCAGCATCAGCGCAGCAAACAGCAAGGTCCGCGCTTCGCCCTGCGTGCTGCCGATCTTGCGGGCTCGCTCGTCGATCATGCGGCCAAGCATTGCGATGTGCGGCTCTTCGCCATCGGCGCAGGATACCGCAAACGCGCGGCCACCGATTTCCAGTGTAACATTGCTCATTGCGATACCGGATTTTGCGGCAAGCCCGACAGCAGCAGGTCAAGCTGCCGGATTTCCTGCGCAACAGTGTTTTTCAGCTTGCGATGCCGAACTTTCAGGATAGCCAGTTCGTCGTCGGCATCCCGGTCGGTCGGCACATCAGTGACAGCAGGCTGTTCCGCCTTTTTTGAAACTGCGTGTTCGACCCGCGCGAGCGCCTGCTCAAGCCGGTCCAGCGCGGAATCCAGTGCAATGGTAGCCATGCCGCAACGCTAGCACATTGTCGGTTCATCGCAACAGTGTGGCGCCTGATCGCGCTGCCAAGATGGTGCGGAATGCTTGCCAGCCTTGACCATGCGCCCCGTGGTGACCAAAGAGGCCCCGCTTCCGAATCACCGGATAACGAGCAAGTGACCCGATGCGGGCGCTTCGCAGGAAGGGCTTTGATAAAGCATGACACGCGAAACCTCCGCGCTGGCGCCTATGGCCAATGCGATCCGTGCGCTTGCCATGGACGCGGTCCAGGCGGCCAATTCGGGGCACCCCGGTATGCCGATGGGCATGGCCGATGTGGCGACCGTGCTGTGGACGCAATTCCTCAAGCATGACCCTGCCGCGCCGAAATGGGCGGACCGCGACCGTTTCGTGCTGTCTGCCGGGCATGGCTCGATGCTTATCTACGCGCTGCTGCACCTGACGGGGTATGCCGCGCCGACAATGGACGACATCCGCAACTTCCGTCAGCTTGGCAGCCCTTGCGCTGGCCACCCTGAAAACTTCATGCTCGATGGCGTGGAATGCACCACTGGTCCGCTGGGGCAGGGGCTGGCCATGGCGGTCGGCATGGCCATGGCGGAACGCCACCTCAATGCGCAGTTTGGTGATGATCTGGTCGATCACAAGACGTGGGTGATTGCTGGTGACGGCTGTCTGATGGAAGGCGTAAACCACGAAGCGGTCGGCCTGGCGGGCACGCTGCGGCTTGGCCGCTTGAACGTACTGTGGGACGACAACAAGATCACGATTGACGGTGACACGTCGCTTTCTACCACGGAAGATGTCCTTGGTCGCTATGCCGCCAGCGGATGGCATGTGGCATCGTGCGACGGGCATGATTTTGCCGATATCGCGCGGGTGCTCGCTGAAGCTGCGGCCGATCCGCGCCCTTCGCTGGTTGCCTGCCGCACCGTTATTGGCAAGGGCGCGCCGAACAAGCAGGGTGGTCACAATGTGCATGGCGCGCCGCTTGGCGCCGACGAAATCGCCGCCGCGCGCGAATACCTTGGCTGGACCGCTGCACCGTTTGAAATCCCGGCCGATATCCTCGCAAACTGGCGGGCTGCTGGCGAGGCGGGCAAGGCCGAGCGCGCCGCGTGGGAAGCGCGTGCAGCCGCAAACCCGCAGGCTGGCGAACTGGCGCGGCGTATGGCGGGTGATCTGCCAGCCGAAACCGGCTTCGATGCCTATATCCAATCGCTGATCGCAAACCCGCCCAAGGTTGCCACGCGCAAGTCCAGCGAAATGGCGTTGGAAGCGTTCACGGCAAATATCCCCGAAATGGTCGGCGGATCTGCCGATCTGACCGGGTCGAACAACACCAAGACCAAGTCTACCGCGCCGTTCACCCCGGAAAGCTATGACGGCCGCTATGTCTATTATGGCATTCGTGAGTTCGGGATGGCCGCGGCGATGAACGGGATGGCGCTGCACGGCGGCGTGATTCCGTATGGTGGCACATTCCTGGTGTTTTCCGACTACTGCCGTAACGCGGTGCGCATGTCGGCGCTGCAGCATCAGCGCGTCGTCTATGTCTTCACGCACGATTCCATCGGGCTGGGCGAAGACGGACCGACTCACCAGCCTGTTGAACATGTCATGTCGCTGCGCATGATCCCCAACCTGCTGGTCTTCCGGCCGGCCGATGCAATCGAAACGGCAGAAGCTTGGGCCATCGCGCTTGCCAGCAAGGATCGTCCGTCCGTTCTCGCCCTTACCCGCCAGAACCTTCCGCCGGTGCGGTTCGACGCCGAGATGAAGAGCGCAAGGGGCGCATACCGTCTCGTTGCAGCGCAAGCCGCGCGCAAGGTGGTGCTGCTGGCGACCGGGTCTGAAGTTGCCATAGCCAAGGATGTTGCGGCGGCGCTTGAAGCGCAGGGCATTGGCGCCGATGTTGTGTCCGCCCCGTGTCTGGAGCTGCTTGACGAACAGGACGCTGCCTACCGCGCAGACCTTCTGCCTGCCGATACCCTGAAGGTATCGATCGAGGCTGGCGTTACGCTGGGCTGGCAAAAGTATGTTGGCGATGGTCTGACAATCGGCATCGACACGTTTGGCGCATCTGCCCCGGCGGAAGTGCTGTTCGACCACTTCGGCCTGACGGCTGAAAAAATTGTCCCGCAGATTGTTGCGCGGGTTTCTTGAGACTTATTAGGAGAAGCTGACATGGCGACCAAGGTTGCAATCAACGGTTTCGGACGCATCGGGCGCAATGTTGCACGCGCCATCCTCGAACGGCCCGATTGCGGCCTCGAACTCGTCTCGATCAACGATCTGGCAGATGCCAAGGCCAACGCTCTGCTGTTCAAGCGCGACAGCGTTCACGGCGCGTTTTCGGGCACGGTAGAGGTTGATGGCAGCGATCTGATCGTCAACGGAAAGCGCATCCAGGTGACCGCCGAGCGTGATCCGGCGAACCTGCCGCATGCCGCCAACGGCATTGATATTGCGCTGGAGTGCACCGGCTTTTTCACCAACCGCGATGGCGGCCAGAAGCACATCGAAGCAGGCGCCAAGCGCGTGCTGATCTCTGCGCCTGCCAAGAATGTCGATCTTACGGTCGTCTTCGGCGTTAACCACGACAAGCTGACCGCCGACCACAAGATCGTGTCGAACGCTTCGTGCACTACCAACTGCCTCGCTCCGATGGCCAAGGTTCTGCATGAATCCATCGGGATCGAACGCGGCCTGATGACCACGATCCACTCGTACACCAACGACCAGAAGATCCTCGACCAGATCCACAGCGATCCTCGTCGTGCTCGCGCCGCCGCAATGAACATGATCCCGACCAGCACCGGCGCTGCCGTTGCCGTGGGTGAAGTTCTGCCCGACCTGAAGGGCAAGCTGGACGGTTCGTCGATCCGCGTCCCGACGCCGAATGTTTCGGTGGTGGACCTGACCTTCACGCCGAAGCGCGACACCACGGTCGAAGAAGTCAACGGCCTGCTCAAGGCTGCTGCCAATGGCGCACTCAAGGGCGTTCTGGGTTACACCGACGAACCGCTGGTTTCGATCGACTTCAACCACGATTCGCATTCGTCGACGATCGACAGCCTTGAAACCGCTGTGCTGGAAGGCAAGCTCGTGCGGGTGCTGTCGTGGTACGATAACGAATGGGGCTTCTCGAACCGCATGCTCGACTCTGCGGGCGTGATGGCGAAGTTCCTGTAAGGAAAAACGGCATGGGGCGTCTCGGAGGCATTGCACGGCATGAAAGGTCGCGCGGGCCTGTCGAGACGCTCAACCGTGTTGAAGTTACGCGCCATGCGGGCGTCGATGGCGACGCGCGTGGTGCAATCCGTCCCGGCAAGTCGGGTCGCAGGCAGATTTCGCTTATCGAGGCGGAAAGCTGGGAAGCTGCGATGGCCGAACTCGGGATTTCCGCAAAGAGCGCGCTGCCCTGGCATGTGCGCCGCGCCAATCTCCTTGTCGAAGGGATACGGCTGCCGCGCGAAGCGGGGAAGGTCATCGCCATTGGCGACAGCCTGCGTATCGAAGTGACCTGCGAGTGCGATCCGTGCAGCCGCATGGAAGAGATTCTGCCCGGATTGAAAGCCGCGCTCGTGCCTGACTGGCGCGGCGGCGTGCTAGGCCGGGTGCTGGCCGACGGTGAAATTGCCGTGGGCGACGAAGTGAGGATCGAACAATGACCTTCAAGACCCTTGATGATCTTGGCGACGTGAGCGGCAAGGCCGTTCTGGTCCGCGAAGACCTGAACGTGCCGATGGCCGATGGCGTGGTGACCGACGATACCCGGTTGCGCGCAGCCGTGCCGACGATCAGCGAACTCTCGGACAAGGGGGCCAAGGTTCTTGTCCTGGCGCATTTCGGCCGGCCCAAAGGTCAACGCAGCGAGAAGGATTCGCTACGCCAGGTAGTCGGCGCACTGGAAAACGCTGTCGGCCGCCCCGTTTCCTTCATCGACGACTGCGCTGGTGATTCGGCCAAGGCCGCAGTCGTTGCGCTGGCGCCCGGTGCCATCGCCGTGCTTGAAAACACGCGCTTTCACGCGGGCGAGGAAAAGAACGATCCGGCGACCGTCGCCGCCATGGCTGCCCTTGGCGACATCTACGTCAACGATGCGTTTTCGGCTGCGCACCGCGCCCATGTTTCCACCGCAGGGCTAGCCGGTGCGCTTCCTGCCTTTGCGGGCCGCGCGATGCAGGCCGAACTGGAAGCATTGGAAAAGGCGCTGGGCAAGCCGGAACACCCTGTTGCCGCAGTCGTCGGCGGGGCGAAGGTCTCGACAAAGCTCGACGTGCTCAAGCACCTTGTTGGCAGGGTCGATCACCTTATCATCGGTGGCGGCATGGCGAATACGTTCCTTGCCGCGCGCGGTGTCGCCGTCGGCAAATCGCTGTGCGAACACGATCTGACCTCCACGGCGGATGAAATCCTTGCCAATGCCGAAAAGGCCGGATGCACCGTGCACCTGCCGTACGACGTCGTCGTGTCCAAGGAGTTCGCCGCCAACCCGCCAAGCCTGCGCACCTGCAATGTACACGAGGTCGCCGCGGATGAGATGATCCTCGATGTCGGTCCGGTTGCGGTCGAGGCGCTGGCAGACGTGCTGAAGACCTGCCGCACGCTGGTGTGGAACGGGCCGATGGGCGCGTTCGAAACGGTGCCGTTCGATGCCGCAACCGTCGCGCTGGCACGCACCGCAGCCGCCTTGTCGAAGGAAGGGTCGCTGGTGTCGGTCGCGGGCGGTGGCGACACTGTTGCGGCGCTGAACCATGCCGGTGTCGCCGGAGACTTTTCGTATGTGTCGACGGCCGGTGGCGCGTTCCTTGAGTGGATGGAGGGCAAGGAATTGCCTGGCGTCGCAGCCCTCACGCAATAATTTCGCAAGGCGCGTGTTGCACTGCGGCACGCGCCACTTTATGGCACAACCGTGCATAGCTATGCGGAGCCGCACAGCCGTGCTCCGGCAAGCAGACAGGACAGGCTGATGAACTTCACCGAAATGACCGCAAAGATGGCCTCCGGTAACGGCTTCATTGCCGCTCTAGACCAGTCGGGCGGATCGACCCCGAAGGCGCTCAAGGGCTATGGCATCGAAGAAGGCGCGTGGAACACCGAAGAGGAAATGTTCGGCCTGATCCACGAAATGCGCGCCCGGATCATCCGCTCCGATGCGTTTTCGGGTGAAAAGGTCATCGGGGCGATCCTGTTCGAACGCACGATGGACGGCTTGGTCGATGGCAAGGCCGTGCCTGCTGCACTGATCGAAAAGGGCGTCGTACCGTTCATCAAGATCGACAAGGGCCTGGAAGACGAAGCCAACGGCGTTCAACTGATGAAGCCGATGCCGACGCTCGACGCGCTGCTGGTGCGCTCGAAGGCGCTGGGTGTCTATGGCACGAAGGAGCGTTCGGTCATCAACTCCGCCAACCGTGAAGGCATTGCCGCCGTGGTCGCGCAGCAGTTCGAGGTTGGCAAGCAGGTGCTTGGCCACGGCATGATGCCCATCATCGAACCCGAAGTGAACATCAAGAGCGAAACCCGCGCCGAATGTGACGCGATCCTGCTGGACGAAATCCTCAAGAACCTTGCCGCGCTGCCGGAAGGCACGCAGGTCATGCTCAAGCTTTCGCTGCCGGTCGTGCCGGGCACCTTCGATCCGCTCGTTTCGCACCCCAAGGTGCTTCGCGTTGTCGCTCTTTCGGGCGGATACAAGCGGCCGGAAGCGTGCGTCGAACTGTCGAAGAACGCCGGGATCATCGCCAGCTTCAGCCGCGCGCTGCTGGAAGACCTGCGTCACCAGATGACCGACGCCGAGTTCGACGCGGCACTCGCCGGTGCCATCGACGAAATCTACACGGGGTCGACCAAGAAGATTCCCGTACCCGCTTGAGAGGGCGGAAAGGCGCGCCCCGTACCCGGCCACAGCCGGGGCGGGGCGTATTTCTTGCAGGAACGGCCTTGCCCGGATAGAGCGCGCAGCCATGGCCGGACTTGCAAGCGAACTCTACCTGATCTCTCCGCTCGATGTAGCGGGTGACTTTCCCGACCGGTTGGCAAGGGCGCTTGACGCCGGGCCGGTTGCCGCGTTTCAGTTCCGTGTCAAAGGTTTGGACGAACACGCCGCCGCGCGTCTTGCCGAACCGTTGCAACGCATCTGCGCCGACCGGGATGTGGCGTTCATCGTCAACGATTCCATCGCCCTGGCCAAGCGGCTCGGAGCGGACGGGGTGCATCTGGGACAGGATGATGGCGATCCGCGCGAAGCGCGCGAGCGACTGGGACGCAACGCCCAGATCGGAGTGACCTGCCACGACAGCCGTCATATGGCGATGGAAGCGGGGGAAGCGGGTGCGGACTATGTCGCGTTCGGAGCATTCTTTCCCTCGGCAACCAAGGATGCCAAGTTCCATGCCACGCTTGACCTGCTGGAATGGTGGCAAGGCATTTTCGAATTGCCGTGCGTGGCGATTGGCGGGATCACACCCCAAAACTGCGGACCTATCGTGCAGGCGGGCGCAGATTTTCTGGCCGTAAGCCATGCCGTATGGGGTGGCGATGAAGCCGCTGCCGTTGCGGCATTCCACGAAGCGATCCGTGCCAACGCACCCGAACGCGAAGGATAACAAGCGCGCGGCCGCGCAAGTGCC
The DNA here is from genome assembly GCA_042650965.1 of Novosphingobium lubricantis. GTDB lineage: Bacteria > Pseudomonadota > Alphaproteobacteria > Sphingomonadales > Sphingomonadaceae > Novosphingobium > Novosphingobium lubricantis. The sequence continues at coordinate 29,470 of JBHSCB010000001.1, read as the reverse complement.
TTTCCACGTTGGACCGACCGTGCCAGACAGGTGCCTGTGAACCACACGACGGAGCAGGGCATGACCGCAGGCGCAGCGCAACGGGAACTGACGGTGCGCGGGGTGGTGCTCGGTGCTATCCTGACCGTCGTCTTCACCGCCGCCAATGTCTATCTTGGGCTGCGCATCGGGTTGACATTCGCCACCTCGATTCCGGCTGCGGTTATTTCGATGGCGGTGCTGCGAGGCTTTTCCGGGGCGACGATTCAGGAAAACAACATTGTCCAGACCATCGCCAGCTCGGCGGGCACGCTTTCCGCGATTGTCTTCGTCCTGCCCGGTCTGGTGATGGTCGGATGGTGGGCTGACTTTCCCTATTGGCAGTCGGTGTTCGTCATCGCGGTCGGTGGCATTCTGGGCGTGATGTATTCGGTGCCGCTGCGCCGGGCACTGGTGACAGGATCGGACTTGCCCTATCCTGAAGGCGTAGCTGCTGCCGAAGTGCTCAAGGTCGGTGCAGGAACCGGCGGCGTGGAGGAAAACCGCAAAGGGCTGGCGGCTGTAACTGCGGGCGGGCTTCTGTCCGCGCTCTATCCGCTGCTCGCCAAGATGAAGCTGGCAGCAGAGGAAGTGGGCGGCGTGATAAAGGTCGGCGCGGGAGGCACGATGCTGTCGGGCGGGCTTTCGCTCGCGCTAGTCGGTGTTGGCCATCTGGTCGGCCTTGCAGTCGGACTGGCCATGCTGCTGGGCATCATCATCAGCTTCGGTTTCCTGCTGCCGCAATTCACGGCTGGCGGCCCGCCAACTGGCGTTGAACTTGGTGATTTCGTCAGCACCGTGTTTCGTCAGCAGATCCGCTTTGTTGGTGCTGGCACCATCGGCGTGGCCGCGATCTGGACCTTGTTGCGGGTGATCGGTCCGATTGTGCGTGGCGTGGCCGCAGCGATCACCGCCAATCGCACGCGGCAGGGAGGCCGGATGGATTCGCTGGCCCTGACCGAACGCGATATTCCGATTGGCATCGTCGGCGGCACGATCGTTCTGGCGATGGTCCCGATTGCTCTTCTTCTCGCAGACTTTGCCACTGGTGGTCCGGTGTCGGGCGCGCTCGGTCTGTCGCTGGTCGCCTCGGTGCTCTACGTTCTCGTTGCAGGGGTGCTGATCGCTTCGGTCTGCGGCTACATGGCGGGTCTGATCGGTGCTTCCAACAGTCCGATTTCCGGGGTCGGCATTCTTGCTGCGCTCGGCATTTCGCTGTTGTTGCTGGCGCTGTTCGGCCAGGCAAACAGCGTTGATGATACCAAGGCGCTTGTCGCTTTCGCCTTGTTCGTCACTGCTATCGTGTTTGGTGTAGCGACGATTTCCAACGACAACCTGCAGGATCTCAAGACCGGGCAACTTGTCGGGGCGACGCCATGGCGTCAACAGGTGGCGCTGATCCTTGGCGTGGTGTTTGGTGCGCTCGTCATCCCGCCAATTCTCGATCTTCTGAACACGACGTTTGGCTTCCAGGGTGCACCGGGCGCCGGCAAGGATGCACTTTCCGCACCGCAGGCGGCGCTGATTTCGGCCATCGCCCAAGGCGTGCTGGGCGGGAGCCTTGACTGGGGCCTGGTTGGGCTTGGTGCGGGGATCGGCGTGGCGGTTATTGTCGCGGATGAAGCCCTGCGGCGTAGCGGGAAGGGCAGTCTGCCTCCGCTTGCCGTCGGCATGGGGATGTACCTGCCGACACAGGTGACCCTGCTGGTGATTGCCGGGACCGTGTTGGGCCACATCTACAACCGCTGGGCCGCGCGCCAGAGCGCGCCTGAACTGGCAGAGCGCATGGGCGTCCTGACCGCGACCGGGCTGATTGTGGGAGACAGCCTGTTCAACATCGTTTTTGCCGGAGTCGTTGCCAGCACCGACAATCCCGATGCGCTGGCGCTGGTTCAGGATTTCACGCTCGCACTGCCGGTCGGCATCACAGCCTTCGCGTCAATCCTCATCTACGCGTACTGGCGCATGCAACGCGACGGCCGGGTGGCAGCCTGACCGGCGAATGTTCAGCCAGGGTTGGCGATCAGCACTGGCCCGGCATGCACGCAGCGCATGCCAACCGGATTGTCCTGACGGTCCACCTCGCGCATCAGCGCCTTCCCGTCGAGGATGAAGCGCCGCCCGGCGAAAGACCCGCTGGTCAGGGTCAGGCGGTCATCCAGCAGCAGGTACGTGCCACGCGTGCCATCAGGCGCGACGTAGCTGGAATCGGGTACGACCGTATAGCCAAGGTCCGGCCGCGCCACCGGAATGGCGAGCGCATCGCCGGGCACTTCACAGGTCCAAGGCCCTTGTTGCAGCGTGGCCAGTTTGCCGCCGGGTACGGCAAGCGATGGCGCGGCCCAGCTTGCCATGGCGATGGCGGTTGCGGCAAGGGTGATCGGGGAAAGCTTCATGCAATCGGCGCTAGCATGCGACGCCCGCTTGAAGCAATCGCCGACAGCGGCTAAGGGCCGCGCTTCTCTTGCTTCGGCCCCCTTCGTTTAATGAGGCTCTTTCCATCATGAAGATCAGCGGCGTGGACATCCGTCCGGGCAACATCCTGGAATACGAAAAGGGCATCTGGAAAGTTGCCAAGACCCAGCACACCCAGCCTGGCAAGGGCGGGGCGTTCATGCAGGTCGAAATGAAGAACCTGATCGATGGTCGCAAGACCAACGTCCGGTTCCGCAGCCAGGACACGATCGAGCGCGTGCGGCTCGACACCAAGGACTTCCAGTTCCTTTATGCCGAAGGCGATGACCTGATCTTCATGGACGTGGAAACCTACGACCAGATCACCCTGCCGTCCGATCTGCTGGGCGATGCCGCGGCGTTCCTGCAGGATGGCATGACCGTGCTGCTTGAAATGTACGACGAACGGCCGATTTCCGTGCAGCTTCCCGAACAGGTCGAAGCGACGATCGTTGAGGCCGATGCCGTGGTGAAGGGGCAGACCGCTTCGTCCAGCTACAAGCCTGCGATCCTCGACAACGGCGTGCGCGTGATGGTGCCGCCCCATATCGGCAGCGGCACGCGGATTATCGTCGATGTGTACGAGCGCACCTACGTCGGCAAGGTGGGCTGATCCATGGCGGCAATTTCCGGCCTTATCCGGGTGATGGAGCGTGCGGCGCGCAAGGCGGGCAACCGCCTGCGCCGTGACTTCGGGGAAGTCGAGCATCTCCAGGTCAGCCGCAAGGGACCGGCAGATTTCGTTTCCAAGGCAGACCAGACGGCTGAACGCACCTTGTGGGATGAACTGCGTGCCGCCCGCCCGGACTGGGGCTTCCTGATGGAAGAAGGCGGCGAGATCGCGGGCGAAGCGGGCAAACCGCGCTTCATCATCGACCCGCTCGATGGCACCAGCAATTTCCTCCACGGGATTCCGCACTTTGCCATTTCCATCGCGGTGCAGGAGCCTGCGCTCGACGGCAAGGGACTGGACGGTTCAGGCTGGGGCGAGGTTACGGCCGCCATCGTCTATCAGCCGGTGACCGACGAAAGCTTCTGGGCGGAAAAGGCGCGTGGCGCGTGGTTGCAGGATCGCCGCCTGCGCGTTTCGGCGCGGCGTCATCTGGACGAGGCCTTGATTGCCACGGGCATCCCGTTTGCCGGTCGCGGCGACATGGCCGAATGGGTTCGCATCTACGCCGAACTCGGCCCGCGCGTTGCGGGTATCCGGCGTTTCGGCGCTGCTTCGCTTGATCTCGCGTGGGTCGCTGCCGGTCGTTACGACGGGTTTTGGGAAAGCAGCCTTGCGCCGTGGGATACCGCTGCCGGGTGCCTGCTTGTGCGCGAAGCGGGCGGTTTCGTTTCGGACTATCGCGGGCGGTCGCTGCCGATCTGCGATGAAACGGTGCTCGCGGGCAACGATGCGCTGCACTCCAAGCTGCACAAGCTGCTGGTCGGCGCGCTCAGGAATACTTGACCGATCGTCATGGCGCTGGCTAAGGCCGCGCCCTGATGGTTCCGTGCCCCTGTGGCGGAATGGTAGACGCGAACGACTCAAAATCGTTTGTAGCAATACGTGCCCGTTCGAGTCGGGCCAGGGGCACCATCCGCAATTTGCTGTTGTCTTGCGATCCGCCGCGGTTACGCTGCGTTTCCATGAAGACATTGTCCGGCGGTATCGCCGCCCTGCTGCTTGCAGCTTCTCCGGCATCGGCCAATGAGTTGCGCGATACGATCGCCCGCGATCTTCCGGGGCTGATGGCGATCTACCGTGACCTTCACGCCAACCCCGAACTGAGCTTTCAGGAATCACGGTCTGCCGCGCGTCTTGCGGCAGAAGCGCGCAAGGCAGGCTTTGCGGTTACCGAAAACGTCGGAAAAACAGGCGTCGTTGCCGTTCTGCGCAACGGTGAGGGACCGGTGGTGCTGATCCGTGCCGACATGGACGGACTGCCGGTGATCGAGCAGACTGGCCTGCCTTATGCGTCCAAGGCCCGTGGCACATCGACCGCCGGGGTTGAAAGCGGGATCATGCACGCCTGCGGCCACGACACCCACATGACCGCGTGGATCGAAATCGCCCGCCTGATGGCAGCGCAGCGCAAGGCATGGTCTGGTACGCTGGTAATGGTCGGCCAACCTGCCGAGGAAATTGGCCTCGGCGCGCGCGCAATGCTGGACGATGGCCTCTATACCCGCTTCCCGAAGCCGCAATATGCCCTGGCGTTCCATGACACGGGCGAACTGGCAAGCGGTGTGATCGGAACGCGTGAAGGCTTTGCGCTGGCCAATGTCGACAGTGTGGACCTGACCGTGCGCGGGCTGGGCGGCCATGGTGCCTATCCACATACCACGCGCGATCCCATCGTGCTTGCCAGCGCCATCGTCACCCGGCTGCAAACGCTGATAAGCCGGGAAAGCAGCCCGTTTGAGCTTGGCGTGGTGACCGTCGGCAGCTTTCACGCAGGCGCCAAGCACAACATCATCCCCGATGAAGCGCAATTGCAGCTTACGGTGCGCAGCTATGGCGATGCCCAGCGCACGCGGCTGCTGGACGGCATTGCACGCATAGCAAAGGGTGAGGGGATCGCAGCGGGCCTGCCCGACGCGCGCCTGCCGGTAGTGACCGTCCGTGAACCGCACACGAGAGCGACCTGGAACACCCCTGGGTTAACCCGAACGCTGCACCAACGCCTTACGGAACGGCTTGGCGCGGACCGGATCGTGGCAACCGGCGCGGTCATGGCGGGGGAGGATTTTGGTGAATATGGCCGCGCCGATCCTGATGCGATTGCATCAACGATCCTCTGGGTCGGCGGCACCCCGGCGCAGGAACTTGAACATGCCGTGCGCGAAGGGCGCGCGCTGCCCTCGCTGCACAGCCCCTATTTCGCGCCAGAAGCCGACAAGGTCATTACAACGGCAGCCGAAGCCCTCGTTGTGGCGGCCATGGGGCTGATGCCTGTGCGCCAATGATAATGGCGGTTTGCTGCTCTAATTGACAGCCGCGCCCAGTTGTACGGGCGCCAGCGGGCCGTTGGCAGAGGGCGTTTCTGCGCCGGCCGCCCTTGCGCTGACAGCATATACCGGGTCTGGCGTGACGCTTTCATCGGTGCGCGGCACTACGGGCGATGGCGCTGATGAGTTCAGCGCCTCAGTATGATGGTTTCCTGCAAGGGACTGCTGTTCTGGAGCGCCACCGGTCCCGGCTGGCGCTTGTGAAAACAGGGCAAAGCCGCCGGCACCAGCAACGATAATCACCGCAAAGTGCCGGTAAAGGACGGGGTCGACCCCCAGCATGTGGCGCTTTGCAGGTTTCATGGCCCATTCCGATATCATCGAGCGGTTAAGGATGCCTGACCCGCTGTTGGTGGATTTCCTCTGAATTGGCGCCAGCGCCCGCTTGCGTTCCAGATTTGTTCCGTTTATTCCGCAGGCATGGCCAAACCGAAGCGTCGCTATGTCTGCCAATCGTGCGGCGGAGTTTCCAACCGCTGGCAAGGGCAGTGCCCCGATTGCGCGGAATGGAATACGCTGTCCGAAGAAGCGCCGGAAACAGTGTTTTCGGCGCGCCACGATTTGTCCAGCGGCGGACGGCGGGTGCCGTTTGTCTCGCTCGACGATCCGGTCGCCCTGCCGCAAAGGCGCACTACCGGAATTGCCGAGTTCGACCGCGCGCTGGGCGGCGGCTTGGTTCCCGGCAGTGCAATCCTTATGGGGGGCGATCCGGGTATCGGCAAATCCACGCTGTTGCTGCAGGCCTCGGCGCAAGTCGCGCTGGCAGGTGGCGATGCGGTGTACATCAGCGGTGAGGAAGCATCGGCGCAAGTGCGGCTGCGGGCGGACCGGCTGGGACTTGGCAAGGCTCCTATCCAGCTTGCGGCTGCCACATCGGTCCGCGACATCCTTACAACACTTGGCAGCATGACCCCGCCTGCATTGCTGGTCATCGATTCGATCCAGACAATGCATTCCGACCAGATCGAAGGCGCGCCCGGTACTGTGAGCCAGGTGCGCGGCTGCGCATTTGAACTGATCCGCTATGCCAAGGAAAACGGCGTCGCGCTCGTGCTGGTAGGGCATGTCACCAAGGATGGTTCCATTGCCGGTCCACGCGTCCTCGAACACATGGTTGACGTGGTCATGAGCTTCGAAGGGGAGCGCAGCCACCAGTACCGCATCCTGCGCGCGCTCAAGAACCGCTTTGGCGCGGTGGATGAAATCGGTGTTTTCGCCATGGCCGGGGCGGGGCTTGAGGAAGTCGGCAACCCTTCGCTGCTGTTCCTTTCCGGCCGCGAACAGGATGTACCGGGCAGCGCGGTGTTTCCGGCGCTTGAGGGCACGCGGCCGGTGCTGGTCGAGATTCAGGCGCTGACCGTGCGCCTCGCCAGCGGGGCTACGCCGCGGCGGGCCGTTGTCGGATGGGATTCAGGACGGCTGGCCATGCTGCTGGCGGTGCTGGAGGCGCGGTGCGGGCTGAACTTTTCGACAGCAGAAGTTTATCTCAACGTGGCAGGCGGCTACCGCCTGACTGATCCTGCTGCCGATCTTGCCGTGGCCGCCGCGCTTGTATCGGCGCTTTCAGATCGCCCGCTGCCATCGGCGTCGATCTGGTTCGGGGAAGTCGCGCTTTCGGGTGAGGTGCGCCCTGTGGCGCACGCGCCGATCCGTTTGCGCGAAGCAGCAAAGCTGGGCTTCACGCGGGGCTGCGGGCCGGAATCCGGGGCGGAAACGGTGGCAGGTCTGCACTATGCGCCGCTGCGCCTGCTGCCAAATCTGATTGACCGGGTCATGGGCGGGTCATAGTGACAGGGCCGATGACAGGCTTTGACTACGTCGTTCTGCTTTTTGTGGGCATCGGGGCCGTGGGCGGCTTCATGCGCGGCTTTGTCGAAGAAGTACTGTCGCTTGCCGCATGGTGCCTTGCGCTGCTGGCGGTTCACTATTTTCACGAAACCGGCACCTATTTCCTGTCTGGTTACCTTCCCAACCAGACCGGGGCGGGCGTGCTGGCGTTTTTCCTGCTGTTGCTCGTGCCCTATCTGCTGGCACGCCTGTTCGCCCGCCGGATGGGCAGCGCCAGCCGCAAATCGGCGGTTGCGCCAATCGACCGCATGCTGGGCTTCGGCTTCGGCTCGGTGAAAGGCTTCATTATCGTGGTGATGGGCTTTGCGGTCGTGGTGTTCGCCTATGATCTTGTCTGGGGCGTCGATGGTCGCCCGCCATGGATCACGCAATCGCGCACTTATCCCTTCCTCAACGCGGCCAGCGAAGAATTGCTGACAATGATTTCCGACCGGCGCGAAGAAGCCGCCGATGCGGCGCGCGAAGTGGCGCGGCGCAAAGCGCGTGCGGCCCTTTCAGGGGAATGACGTGACCGCCGGGCGCGGCCTGTACTCGCCGCAGATCCTCGCTGCCGCAATGGATCTGGTGGCCTATGGCTGGGATGATGCGCACCCGTTACGCGGTTCGGCGCGCTCGCGCAGTTGTGGCAGCACGCTGGACGTCGGAATGAGCCTTGATGCACAAGGCCGGATAGATGCTCTTGGCATCAGGCCCCATGCGTGCGCGGTGGGGCAGGCAGCAGCGGCGATCTTTGCAAAGGCGGCAAAGGGACGCACGCGGGCATCGGTCACCAGTGCGCGGGCCGATATCGCAGGGTGGCTTGCGGGAGACGCTGGTCTGCCCGACTGGCCCGGCATTTCCCTGATCGCGCCTGCCCAGGCCTATCCGGCGCGGCACGGTGCAATCCTGCTGGCGTGGGACGCTGCTCTTGATGCACTTGGCCAAAATATCGGCAGATAGCCGGGCGATTGTAGCTGCGGGGCTTTCCCCTGCGGAACGGCTTCGCTAGAGCGGCTGCAAGGATTGTCGCAGGGGATGATGGCGTGACGCAACAGGCAGCAGTGAAGGACCATGGCGCGCAGCCCAGTGCATCGGACATCAGGCTGGTCATTGCCGCCAGTTCGGCGGGCACGATTTTCGAATGGTACGATTTCTTCATCTACGGCACCCTTGCCGCGATCATCGGCAAGACCTTCTTCCCGTCGGATAACGCAACGCTGCAAGTCCTGCTGGTCTGGGCCGGGTTTGCCGTTGGTTTCGGCTTTCGTCCGCTGGGCGCAATCCTGTTCGGATACCTTGGCGACAAGCTGGGCCGGAAGTACACCTTCCTCGTTACCGTAACGATGATGGGCATCGCCACCGCCGGGGTTGGGCTTATCCCTTCGGCGCAGACCATCGGGTTGTGGGCGCCTGCCATCATCATCTTCCTGCGCGTGCTGCAAGGCCTCGCGCTGGGCGGCGAATATGGCGGGGCGGCGATTTATGTTGCCGAACACGCTCCCGGCGGACGTCGGGGCTATTACACCAGTTATATCCAGGCCAGCGTTGTTGGCGGGTTCGTGTTGAGCCTGATCGTGGTCCTTTCCAGCAAGGGGCTGATGCCAGATGAAGTCTGGCAAAGCTGGGGCTGGCGCGTACCGTTCCTGGTCAGCCTCGCCCTGCTGGGGATTTCGCTCTGGATGCGGCTCAAACTGTCCGAAAGCCCGGTTTTCCAGGCGATGAAGGAAGATGGCGAGCTTGCCGGCAATCCCTTCGTGGAAAGCTTTACCTACCCCGGCAACAAGCGCCGGATTTTCATCGCTCTCTTCGGCGTGGCGAGCGGGCTGACGGTGATCTGGTATACCGCGATGTTTACCGGTCTCAGCTTCCTGAAATCCGCAATGCGGATGGATGAAACGCTGGCGGAAATCGTCGTCGGAATTGGAGCCGCCATTGGCATGGGCTTTTTCATCTATTTCGGAGCAATGTCTGACCGGGTCGGGCGCAAGAAGCCGATCATTGTCGGGTACGTGCTGACGCTTTTGCTGCTTTTCCCGGCTTTCTGGCTGATGGGCAAAGCGGCCAATCCCGAACTTGCCGCTGCCGCAGAACGCAACCCGGTCGTCGTATCCGGGCCGGAATGCGATTACAGCCCGTTCGCGTCCGAACAGTCGAGCAATTGCGGCAAGCTGCTTGCCGACCTTTCCGCATCGGGCGTGGCGTACAAGCTCGATCTGACCAAGGACTTTGCGATGACGGTCGGCGGCGCGCCGGTCGATCTTGCGGACTTCCCGTGGACGGCCAACGCGGCAGCGCGGAGCAATGCGTTGCAGACCCTGTTGGCGCAGCGGGGATACGACCTCAGCCGGATCAAGCCTTCCCCCCTGCGTCTGGCCGGTGTGATCGGTGCTCTGCTGCTGCTCATGGCCCTGTCTGGCGCCACCTACGGGCCGGTTGCGGCCTTGCTTTCGGAAATGTTCCCGCCGCGCATCCGGTACAGTTCGATGTCGATACCCTACCATCTGGGCACCGGATATTTCGGTGGTTTCCTGCCGCTTATCTCAAGCTACATCGTCGCCCGCACCGGGGATCCCTATGCGGGGCTGTGGTATACGTGGGTCGTTGTGCTGGTGGCACTGATTGTCGGTGCGTGGGGGTTGAAGGGCGGCTTGCCGACCGACTTCACGGATGACTGACGCGCCGTTGCCGGTTCCGCCGCCATCTGCGCTGCGGCTGCGCATGGATGCAGCGGCGCTGGCAACGAACTGGCGCACGCTCGATCGGTTGTCCGGTCAGGCGTCCGCTGGCGCTGCGGTAAAAGCCAATGCCTACGGGCTGGGTGCTGCACGGGTTGTGCAAGCACTCGCAGCAACGGGGTGCCGCGATTTCTTCGTCGCGCACTGGAGCGAAGTGCCGGACCTTTTGCCGCACGTCCCAGCCAGCGCGATTGCCGTGTTGCATGGCCCGATGAATGCTTCCGAAGCGGCATATGCTCGCGCGACTGGAGCAATACCGGTTCTCAACACCCGTGGTCAGGTGCAGGTGTGGCGGGAAAGTGGCGGTGGTCGATGTCACCTCATGGTCGATACCGGCATGAACCGACTTGGTCTGGCCAGCGACGATCTGAATGACGCGGTTATTGCCGGTCTCGATGTCGACCTGTGCATGAGCCATCTTGCCAGCGCGGACGAGGATGTGCCGCAGAATGCGCAGCAGAAGGCGGTTTTTGCTGCAGTGCGCCAGCAGGTCCGTGCCCGGCGCTACAGTTTGGCCAACAGCGCCGGAATTGTTCTGGGCAGTGCTTACCACGCCGATCTGACCCGGCCTGGCCTTGCGCTCTATGGCGGCATCGCGCGACCGGAACTGGCAGGCCGGATCGGGCAGGTCGCTTTTCCCGAAGCAGCGGTCATCCAGGTCCGCCAGCTCGTGCCGGGCGATCGGGTAGGGTACAACGCCCGCTTCGTCGCCGACCGGCCAATGCGTATCGGAGTGTTGGCCATAGGGTATGCCGACGGATACCTGCGCTGCTGGTCGGGGAAGGGCCGGTTTGTGTGGCGCGGTGCGGTAGTCCCGGTGCTGGGGCGGGTGTCGATGGACCTGACCGTTGTCGATCTGACTGACGTGCCGGATTGCAGCGAGGGCGATTGGCTTGGCGTGGAGTACGATCTGCGCATGGCTGCCGAAACGACCTGCCTGTCGCAATACGAACTGCTCACCCTGCTGGGCCAACGATTTTCGCGCCAAAGTGGCGACTAACGGCCCTTGTTAACTTTTATTGCGCTGCACATACTGCACGTGCTAATTTAGAAAATCAGTCGCAGCGGGGGCCCTACCATGGCCAGTGAAAGCAAGTCCGGCGGAATCGTAACGATCAAGAAATACGCCAATCGCCGGCTCTACAATACCAGTACTTCCAGCTATATCACGCTGGACCATCTTGCTCAGATGGTGAAGGAAAACATCGACTTCAAAGTCATCGATGCCAAGACCGGGGCGGACCTTACGCACTCGATACTTGCACAGATCATCATGGAGGAAGAGCAGACTGGTGAACAGATGCTGCCCACGAACTTTCTTCGCCAATTGATTTCGATGTACGGCAATTCGATGCAGGCGTTGCTGCCCGGTTATCTTGAAGCATCGATGGAACATTTCCGCGAGAATCAGGTGAAGCTGCGCAAGGCGATCGAAGACAGCATCGGCGCCAACCCTCTGGCCCAACTGGCCCAGCGCAACGTCGAGATGTTCAAGGCAGCGGCCGCGGCCTTTGCTCCTGGCCTTGCCGGCAAGGAAGACACTCGCACCGCCGACGAGGATGACGACCTTGATTCGCTGCGCAAGCAGATGGCGGAAATGCAGAAGAAGCTCGATCAACTGGCCAAATGACGGTTGGCTGGCCGTCATTTTGGACCCGGCATTTTTGTTATCGTGGTTTTCGTGGTGCCGGATTTGGCTGACTCCAATCTGCCCATTGCGGGATTGCGGATAGCAGCTTAACGCCGCTGCCCATGAACCAGCCTTCAATCAAGCATGCGCTTTCGATCAAGCGCGCAGACGACTTCGCCCAATGGTATCAGGCGGTGATTGCCGAAGCCGAGCTTGCGGAGGAATCCGGGGTTCGCGGCTGCATGGTCATCAAGCCGTGGGGCTATGGCATCTGGGAACGCATCCAGAAGCTGATGGACGCCCAGATCAAGGAAGCAGGTGTCGAAAACTGCTATTTTCCGCTGTTCATCCCGCTTTCGTACTTTGCGAAAGAGGCAGAGCACGTTGAAGGCTTTGCCAAGGAGATGGCGGTGGTCACCCACCACCGGCTGATTTCCGATGGCAAGGGCGGGCTGACGCCGGACCCGGAAGCCAGGCTGGAAGAGCCGCTGGTCGTGCGCCCAACGTCGGAAACAGTGATCGGCGCGGCCATGGCACGGTGGGTACAATCATGGCGCGACCTGCCACTGCTGACCAACCAGTGGGCCAACGTTGTGCGCTGGGAAATGCGCACCCGCATGTTCCTGCGCACCAGCGAGTTCCTGTGGCAGGAAGGGCATACTGCACATGTCGACGAAAGCGATGCCATGCGCGAAACGCTGCGCGCGCTCGAAATGTACCGTGCCTTTGCCGAAGGACCGCTGGCGATGCCCGTAATCGCTGGTCCCAAGCCGGAAAACGAACGCTTCCCCGGCGCGGTCGAGACGTTCTCGATCGAAGCCATGATGCAGGATGGCAAGGCGCTCCAGGCAGGCACCTCGCATTATCTTGGCACGACTTTCGCGCAAGCGGCGGGCATTCGCTACCAGGACAAGGAGGGGCAGCAGGCTCTGGCCCACACGACGAGCTGGGGCGTGTCGACCCGGCTTATCGGTGGCGTGATAATGACCCATGGCGATGACGATGGCCTGCGCGTCCCGCCGCAGGTGGCGCCGCAGCAAATCGTCATATTGCCGATGCTTCGCGACAATGACGGCGATGAAGCACTGCTCGCATACTGCGAGGCGATCCGCGCCGAACTGGCCCGGCAGACAGCCTTCGACGAACGGGTGCGCGTGCTCCTCGACAAGCGTCCCGGCAAGGCAACCGGCAAACGCTGGGCGTGGGTTCGCAAGGGCGTGCCGCTGATACTTGAAATCGGCGGGCGCGATGCCGAAGGCGGTCAGGTTTCGGTGCTGCGCCGTGACCGCCTGTGGCGCGACGATGCCAAGCCGAACTTCATCGGGCAATCGCGCGACAGCTTTGTCGCAAGTGCTGCGAGCGAACTGGAATCGATTCAGTCCGCCCTGTATGCCGAAGCGCGCGCACGCCGCGATAGCCAGATTGTCCGTGACATTACGGACCTTGCCGGGCTTTCGGCTTATTTTGAGGAAAGCGCAAAGTTTCCGGGGTGGGTGGAAATGGCGTGGTCGCGTCCAACCGGCGCTGCGCTCGACAAGGTTGTCGAACAGCTCAAGGCGCTCAAGCTGACGATCCGCAATACCCCGCTCGATGCGGAAAAGCCGACCGGGACATGCCCGTTCACCGGCGAACCGGCCGTTGAAAAGATCCTTGTCGCCCGGTCGTACTGACCCCGCGGAAGCGCCTTGCACCAATTGCCACGCCTTTGTTGCGGATGATGGCTTGGCGCGGGGCGCAGGGTGAGTAATCTGTGCCCATGCGCCAGATCATCGCCCTGCTTTTGTTCGTGTCTGCCACCGCCGCCTTTGCCGCGCCGGAGGATTCCATTTCCGAAGGTCGCCTGCGGGCAGATGTCGAACGCCTGAGCGGTTTCGGCACCCGCCACACGCTGTCGAGCCAGACCGATCCGAAGCGTGGCATTGGTGCGGCGCTGAACTGGGCGGAAAACGAGTTCCGCAAGGCGTCGGCGCGCTGTGGCGGCTGTCTTGAAATCGCCCGGCCGGAAACGATCGTCAGCGGTAATCGCGTTCCAGCACCGACAAGGCTGGTCGATGTCATCGCCATTCAGCGCGGGACCGAGCGCCCGAACGAAGTCGTCATCGTTCAGGGCCACATCGACAGCCGCGTGAGTGACGTGCTGGACGCGGTAAAGGATGCGCCCGGCGCGAACGACAACGCTTCCGGGACGGCGCTCGTGATCGAGGCGGCCCGCGTCCTTTCAAACACCAGATTTCCGACGACGATTGTCTATGCCGCACTTTCGGGCGAGGAGCAGGGCCTGTTGGGCGGGAAACTGCTCGCCGACTACGCTGCCGCACAAGGGTGGACGGTCAAGGCGGTGCTGAACAACGATATCGTTGGGGGCTCGCGCGGGTCAGACGGCTATCACGACGATACGCACGTTCGCGTCCTGTCCGAAGGGCCGCGCGCCGATGCCACCGATGCGCTGCGCGCCCAGCAGCGGCGATTCGGCGGCGAAAACGACAGCCCCTCGCGCAACATTTCGCGCTGGGTGGCCGGGTTGGCAGAGGGGGACGCGGGCGGTCTTGCCGTGCGGCAGATCTGGCGCGCCGACCGGATGGGCAGGGGCGGTGACCAGTTGCCGTTTTCCGAAAAAGGTTTCCCCGCTATCCGCTTGACCGTGGCGGTCGAGGATTACGAGCATCAGCACCAGGACGTGCGGACCGAAAACGGCACGACCTATGGCGACACTGCCGATGAAATGGATTTTCCCTATCTGGCCAAGGTCACGCGCCTGAACGTGCGTGCACTGGGCGCGCTGGCACGCGCGCCGATGCCGCCTGCGCCGACCATGAAGGGCGCCGTGCAGACCTCCACCGATATTGCGTGGCAACCTGTTGCTGGCGCAAAGCATTATCGCGTGTGGCAGAGGCGCACCGATGCTCCGGGGTGGGAGACTGTCCTGCAGGACACGCTGGAAACTGCGGTGCACCTTGAAGGCGTCCGCGCGGATGACTGGATGTTCGGTGTCAGTGCCATTGCCGCCGATGGCACCGAAAGCCCGGTCGCGTCCGCCGTGCCGGGCGGTGCGTTCGCGCCGATCACTGCGCCCTGACCGGATCGCTCCACCCGCGGCGGGGCGACTTTGCTTGCCATTGCGAGTTCAAGGGACCACATGCCGGGCATGAAAAAGCATTCCTATCCCCAGGGCCAGCCATCGCGTGAGCAGGTTCTCGATTTCATCGCAAAATCGGACGAACCAGCCGGCAAGCGCGAGATTGCGAAAGCGTTCGGCCTGAAGGGGGTGGAAAAGATCGCGCTCAAGGCGCTGTTGAAGGACATGGCCGACGAGGGGCTGATCGACGGCAATCGCAGCGCATTCCACGCCATGGGCGGTATCCCGCGCGTGACGGTACTGCGCATAGTCGAGATTGATGAGGGGGAGGCCATTGCCATCCCGGATAGTTGGCACCCGGAAGACGCCAGCCCGCCGCCGCGCTTGCGTGTTATCGAACCGCGCGGCAAGGCGCGGGATCGCAGCGCGGCCTTGAAAGTGGGTGACCGCGTGCTGGCCCGCACCGAAGAAGCAGGCAAGGGCTGGGTGGCCCACCCGATGAAGAAACTTGCGGTCAGTGACGAGCAGGTGCTTGGGGTTGTCGAACTGGATGGCACTGGCAAAGGCTGGCTTGCCCCGGTGGACAAGCGGGTGCGCAACGCGGTGCCGATCTCCGACCTCGGCGGCGCGCAGGCGGGGCAGCTTGTCCTGGCGGAACCGGCCGGGCGTTCGGCGCGGGCTGGCATGAAAGTGACCGCTGTTCTGGGTGATCCGTTGGCGCCGCGCGCGTTCAGCCTCATCGCCATTCACAAGCACGGTATCCCATTCGTTTTTCCTCAGGCCGCGCTGGACGAGGCGACGATTGCCGCCAAACTTCCATTGAGCGCCGAACACCGCGAGGATTTGCGCCATGTGCCGATCGTGGCCATCGACCCGGTGGATGCGCGCGACCATGACGATGCGATCTGGGCTGAACCCGATGGTACTGGCGGATTTCGTGCCGTCGTCGCCATCGCGGACGTCAGCTTTTATGTGCGCCCCGGCGGTCAGCTTGACCGCGAAGCGCGCAAGCGGGGCAATTCGGTCTATTTCCCCGACCGTGTCGTGCCGATGCTGCCCGAAGTGCTCAGCGCGGATGTCTGCTCGCTCAAGGCAGGCGAAGATCGCGCAGCCATGGCATGCCACCTGACCATTGATGCGCAGGGCCGCATCGCCAGTTGGCGTTTCACGCGGGCATTGGTGCGGATCGCCGAAGTTATCGCCTACGAAGAAGCGCAGCGGCGGGTTGATGAAGATGCCGGTGGGGCAATGACAACGGGCGCTTCGCCCGGTGTCGATATCGCCGTGCTGCGCAACCTGTGGGCGGCCTGGCGTCTGCTGGAAAAGGCACGCAACGACCGTGATCCTCTCGACCTCGACCTGCCGGAACGGCGCGTCGTGCTGGATGAAAACGGTCGCATTGCCGAAATCGCGTTGCGTGACCGGCTCGACGCCCATCGGGTTGTCGAAGATTTCATGATCGCGGCAAACGTCGCCGCGGCCAAGGCGCTTGAGGCGAAAGTCGCCCCGGTCGTTTATCGCATCCATGAACCACCGAGCCGCGAAAAGCTTATAACCCTCAAGGACTATCTTGCGACCTTCGGTCGCAAGCTGGCGCTGGGGCAGGTGATTACGCCTTCGCTGTTCAACCGGATGCTCAAGGACGTCAGCGATGATGCGGAAAAGGCGCTGGTCATGGAGGCAGTACTGCGCAGCCAGACGCAAGCCTATTATGGCCCACGCAACGCCGGGCATTTCGGCCTTGCGCTTGGGAGCTATGCGCACTTCACCTCCCCGATCCGACGCTATTCCGACCTGCTGATTCACCGCGCGCTGGTCGATGCCTACGGACTGGAGCAGCCGCGACCGCAAGCGGATGTCCCGGCCTTGTCCGGTCTGGCGGAACGGGATCGCAACGACCTCGCGCGGATTTCCGACGCGATCAGCACCGCCGAACGCCGCGCGATGGAGGCCGAGCGTGAAACGACCGATCGCTATGTTGCCGCCTGGCTTTCCAGCCGCGTCGGTGAAGTGTTCGATACCCGCATAACCGGCGTGCAGAAGTTCGGGCTGTTTGCCACGATCATCGGGCTTGGCGGCGATGGGCTGGTTCCGGTTTCGACGCTCGGAGCGGAACGCTTCGGTTACGACGAAAAGGCGCAGCGATTGATTGGCGAGGAAAGTGGTGAGGCGTTTGCCATCGGCATGATCCTCAAGCTGCGCCTTGCTGAAGCGAATCCCCTTACCGGCGCGTTGAAGTTCGAACCGGCTGATGTAGCCGAAGGGGTCAAACGGATCGAACGCCGTGGCGGTCGCGCAGAGCAAAAGCCCCGCCGCAACGGACAGTTCATGGCTGGCAAGCGCGGCAGACCGTCCAACATCCGGCACCAGGGCCGCAAGAAGTAGGATCAGCTCAAGCGGTCGATATCCTCGTCCGCCATGGTGCCGGGCACGATCATCAGCGGACAGGACAACTGCCCCGCGATACCGGCAAAGTGCGTTACCAGCGGGCCGGGGTTACCGTTGGCGGCACCAAGCACGAGCGCCGAAACTTCCGGGTGCTCATCAAGATAGGCACGCACGACCTGCGGTCCATCGCCCTGCTTTACCGCGATGACCGCGGTCAGCCCCGATTCAGAGGCAAGGCTCCCGGCTGCCGTCATTGCTAGCACTTCAGCGCGGTCGCGCGCTTCTTCCTCGATGGTGGCCTGCACGCCGCCGAACGCAACGAACTCCTGCCGCTGGACCAGTGCAAGGATATGCACCGCGCCGCCTGTACGCACCGCCCGACGCGCGGCAAAGCGCAGGGCGCTTCGTGCTTCCTCGGTTTCGTCCATGATGACGAGGTAGACTCGTGCCGGAGAAATGGGATCAGGCATGCGCATATTCCTTCCGCGACCTGTCGTACTGGCTAATTCGTATGCAAGGCAAGCGGCAAGCCCCTTGACCCGACGCACCAAGGCGGTGAAATGAAGCGGACAAAAGATGCAGCCGTGGTTTGCGCCATGGCACCTTTTCTTCGCCCAGTCAGGACACGGTACACATGCCCATCGCGATCAAGATGCCCGCCCTTTCGCCGACGATGGAAGAGGGGACGCTGTCCCGCTGGCTGGTCAA
The DNA here is from genome assembly GCA_042650965.1 of Novosphingobium lubricantis. Classification (GTDB taxonomy): domain Bacteria; phylum Pseudomonadota; class Alphaproteobacteria; order Sphingomonadales; family Sphingomonadaceae; genus Novosphingobium; species Novosphingobium lubricantis. Next base: position 11,637 of record JBHSCB010000001.1, on the reverse strand, counting down.
AGTCGGAGACAAGGTTTCCGCCGGTGACATCATGGCGGAAATCGAGACCGACAAGGCGACAATGGAGTTCGAGGCTGTCGATGAAGGCACGATCGTCTCTATCGAAGTCGCCGAAGGCAGCGATGGCGTGAAAGTCGGCACAGTTATCGCAACCCTGGCCGGGGAAGACGATGATGCCGATACTGAAGCAGCACCGGCAAAGTCTGCAGCCCCGGAACCCAAAACTGCGGTCGAAGAGACGCCGTCACAGGCACCGGTCGCCGCACAGCCTGCTGCACCGCCCCCTGCGGCAGCCGCCAAGGGAGATCGGATCGTGGCCAGTCCGCTGGCGAAACGGATTGCGGCGAGCAAGGGCATTGACCTTGGCGCCGTGGCCGGGTCCGGCCCGAACGGCCGCATTGTGAAGGCTGATGTCGAAGCGGCCCGTGCCGCACCAGCGGTAGAAAGCAAGGCTGCCGCTCCCGCAGCGGCTGCAACAGCAACGCCAACATCACCATCCGCAGTGCCCGATTTCGGCATCCCGTTCGAAGCGCAAAAGTTGAACAATGTGCGCAAGACCATCGCCCGTCGCCTGACCGAAGCCAAGCAGACAATCCCGCACATCTATCTTACAGTCGACATCCGCCTCGATCCCCTGCTCAAGCTGCGTGGCGATCTGAATGCGGCGCTGGAGCCGCAGGGTATCAAGCTGTCGGTCAACGACCTGCTCATCAAGGCGCTGGCCAAGGCGTTGGTGCAAGTGCCCAAGTGCAACGTCAGCTTTGCGGGCGATGAATTGCGCAGCTTCACGCGGGCGGACATTTCGGTTGCAGTTGCCGCACCGTCTGGCCTCATCACCCCGATCATCGTCGATGCCGGAAGCAAGTCTGTCTCTGCTATTGCTTCCGAGATGAAAGCTCTCGCCGGGAAGGCACGCGACGGAAAATTGACGCCTGCGGAGTACCAGGGCGGCACGGCATCGCTATCAAACCTGGGCATGTACGGGATCAAGCAGTTCGATGCGGTGATCAACCCGCCGCAGGGCATGATCATGGCCGTCGGTGCAGGGGAGCAGCGCCCCTATGTTGTCGACGGCGCGCTCGCAGTCGCCACGGTCATGTCGGCGACTGGCAGCTTCGATCACCGGGCGATTGACGGAGCGGACGGCGCAGAACTGATGCAGGCGTTCAAGACGCTTATCGAAAACCCGCTGGGGTTGGTGGCCTGATATTTGCCTGAACGGGTACGCCCGTTCGGATCGCTGGAACTACTCTCCCGCAGTGGGGACGAAGGAGCATTCGCGTGGCTGAACAGTATGATGTGATCGTCCTAGGATCCGGCCCAGGCGGCTATGTGGCTGCAATCCGCTGTGCGCAGCTCGGCCTGAAGACCGCGATCGTCGAGCGGGAAAACCTGGGTGGCATCTGCCTGAACTGGGGCTGCATCCCGACCAAGGCGCTGCTGCGGTCGGCCGAAGTGTTCAATCACATGAAGCACGCTGCCTCTTATGGTCTGGCGGCCGACAACATTCGTGCCGATCTCGATGCCGTGGTCAAGCGCAGCCGCGGCGTCGCCAAGCAGCTCAGCCAGGGCATCGCGCACCTGATGAAGAAGAACAAGATCACCGTTCACATGGGCACGGGCGTGCTCAAAACGGCTGGGAGCGTGGAAGTAAGCGGTGAAAAAGGGGCAGAGACGATCAACGGCAAGCATGTGATCGTTGCAACCGGTGCACGTGCGCGCGACCTGCCCTTCGCCAAGGCCGATGGTGATCGCATCTGGACCTATCGCCACGCAATGACTCCGAAAGTGATGCCGACCAACCTGCTGGTGATCGGATCCGGAGCGATCGGCATCGAGTTTGCCAGCTTCTACAACGACATGGGTGCCAAGGTGACCGTTGTGGAAATGATGGATCGTATCGTGCCGGTCGAAGATGCAGACGTTTCGGCATTCCTCTTGAAGGCGCTGACCAAGCAGGGGCTCAGGGTAATGACCGGCGCCGGTGTCGAAAGTCTTGCAACCGGTTCCAGCGGTATAAGGGCGCGGATCAAGGCTGCGGATGGCAAGGTGGAGGAAATCGATTTCAGCCACGTCATCGTTGCGGTCGGCATCGCGCCGAATACAGAGAATATCGGCCTCGAAACGCTCGGCGTGAACACCGAGCGGGGCATCATCGCAATCGACGGGTATGGCCGCACCAGCGTGAAAGGTGTCTGGGCGATCGGTGATGTGACACCAGGGCCGTGGCTCGCGCACAAGGCCAGCCATGAGGGCGTGATCGCTGCCGAGTCCATCGCTGCCGAACTTGGGAACAAGGACGTGCATCCCCACCCGATGGACCGGCTGAACATTCCCGGCTGCACATATTGCCACCCACAGATTGCCAGCGTCGGACTTACCGAAGCGAAGGCGAAAGAGGCCGGGTACAAAGTGAACGTCGGCACGTTTCCTTTCATCGGCAATGGCAAGGCGATTGCGCTGGGCGAACCCGAAGGCTTCGTCAAGACGGTGTTCGATGCCGCTACCGGGGAACTGCTTGGCGCGCATATGATCGGTGCCGAAGTGACGGAAATGATCCAGGGCTACGTGATCGGCAGGACGCTGGAGACGACAGAGGCCGAACTGATGCACACGGTATTCCCCCACCCGACCATCAGCGAATCGATGCACGAAAGCGTCCTTGCAGCTTATGGAAAGGCGCTGCACATCTGATCCATGCTGCGCGGCATGTTGCGGATTGCGCAGAGAAAATTATGAGGACCTTGGCAATACTTTGAAAGCATGTCCCCCTTGTCAGGAGAGGGATAGAAGCCTAACTTGACGCCTGTCCGGTTTGTGCGTGGTGCAGCGTTCCTGATCAAACGCATTCCGGCAATAAGACAGGGCCGAAAACGGTCCGACTTACGCAGGAGAGTTATCATGAAGACCGTAATCACGGCCATTTCGGCCGTTTCGGCGCTGTGCCTTGCAATCCCCGCGAATGCTGCACCGCGTGAACCCATCAATGTCACAATCGTCAGCGACGGCATGGACCTGACCGATCCCGGTCAGGTTTCGCTGCTCAGCAAGAAGGTCAATCTGGCCATTATCGAAGCGTGCAACCCCGACGACCGGCTCAGCAATGGCCGTCAACCGGATCTGCAGTGCCGCAAGGAACTGCGCCGCGATGCAGCGGTAAAGATTGCAGCCTTGACCAATGAAGCCCAGCGCAAGCGGATGGCCGGCCTTTAATTCCAGCCTTGGTGGGACCGTCTCTATCGGACGGTCCCACGCTTTGCTTCATGCTGCAAGCGCACGCTGATGCAGACGTGTTACCGCGTCAAGGGCAGACAGCAACGCCCCTTCCATCCAGCAGCCGTAGTAGGATGCATGCTCACCGGCCATCACGATGCGGCCGTCTATGGCGCACAAGTTCTGATAATGAGCAGCGCGGCTCTCCTCCGTCCACGTGGCGCAGCAGCCCATAATCCATGGCGCGCGCGCCCACGCAAACGACACCCCCGACAGGAACTCCTTGCGGTATTCTGCCGGATGGAACACCGACCCTTGCGTCAGCGCGGCTTCGATCCGCTGCGCTGGTGTCATGCCGGCAAGCTGATACCCGCCCGCACCGCCAGCGAATGCGCCGAGCAATACGGCAGGTCCATCCTTGAAGAAGTTGTTGTTGGGATAGGAAATCAGCCCGATCGCCTGATCGGTGAAACTGTGGCCACCGTAGATCGAGTAATCCTCCTCCCAGAACCGGCGCTTCATCTCCAGCCCCATCTTGACCGAGTTCGAATAGGGCAGGGCCTTGAGAGCCGCCTTCATCGGCGCGCCAACCTGCAATTCGATCTGGTTAAGGATCGTCGTGGGAATCGTGCAGACACAGTAATCCGCACTGGTCGAACCTTTCTGCCCGGTTTTCGTGTCCTCCCATGTCGCGGTCACGCCACGGTCGTCCTGGGTGATGGCGGTTACCTTGGTGTTCAGCCGTACCATCTTGCCGACCTGGCGGAAGAAACCCTTGCCCACCATGTCCATCCCGCCCTTGGGCTGGAACATCGTCGTCTGCATGACATTGCTGAAGAAGAAGCCCATCTGCGTCCACACGTTCGACGCCAGAACATCGGACAGGCCATTGATCTTCGAAGGCGTGGGTTCCCCACCCACGCCGCCACCCGGCGGTGTATCGTATCCGCGCTGGCTCGATACCTTGATGCTGCTGGTGAAGGCCATGTTCTGGTCGAGCACGCCCCATTCGCGCATCGCAACCAGCAGCTTTTCCTTGTCTTCGCCGGTCAGCTTGTCGTCCAGCGAACCAGCGTTGAGTGCCTTGGCCATGAGTTCGGAGACGTGGCCCTTGAAGTCCACCGCCAGTTCCCGGTAGCGTTGCGGCTTGCCGCCGAACGCCTTGCTACGATGGACAAAGGCGTTATGGTTCATCTGGATGAACGGCTCAAGCTCCACGCCAAACGCCTTGCAGTAGTGCAGCAGGGTGCGGTGATGGTGCGGGATGCGCCATGGGCCGGGGTTGAGATAGTTGCCGGGTGCAAACGTGCAATCCTGCACCGTTCCGTCAACTTCAACGACCTTGTCTCCACCCCGGATCGACATGTTTCGTCCGCCCGGACGGTCCTGGTATTCCAGCACGGTGACCTTGTAACCGGCCTTGGCCAGTTCATAGGCGGCCAACATCCCGGCAAGCCCGGCGCCCAGCACCAGAACGCTCGCCCCCTTGCGCGCGCCGGACAGCATGGGCGGACCGGAAAACTGCGTTTCCGCCGCGTGGCCCAGCACCGTCATCGCCTGGTACATCGCCATGCCGCCACCGGCCGTGCCGATCATGCGCAACAGATCGCGCCGCGTCTGCGGCATGATATCGTCCATAACTATCCCCTGTTGATGCGACCGGTGCACATGGTGCCGGGCGCAAGGCTCATTGCGTACAGTTACAATCAGGCACAGGCGGCGAAGCGAGGTTGACCCGCTCAATGTCTGCAACGGTAACCGGATCCTTGTAGTCGTTGAAATGCCCGCGCACGTAAGTGAGCACGGCAGCCATCTGCTCGGTTGTCAGAATGTCGGAAAACCAGGGCATTCCACCACGCCCCTTGAGCAGAATGATCGTACCATAGTCCTTGTCTGCAAGCCTGGGATTGCCGGCGAGCGCCGGGATCATGGCGCCAGCGCCGCCGCCGCCCTTTGCATCAGCCATGTGGCACGCCTGGCAGATCTGCTCGTAAACTTCGCGGCCTTCGTCTGAAATGCTGACCGCTGTCGGTCCGCCGCCCGGTGCATCCTGCGCGCGCAAAGCAGCCGTCGCGGCCAGCACTGCAATACCGCCCACCAAGGCAGAGATTCGTGCCATGCGCTTCATGCGGAAAGGGCCTTTTTGTGCAGACGCTCTACAGCGTCCAGAGCCGACAGCAGCGACCCTTCCATCCATCCACCGTAATAGGTGGCGTGTTCTCCGGCCAGCACGATACGGCCGTCTATGGCGCAGAGGTTCTGATAATGTGCCGCACGGCTTTCGTCGGTCCAGCGCGATGTGCAGCCCAGAATCCAGGGTGCCCGGCTCCACGCGAAAGAGACACCTGACAGGAACTCCTTGCGGTATTCTGCCGGATGGAACACCGCGCCCTGCGCCAGAGCGGCCTCGATCCGCTGGGCCGGAGTCATCCCGGTAAGCTGGAACGCACCTGCGCCATTGGCAAACGCGCCGAGCAATACGGCAGGCCCATCCTTGAAGAAGTTGTTGTTGGGATAGGAAATCAGCCCAATCGCTTGGTCGGTAAAGCTGTGGCCGCCGTAGATCGAGTAGTCCTCCTCCCAGAACCGGCGCTTCATCTCCAGACCCATCTTGAGCTGCCCATTGTAGGGGACGGCCTTGATCGCCGCTTGCAGGGCGGGGCCAACCTGCATCGGAATCTGGTTCAGTACGGGAAGGGGGATGGTGTTGATCATCCAATCCGCGCTGCTCGAACCCTTCTGGCCGGTTTTCATGTCCTCCCACGTCGCGGTCACGCCACGGTCGTCCTGGGTGATGGCGGTTACCTTGGTGTTCAGCCGCACCATCTTGCCGACCTGGCGGAAGAAACCCTTGCCCACCATGTCCATCCCGCCCTTGGGCTGGAACATCGTCGTCTGCATCACGTAGTTGAAGAAGAAGCCCATCTGCGTCCACACGTTCGACGCCAGAACATCGGACAGGCCGTTGATCTTCGAAGGCGTGGGTTCGCCTCGCACGCCGCCGCCCGGCGGTGTATCGTATCCGCGCTGGCTCGATACCTTGATGCTGCTGGTGAAGGCCATGTTCTGGTCGAGCACGCCCCATTCGCGCATCGCAACCAGCAGCTTTTCCTTGTCTTCGCCGGTCAGCTTGTCGTCCAGCGAACCAGCGTTGAGCGCCTTGGCCATGAGTTCGGAGACGTGGCCCTTGAAGTCCACCGCCAGTTCCCGGTAGCGTTGCGGCTTGCCGCCGAACGCCTTGCTACGATGGACAAAGGCGTTGTGGTTCATCTGGATGAACGGTTCAAGCTCTACCCCGAATGCCTTGCAGTAGTGCAGCAGCGTGCGGTGATGGTGCGGGATGCGCCATGGGCCGGGGTTGACATAGTTGCCGGGTGCAAACGTGCAAGTCTGGGTAGCGCCGCCGACCTCGACGACCTTGTCGCCGCCCCGGATCGACATGTTTCGTCCGCCCGGACGGTCCTGGTATTCCAGCACGGTGACCTTGTAACCGGCCTTGGCCAGTTCATAGGCGGCCAACATCCCGGCAAGCCCGGCGCCCAGCACCAGAACGCTCGCCCCCTTGCGCGCGCCGGACAGCATGGGCGGACCGGAAAACTGCGTTTCCGCCGCGTGGCCCAGCACCGTCATCGCCTGGTACATCGCCATGCCGCCACCGGCCGTGCCGATCATGCGCAACAGATCGCGCCGCGTCTGCGGCATTACGGGCTCGTTCATGCTGAGTTTGTCCTTGATCGGCGAAGATCGGTTCAGGGTGCCTTTGCGGCGATGCCTTCGATTTCGACCAGCACGTACGGACGACCGAGGGCGGCGACCTGCACGGTCGAGCGGGTCGGTGCATTGGGTTGTTCGGCCGTACCGAAGAAGGTCTTGAACACTTCGTTCATCGCTGGCGCATCCATCCGGCCGCCATTTTCCGGCGTCCCGACCAGAAACACGGTCAGCTTCACCAGATCGCCCATGCCCATGCCCATCGATTCAAGCTGGGCCTTCATCTTGGTCAGAATGCTGAGCGTCTGCTGGCGCGTGTCGCCAAGATCTTCGGGTTTTGCCGGATCGAGCGGCGATGCGACCGAGCCGGACAGGTACACGGTAGTGCTGCCCGGCGGCACAGTGGCAGACGACGATATGAGCGAGTTCGGATTGCTCTTCGTCCGCGTCACGGCCGATTTCATTTTTGCCGGCGCAGCAAGAGCTGGGGCCGATGTAGCGACCATTGCGGCTGCTGCGATTGCCATTGCCGAAAACTTTTTCATGTGATCCTCACCTTTTGAATAGGACGCCTTGGAGCAGGGCGCCGCGCCCGTTTGGACAGGGACGGTAGCCGCAAAGCGCAACCACCGTCCCTGCGATCCGCGTCAGAAGCGCAGGTTCATGCGCGCATAGTAGAACCCGCCATTGGTGCCGTAGGTACCGTGGTTATAAGGGCTGTTGATGGTTGTCGTCCCGTTCAGGTATGGCGACACGCCGGGCGCTGTAGCAATCGGGAGCAGACCCGGAATCTCTGGCGTCTTGTCGAACAGGTTGTTGGCGCCAATGGCGAACGTCAAAGTGTCGGTCAGGTCATACGCCAGTTCCACGTCAGTAAGCGGCGTTGCCTTGACGACTCCTTCGTACGGGCCAAAGCCGCTGACCGCGGGGTTGACGAGGATCACCGACTTGCCCTGGTAGGACTGACGCAGCGTTGCACTGAAGCGGCCAGACGTGAACGTCGAGTCGAGCAGCAACCTGTACTTCGGCTGCGCGGTTTCGAGGAAGCTTTCCGCCTGGCTGTTGAACAACGAACCGATGTTGTTCTTCACCACGTCGGTCTTGTTGTAGTTGGCGCTGAAGGTCAGATCGAGCATCCCGAACGACAATTCCACCGGATACCGTGCCTGGAAATCAACACCCCAGGTGCGGGTATCAATACCGTTGGTAAACGTCGCCACGCCAATCGTGTTGACCGCCGAGTCGAGGATGACGTTGCGCGCCGCAATCGCTTCGTTGACCGCCGTAAACGCAGTCTTGCCGTTGACAAGGTTGGTTTGTGGCGTGCCGTTGACGATGCCGCGAATGGTCGACGTACCGGCAATACGGTCCTTGATCTTGATGTAATAGGCATCAAGCGTTGCCACCAGCTTCGGGATCGGGCGGAGCACGATACCGGCCGAGAAGTTGGTGGACTTTTCAGGCCGCAGCGCGCCGAAGCCGAGCAGGGCAGAAGCGGTCGAGTTCGGCGGCAACTGGACGGTGGCGCTGGTCGGCGCCACGTTGGTTGCCGAGTAGTTCGATTCCGCCAGCGTAGGTGCACGGAAGCCGGTGCTGGCCGTACCGCGAAGGGCAAAGGCCGGGCTGAAGTCATAGCGGGCCGTGATCTTGCCAATCGCGGTGTCGCCAAAGTCGCTGTAGTCTTCATAGCGACCGGCAAGGTCGACCGTCAGGTTTTCAACCGGCGTGGCAATGAGGTTCAGGTAAACAGCCTTGGCGTTGCGGTTGTACTTGCCAGCATCGCTTGCAGCAAAGCCGGGGAACGACTGCCCGCCTTCGAAGTACGTCGAAAGATTGTCGCCTTGGCCGATTTCGTAGGTTTCACGGCGGTATTCGCCACCGAACGCCACGGTCAGCGGCCCGGCCATGCCGGCATCGAACTCTTTCTTGATGTCCAGCGTCGTAACGAACTGGGTCAGCTTGAAGAAGCCGTCATAGAATGACGTCGGGCTTTGTCCGGTGTTGAGGAACAGCGAACGGTTGACCGATTTCGTGGTCGAGATGTTGTTCTTGTCGCTGCCGTATTCCGCGGAAATGTCCCAATTCCATCCGCTCAACTCGCCGCGCAGGCCACCGGTGAGCGACCATTCATCCTGAACAACTTCCTGCAACGGAACGAAGCCGGTGAAGCCGGTGTTCTGGAAACAGCTTGCCGGGCTGGAGGACACCTTGCAGACCCGGTTCGGCGGACGATAGCCTTGCTTGGCCTTGCCATCGCGGCGGGCGATGTCACCGAACGCGTAGGCTTCCACCCCGCCGAAATCGTATCCGGCGTTGAAGAACGCAATCGACAGCGCCGACTTCGCTTGCCCACCGTTTATGCCAGCCAAATCAAGGCCTGCATAAACGGTCTGGAAAGCGGCCGGGACCGATGTGTTAACGTTTCCGTTGATGTCCTTGATCGTGGTTTGGCCATCACCGACAGTGGTGAAATCGTTCCGGCGGTGGAACAGCGAGAGGTTGAAGAACCCATTGTCGCCGAGCGCGTAGCCGAGATTGCCGCTGACGCTATACGTTTCACCTTCTCCGTCGAAAAACTGACCTGCCGTTGCGCGAACGCTGGCGCCGGTGTCGGCACTCTTCAGGATGATGTTGATGACCCCGGCGATAGCGTCGGACCCGTATTGAGCGGCCGCGCCTTCCTGAAGGATTTCGATACGCTGAACCGCATCAGGCGGGATAAGGTCGATCGACGGGGCGGCCGAACCCTGGAAAGGTCCGCCAATGACCTGAAGAATGGCCGAACCGTGGCGGCGCTTGCCATTGACCATCACCAGCGTGTGGTTCGGGCTGAGGCCGCGCAGACGCGCGCTCAGCGAGAAGTTGGACATGTCCGTGCCCTGCGTCTGCGCCGTGAACGACGGAACGAGCTGGGTCAGTGCCTGGTTGAGGTTTGGCTGTGCCACGCGGGTAAGGGCATTGCCGCTGATGAGCGTAACGGGAGCAGCGGCATCCGCTGCGGAGCCGCCAGTCGCGCGCGATCCGGTAACGACGATTGCCTCGCCTGCGGGCTGTTCATCCGCGGCAGCTTCCTGGGCATGAGCGGTGGTAAAAATCGTGGATGCCAGCAGCAGGCTGGTAATCGTTCTGGATACGGTCGACATGGAAACCCCCTTTGTTGTCGTTTGCCGACCTCTCCCCGGTTATCGCCGCATCTGTTCCGGCTGCACGCTTTGGAATGGTGCTGTCCGGCTGATACGGTCATTTAACGGTTGCCCGCCGTTTGGCTGTCTGGCGGAGCGGCGCCAAGCGACCGCCAAAATGACTTTCATCACATACGTCATTTGACGTAAGCTGCTTTACGGGCTGAGAGAAAGTGGGGTTACAGTGCTGATATTATGCGAAAACCTTTGCATGTCGCACTGCAACAAAGGAGTCGGGCCGACGGCTTGCGGTGCCTAGAACGGACCGGCCGGTATTTTTGCCGTGCAAGGATTTGCGCAAGCCTGACAATGCGCGGATGATAGACGTTCGTAACACAGGAGATTCCATGCCAAGCCTTCGCACTTTCACACTGCATCGCCCATTCGCTGTGGCAATTGCCGCCCTCGGCATGGTGGCGCTGAGCCCGACCGCGTCTGCTCAGGTAACAAAGCTGCAATCCAATCCCGCCGCCTTGATTCTCGACGCCGCAGACGTGAAAGCCGGGACCGACATGATCTTCCTGTCGGGTCAGCTTGCGTCGCCGATCGACCCGGAAAAGAAGATGTCGATGGCCATGAGCGTCGACGATTTCGGCGATACCAAGACGCAAACGATCAGCGTGCTGAACAAGATAAAGGGCCTGCTCGAAGCCAACGGGTATGAAATGGCCGATCTGGTCAAGCTCACCCTTTTCGTGGCGGCCGATCCCAAAACCGGCAAGATGGATTTCACCGGCGTGAACGACGGGTTCAAGATGTTTTTCAAGACCGCCGAAAACCCGACGACGGTTGCGCGCTCGACTTTCCAGGTCGCCGGGCTGGTGGCGCCGCAGTTCCTGATCGAAATCGAAGCCATCGCCGCGAAAAAGCGTTAACGCAATGCGTGCGCTGGTCGCGGCAGCACTGCCGTGACAACGACCATCAGGGCAGGGTGGAACAGGTAACACAGTCAGCAGTACCCGTTCCGCCCACTACCTTCGGTGCGCAGAAATAAAACGTACCGGTGCAATTGACGGTGGCCCGCCGCTGTTGCTTGTAATTGGCGGGACGCGACCGACAGCGATGATCACTATGAGTTCGCTGTAGTACTATGAAGCTGGAAGATGCTGCCGCGCCTGATCAGCTCATGGCAGTATGCTTGGAATACTGCGATTTTTGTCGACAGCACGCAAATCATCAGTCGGTTGTTGATGCTGTGGCGATTGAGCACCGCGCCAAAAGTCACGACAAACCTGCGCGCGCCGTTATGATCGCTCCTCGTGTTCCGCGTTCGGGCCGCTCGTTAAATTCAGTTATTCGGCAAGCGACACACCCAATTTCGGTTTTGTCGCAAGGGAGAGAGTGGGTTAAGGGGTGAAAATCATATTCTCTACTCTGCGCTTCCAGTTTTCGGCCAAGGCCTTAGAGGCCGTTTCGAAAGGGGTTGAGCGGCTGAGGTTCCTGTGATTCCGGGGGTTTTGCAGACAACCCGGAGATTTTGATGTGGACCCCAGCCACCCGCGCACAGCATACGCGGGTTTCGAAGCGTTAC